>CAIQHF010000001.1 GCA_903871605.1 uncultured Sphingomonadaceae bacterium
CGCGGCGCCGGCCGCAGCAGCGCCGATCGCCGCCGGAACCAAGGTGGTCGATACCGCGGGCGCCACCGCGGGCACGATCGAGAGCGTCGATGGCGACTATGTCGTCCTCGCCACCACCAAGAGCAAGGTGCGGCTGCCCAAGACCAGCTTCGCGATGGGGCCGAGCGGCCCGGTGATCGCGATGACCGCAGCGCAGATCGATGCCGCTGCCGCGCAGGCGGCACCGGCCGCGTCGGCCGCCCCCGTCAAGGCCAATGTGACGGTAGGCGCCGCGGTCACCGATACGCAGGGCGGCGCGGTCGGCAGCGTCAGTGCGGTGAGCGGACAGATTGCGACGGTCGCGCTGACCGGCGGGTCCAAGGTCCGGCTTCCGGTCTCGGCGTTCGCCGGCGGGCCGAATGGCGGCCTCAAGGTTGCGATGAGCGCGGCGCAGCTGAGCGCGGCGGCCGCCGCCAAATAGGCGCGACCGCCGGAGACGGCAGGACGGCCGCGACGCTGGTGCGCCGCGGCCGTTCGCTTGCCGGTCGATCGCGATCAGGCGGCGGCGCGGGTCGCCAGGCGGCGCCGTGCCAGCAGCGCGGTCGCAGCCCCGCCGAACAGCAGCAGCATCGGCGGCGCCGGCACGTCGTGCGGCCCATGCGGGTGATGGCCATGATCGTGGCCGCCGCTGGTCGATGTCGATCCGCTGGTCGAGGTCGATCCGCTCGTCGAGGTCGATCCGCTGGTCGAGGTCGACCCGCTCGTCGACGTCGAGCCGCTGGTGCTCGAGCTGCCGCTGGTCGAACTCGCCGTGCTCGTCGATCCACCGCTGGTCGAGCTCGAGGTCGATCCGCCGCTGGTCGACGTCGAGGTCGAGCCGCCACTGGTCGAGGTCGATCCACCGCTGGTCGAGGTGGAGCCGCCCGACGTCGAGGTCGAACCGCCGCTGGTCGAGGTGGACCCGCCGCTGGTCGAGACCGCGCCGCTGGTCGAGCTCGACGTGGTCGAGGAGATGAACCAGCCGCCGCCGCCGCCGCCGCCGCCCCAGAAGCCGCCGCCGCCAAATCCGCCGCCGCCGAAGAAGCCGCCACCGCCGACCGGCGCGGCGGCCGGGGCGACCGCGCCGCCACCGAAGGCGGGCGCCTCGCCGAGCGGGCTGGCCGCGGCCATGATCGGAACGCAGGTCGTCGTCGTCGACACCGTGCGGTGCGCGACGCGGGTCGCGCGGCCGATGACCGGGTGATGCGCCACGGCGGGACGAACCACGGCGCGGGGCGCACGGGGATGCGGATGTTCGGCGTAGTGGATCGCGCCGCCGCCGATGACGGCGCCGCCGCATGCACATGCGCTCAACTTGGCGATGGCCATTCTTACCGACATCGCTCTATCTCTCGCCCCTCTATAGTCGGCGACGTCGCAGCCCGGCGTTGTCCTACGCCCGCATCCGCATCGTCACGCGCCTGTTTGACCTGCCATGCAACAGAATCAGTTAATCGCTAGTATCCTGCCGTGTCTTCGCCGGTCGCGAAGATTTTGGAAAGCACGGGTTTTGCCCGCTCGCGCCCGGCTGTCCCGTTTTGCGTCACGTGGCGCGGGGCAAAGCGTGGCGACTTTGCCGCACTGTGACTTTCCAGTGGCTTGGCATGCGGCCGATCTCGCCCGGACGCTTGTGCGGCTCGGTACGTCTGGCTATAGGGCCGGCCCGGGGACAGGAGCATCTCGTGTCCGGGCGCGTATCGCCTGACCGGAGCTCCGATTGGAGCGGAGAGTTGCATGGCGACGGCGGTGGATAGCGTGGGTGAACGCAAGCCGGGTCCGGCGGCGTTGCCCGATGATTATCGGCCGTCTGCCGACGAGCCCTTCATGGGGCCGCGGCAGGCGATCTATTTCCGGCGCAAGCTTCTCGCCTGGAAGGACTCGATCCTGATCGAGGCGAAGGAGACGCTCGCTCAGCTGCAGACCGACTCGCTGCGCGAGCCCGACATCACCGACCGTGCATCGAGCGAGACCGACTGGTCGATCGAACTGCGCACGCGCGACCGCCAGCGCAAGCTGATCGCCAAGATCGATGCGGCGCTGCGCCGGATCGACGAGGGGGAATATGGCTATTGCGAGGTGACCGGCGAGCCGATCTCGCTCGCCCGGCTGGAGGCGCGGCCGATCGCGACGATGACCGTCGAGGCGCAGGAAAAGCACGAGCGCAACGAAAAGATTTCGCGCGACGATTGATCATTTCGCGCCGACCGGCGATTAAGGTTTTGGCGACGAACTCTGCGTTATCGTCGACCCGAATTCTATAGCGCAGCATCATCGCGGGACCGCCCAGTGGAAGACACTCCGATCGGTAGCCACACGCCCGACGCAACCGGCGAGTCGCAGCGCCGGGACCAGCGCGACAGCCTGTTCGTGCTGGCCAAGCTCCGCCCCGAGGGCGAGCCCGGCGAAGGCGAGACCGTGCGCGTCCGTAACGTCTCGTCGGGTGGGCTGATGGCCGACGCTTCCGATCTCTACCGCCCCGGCATGCGTGTCGAACTGGAGCTCGAGGGGATCGGCGCGATGAACGGCGCGGTCGCTTGGTCGGAGGCCGGCCGCATCGGCATCGCGTTCGATCACCCGATCGACAAATCGCGCGCGCGCAAGGTCAAGCCGAAGACCGAGAATCCCGATCTGTTTCGGCCGCTCATCGTCAAGGATCGGCGTCCGGGGCTCAAGCCGCGCTGAGCGCGCAGAGGGCGGGCGCCTCGCGCCGGACCGTCGGGGGGGACTGATCGCGTTGGTCGATCGGACCCATGGCGATCGGTCCGGCCGATCGAGGGCCCCGCAGCATGAGGGCGGCCGCCGCGCCGATCCGGCGCGGGCGACCGCAAACGGATCACAGCTGCGTCAGCGCTTCCTTGATCCGCAGTTTCTGCTTCTTGAGTGCCGCAAGCAGGCTCTGGTCGGGCGAAGGGCGCCGCGACTCGTCGGCGATTCGGGCATCGAGACCCGCATGGCGGGAAACCAAAGCGTTGGAATGCGGATTGTTCATAGGGAACCTCCTCGTTGGCTTGGTCAGCACTGATCAGTAAACCACCGAAAAGCGTTTCTGTCTCGTGAACAAAGGTCGAAAGCGACGGGCGTGGAGATCGATGCGACCAACCGTGACCGGCGAGCGTGATCAGTTGCGCACGCAATAGCCGCTTGCCTGCCGTCGCCGCGCGGGGCATCGCGGTAACCATATTGCCGGCGTCGGCGCCGCGCACGAGACGGGGGTCGAGCGATGGACGCCGATGAGATCGGGCACCGGTTGGCGATGCTGCGCACCGAGCATCGCGATCTCGACGCGGCGATCGTCGCGCTCGGCATGTCGGCGATGCCCGATCAGCTGCAGATTGCCCGGCTCAAGAAGCGCAAACTGCGGATCAAGGACGAGATGTCGCAGCTTGGCGACGAACTGATCCCCGACATCATCGCCTGAAGCGATCGCCAGACGCGAAAAGGGCCGGCCCGGCGAACCGGACCGACCCCTAGCATCCTCGCGCGGGCGCGCGGGGTCAGGCGGCGACGAGCGCCGGCGCGTCGCTGTCGATCGTCTCGCCGTCGATCGCGATCCGGCGCGGCTTCTTGTGCTCGGGCACCTCGCGCTTGAGCTCGATGTTGAGCAGACCGTCGCTATAGCCGGCGGCCGTCACCTTGATCGTGTCGGCGAGCTGGAAACGGCGTTCGAACGCGCGCTTGGCGATGCCGCGGTGGAGGAACTGGCGCTCCGCCTCCTCGGCCTTCTCGGTCTTGCCGAGAACGATCAGCACATTGTCCTGCACGGTGAGCTCGAGCTCGTCGCGGCTGAAGCCGGCGACCGCCATCGAGATGCGATAGGTGTCTTCGGCGAGCTTCTCGATATTATAGGGGGGATAGGCGTCGCTGTCGCCGCGGGTCGCGAAATCGACCAGACGGTTGAGATTCTCGAAGCCGATCGACGAACGCAGCAAGGGTGCGAAATCAAGAGTACGCATGGGTTCAAACCTCTTTCAAAAGCGATTGACCAAGGGGCCTGCGGGATCTCCGCCAGGCTCGTCTCGACGCCCCGGATGGCGACGCCTCGACGGTTGCAAAAATGGTTGGCGGCGGATCGAGTTTCAAGAGGTGTGCAGCGCTGGGACGATCGCGCGCACGCCGCGGTTTCACGCGCGGTGGCGCGATGGCAGACCGGCTGGCATGACCGCCCGCACCCACCCGCTTCTCGGCCGCAGGATGATCGACACGCTCTATGTCGAGGCGATGCTGCTTGCCGACGAGGCGCGCAGCTATTTCGACATCGTCGGCCGCGCCGAGCGCGACGCGCTGACGCCGATCGAGCGGGTCGATTTCTCGTGCGAGTCGCTGCGCGTGACGACGCGGCTGATGCACATCATCGCCTGGCTGCTGACGCGCAAGGCGGTCGATGCCGGCGAGATCAGCGAAACCCAGGCGGCCGCGCCCGAGCGTCGGCTTGGCCGGGCGCAGGGTGGCGATCCCGAGGCGCTGAGCCGGCTGCCCGAGGCGGCGCGGCAGATCGTCGCGGCGACGGGCGATCTCTACGAGCGCGTGATGCGGCTCGACGAGGAGATGCGGCGCCCCGGCAGCGCGGAAAGCCCGGCGCGCTCGCTGATCTACCGGCTGCAGGGCGCCTTCGAGCCCGCCTGACCGCGACGCGTCCTAGGCTTTGGCCCCGTTCGCGACGCGATCGATCGCGCGCGCCAGCTCGATGTCGCGGATCGACAGACCGCCGGCATCGTGCGTGGTCAGCAGGATGTCGACGCGGTTCCAGACGTTGGACCATTCGGGGTGGTGATCCGCCTTCTCGGCGAGCAACGCGACCTGCGTCATGAACCCGAACGCGGCGACGAAGTCGGCGAAGACGAAGCGCCGCGTCAGCCCGTCGCGTTCGGCATCGTGCGTCCATCCCGCCAGCGCAGGCAGCAACGCTGCGCGCTCCGATTCGTCCAGCTTGGTCAGCATCGATCGGCTCCCCGGTCAGCCCTGCGCGACGGTCTGCTCGATCGCGCCGAAAATCGCGTGTCCGTGCCGGTCCTTCATCTCGATCCGGACGATGTCGCCCGGCTGGAGGAACGGCGTGACCGGCGCGCCGCCGGCGATCGTCTCGATCATGCGCAGCTCGGCGATGCAGCTGTAGCCGAGCCCGCCGTCGGCGATCGGCTTGCCCGGGCCGCCGCCGGGATCGCGATTGGAGACGGTGCCCGATCCGATGATCGTGCCGGCGCCGAGCGCCCGCGTCTTGGCGGCATGCGCGATCAGCGTGCCGAAGTCGAAGGTCATGTCGACGCCGGCGTCGGCCTTGCCGAACGGCGCGCCGTTGAGCGCGACGTGGAGCGGCAGGTGGAGCTTGCCGTTGTGCCATGCATCCCCGAGCGCGTCGGGGGTGACCGCGACCGGGGACAGCGTCGAGGCGGGCTTGGACTGGAAGAAGCCGAAGCCCTTGGCGAGCTCGCCGGGGATGAGGTTGCGCAGCGAGACGTCGTTGACCAGGCAGACCAGCCGGATCGCGGCGAGCGCCTGTGCGCGGGTCGCGCCGGCGGGCACGTCGCCGACGATCACCGCGACCTCGCCCTCCATGTCGCAGCCCCAGCCGGGATCGGCGAGCGGGATCGGATCCCGCGCGCCCAGGAAGCCGTCCGAGCCGCCCTGGTAGATCAGCGGGTCGGTCCAGAAACTCGCGGGCAGTTCGGCGCCGCGCGCGCGGCGGACGAGCTCGACATGGTTCACATAGGCGGAGCCATCCGCCCACTGATAGGCACGAGGCAGCGGGGCCGCCGCCTCATGCTCGCGAAAGCGCCGCATCGGGATCGCCTCGTGCGCGAGATCGGTGGCGAGATTGGCGAGCGCGGGGGCGACATCGTCCCATGCGTCGAGCGCGGCCTGCAGGGTCGGCGCGATGTGGCCCGCGTCGGCATACCAGGCGAGATCGTCCGAAACGACGACCAGCCGGCCGTCCCGGCCGGACTTGAGCGATGCGAGCTTCATGCCCTCTCCTTATACGTTGCCATGCTTGTGCCCGTGCGGGCGCCCGGCGGCAACAGCGGATCGGGGCGGTCAGCCGCTCGCCAGCCTGCGCGCCTCGCTCCAATGCGTGCCGACGAGCACGGTCGCGCGCTCGAACGGCACCGGGCGCCCGAACAAATAGCCCTGCATCTGATGGCAGCCGAGCTCGTGCATCCGCCGATAATCCTCCTGCGTCTCGACGCCCTCGGCGGTGATCGTCATCTGGAAGCAGTTGGCGAGCGTGACGATCGCCTGGATGATCGAGATCGTCTCGGAGCGCGTCGCGGCACCGCGTACGAAGCTGCCGTCAATCTTGAGCTTGTTGAAGATCGTGCGGTTGAGATAGCCGAGCGAGGAATAGCCGGTGCCGAAATCGTCAAGCGCGATCCGGACGCCCAGCGCGCGCAGCCGGCGCAGCACGTCGAGCGATCCGTCCGAATCGCGCAGGAACACGCTCTCGGTCACCTCGAGCTCGAGCCGGTTGGCGGGCAGCCTGGCGCGCGCCAGCGCATCCGAGATGATCGCGGGCAGTCCGGGCGACAGCAGCTGCACCGGCGAGACGTTGACCGCGACGCTGATCGGCGCGGGCCACCGCGCGCAGTCGCTGATCGCGGTACGCGCGACCCATTCTCCGAGCTCGTGGATCAGGCCGATCTCCTCGGCGAGCGGCACGAAATCGGCGGGGCTGACGAAACCGCGTACCGGATGCTGCCAGCGGATCAGCGCCTCGAAGCCGGTGACCTCCTGCGTCTGCGAATTGATCAGCGGCTGATAATAGAGGCGGAACTGGTTGAGCGGCAGCGCCTGGCGCAGATCATGCTCGAGCTTGAGCCGATTCTCGGCCTCGGTCTGCATGCTGCGCTCGAACTGGCGATAGGCGCCGCGCCCCGCCGCCTTGGCCTCGTAGAGCGCGAGATCGGCCATCTTGATCAGATCGTCGACGGTGTCGCCGTCGACCGGGCCGAACGCGCCGCCGACGCTCAGGCCGACGCGCACCGAAATGCCGTCGAGCACATAGGGCTCCGAGACCTGGCGGATGAGCAATTCGGCGAGTTCGCTCGTGGCGCGGCGATTCTGCGCATCGTGCAGAACGACGCCGAATTCGTCGCCGCCGAGCCGCCCGACGATGCCGTGATCGCCGATCTGCGCGACGAGGCGCTCGGCGACGGTCTTGAGCACCGCGTCGCCCTTGGGATGGCCGAACGTGTCGTTGACGGGCTTGAACCCGTCGAGATCGAGCAGCAGCATCCCACAGGGCCGCCCCGACGCGCGTGCGCCGAGCAGCGCCTCGCCGAGCAGCTCGCGCATCCGCATCCGGTTGGGCAGCTCGGTGAGCACGTCGAGGCTGGCGAGCTGGCGCAGCCGGCGTTCCGAGCTGCGCGTCTCGGTGACGTCCGAGCAGCTGCCGCGGAAGCCGAGGAAGGCGCCGGTCGAATCGACGATCGGCGTGCCCGAGAAGGCGATCGAGCGACGCTGGCGCGCCTCGCCGACCTCGACCTCGATGCCGCTGAACGCCGTCCGCGCGAGCATCGCGGCGCCGAGCGCGCCGCTCCCGCCGATCAGCGCGGGGAGGGGTGACCCGATCATCCGCGTCACCGGGTTGCCGAGCAGCGCGCCGATGCTCGAGGTGGCGTAGCTGAGGATCTGGTTGGCGTCGGTCTGCCACAGGCAGCTGGTGCCGCGCTCCTCATATTCGCGCATCAGCCGTGCAGCGGCATCGATGTCGACCTGGTCGCGTGCCTCCTTGTCGGCACGCATGGCGAGGATCGTCGCATTGCGGCGGACCACCGCGACGATGAAGCCGAAATAGAACAGCACGAGCAGCGCGAGCGACAGCGAGAAGCGGTGCCCGCCCAGATAGAGCGCGATGCCGAGCCCGCCGGCGAACACGCCCGCCCAACCCATCGCCGCCGCCGGCACCGTCGCGATCGCGAGCGCGCCGCACATCATCGCGCCGATCGCGCTGATCAGCACGGTCTGAATGTCGTCGGGCTGGCCGCGATAGACCGCGACCGGGACTGCCGCCCACACCCCGGCGACGAGGATGATCATCGCCACCGCCTCGACCAGGGTGCGGCGCGGTGGATCGCGGCGGACGTGGAGCAGCGCGTTGATCTCGAGCCGGCGGACCATCAGCCAATTGCTCGCGATGACGAGCATCGACCAGGAGAAGAGCTGCAGCGTGCCGATCCGGCTGAACAGCATCGAGGTCAGGACGATGCAGCTGTACACGGCGGTGCCGGCGAGCAGAGGCGCGAATTGCGCCAGCGCGTCGAGGCGGATCGAACGCAGCTGCGCCGCCGGGTCGAGCACGGCTGCGACCACGGTCGAATCGAGGTCTGCCGCGACCAGATTGCGTTTCTTGGTCCGGGTCGCCGGCGTGTAATGCATTCTCGGATCACCGCGTTCGACTAAGCGCCCCAGCGGTACGCAGTGAAGCTTTCGAACCCGTTAAGCGTGCCCCATTCCCACCGCCGACATTGCCCGCTAAGTTCGCGTCGACCGGGGGGGCAATGCCGGTGGGGATGGGGCATGTGGCTGAGGCCGAAGGGCGTCGAACCCAATGTCGAGAGTCGGGCGCGCGATCATGCGCGGTGGCTGATTCGCGATCATGGGGACGACGCCGAGGACGTGTTGCTCAAGAAGCTCAGGCGATCCGATCGACGCGCCGCGGACAAATATCGATACCAGCTGACGCTGCGGACGATGCGCGCATTGCGCCGCGCCGATCCCGAACGCTATGGCGTCGGCAAGCCGCTCGCCTTCTCCGTCATCCTGCGCAACTGGCTGTGGCGCTTCTAGCGGGCCCGGGCCGATCGTGCGCAGCGAGACGATGACCGACCTGCGGCGCAGCGCGCTGTACCTGCCCGCGAGCAATGCGCGCGCGATCGCCAAGGCGCGGACGCTCGCCTGCGACGTGGTGATCCTCGATCTCGAGGATGCGGTCGCGCCCGAGGAGAAGGTCGCGGCGCGGGCGGCGGCGGTCGCGGCGGCGCGCGAGGGCGGCTTCGGCGAGCGGACGCTGGTCGCCCGCGCCAACGGTCTTGATACCGAATGGGGCGAGGCCGATCTCGTCGCGCTGGCAGGCGCCGGCTTCGCCGCGATCCTCGTCCCCAAGGTCACCTCGCCGGGCGATGTCGCGCGCTATGCCGCGCGCGTCGGCGATGCTGCGCTGTGGATCATGATCGAGACGTGCGGCAGCCTGTTCGCGCTCGAGCCGATCGCGGCGATGACGGCATCGACGCCGCTGACGACGATGGTGCTCGGCACCAATGATCTCGCCAAGGAGATGCGCGCGCGGCCGGGTACCGATCGCGCACCTTTTCTTCCGTTTCTGAGCTTCGCGGTCGCGGCGGCGCGCGCGCACGGGCTTGCCGTGATCGACGGCGTCTATAACGCGATCGACGATGCCGAGGGCTTCGCCGCCGCCTGCGCGCAAAGCGTGGCCTATGGCTGCGACGGGCGCACGCTGATCCATCCCGGACAGATCGCCGCGTGCAATGCCGCGTTCAGCCCCGACGCGGACGCGTTGCGACAGGCCGAGGCGATCGTCGCCGCCTTTGCCGCGCCCGAAAATGCGGCGAAGGGCGCGCTGCGCGTCGGTGGTGCGATGGTCGAGCGGCTCCATCTCGACGAGGCACGGCGCATTATCGCCTTTGCAGAGGCCTGCGCCGCGCGCGCGTGAGCGGCGATGACGGGGCCGCGCACCCGCCCCGTTCAGACGATCTCAGGCCGTCGTGTCCGCCTTGGCTTTGGGCTTGGCGCGCGGTTTGGCCGCTGCCTTGGGCGCCGCCGCCTTGGCCGCGGCCGCCTTGGGTTTCACCGCAGCCGACTTGGATGGGGCAGACTTGGACGCGGCAGACTTGGACGCGGCCGACTTTGGCGCGGCCGTCTTGGGCTTGGCCGCGCGCTTGGGCTTGGTGGCGGCGGCCGGTCGCTTCGCCGGCGCGGGTCGGTTGTAGAAGAGCAATGCGGCGGCGACCGCGGCGGAGCCGATCGCCGCACCCGCCGCCAGCCCGAGCGTGCGGCCGCTGATCTTGGCCGACTCGGCGGGATCCGATGTCTCTTTCTTCGTCTCGCTCGCCGACGTGTCGGAGGGCGCGTCGTGCGCGATCGGCGCGGGTTCGAGCGGATAGGGCGACGTGGCGGCGTCGGGCAAGGGCGGCTTGTGCGACATGCGAAGGGCTCCGGATCGTTACGGGAAGAGATCAGCTCGGGGTGCCAACGCATCCCCGCGCCGAATGTTGCGATCCCGTGACGTGATGCTCAGCCCGCGGTCGTGGGCGTGGTTGTCGCCGCCGCGCCATCGTCCGCCGCGGGCGCGGGGGCGGGCGCAGGGGCGGGGGCGCGCGATATAGGGCCGCGGTGGACCGTCACCGCCGATGCGGTCGCCTCGGGCGCCTCGTCGGGTGCCACCGTGGTCGTGCCGAAGTGGACGTGGACGCCGGCGACAGGGTTCGTCGTCATCGTCGCCGACGTCACCGCCGCCGCGCCGCGATAGACCGCGACGCTGGCGCCGCCACCCAGCGAATAGCGGACGAGCGCGGGCGTCGCTGTCGCCGAAGCCGTCGCCGCGGCGCGTGGCCCCGATGCCGCCGCGGCACGCGGTGCGCTGGCGATGCCCGGCTCGACGCCGGCATAGGATTGGCGGAAGGCGAGCGCGTTGCCGATCGCGCCCGACACCTTGTAGAAGATCTGCGATCCGATCGCGGCGACCTTGGTCAGGCTCGACGCCCACCATGGCTGGATCGCCTCGGCATGATAGTTGGTCGCCGAGCCGACGGGATCATAGACATAGCCCGCGAGCGCCGCCTGCGCGACCTGTTGCGCGGTCTCCCAGGCGGCGGGTTCGCGGCGATAGGCCATCGATCCGTCGCAGGTGAAGGTGAACTGGCAGCCGGTGCGCCGCTCGGAGCCCTGATAGACGACGCCGCAGACGCTGCTCGGATAGGCCGGGTTGCGCACCCGGTTGAGCACCACCTGCGCGACCGCGCGCTGCCCGTCGAGCGGCTCGGAGCGCGCCTCGTAATAGACCGCGGCGGTGAGGCATTCGAGCGAGCGGCGCGCATCCGCGTCGTTTTGCGCGGGGCTTTCGAAGGGGGGCGCGGCGGCGTCGAGCGGCGGGGCGAGCGGTGCGGCGAGCGTCGCCGGGATGAGCAGCGCCGGCCGGCCGGGGGCAAGCACGCTCACCGCCGGCTGCGTTTCGGCATGCGCGAGCGTCGGGCGCTGGAGCGGCGGCAGCAGCGAGGCGCGTCCGCTCGCGGGCGACGGCGCGGCCGGCCCGGCGACCTGCGATGGCACGCAGGATGCAACGAGGAGCAGCATCGTCACGCCTAGCAGTGATCGGTGGTACATGACGGGGCCCGGACGTTCAGCGAAACCGCGCTTGTACCGGGGGACCCTTGTCGATCCGTTAACCGCCCGCGCGCGCAGGCGCCGCGCCATCGCCGGCCCGGGAAGCCCATTTCCGTCGGTCGTCGAGCCGATCCGCCCCGCGGCGCGGAGCGCGTGCCGAAATGATCGGGCGTCGAGGGAACGCAGCGTACGACGAGGAGTCCTGCTTCCGACCGCCCGCCACCAGAAGGACCGTATCGCGATGAGCAGCCCCGTTCCCAAGGCGCCGCCCGTAACCCTCATCATCTTCGGCGCGACCGGCGATCTTACCCGGCGCCTGCTCACCCCCGCGCTGATCAACATGACGCGGATCGGCCTGGTCGGCGGCGACTTCCATGTGCTCGGCGTCGGGATCGAGCCCGGCGGCGACGAGATGCTGCGAAAGCATCTCGAGGATTTCGTCCCCGAAAAGGGCGGCGAGGGCGCGGTCAAGAAGGGTGCGGCATGGAAGCAGCTGCGCCGGCGGATCGCCTATATGTCGGGCGATTTCACGCAGGATGCGCTGTATGAAGAACTGGCCAAGCGGATCGCGGCGGCGCGCAGCGACAATGTCGCCTTCTATCTCGCGACGCAGCCGAGCTTCTTCGGCCCGATCGTCGACAAGCTCGCCGATCATGGATTGCTCGCCGAGAAGCCGGGTGCGTTCCGCCGCGTCGCGATCGAGAAGCCGTTCGGCACCGATCTCAAATCCGCGCAGGCGCTCAACAAGCGCATCCTCGCGCGCGCCGACGAGAGCCAATTCTACCGGATCGACCATTTCCTCGGCAAGGAGACGGTGCAGAACATCATGACCGCGCGCTTCGCCAACATGATGATCGAGAGCCTGTGGAACAGCAATTATATCGATCATGTCGAGATCACCGCGGCCGAGACGGTGGGGGTGGGCACGCGCGGCAAATTCTACGACACCACGGGCGCGCTGCGCGACATGGTGCCCAACCATCTCTTCCAGCTGCTCGCGATGGTCGCGATCGAGCCGCCGAACAGCTTCGACGCCGAGGCAATCCGCAACGAGAAGGCCAAGGTGCTGAAGGCGCTGCGCCACTGGACGCCCGCCGAGGCGGCCGAGAACGGCGTGCGCGGCGTGTTCACCGCGGGCGCGCTCGGCGGGCAGAAGGTCGCCGCCTACACCAAGACCCCCGACGTCGCCGCCGACAGCAGCACCGAAACCTTCGTCGCGCTCAAATTCTATGTCGACAGCTGGCGCTGGGCGGGGGTGCCTTTCTACCTGCGCACCGGCAAGGTGATGGCGGCACGCGATACCGAGATCGTGATCACCTTCCGCGAGGTGCCGTTCGCGCAGTTCACCAACACCGAGATCGACCGCAAGCTGCCGCCCAACCGCCTGATCATCCAGGTCCAGCCCGACGAGGGGCTCAAGATGGAGATATCGATCAAGCATCCCGGGCTCGCGGTCGCGACCGCGCCGGTGTCGCTCGATTTCCATTATGCCGACCTGTTCGATATCTCGACGATGACCGGCTATGAATCGCTGCTCTACGATCTGTTCATCGGCGACCAGACGCTGTTCCAGCGCGCCGACGGGATCGAGGCGGGGTGGGCGGCGGTGCAGCCGTTCCTCGACCTGTGGTCGAAGGGCGGCAAGCCCGATCCCTACAAGCCGGGGAGCATGGGGCCGCCGTCGGCGGACGCGCTGCTCGCGCGCGACGGGCGGCACTGGCACGCGGTGTCGCTGCCCGACGCCCCGCGCGGCGTCCCTGCAATCAAGGCGGTCTCGGCGAGGAAGAAGCCGAGATGAGCCAGGCGGGCTCGATCCGGCCGATCGAGGATTATGCGCTGATCGGATCGACCTGCAGTGCCGCGCTGGTCCACCGCGACGGGACGATCGCGTGGCTGTGCTTGCCGCGGTTCGATTCCGACGCGATCTTCGCCAGCCTGCTCGGCACCGAGGAGAATGGCGAGTGGACGTTGTGCGCGAAGGACGGGGGCGTGCGCACGTCGCGACGCTATTGGCCCGACACGATGATCCTCGAGACGCTGATCGAGAGCGATACGGGCAAGGCGCGCGTGCTCGATTTCATGCCGCGCCCCGCGCATGGCGGCGGCACCGCCGAGGTGGTGCGGATCGTCGAGGGGATCGAGGGCCGCGTCGCGCTCAAGACCGAGATCCGGCTGCGCTTCAACTATGGGCTGACGGTGCCGTGGGTGCAGCGCAAAGAGGGGATGATCGTCGCGGTCGCGGGGCCCGATGCGGTGCGGCTGAGCAGCAGCATCGATCTGACCAGCTTCGATTTCGCGACCGGCGCCGATTTCCATGTCGAGGCCGACCAGCGCGTCGCCTTCACGCTCGAATGGCATCCCGCCCACGTCGAGGCGCCGCTGCCGCGCGATCCGTTCGCGCTGCTGCGCCGGACGCATCGCGAATGGACCGAGTGGATGGAAAGTTGCACGGTCGAGGGCCCGTACGAGGCGATCGCGCGGCGCTCGCTGACCACGCTCAAGGCGATGACCTTTCATCCGAGCGGCGGGATCGTCGCCGCGCCGACGACATCGCTTCCAGAGATGCCGGGTGGGGTCCGCAACTGGGATTATCGCTTCTGCTGGCTGCGCGATGCCGTGCTGACCATCTATGCGCTCGCTGGATCCGGTTTCAGGCAGGAAGCGAGCGACTGGCGCTGGTGGCTGATGCGCGCGGTGGCGGGATCGGCGGACCGGATGCAGATCATGTATGGGCTCACCGGCGAGCAGCGGCTGGTCGAGACCGAACTCGATCATCTCACCGGCTATGAGGGCAGCCGTCCAGTGCGGATCGGTAATGCCGCGCATGCGCAGATCCAGCTCGACGTCTATGGCTCGGTGCTCGGCGCCTTCGACGCCGCGCGGCGCGGCGGCTTGCCCGACATGGAGGTCGTCTGGCCGCTCGAGCGCGCGATCGCCGACAATCTGCTCGCTGCCTGGCGGGAGAAGGATTCGGGTCTGTGGGAGGTGCGCGGGGCGCCGCAGCATTTCGTCCACTCGAAGGTGATGTGCTGGTTCGCGTTCGACCGGCTGGTGGCGAGCGCGGAGGATTTCGGGCTCGAGGGCCCGATCGAGACATGGCGTGCCGCGCGCGACGAGATCCATGCGCAGGTCTGCGAGCAGGGCTTCGATGCGGCAAGCAACAGCTTCGTCCAATATTATGGCGCCGACCGGGTCGACGCCGCGCTGCTGCGGATCGCGACGCTCGGCTTCCTGCCGGCCGACGATCCGCGCGTCGTCGGCACGATCGCGCGCGTCGAGCGCGACCTGCTCAGGCACGGAGTCGTCTATCGCTATCTGACCGACGGCGAGAGCGACGGCCTGCCGGGCTCCGAGGGTGCCTTCCTCGCGTGCAGCTTCTGGCTCTGCGAAGCCTATGCGCTCTCCGGCCGCGACGAGGAGGCGCGACGCTTTTTCGAGCATCTGCTCGGCTTCGCCAACGACCTCGGGCTGTTCGCGGAGGAATATGATCCCGTCGCCGGCCGTCAGCTCGGCAACTTCCCGCAGGCGTTCAGCCATTTCGCGCTGATCAATGCGGTCCACACGCTTGCCGGAGCGCGCGGCGGCGCGACGGGCAATCTGGCGGCCGACCCCGGCTCGGGCGACTGAACAGCCAAGCGAGGCGGCGATTACCGCATTCTTCGTTCAGCTTGCATTTCCTGCAACCAGACTTCCGGTCTCTGCCCTTGCATTATAATCGGCGGAGTGACAGCGGCGTCGCGGAAGATGAGGAAGGCACAGAGTCGATGGGGATGTTGAGCGCCGCGGTATGCGGGTCGAGGCTTCGGTCGTGACCCGGCGGCTTGTTTCCCGCACCGCGCCGTCGGATCGTTCGTATCGTCGGCGCGTGGCCGCCTGCGTCGCGCCGATGCTGCTGCTCGCGCCGCTCGCCGGCTGCAACGAAGGCGTGCTCGATCCGCGCGGACCGGTGGGGGCCGCCGAAAAGCTGATCCTGCTCAATTCGCTTGGCGTCATGCTCGCGATCGTCATTCCGACGATCGTTGCGACGCTGGGCGTCGCCTGGTGGTTCCGCGCGTCCAACACGCGGGCGCATTATCGCCCCGATTGGGAATATTCGGGACGCATCGAGATGATCGTCTGGTCGATTCCGATCATGGTCGTGCTGCTGCTCGGCGGCATCAGCTGGGTCGGCAGCCACGATCTCGATCCGCCCAAGCCGCTCGAATCGACGATCAAGCCGATCACCGTCGAGGTCGTCTCGCTCGATTGGAAATGGCTGTTCATCTATCCCGACCAGGGCGTCGCCAGCGTCAACAAACTGGTCGTTCCCGCCGGCACGCCGATCACCTTCAAGCTGACCTCGGCGAGCGTCTGGAACAGCTTCTTCGTGCCGCAGCTCGGCACCCAGATCTATACGATGGCGGGGATGACGACCCGCCTCAACCTCATGGCCGACAAGCCGGGCATCTATGCCGGCCTGTCCGCCCATTTCAGCGGGGATGGTTTTTCCGACATGCGTTTCAACGTCGATGCGCTGACACCCGCGCTGTTCGCCAGCTGGGTGGCGCAGACCAAGCGCCAGGGCCCGATGCTCGATGCCGCCGGCTACGGTGCGCTCGCGCAGCAGAGCAAGGCGGTGAGGCCGTTCGGCTATCGCGCCGTTGCGCCGGGCCTGTTCGACATGATCGTCGCGCAGAAGGCGGCACCGTCGGGCGCGCCGACCAGCGGCTACCCGACCGCGCAGGTCTCGCCGCGCAGCCCGAACGCGCAGGGGAAGTGACATGCTCGGCAAGCTGACCTTAGCCGCGATCCCGTTCGACGAGCCCATCCCGCTCGCCACCTCGGTGGTGCTGATCGTCGTGATCGGGTCGTTGCTGACCTGGATCACGGTGAAGGGCTATTGGGCCTATCTCTACCGCGAGTGGTTCACCTCGGTCGATCACAAGCGGATAGGCGTGATGTACTGCCTGCTCGCGCTGGTGATGCTGCTGCGCGGCTTCGCCGACGCGCTGATGATGCGTTCGCAGCAGGCGATGGCGATCGCCGGCGCGCCCGGCTATCTGCCCCCCGAACATTATGACCAGATCTTCTCGGCGCACGGGACGATCATGATCTTCTTCACCGCGATGCCGTTCGTCATCGGGTTGATGAACTTCGTCCTCCCGCTCCAGCTCGGGGTGCGCGACGTCGCCTTCCCGACGCTCAACTCGGTGAGCTTCTGGCTGACCGCTTCGGGCGTGCTGCTGATCAACGTCAGCCTTGTCATCGGCGAGTTCGCGCGGACCGGCTGGCTCGCCTATCCGCCGCTCAGCGAGCTCAAATATTCGCCCGGGGTCGGCGTCGACTATTATCTCTGGTCCTTGCAGATCGCGGGGGTGGGAACGCTGCTCTCGGGCATCAACCTCGTCACCACGATCCTCAAGATGCGCGCGCCGGGCATGACGCTCACCCGCATGCCGGTGTTCTGCTGGACCTCGCTCGCCTCCAACCTGCTGATCGTCGCGGCCTTCCCGATCCTCACCGCGACCTTCGCGATGCTGTCGCTCGACCGTTACCTCGGCTTCCATTTCTTCACCGACGATGCCGGCGGCAACTCGATGATGTACATGAACCTGATCTGGGCCTGGGGTCATCCCGAGGTGTACATCCTCATCCTCCCCTCGTTCGGTATCTTCTCCGAGGTGATCTCGACCTTCTCGGGCAAGCCGCTGTTCGGCTATCGCTCGATGATCGCGGCGACGATGGCGATCTGCGTGCTGTCGTTCCTCGTCTGGCTGCACCATTTCTTCACCATGGGCGCGGGCGCCGACGTCAACGCCTTCTTCGGCATCACCACGATGATCATCGCGGTGCCGACGGGCGTGAAGGTCTTCAACTGGCTGTTCACCATGTATGGCGGGCGCGTGCGCTTCACCGTGCCGATCTGGTGGTCGCTGAGCTTCATGGTGACCTTCGTGATCGGCGGCATGACCGGCGTTTTGCTCGCGGTGCCGCCCGCCGACTTTGTGCTGCACAACTCGCTGTTCCTGGTCGCGCATTTCCACAACGTGATCATCGGCGGCGTGCTGTTCGGCGTGTTCGCGGGCTATACCTACTGGTTCCCCAAGGCTTTCGGCTTCACGCTGCACGAGGGATGGGGCAAGGCCGCGGTGTTCTGCTGGACGCTCGGCTTCTATCTCGCCTTCATGCCGCTCTACGTGCTCGGGCTGATGGGCGCGACGCGCCGGATGCAGCATATCGACGACCCGAGCTGGACGCCGATGCTGTACGTCGCAATGGTCGGCGCGCTGGTGATCGCCGCGGGCATCCTCTGCCTCGTCATCCAGCTTGTCGTGTCGATCCGCGACCGCGACAATCGCCGCGATCTGACCGGCGATCCATGGGACGGCCGCTCGCTCGAATGGGCGACGCCATCGCCGCCGCCGGTGTTCAACTTCGCGGTGATGCCCAATGTCGAGGGTGAGGAAGCCTATTGGGGCATCAAGCGCACCGCGATCGAGCAGCAGCGCCTCGCCGACGAACCGCAATATGAGGCGATCGAGATGCCGCACAATTCCCCGACCGGCGTCATCACCGCCTTCTTCGCCTCCGTGATGGGTTTCGCGATGATCTGGCATATCTGGTGGATGGTGATCCTGGGTGCGCTCGGCGCGTTCGCCACCTTCGTGTGGTTCGCGTGGCGCGACGAGGACGAGTATGAAATCCCCGCCGAGGAGGTCGCGCGCATCGACCGCGAACGCCGCCGCGTCCGCACCGAAGTGCTGCTCCCCAGCCTGAGCCGCCCGGCATGAGCGACGCTGTGACGCGCGCGGATCACCATCCGCACCACGATCCGCACAAGCTCGGCCGTGCGCATGGCGGCGGGCATGGCCATCATGGCCCGGACACCAAGCACACGATCGGCGCCGGCGAGCATGGCCCGGCGAGCAAGCGGATCATCGTCGGCTACGGCTTCTGGATCTTCCTGCTCTCCGACATCATCATGTTCTCGGCGATCTTCGCCACCTATGCGGTGCTCCACGGCGCCACCGCGGGCGGGCCGACCAGCGCACAGCTGTTCGATCTCAGCAATGTCGCGATCGAGACCGGCTGCCTGCTGATCTCGAGCTTCATCTGCGGTCTCGCGATGATCGCCGCGCACGAGCGCCACATGTTGTGGACGCAGATCGGGCTGGTCTTCACCGGACTGTTCGGTCTCGCCTTCCTCGTGCTCGAGCTCCGCGAGTTCGCGGACATGATCGCGCACGGCGCGGGGCCGCAGCGCTCGGCCTTCCTGTCGTCCTTCTTCACGCTGGTCGGCTGCCACGGGCTGCACGTGACGGTCGGCCTGCTGTGGCTCGGCACGATGATGGCGCAGGTCTGGGCGAAGGGCTTCACCCAGCCGATCCAGCGCCGGCTGCTCTGCTTCAGCCTGTTCTGGCATGCGCTCGACATCATCTGGGTGGCGCTGTTCACCATCGTCTATCTGCTGGGAGCCGGCCAATGAGCAGCCATGATCAGGGCGTCTATGAGGAAGATCTGGCGCCCGGCGACGAGCACAGCCAGGTACTGGCGGGGGTCCGCGGCTATGCCGTCGGCCTGATCCTCGCGACCGGGCTCACCGCGACCTCCTTCTGGGTCGCGGCGACGCACTCGCTATGGGGCCCGGGCGTGCCGATCGGCCTGTGCGTGCTGGCGATCGCGCAGATGGGCATCCATCTCGCCTTCTTCCTCCACATCACCACCGGCCCCGACAACACCAACAACGTGCTCGCGCTCGCCTTCGGCGTGCTGATCGTGTTCCTCGTCGTCGCCGGCTCGCTGTGGATCATGGCGAACATGAACGCCAACATGATGCCGATGCCGATGAACCAGATGACCAACCTGCAGATGCAGCACGGCTAGCCGCCGGTCGCCGGCGGAGCGCGCGGGGGGCGCGCTTCTCCGGCTGCGTATCGGGAGAGGCGCGCGATCAGGGAACTTGCGCGGGCGCCATCCTTTCCTTCCCGAGCAAGCGGACGCGGACATCGTCGCCCGCGCGCGTCGCAGCGGGAGATCGGGATGGGCGGGTGCCGAGCAGCGAGGATGACGCAGCCCTGCTCGCCGGCGCGCCGGGGGCACGCCTGATGCAGCTTCTATTCCTCGCCTTCGCGGTCATCGCCGGCATGACGAGCACGCTCCAGTCGGGCAGCAACGCGATGCTGCAGAAGGGGTTGCACGCGCCGCTCTGGGCGGCGGCGATCGTATCGGCGATCACCACGCTGGCGGCGTTGGCGGTCGCGGTCGGGGTCGGGGAGCGGCTCCCCTCGCTCGACGAGATCGCACGCACGCCGCGCCTCGCCTGGGCGGGCGGCCTGTTCGGCCTGTGCTTCGTGCTGGCGACGATCTACGCGTCGCCGAAACTCGGCGCCGGGCTGTTCATCGCGCTGATCGTGACCAGCTCGACGGTGACGTCATTGCTGCTAGATCATTTCGGGCTGATGGGGTTCGCCGTCCGCGAGGCGCATGTCGGCCGGATCCTCGGTGGTCTTCTGATGATCGCCGGCGTCGCGCTGGTCGCCGCCTTCTAGCCACTCGCCGGGCGCTGCCATCGTCCCGTCGGGTGCGCGGCGTTTCGGCAATCTCCGGTTCACACGCCCGACCGCAGGAAGGCCGCACGACCTTGCGCCGGGGCGATGCTTTCGTGCCGGGCGTGATTAGGGTAAGAGCGCACAGATCCAACGAGGACGAGAGCATGGCGGTTCGGGCAGTGGTCCGTCACGACCAGCCGGTGACGGCAGATGCGATCGATCGCGCGCCATTCCAGTTGCGCGACGTCGGCGCCGTCGCCTTCACCCCGCTCGAGGAGCAGGTGATCGCGCTCGCCCTCACCGATCGGCTCGGCAGCATCGAGGCGCCGGGGCGGATCGAGCGGCTGTTCGCGACGCTGTTCGGTCTGCGCGCGCCGAGCCGCGCGCTCGCCGATCCCCGGCTCGAGACGCTGCGCCAGGCCGTCGTGGTCGCGCGGCATCGCCATCATCTCCCCGACGCGCAGGCGGCGGCCTTGCGCCAGGCGGGCTTTGCGCTTGCGCAGATCCGGATGATCGAGGCGCGTGCCGCCGCGGGCTGAGCGCGTTCAGTCGAAGCGATAGGGAACGACGTCGCGCCGCTCGGGATCGACGCGGATCGCGCGGCCCGAGGGTGGGAAGGCGCGCTGCTCGCAGCCCTCGCGCGGGCAGATCCGGCAGGAGACGCCGATCGGCGTCGCCGCATCGGCGCGTTTCAGATCGAGATGGTCGGCATAGACGAAGTCCGCCGCCTCGCCGACCTCGCAGCCGAGCGCGACAGCATAGCGGCGCGGCGCGCGCGCAAAACTGCCGCTTTCCTTGACCAGTCCCTTGGCGATCGAGACGTAGCGCGTGCCCTCGGGCATCTGGCCGAGCTGGATCATCAGCCGGTCGGGGATCGCCACCGCCTCGTGCATGATCCACAAGGGGCACGCGCCGCCGAACCGCGCGAACTGCAGACGCGTCGCCGAATGCCGCTTGGTGATGTTGCCCGCCATGTCGACGCGGCAGAAGAAGAAGGCGGTGCCGCGCGCGCCCGGCCGCTGCAGCGTCGAGAGCCGGTGGCACGCCTGCTCGAAACTCACCGCGAAGCGCCGCCGCAGCCGGTCGACATCGTGGCGGACGCGGCGCGCCTCGGCGCGGAACGCCTCATAGGGCATCAGGATCGCGCCCGCGGCATAGTTGGCGAGCCCGACGGTGAGCAGCCGCGCCGCCTCGGGCGAGGGCAGCCCGGCGCGCGCCAGCACCGCGCCGATCTCGCCGGCAAGCTCGATCCGCGCGAGCTGGTGGGCGAGCTGGAAGGCGCGGCTTTCGGCGGGCTGCGCGGGATCGATCGTCAGCGTCCGCGCGGCGCCGTCGAAGGCGCGCAAGGCGACCCTCTCGCCGGTTGCCGCGCGCAGCGCGATGCCGTGCCGCGCGTGCAGCCGCTCGGCGAGCGCGGCGTCGCCGGGTTCGAGCGAGATGCCGATCGCCTCGGCCGCGGTGTCGATCACATCGACATAATTGCCCGCGTCGTGAAACCAGTCGCGCACCTCGTCCCACGGCAGCCGGGCGCCGCCGCCGGTGTCATAGGCGTCGTCGAGCCGCTGGAGCTGGTCCTCGGCGCGGCGCCAGGCGGCGTGCAACGCGACGAAACGGCGGGCGAGCCCGGGCTGCTGCTCGATCGCGCGGGCGAGCACGTCGGGGGCGGGGGGCGGCTCGGGCAGCACCGGCTCGGCGGCGGCCTCGGCGAGCCCGGCGAGCAGCCGAGCATCCTCATCCTCGTCGACGCCGATCCAGTCGGCGGGGAAGGCGGCGGCGAAGCCGAGCGCGACCGCGCTGGTCAGCGGCCGCCCGTCGGTCTCGATCTGCGAGAGATAGCTGACCGAGATGCCGACGCGCGCCGCCATGTCGCTCTGGCTCAGCTGCAGTCGCCGCCGCAGCGCGCGGACGCGCGCGCCGGCATAGAGGCTGCGGGAAGGGCGGCGCATCGTCTCCGCATATTCTACAAAGCGACCGTTCGCAACTTCACAAAACTACATTTGCCAAGCGCCATGCGAGTGTGCAGGGCAGCGGCCGACCGCCGCCCGGGAAAGGAGAGCGATGCCCACGACCCTCGAGATGCTCGATCAACGACGCGCCGAGGCCCGCCTGGGCGGCGGGGCCAAGCGCATCGAGGCACAGCATGCCAAGGGGCGGCTGACCGCGCGCGAACGGCTCGACATCCTGCTCGACGAGTGCAGCTTCGAAGAGCTCGACATGTTCGTCGAGCATAATTGCGCCGAGTTCGGCATGGCCGAGCAGCATTTCGCGGGCGACGGCGTCGTCACCGGATCGGGGACGATCAACGGCCGGCTGGTGTTCGTCTTCTCGCAGGACTTTACGGTGTTCGGCGGATCGCTCAGCGAACGTCATGCGCAGAAAATCTGCAAGATCATGGATATGGCGCTCAAGGTCGGGGCGCCGGTGATCGGCTTGAACGACAGCGGCGGCGCGCGCATCCAGGAGGGGGTGGCCAGCCTCGGCGGCTATGCCGAGGTGTTCCAGCGCAACGTGCTCGCCTCGGGCGTGGTGCCGCAATTGAGCCTGGTGATGGGGCCGTGCGCGGGCGGGGCGGTCTATTCGCCCGCGATGACCGACTTCATCTTCATGGTGCGCGACAGCTCCTACATGTTCGTCACCGGCCCCGACGTGGTCAAGACGGTGACCAACGAGGTGGTGACGCAGGAGGAATTGGGCGGCGCCTCCGCGCACACCGCCAAGTCGGGCGTCGCCGACAACGCCTTCGACAACGACGTCGAGGCGTTGCTTGCGGCCCGGGACTTCATCGACTTCCTGCCGTCCGACAACCGCACCGGCGTCCCCGAGCGGCCGACCGACGATCCGTGGGACCGCGCCGAGCCCAGCCTCGACACGCTGATCCCCGACAGCGCCAACAAGCCGTACGACATGCACGAGTTGATCGCCAAGACAGTCGACGAGGGCGATTTCTTCGAGGTCCAGCCGGCCTTTGCGGGCAACATCATCACCGGCTTCGGGCGGATCGAGGGGCGCACCGTCGGCATCGTCGCCAACCAGCCGATGGTGCTGGCGGGCGTGCTCGACATCTCCTCGTCGCGCAAGGCGGCGCGGTTCGTGCGCTTCTGCGACGCGTTCGAGATCCCGATCGTCACCTTCGTCGACGTTCCCGGCTTCCTGCCCGGCACGAGCCAGGAGCATAACGGCATCATCAAACATGGCGCCAAGCTGCTCTTCGCCTATGCCGAGGCGACCGTCCCCAAGATCACCGTGATCACGCGCAAGGCCTATGGCGGCGCCTATGACGTCATGGCCTCCAAGCATCTGCGCGGCGATCTCAACTATGCCTGGCCGACGGCGGAGATCGCCGTGATGGGCGCCAAGGGCGCGGTCGAGATCATCTTTCGTCAGGAGGCAAAGGACCCGGAGAAGCTGGCGGCGCGCACCGCCGAATATGAGGCGCGCTTCGCCAATCCCTTCGTCGCGGCCTCGATGGGCTTCATCGACGAGATCATCATGCCGCATTCTACGCGTCGCCGGATCGCGCTCGGCCTGCGGAAGCTTCGCCACAAGGCCCTCGAAAATCCCTGGAAGAAGCACGATAACATTCCGCTGTAGGCACATTCGCCCGCGTGGGCGGAGGCCCAAGGCCCGACCGTCGTCACTGGACCCCCGCCTTCGCGGGGGAACGAGGAAATAGACCATGACAAGCACCACCGATCCCGTCGTCATCCTGTCCTTCGCGCGCACCCCGATGGGCAGCTTCCAGGGCGCGCTCTCCGACGCCTCCGCGATCGATCTCGGCGCCGCCGCGATCAAGGCCGCTGTCGAGCGCGCCGGCGTCTCGCCCGACAAGGTCGATCGTGCCTATATGGGCTGCGTGCTGCCCGCCGGGCTCGGACAGGCGCCCGCACGCCAGGCGGCGATCAAGGCCGGCCTGCCGCTCTCGACCGAGGCGGTGACGGTCAACAAGATGTGCGGATCGGGGATGATGACCGCGATGATGGCGACCGACGCGCTCGCCGCGGGATCGGCCGACCTGATCGTCGCGGGCGGCATGGAGAGCATGACCGGCGCCCCCTTCCTGATGAAGAAGCACCGCGCCGGCGCGCGCATCGGCCACGACACCGTCTATGATTCGATGATGCTCGACGGGCTCGAGGATGCCTATGAGCCCGGCCGCGCGATGGGCACCTTCGCCGACGACACCGCGCGCGACTATCAGTTCACCCGCGCCGCGCAGGACGATTATGCGATCGCCTCGCTGACGCGTGCGCAGGACGCGCAGAAGAGCGGCGCGTTCGATGCCGAGATCACGGCGGTGACGGTCAAGACGCGCAAGGGCGAGGTGGTCGTCGACAAGGACGAGCAGCCGCTCAAGGGCGATGCCGCCAAGATCCCCAATCTCAAGCCCGCGTTCAGCAAGGACGGCACGGTGACGGCCGCCAACGCTTCCTCGATCTCGGATGGTGCCGCGGCGCTGATGATGACGCGGCAGTCGGTCGCCGACGGCCTCGGCGTCAAGGCGATCGCCACCGTCGTCGCGCAGGCCGCCAATGCGCACGAGCCGTCCAAGTTCACCACCGCGCCCGTCGGCGCGATCGAGAAGGTGCTCAAGAAAGCGGGTTGGTCGGTCGGCGACGTCGATCTGTTCGAGGTCAACGAAGCCTTTGCGGTGGTCGCGATGATCGCGATGAAGGACCTTGGCATCCCGCACGACAAGGTCAACGTCAACGGCGGCGCGACCGCGCTCGGCCACCCGATCGGCGCGTCGGGCGCGCGTATCCTCGCGACGCTGATCGCGGCGCTGCAGGCGCGCGGGCTCAAGAAGGGCGTCGCCTCGCTGTGCATCGGCGGCGGCGAGGCGACGGCGATGGCGGTCGAGCTCGTCTGATGAAGCTCGGGCGGCTCAATCATGTCGGCGTCGCGACGCCGTCGATCGACGCATCGGTCGCCTATTATCGCGACGTGATGGGGGCGGAGACGATCGGCGCGCCGTTCGACATGCCATCGCAAGGGGTGCGGGTGTGCTTCGTCGATGCACCCAACTTCCAGGTCGAACTAATTGAGCCGCTTGGCGAAAGCTCGCCGATCCATGGATTCCTCGCGAAGAACCCGGCGGGCGGGCAGCACCATATGTGCTATGAAGTGCCCGACATCCACGAGGCGAAAGCCTGGTTCGAAGGCAAGGGCGCGCGCGTGCTCGGCGAGCCGCGCATCGGCGCGCATGGGACGCCGATCTTCTTCGTCCACCCCAAGGACATGAACGGCGTGCTCACCGAGATCATGGAGACGCCGAAGCATGCGGCGGGGCATTGATGCGCTTGCCCCGCACCCCTTTTCCGTTCGTGCCGAGCGAAGTCGGAACACTGCTAACGGGCGATATCCTGTGCTTCATGTCCCTCGACTTCGCTCGGGACGAACGGGGAGTGGCGTGTCGTGGCTGATCTGAAAGACTGGCAGGTGGCCGCCGCCAAGGAGGTCAAGGGCAAGGACCTGACCTGGCACACCCCCGAAGGTATTGCCGTCAAGCCTTTGTATACGGCCGAGGATGTCGAGGGCATCGATCCTGGCCTCCCAGGCTCCGCGCCGTTCACGCGCGGCGTGCGCGCCTCGATGTACGCTGGCCGTCCGTGGACGATCCGCCAATATGCGGGCTTCTCGACCGCCGAGGCCTCCAACGCCTTCTATCATCGCAACCTCGCCGCCGGTCAGAAGGGGCTGTCGGTCGCGTTCGACCTGGCGACGCACCGCGGCTATGACAGCGACCACCCGCGCGTGACCGGCGACGTCGGCAAGGCGGGCGTCGCGATCGACAGCGTCGAGGACATGAAGATCCTGTTCGACGGCATCCCGCTCGACAAGATGTCGGTGTCGATGACGATGAACGGTGCGGTGATTCCGATCCTCGCCTTCTTCATCGTCGCGGGCGAGGAGCAGGGCGTGCCGCGCGACCAGCTCGACGGGACCATCCAGAACGACATCCTCAAGGAGTTCATGGTCCGCAACACCTATATCTATCCACCCGAGCCATCTATGCGGATCATCTCGGACATCTTCGGCTACACCAGTCGCGAAATGCCCAAGTTCAACTCGATCTCGATCTCGGGCTATCACATGCAGGAAGCCGGCGCGACGCAGCTGCAGGAGCTCGCCTTCACCATCGCCGACGGGCGCGAATATGTGAAATATGGCGTCGCCTCAGGGCTCGACATCGACAAGTTCGCAGGCCGTCTGAGCTTCTTCTTCGCGATCGGCATGAACTTCTTCATGGAGATCGCCAAGCTGCGCGCCGCGCGCGTGCTGTGGCACCGCGTGATGACCGATCTCGGCGCCAAGGACGAGCGCTCGAAGATGCTGCGCACGCATTGCCAGACCTCGGGCGTGTCGCTGACCGAGCAGGATCCGTACAACAACGTTATCCGCACGACGATCGAGGCGATGGCGGCGATGCTCGGCGGCACGCAGAGCCTGCATACCAACGCGCTCGACGAAGCGATTGCGCTGCCGACCGATTTTTCCGCCCGCATCGCGCGCAACACGCAGATCGTCATCCAGGAAGAGACGGGGATGACCAAGGTCGTCGATCCGCTCGGCGGCTCCTATTATATCGAGAGCCTGACGCAGGATCTGGTCGACAAGGCGTGGGAGATCATCGAGCGCGTCGAGGCCGAGGGCGGCATGGCCAAGGCGGTCGCCGCGGGCTGGCCCAAGGCGATGATCGAGGAGGCGTCGGCGGCGCGTGCCGCGCGCGTCGATCGCGGCGAGGACGTGATCGTCGGGGTCAACAAATACCGGCTCAAGGAAGAGGCCGAGATCGACATCCTCGACGTCGACAATGTCGCGGTGCGCGCGGGCCAGATCGCGCGGATCGAGAAGACCAAGGCGGCGCGCGACGAGGCCAAGTGTCAGGCCGCGCTCGATGCGCTGCGCGAGGGCGCGCGGGGTACGGCGAACCTGCTCGAGCTTGCGGTCGAGTGCGCGCGCTACCGCGCGACGCTCGGCGAGATCAGCCTCGCGATGGAGGATGTGTTCGGTCGCTACGGGACCAATCCGACGCCGGTCAAGGGCATCTACGGTGGCGCCTATGGCGCGGACGCCCATTGGCAGCATTTGATCGACGGTGTGAACGCCGTCGCGCAACGCAAGGGGCGCAAACCCAAGATGTTCGTCGCCAAGATGGGGCAGGACGGCCATGATCGCGGCGCCAATCTGGTCTCGTCCGCATTCGGCGATCTCGGCTTCGACATCGTCGCGGGGCCGCTGTTCCAGACGCCCGCCGAGGCGGTGGCGGTCGCGATCGAGGAGGATGTCGACGTGGTCGGCGCCTCCAGCCTCGCGGCGGGGCACAAGACGCTGATCCCCGAGCTGATCAACCTGCTGCGCGACAAGGGCCGGGGCGACATCAAGATCGTCGCGGGCGGGGTGATCCCGGCGCAGGATTATCAGACGCTCTACGATGCCGGCGTCTCCGCGATCTTCGGACCCGGAACCAACCTTGCGGACGCGGCCGCGGAGGTGTTGAAGCTGCTGGGACACAATATGCCGCCATCGGGCGTCGAGACGGAGAAAGCCGCGTGAACACCGAAGTCCTCAGCCGTTCCCCGGCGGAAGCCGGGGCCCAGGGCCACCAACGCGACGCCTGCAGCTCTGGACCCCGGCTTTCGCCGGGGAACAGGTCTGCCTGGACCCGCGACGCGATCGCCGCGCTGTTCGATCTGCCCTTCCTCGATCTCGTTGCGCGCGCGCACGACGTGCATGTCCGCCATCATCCCGAGAACGAGGTGCAGCTCTCGACGCTGCTGTCGATCAAGACCGGCGGCTGCGCGGAGGATTGCGGCTATTGCAGCCAGTCCTCGTCGGCCGACAGCGGGCTCAAGGCCGAGAAGCTGATGGATGCGGGCGCGGTGATCGAGGCGGCGCGCGAGGCCAAGGCGGCGGGCTCGGGCCGCTTCTGCATGGGTGCTGCGTGGCGCTCGCCGAAGGAGCGCGACATGCCCGCGCTGCTTCAGATGGTCGCGGAGGTGAAGGCGCTCGGGCTCGAGACCTGCATGACGCTGGGCATGCTCGAGGGCGATCAGGCCGAGCGGCTCGCCGACGCCGGGCTCGACTACTATAACCACAATATCGACACCTCGCCCGAGAATTACGCCAACGTCATCACTACGCGCACCTTCCAGGACCGGCTCGACACGCTCGAGCGCGTCCGCGCGGCCGGGATGAACGTGTGCTGCGGCGGCATCCTCGGGATGGGCGAGAGCCGCGCGGATCGCGTCGGCTTTCTCCATGCGCTGGCGACGCTGCCCGAGCCGCCGCAGAGCGTGCCGCTGAACGCGCTGGTGCCGATCGCGGGGACGGTGCTCGGCGACATGCTCAAGGACGTGCCTGCCGCGCGGATCGACGACATCGAGTTCGTCCGCACCGTCGCGGTCGCGCGGATCATCATGCCCGAGAGCATGGTGCGCCTCTCGGCGGGACGCGAGAGCATGTCCGACAGCACGCAGGCGCTGTGCTTCATGGCGGGCGCCAACTCGATCTTCACGGGCGACCGGCTGCTGACCACGGGCAATGCCGGCGG
This sequence comes from uncultured Sphingomonadaceae bacterium, assembly GCA_903871605.1. Classification (GTDB taxonomy): domain Bacteria; phylum Pseudomonadota; class Alphaproteobacteria; order Sphingomonadales; family Sphingomonadaceae; genus Solisphingomonas. The sequence goes on from CAIQHF010000001.1 coordinate 28,432, forward strand.
CAATGCCGATGCGGTGCTGTTCGACAAGCTCGGGCTGATATCGATGCAGGGCGACACCGCACGCGAGGCGATCGCGGCGGAATGATCGAGGCGATCCCCTTTCGTCACCCCGGATTTGATCCGGGGTCCCGCTGCTTTCTTGGCGCTCATCAAGGCAGCGGGATGCCGGATCAGGTCCGGCATGACGGGGATAGCGCGCGTTCGGCTCGGGTAGCGGCCTAATGATCGTCTTCGTCGGTTTGTTGCTCTCGGCTGCAACGCACGCACCCCATGACAAGCGCTGCGACGCCGTGACGACGCCGGACCTCGTCGCCTGCGCGCAGGGCGATGAGGCGCGTGCCGACGCCGCGCTCAACGCCGCCTGGAAGATCGCGCTCGGGAAAGCCAAGGACTGGGAGGCAGGTATCGATGCCTCCGGCCGCGCGGCCAACGGCAATGCCACCTATTCGCAGGCGCTGCTGACCTCGCAACGCGCGTGGCTCGCCTATCGCGACGCGCAGTGCAGGCTCGAGGTCTACGCCAATGCCGGCGGCCACGAACTGCCGATCTATCGGCTCGGCTGCCTGGCCGAATTGACCAGGGCACGCACCAAGCAATTGCAAGATTTCGCCGGGGGCCATTGATGTTCGACAAAATCCTGATCGCCAATCGCGGCGAGATCGCCTGCCGCGTCATTCGCACTGCGAAGAAGATGGGGATCAAGACGGTCGCGGTCTATTCGGACGCCGACGCGCTTGCGCCGCATGTCCGGATGGCGGACGAGGCGGTGCGTCTCGGGCCACCGCCCGCCTCCGAAAGCTATCTGCTCGCCGATGCGATCGTCGCGGCGTGCAAGGCGACCGGCGCACAGGCGGTGCACCCGGGCTACGGCTTCCTCTCCGAGCGTGAGAGCTTCGCCAAGCTGCTCGCCGAGAACGACATCGCCTTCATCGGGCCGCCGGCCAATGCGATCGCGGCGATGGGCGACAAGATCGAGTCGAAGAAGCTCGCCAAGGCGGCGGGGGTCAATGTCGTCCCCGGCTTCTTGGGCGAGATCGACAGCACCGATCATGCGGTCGAGATCGCAGGCGGCATCGGCTATCCGGTGATGATGAAGGCGTCGGCGGGTGGCGGCGGCAAGGGGATGCGGCTCGCCTGGTCCGAGCAGGATGTCCGCGACGGCTTCGAGGCGACCAAGCGCGAGGGTCTCGCCTCGTTCGGCGACGACCGCGTGTTCATCGAGAAGTTCATCGAGAGCCCGCGCCACATCGAGATCCAGCTGCTCGGCGATCAGCACGGCAACATCGTCTATCTCGGCGAGCGCGAATGCTCGATCCAGCGCCGCCACCAGAAGGTCGTCGAGGAGGCGCCGTCGCCCTTCGTCACGCCCGAGATGCGCCGCGCGATGGGCGAGCAGGCGGTCGCGCTGGCGGCCGCAGTCGGCTATTATTCGGCCGGCACCGTCGAGCTGATCGTCTCGGGCGCCGACAAGACCGGGCAGGGCTTCTACTTCCTTGAGATGAACACGCGGCTGCAGGTCGAGCATCCGGTCACCGAGGAGATCACCGGGCTCGATCTGGTCGAGCAGATGATCCGCGTCGCGTACGGGGAGAAGCTCGCGTTCACGCAGGATGACGTGACACTCAACGGTTGGGCGATGGAGAGCCGCGTCTATGCCGAGGATCCGTATCGCAATTTCCTGCCCTCGACCGGGCGGCTGACGCGCTACGCCCCGCCGCCCGAGAGCCGGACGTCGGACGCCGTGGTGCGCGTCGATACCGGCGTGTTCGAGGGCGGCGAGGTCTCGATGTTCTACGATCCGATGATCGCCAAGCTGGTCAGCTGGGCGCCGACGCGAGAGGCCGCGATCGACCTCCAGATCGAGGCGATCGACCGCTATCAAATCGCCGGGGTCGGCACCAATCTCGATTTCCTTTCGGCGCTGGCGCAGCATCCGCGCTTCCGCTCGGGCGAGATCACCACCGGGTTCATCGCCGAGGAATATCCCGAGGGCTTTCATGGCGCGCCCGAGCAGCCGGCGACGCTGCAGGCGGTGGCCGCCGTCGTCGCGGCGATCGCCAAGCTCGACGCGACGCGCGCGCTGCGCGTCGACGGACAGCTGGGCACGCCGCTCGAGGCCTCGGATCGCTGGGTGGTGCGGATCGACGGCACCGAGCACGACGTCACGCTCGAGGCCGATGCCGCGACGATCGACGGCGCGAGCGTCAGCCTGTCGCTCGGCTATCGGCCCGGTGCGGCGATCGTCGAGGCCGAGGTCGAGGGCGAGACCTATGTCCTGCGGATCGCGCGCAAGCGTGGCTTCATGACCGTGACGACCGGCGGCCGTGCGCGGAAGGTGCAGGTCGCGCCGCCGCGCGTCGCGGCGCTCAGGCATCACATGATCGAGAAGGTCGCGCCCGACATGTCGCGTTTCCTCGTGTCGCCGATGCCGGGTCTGCTGACGCGGCTGATGGTGCAGTTGGGCGACAAGGTCGAGGCGGGGCAGCCGCTCGCGACGGTCGAGGCGATGAAGATGGAGAATATGCTGCGCGCCGAGAAATCGGCGACGGTGTCCAAGGTCGCGGCGGGGGTCGGTGAAAGCCTTGCGATCGATCAGGTGATCCTCGAGTTCGAGTGATTCGTGTGCCCCGGCGGAGGCCGGGTTCCAGGCCCCACCTTTCTGATCGAGCGCCGCGCCCGCCATATGCTCCGGGCCTGGGCCCCGGCTTTCGCCGGGGAACCGCATTGTGGTGCGGAGCCCTCCAAACACCGGTGGCGCCGTCACGAAACCAGACTAGGGTAACCGCATGACCCCACCCGCCCGCGTCCACCTGATCGCCGCCGCGCGGCCCAATTTCATGAAGGTCGCGCCCCTCTGGCATGCGTTGTCGGCGGCGCCCGATTTCGCGCCGGTGCTGATCCATACCGGCCAGCATTACGACGCCAACATGTCCGACGCGATCTTCGCCGACCTGTCGCTGCCGCAGCCCGACCATCATCTCGGCGTCGGCTCGGGCAGTCATGCCGAGCAGACCGGTCGCGTGATGATCGCCTATGAGTCGGTGGAGATGGCGGCGCGGCCCGACTGGCTGGTGGTGGTCGGCGACGTCAATTCGACGCTCGCCTGCGCGCTGGTCGGCGCCAAGCTGCGCATCCCGGTGGTGCATCTCGAGGCGGGGCTCCGCTCGGGCGACCGCGACATGCCCGAGGAGATCAACCGGCTCGCCACCGACGCGATCGCCGACGTGCTGTGGACACCGTCCCCCGACGGCGACGAGAATCTGCTGCGCGAAGGCTGCGCGCCCGAGCGGATCGGCAATGTCGGCAATATCATGCTCGACAGCTTCGAGCTCGTCCGCGGCAAGATCGAGGCGGCCGCCGAGCCCGCGGCGCTGGGGCTCACCGCCCCCTATGGCGTGGTGACGCTGCACCGGCCGTCCAACGTCGACGACCCCGATGCGCTCCTCGCGCTCGTCGCGGCGCTGCTGGCGGTGCAGGCGCGGTTGCCGCTGGTCTTCCCGGTGCATCCACGGACTGCGCAGCGGCTGGCGGCGGCGGGGCTCGACGAGAGACTGGCGGCGGGGGGCGTCAGGCTGATCGGGCCGTTGCCCTATATCCGTTTCATGAGCCTGGTCGCGGGCGCGAGCGCGGTGATCACCGATTCGGGCGGCATCCAGGAGGAGACGACCTATCTGGGAATCCCCTGCCTGACGCTGCGCGACAATACCGAGCGGCCGATCACGATCACGCAGGGCACCAACCGGCTGGTCAATGCCGCGACGCTGGCCGTCGCGCTCGACGACGCGCTGGCGACGCCGCGATCGGCGCGGCCGCGACCGAAAAATTGGGATGGACAGACCGCGGCGCGCTGCGTCGCGGAGCTGAGGAGACGCGCGCGATGACCGACGAGATGCTGACCCTGGTCGAGGGCGGAGCGGGCCGGATGCGGCTCAACCGGCCGCGCGCGATCCATGCGCTGACGCGCCCGATGTGCACCGCGATGATCACCGCCTTGCAGGCGTGGCGCGGCGATGCGGCGGTCGAGGTGGTGCTGATCGACCATGCCGAGGGACGCGGCTTCTGCGCGGGCGGGGACGTCATCCAGGCGTCGACCGACGCGGCGGTGGCGCACGCCTTTTTCCACGAGGAATACCGCCTCAACCACCTGCTCTTCACCTATGCCAAGCCGACCGTCGCGTTCATGGATGGGGTGACGATGGGCGGCGGCGTCGGAATCTCGCAGCCCTGCAAATATCGGATCGCGACCGAGAACACGATGTTCGCAATGCCCGAGACGGGGATTGGCCTGTTTCCCGACGTCGGCGGCGGCTGGTATCTGTCGCGGCTCGCCGGCGCGATGGGCGAGTATCTGGCGTTGACCGGCGCACGGCTCGATGGCGGCGAATGTTTCGCGCTCGGGCTGGCAACGCATTATGTGCCGTCGGCGTCGCTCGCCGCGCTCAAGGCCGCGATCGCCGCCGATCCGCAGGCGCTCGCGCGGCTGATCGAGGAGGCGGCCGTCGTGGCGCCGCCCGCGGCCATCCTCGAGCGGGCCGCGCAGATCGACGCCTTGTTCGCGCATCGCGACTATGAAGATGTGCTGAGCGCGCTCGCAGCCGACGCATCGCCCTGGGCCGAGGCTACGCTCGGCACTTTGCGTCGCAAGTCGCCGCAAGCCTGCAAGGTGAGCCTGCGGCTCGTCCTCGACGGCCGCGACCGCACCGATTTCGCCGACGAGATGCGCGCCGAATACGGCATCGCGGTCCATGTCTGCCAGCGCCCCGATTTCGCCGAGGGCGTCCGCGCGCTGCTCGTCGATCGCGACAATCGGCCGAAATGGAATCCGGCGACCGCCGAGGGCGTCACCGAGCATATGATCGACACGATCTTCAGCCCATTATCCGACGACGAGGCGTGGACGCCGCTCGGTCGGTGACCGCGCGACGTCCACGAACGCGTTTACCAGCAGCGACGGATCCGATGGTGGTGACGCCACACCCAGGTGCAGCGCGCATGGCCACCATGCCAGCCGTGGCCATGGCCGCCGCCATGCCAGCCGTTGCCGGGACGACCGTGGCCGGGCCCACCATGGCGATCCGCCGAGGCGGGGGCGACGGCGATGCCGGTCACCATCAAAGCGGCGGCAGCGATTGCCAACAGGCGCATAGTCTTCTCCTTGGATATGGCGGGATGTTCCCCGTCCGTAACGAGCGATACGCGGTTAAGGTCCGTCTCGCCACAGGTGACGGCGCGGCTCCGGCGGTCTAGGCTGCGCGCGATGCCCAAATCCCATGCCGCCCCCGGTCTTCCCAGCCGCGACCAGATCATGCGTTTCATCGAAACCAGCGACCAGCCCGCCGGCAAGCGCGAGATCGCGCGCGCCTTCGGGCTGCACGCGCAGGACAAGATCAAGCTCAAGGCGCTGCTCAAGGACATGGCCGACGAGGGGCTGATCGACCTCGGCCCGGGCCGCGCCTTCCACAAGCTCGGCGGCGTGCCCAAGGTGACCGTGCTGCGGATCGTCGACATCGAGGGCGACACTGTCGTCGCGGTGCCCGAAAGCTGGGTCGCCGAGGGTCAGCCCCCGCCGCGGCTGCGCGTGATCGAGCGCGGGCGGCGCCAGTCCGCGCTCGGCGTCGGCGACCGCATCCTCGCGCGCACCGAGGAGGCCGGGCGCGGCTGGGTCGCGCATCCCTTGAAGAAGCTCGCCAAGGGCGAGGAGCAGGTGCTCGGCGTCGTCCACAAGGAGGGCGACCGGCTGTGGCTCAAGCCCGTTGACAAGAAGGAGCGGCACGATCTCGCCATTTCGGACGCGGGCGACGCCGACGTCGGCGATCTCGTGCTCGCCGAGAAGAGCGGCCGCCCGCCCAGGATCACCGCGCGCGTCGTCGAGCGGCTCGGCGATCCGTTCGCGCCGCGCAGCTTCAGCCTGATCGCGATCCACAAATATGGCATTCCCGACGTCTTTCCCGAGGCGGCGCTCGAGGAGGCGGAGCGCAGCGCCAGGCAGTCGCTTGGAGAGGGCCGCGAGGATCTGCGCCACCTGCCGATCGTCGCGATCGATCCTTCCGACGCACGCGACCATGACGATGCGATCTGGGCCGCGCCCGACGAGGATGCGAACAACCCGGGCGGCTGGCAGGCGATCGTCGCGATCGCCGACGTCTCCTATTATGTCCGCCCTGGCAGTGCGCTCGACAGCCAGGCGAGGAAGCGCGGCAACAGCGTCTATTTCCCCGATCGCGTCGTGCCGATGCTGCCCGAGATATTATCGGCGGACGTCTGCTCGCTGGGCGAGGGCGCCGATCGCGCCGCGCTCGCCTGCCATCTGACGGTGGATGCCGAGGGCGAGGTCAAGGGCTTCCGCTTTTCGCGCGCGCTGGTGCGGATCGGGGCGGTGATCGCCTATGAGGACGCGCAGTATGCGATCGATCAGGATTCCTCAGGCCGTTCGTCCCGAGCGCAGTCGAGGGACCAGGAGGCGGACGCGGCGCCTCTGTCCGGTGCCTCGACTGCGCTCGGCACGAACGGGGAGGGGGTGGATCGCGAAATCCTCCCCGCGCTCCGCAACCTCTGGGCCTGCTGGGCGGCGCTCGCCAGGGCGCGCGACAAGCGCGAGCCGCTCGCGCTCGATCTGCCCGAGCAGCGCGTGATGCTCGACGAGATGGGCCGGATCGCCTCGGTCGCGGCGCGCGAGCGGCTCGATGCGCACCGGCTGGTCGAGGACTTCATGATCGCCGCCAATGTCGCTGCGGCGCGCGCGCTCGAGAAGAAGCAGGCGCCGGTGATGTACCGCATCCACGAGACGCCGAGCCGCGAGAAGATGGTCGCGCTCAAGGAATATCTCGAGACGTTCGACCTGTCGCTGGCGCTCGGACAGGTCGTCCAGCCCAAGACCTTCAACCGCATCCTGCGCGAGGTCGAGGACCGCCCCGAGCGCGCCGAGATCATGACGCAGGTGCTGCGCACGCAGATGCAGGCGGTCTATTCGCCCGCCAATGTCGGCCATTTCGGGCTGTCGCTGGGCAGCTACGCGCATTTCACCTCGCCGATCCGCCGCTATGCCGATCTGCTCGTCCACCGCGCGCTGGTCGGCGCGTACAAGCTCGCGCCCGCGGTCGACGAGACGCGGCTGTCCGGCGAGGACGCCGCACGCATGGCCGATCTCGGCGAGATCATCAGCCGCGCCGAACGCCGCGCGATGGAGGCCGAGCGCGAGACGATCGACCGCTATGTCGCCGCCTATCTCTCGACGCGTGTCGGCGAGCTGGTCGAGACGCGGATCACCGGCGTGCAGCGCTTCGGCTTCTTCGCGACGGTCGAGGGGCTGGGCGGCGACGGGCTGGTGCCCGTCTCGACGCTCGGCGCGGAGCGCTTCAGCTTTGACGAGACCGGGCATGCGCTGGTCGGCGACGACAGCGGCGAACGCTATACGCTGGGGCAGCATATCACGCTCAGATTGGTCGAGGCCAATGTCGCGAGCGGCGCGTTACGCTTCGAGCTGCCCGAGGGTGCCAATCACATGCCGATGCAGGGCGGCCGGCGACGTCCGGGTGCCAATCGGCCGATGGGTCGCCGCGGGCGGCCGGGCAATATCCGGCATCAGGGCCGGCGATGAGGAAGCGGAACGGATGACGGAGACCCAACCGGCGCGGCGGCAATCGGTGGCGCGCTTTGTGCTGGTGATCGCGATGATCCTGCTCGGCGGCTGGATCATCCACGGCTTCTTCGAGGCGTTGGCATGGGCGGCGGTGATCGCGATCGCGATCGCGCCGCTTTACGCGCGGATCGAGGCGCGCTGGCCCGGGCTTCAGCGCGGGGCTCTGCTTCCCGCGCTGATGACGATGGTCGTCGGGCTCGTCGTGCTCGTCCCGATTTCGCTCGGCCTGTTCCGCGCGATCGCCGAGGCGCAGGACGTCGCGCACTGGTTCGCCAGCGCGCGCGAGAACGGGATACCCGTGCCGCAGTGGCTCATGCAACTGCCGTTCGGGCGCGATGCGGCGGTGGCGTGGTGGCAGCAGCATCTGGCGACGCCGGAGGGCGCGCACGCGCAGTTTGCGCGCTTGGACAATGGCTCGCTGATGTATCACGGCCAGAAGATATGGTGGAGCGTGCTGCACCGCTCGGTGACCTTCTTCTTCATGCTGCTCGCGCTGTTCTTCGTGCTTCGCGACAACAAGATGCTGATCGCGCAGTTCAGGCGCGCGGGCAGCCGGCTGCTCGGCGCGTCGGGCGAGCGGATCGGGCTCCAGATCGTGCAGTCGGTGCGCGGAACGATCGACGGGCTCGTCCTGGTCGGCCTCGGCGAGGGCGCCGTGATGGCGGTCGCCTATGTCGTGCTGGGGGTCCCGCACCCGATCCTGCTGGGCGTCGCGACCGCGGTCGCGGCGATGATCCCGTTCGGCGCGGCGCTGATGTATCTGATCGCGGGCGCCGAACTGCTGATGACCGGCTCGGTCACCGCGGCGATCGTGGTGGTGGTGATCGGTCTGGCGGTGGTGGCCGTCGCGGATCATTTTCTGCGCCCGGTTCTGATCGGCGGGGCGACGCGCCTGCCCTTCATCTGGGTGCTGATCGGCATATTGGGCGGGGTCGAGACGCTCGGGCTGCTCGGGCTGTTCGTCGGCCCGGCGACGATGGCGGTGCTGGTGATGCTGTGGCGCGAATATGTCGAGCACGACCCGTCCGGCGCGCCCGTTCCGGTCGCCGCGCCGCCGCAGCCCTAGAGCCGCGGCAGCGTCACCCCGCGCTGGCCCATATATTTGCCCGCGCGGTCGGCATAGCTGACCTCGCAGGGCTCGTTGCCGAGCAGGAACAGGAACTGGCATGCGCCTTCGTTCGCATAGACCTTGGCGGGCAGCGGCGTCGTGTTGGAGAATTCGAGCGTGACATGCCCCTCCCAGCCGGGTTCGAGCGGCGTCACGTTGACGATGATCCCGCAGCGCGCATAGGTCGACTTGCCGAGGCAGATCACGAGCACGTCGCGCGGCACCCGGAAATATTCGACCGTCCGCGCGAGCGCGAAGCTGTTGGGCGGGATGATGCAGCAGTCGGTCTTGCGATCGACGAAGCTGTTCGATGCGAAATTCTTGGGATCGACCGTCGCGGAATCGACATTGGTGAAGATCTTGAACTCGTCGGCGACGCGCGCGTCATAGCCGTAGGAGGAGAGTCCGTAGCTGATGCAGCCCTCGGCGCGCTGCGCCTCGACGAACGGCTCGATCATGCCATGTTCGAGCGCCTGCTCGCGGATCCAGCGATCGGATTGGACGGACATTGGCGCTCCTGCGGCGGGACGGTAACCGGCGGCAGCTTTCGCGGCTGGCGGCGGCGGGGGCAAGGGGGTTTGGCGATGCGCCCGACGATCGGGGTAGTGCGGAGACTAGGATTGAGACGACGGTAACCTTGCCAACTTATCGTGGCGGAATGGAATCGTCGTCGCAAGGCAAGCTTCGGCTTGCTGTAACCATCGCTCTCCAACTCGGCGTCACGCTCGGCGGATTGGCCGGAATCGCGTTTGCGCCGCCGGCTCAGGGCAGGATATTGCTGGTTCCGCTCACCGCCTCTGCCGAGGCGCGGTTGCCGGCGTCGGCGCTCGGTCACGATGCCGTGCTGCTGGGATCGGGGCCGATTCGCGGCTCGCTCGTCGTGATGGCAGGTCGCGACACGCCGACTTGGACGATGCTCCGGCTCGGCGTCTTGCCGGTGGCGGCGTTCTCGGCCGGATGCGGGCAGTTTCGCGATGGGCTGACGCCCGCATGATAACCCAGGATCTCCAATATCTGCAGAATCGCGGGATCAAGCTGCTGGTGATCAGCAGCTGGATGGTCACCGCGCTTCTGCTCCTGGCGTCGCTGGCATATCGGATCGGCGGGGCGGTGCCGATGCTCGCGACCGGCGTCGCGGCCAATCTGCTGCCGACGATGATCATGGTCCGCCGCCGGACCGACACCGCCGCGCTGCTCGTCGTCGGCACGCTGGCGGTGATCGATCCCGCGCTGCTGGTCTATGCGATGCGCGCATTCGCCTTGCAGATGGATATGCACATGTTCTTCTTCGTCGCGCTCGCGGCGTTGATGGTGCTGTGCGACTGGCGGCCGATCCTGCTCGCGTCGGTGCTCATCGTGGTCCACCACCTGATGCTCGAGGCGATCGCGCCCGACTGGGTGTTCGTCGGATCGGAAAATGTCGAGCGCGTGCTGATCCATGCGCTGGCGGTGGCGCTGCAGTTCGCCGTGCTGTGCTATATCACGCTCCAGCTGCGCTCGTTGCTGCGGAACCGGGCGGCGGCGAATCTCGCGGCGGTCGCGGCGCGCGACCTCTCCGAGGCGTCGATGATCCAGGCGCGCGCCAACCAGGCCGAGGCCGAAAGCGCGCTTGCAGCCGCCGCCGCCGCCGAACGCCAGGCGGCCTATGAGCGTGAGCGTCGCCAGGTCGCGGAACATGAGGCCGAGCGCTTGCGCAAGGCCGAGCTCGTGGCGCTCGCCGCGCAATTCGAGACGTCGGTTCACGGCGTCGTCGATGCGGTCGGCGCGGCGGCCGAGCAGCTCGCATCGTCGGCCCAATCGCTCAACGATCTCGCGCTGGATAGCGGCCGTCAGACATTGTCGGTCGCGGCGACGGCGGCGGAGGCCTCGCGCGCGGCGCGCGCGGTTGCCGGCAGTGTCGGCGAATTGTCGCGCTCGATCGCGCAGATCGCGCTGCGCGTCGAACAGCAGGCCGAGCTCAGCACGCACGCCCGCTCCAATTCGGCGACGGGCGACGTCGCGGTCCATGAACTCGAGGGGCGCACATCGGATATCGCGGGCTTCACCACGCAGATCCAGGCGATCGCATCGCGCACCAACCTGCTCGCGCTCAATGCGACGATCGAGGCGGCGCGCGCGGGCGACGCCGGGCGCGGGTTCGCGATCGTCGCGACCGAGGTGAAGACGCTTGCCGGCCAGGTCCGCCGTGCGACGACGGACATCAACCTGCTGATCGGCGCGGCCCACGACAGCACGCGCGTTGTCACGACGTCGCTGCGCGATGTGTCGGGCGCGGTCGACGAACTGGCCGATGCGGCCGCCGCGATCGGGGAGTCGATCGCCGAACAGCGTACGTCGGCGCAATGGATCGAGCGCCACGCGATCGAGACCGCGTGCGGCGCCGACGAGATGGCCGATCGTATCAGCAGGATCGCGCTGGTCGCCAACGAGGCCGGCAGCCTGTCCGATCGGGTGCGTGGATCGGCGGGCGACCTGCTCGACAGCGCGATCGCGCTCAAATCCGCGACGCGCGTCTTCGTCGAGCGCCTGCAAGCCGCCTGATCGGCGTCGCGGGCTCCGCCCAGCGCGCCGTCTAGCGCGCCGCCTTCGCCAGCCCCTTGGCAAGCTGCGTGGCGCCGTGCAGCCGCGCCTGCGGATCGCCCCAGGCGCGGGTGATGACGAGCTTGTCGTCGGGGCGCAGCTTGGCGGTGCCCTTCAGCCGCTCGATATAGCCGAACAGCCCCGGCACGTTGGGGAAGCCACCTTCGGCGAAGGTCACGAGAGCGCCCTTGGGGCCGACGTCGAGCTTGGCGACGCGCGCCGCGCGGCATTCGAGCTTGATCCCGATCACGTCGATCAGGTTGCGCGTCTCGAGCGGCAGCTTGCCGAAACGATCGATCAGTTCGGCGGCGAAGGAGTCGATGTCGGCACGGTTCTCGAGCTCGTTGATGCGGCGGTACAGCCCCATGCGCAGGTCGAGATCGGGGACATAGGCCTCGGGGATGAGGATCGGCGCGTCGACGGTGATCTGCGGCGAGAAATCGACCCTGGCCTCGGGGATGTCGGTGCCACCCGCCTTGGCCGCGAGGATCGCGTCCTCGAGCATCGACTGGTAGAGTTCGAAGCCGACCTCCTTGATATGCCCCGACTGCTCGTCGCCGACGAGATTGCCCGCGCCGCGGATGTCGAGGTCGTGCGATGCGATGTGGAAGCCCGCGCCCAGCGTATCGAGATTGACCAGCACCTGCAGGCGCTTGTCCGCCGCCTCGGTCATCAGCCGGCCGGCAGGCGTGGTCAGATAGGCATAGGCACGCGCCTTGCCGCGCCCGACGCGGCCGCGCAGCTGGTAGAGCTGCGCCAGGCCGAAGCGATCGGCGCGGTGGACGATCATCGTGTTGGCGGACGGAATGTCGAGCCCGCTCTCGACGATCGTCGTCGACAGCAGCACGTCATACTTGCGGTCGTAAAAGGCGGACATCCGCTCCTCGACCTCGGTCGGCGCCATCTGGCCATGTGCGACGACGTAGCTGACCTCGGGCACCTCGTTGCGGAGGAATGTCTCGATGTCGGGCAGGTCGGCGACGCGCGGCGTCACGAAGAAGCTCTGCCCGCCACGATAATGTTCGCGCAGCAACGCCTCGCGCAGCACGACGGGATCCCACGGCATCACATAGGTCCGCACCGCGAGGCGATCGACCGGCGGCGTCTGGATCACCGACAGTTCGCGCAGGCCCGACATCGCCATCTGCAGCGTGCGCGGGATCGGCGTGGCGGTGAGCGTCAGCACATGGACGTCGGCCTTCATCGCTTTCAGCCGCTCCTTGTGCGTCACGCCGAAGCGCTGCTCCTCGTCGACGATGACGAGGCCCAGCCGCTTGAATTCGACCTGCTTGGCGAACACCGCATGCGTGCCGACGACGATGTCGATCTGGCCGCTCTCGAGCCCCTCGCGCACGCTCTTGGCCTCGCTCGCGGTGACGAGCCGCGACAGCCGGCCGATGTTCATCGGGAAGCCGCGGAAGCGCTCGACGAAATTCTGATAATGCTGGCGCGCGAGCAACGTCGTCGGGCACACCACCGCGACCTGCATCCCCGCCATCGCCGCGACGAACGCCGCGCGCAGCGCAACCTCGGTCTTGCCGAAGCCGACGTCGCCGCAGACGAGCCGGTCCATCGGCTTGCCAGCGGCAAGATCGTCGAGCACGTCGGCGATTGCGCGCTCCTGGTCGTCGGTCTCCTGATAGGGGAAGCGGTTGACGAATTCGGGATAGGCGGTGTCGGGCTCGGCGAGCTCGCCGGTGCGCAGCGCGCGGGCGGCGGCGGTCTTCATCAGGTCGCCCGCGATCTCGCGGATGCGCTCCTTCATCCGCGCCTTGCGCGACTGCCAGGCGACGCCGCCGAGCTTGTCGAGCCCGACCTCGCCGTCCGAGCCGTAGCGCGACAGAACATCGATATTCTCGACCGGCACGAACAGCTTGTCGCCGCCCGCGTAAGAGAGCTGGACGCAGTCGTGCGGCGCCTGGCCGACCGGGATCGAGGTCAGCCCCTCATAGCGGCCGATGCCGTGGTCGGCATGGACGACGAGATCGCCGGGCGACAGCGTCGCCAGCTCCTGGAGGAAGGCGTCGGTCGATTTCTTGCGGCGCTGGCGGCGGACGAGGCGGTCGCCGAGCATGTCCTGCTCGGTGAGCAGCGCGACGTCGGGGGTGGTGAAGCCGTGATCGAGCGGCAGCACGCAGAGCGCGACCGCGCCCTTGGCCTTCGGCTTGGCGGCGCCGAGCGCCTCCTGCCAGCTGTCGACGAACTCGAAATGCTCGAGGCCATGATCGCGCAGCAGCCCGGACAGCCGCTCGCGCGATCCCACCGAATAGCTGGCGAGGATGAGCCTGCGCCCGTCGCGCTGGAGCTTGCGCGCATGCGCCGCGACCGCCTCGTAGACATTCTCCTGCGCGGTGCGCTCGGGGGCGAAGTCGCGTGGGCCCTCGACGTCGAAGTCGAGCACGGTGGCGCTCACCGGCTCGCGATAGGGGGTGGCGAGATGGATCGGGCGCTTCTCGATCGCGCGTTCCCATTCCTCGGGCGCGAGATAGAGCGAGGCGATGGACAGCGGCCGATAGCTGCCCGGATCGGACGACTGCGCGCGCACGCGGTTGGCATGATAGTCGGTGATCGCCTCGAAGCGGTTGTCGGCAGCGCCCGGTGAGCCCGCGTCGCGGACGACGACGTCGTCGTCGCCCAGATGGTCGAACAGGCTGGCGAGCTTCTCCTCGAACAGCGGCAGCCAATGCTCCATGCCCGCCAGCCGCCGGCCGTCGCTGATCGCCTGGTAGAGCGGATCGCCCGTCGCGGTCGCGCCGAAGCGCTCGCGATACCCTGAGCGAAAGCGCTTGATGCTTTCCTCGTCGAGCAGCGTCTCGGAGGCGGGGAGCAAAGTGAAGCCGTCGATGCGATCGACGCTGCGTTGGTTGGCGACGTCGAAGCGGCGGACGCTCTCGATCTCGTCGCCGAAGAAATCGAGCCGGAGCGCCATCTCCTCGCCCGACGGCCACAGGTCGACCAGCCCACCGCGCACCGCATATTCGCCGGGATCGGCGACGGTGTCGGTGCGCGTATAGCCATTCGCCTGCAGAAGCGCGGACAGCTTGTCGCGATCGATCCGCTCGCCGGGGGCCAGCCTGGCGACGAGCTGGCGGATGCGGAACGGGGTGAGCGTGCGCTGGGTGACGGCGTTGACCGTCGTTACCAGCAGCTGTGGGGCTTGCGACGGCTTTTGCAGCGCGTGGAGCGTCGCCAGCCGCTCCGCCTGCGATCGCAGCGAGGGCGAGGCGCGGTCGTAGGGCAGGCAGTCCCAGGCGGGATAGGCGAGCGTGGTCAGCTCGGGCGCGAAATAGCGCGCGGCGTCGGCGATCGCGCGCATCTGCACTTCGTCCGACGCGACGAACACCGTGCGCCCCTTCGCGGCGCGCGCCAGATCGGCGAGCAGCCAAGGCAGGAAGCCGGCGGGCGCGGCGGAGAGGGTGAGCGGCTGGGTGGCGCCGAGGATGCGCTGGAGATTGTCGGTCATCAGAAAAGCCCTCTCCCCGTCGGGGAGAGGGTTGGGTGAGGGGCGCGAGCGCGAGCGAGCTTTTGGCCAAATTCGGCCCCGGCCACCCTCACCCAACCAGCATCGGGTGAACAGCGGCCCGCGCTGTTCAGGTCATGCCGGGGGCATGGCCGGCCCGATGCTCCCTCAAGGGAGAGGGCTTTGGCGTCGCGCATCACTTCACCACCACGATATAGTCGAGCCGCTGCATCGCCTGCATCTGCGGGCCCTCGTAGCGCGCCGGCACCGCCTGCGTGCCGATCGCCCAGGCCATGATGTCGACATCCTCCTCGTCGAGCAGCGCCTCGAACCAGGCGGCTTCGGCCTCGTCCCAGCCCGCGCCATGCGCGTCGAAGAAACCGCCGATCATATAGTCCGCCTCGCGCGTGCCGCGGTGCCAGGCGCGAAAGCGCATGCGCTTGAGGAGATGCTCGCGATCCAAGGGAAGCTCCAGACGACGAAATGCCGGCGGGCGCTTCTCGCGCGCGTCGGCTGTGGTAGAGGCCATGTAGGCATGCGACCCGAAATCCTCAATCCGATCTTCGCCGAAATCGAGGCCCTGAAAGGCGTCGGCCCGACGCTCGCCAGGCCGCTCGCCAAGCTCGGTATATCGCGGGTCGTCGATCTGCTCTTCCATCTGCCGACCGGGATGGTCGAGCGGCGCCGCGTCGAGCGGCTCGACATGGCCGATGCCGGGCGCGGCGTGATCGTCATGCTGGTCGCGCAGAGCTACAAGTCGTCGGCCAGCCCGCGCGGGCCGTTCCGCGTCCAGGCCAGCGACGCCGAGGGCAATCACGTCAGCCTCGTCTATTTCGGCGGCGGGGGCGGCTGGGCGCGCAAGCAATTGCCGCTCGGCGAGCCCCGGATCGTGACCGGGCGGCTCGATCTCTACGGGCAGGAATTGCAGATCGTCCATCCCGACCAGGTCGCGCCGCTCGAGGAGGCGGGCGAGATCGTCGAGCGCGAGCCTGTCTATCCGTTATCCGCCGGGATCACCTCGCGGCGGATCGCGCAGATGGTGGTGCAGTCGCTCGATCGCGTTCCCCCGCTGCCCGAATGGATCGAGCCCAGCCTGCTCGCCCATCGCGGCTGGCCGAGCTTCGCCGAAGCGCTGATCCGCGCGCACCAAAATCCCTCGGACGAGATCGCGCGCACCCGCCTCGCCTATGACGAGGTCTATGCCAACCAGCTCGCGCTGATGCTGGTGCGCGGCGCGACGCGGCGGCGGAAGGGCCGGCCGCTGGTCGGCGACGGACGGCTGCGCGACAAACTCGATCTTCCCTATGCGCCGACCGGGGCGCAGAGCCGTGCGATCGCCGAGATCGAGGGCGATATGGCGCAGATGCAGCCGATGCTCCGGCTGCTGCAGGGCGACGTCGGCGCAGGCAAGACGCTGGTCGCGACGATGGCGCTGCTCGCCGCGGTCGAGGCGGGGGCGCAGGGGGCATTGCTCGCCCCCACCGAGATCCTCGCGCGCCAGCATCTCGCGACCTTGCAGCGCCAATTGGCGCCGCTCGGGCTCAATGTCGCGATCCTGACCGGGCGCGAGAAGGGGCGGGTGCGCGAGTCGACGCTGATGGGGCTTGCCGACGGATCGATCGACATCCTGATCGGCACGCATGCGATCTTCCAGGAGGCGGTGGCGTACAAGGCGCTCGGGCTGGTGGTGGTCGACGAGCAGCACCGCTTCGGCGTCGCGCAGCGGCTGATGCTCGCGGCCAAGGGCAGCCATCCGCCGCACATGCTGGTGATGACCGCGACGCCGATCCCGCGCACGCTGACGCTCGCCAACTACGGCGAGATGGACGTCAGCCGGCTCGACGAGATGCCCCCCGGCCGCCAGCCGATCGAGACGCGCGTGATCGCGCTCGAACGGCTCGACGAGGTGGTGGCGGGGCTCGGCCGGCACGTCGCGGCGGGCGGGCAGGCTTATTGGGTGTGCCCGCTGGTCGAGGAGACCGACAATGACGACAGCGCCGCCGAGGCGCGCGCGGCCTCGCTCAAGCTCGCCTTCGGCGACCGGATCGGGCTGGTCCACGGCCGGATGAAGGGGGGCGACAAGGATGCGGTGATGGCGGCGTTCCTTGTCGGCCAGCTTTCGGTGCTGGTCGCGACGACGGTGATCGAGGTCGGCGTCGATGTCCCCAATGCGACGCTGATCGTGATCGAGGGCGCCGAGCGCTTCGGGCTGGCGCAGCTTCACCAGCTGCGCGGGCGCGTCGGGCGGGGCAGCCAGCATTCGCGTTGCCTGCTGCTGCGCGGCAATGCGCTCAGCGAGACGTCGCGGTCGCGCCTCGCGCTGATGCGCGAGAGCAATGACGGCTTCCGCATCGCCGAGGAGGATCTGCGGCTGCGCGGTGGCGGCGAGCTCCTGGGGACGCGCCAGTCGGGCGAGGCGGGTGCCCGGCTGGCCGATGCGGTGCAGACCGCCGCGCTGATCGAGACCGCGCACGCCGACGCGCGGCTGCTCACCGATCGCGACGGGGGATTGGAGGGACCGCGCGGGCAGGCGGCGCTGACCTTGCTCTATCTGTTCGAGCGCGAAGCGGCGGTGGCGCTGCTCAGGGCGGGCTGAGCGCGCGCCCGGGGGTCAGAACTCGCTCCAGCTCGGCTTGTCGTTGGGCGCGCAGGCGAGCATGCGGCGATAGGTCTCGGCGTCGATCGGCTCGGCAAATTCGCCACCGACGCGCCCGCCCATCGACCATATGATCTTGGCGGCGCGCGCGCCGACGACGGGAAGCTTGACCGCGACGATGTCGCCCGCCGCCAGCGCTGCCGCCGATCGCGACATGAAACCGAGCGGCGATATGTCGACCATCAGCACCGAGACACGCATGCCCGCCGGCCCATCGAGCGACGCCCTGAACGAGACGATGTCGCGTTGCGCACGACGCCCGTCGATACTCGAAACCGCGGTGGCCATAATGTTACTCACCCTCCGAACGCTAAGTCGCGTTGTCGGCCCGCGCGATGAACGCAAGGTCAAGCACGATGGTTAATTCGTGCGCAGCGACGATCGCACGGCGATCGGGGCTCGGCGGCTCAGCGGGCGAGCGAGTCAGTGGGTCAGGATGCCGTGGCGCTTCTTGCCCAGGCTGATCTTCACCGCAACGTCCTCGAGCACGATCGCGAAACCCGGATCGGTGATCGCGAGATCGTTGAGACGCACCGCGCCCTCGGCGATCTTGCGCCGCGCCTCGCCATTGGAGGCGGCGAAGCCCATCACGGTCAGCGCCTGGACGAGCCCGATCGAGCCGCCATTGATGCGCAGCGTCGGCAGGTCGTCGCCGACGGCCCCCTCCTCGAAGGTGCGGCGCGCGGTCTCGGCGGCCTCGGCGGCGGCGTGCGCGCTGTGGGCGAGCGTCGTCGCGGCGTCCGCGAGCGCCTTCTTGGCGTCGTTGATCGCGGCACCCTCGAGCGCCTCGAGCCGTGCGATCTCGTCGAGCGGCAGGTCGGTGAACAGCCTGAGGAAGCGGCCGACGTCGGCGTCCTGCGTGTTGCGCCAGAATTGCCAATAATCATAGGGCGGCAGCATGTCGGCATTGAGCCAGACCGCGCCCTTGGCGGTCTTGCCCATCTTGCCGCCGTCCGCCGTCGTGATCAGCGGCGTGGTCAGCCCGAAGACCTGCTCGCCCGCGACGCGGCGGGTAAGCTCGATGCCGTTGACGATATTGCCCCACTGGTCCGATCCGCCCATCTGCAGCCGGCAGCCGACGCGGCGCGCGAGCTCGAGGAAGTCATAGCCCTGCAGGATCATGTAGTTGAATTCGAGGAAGGACAGCGACTGCTCGCGATCGAGCCTGAGCTTGACCGAATCGAAGCTCAGCATCCGGTTGATCGAGAAATGCTGGCCGATGTCGCGCAGGAAGGGGATATATTCGAGCTTGTCGAGCCATTCGGCATTGTCGACCATGATCGCGTCGGTCGGCCCGTCTCCGAAGGTCAGGAACCGCTCGAACACGCGCTTGATCGACGCGATGTTGCCGGCGATGACATCCTCGGTCATCAGCTTGCGCGCTTCGTCCTTGAAGCTCGGATCGCCGATCTTGCCGGTGCCGCCGCCCATCACGACGATCGGCTTGTGGCCTGCCTGCTGGAGCCGGCGCAGCATCATGATCTGGACGAGGCTGCCGACATGCAGCGAGGGCGCGGTCGGATCGAAGCCGATATAGCCCGGCACGACCTGCCGCATCGCCAGGGCATCGAGCCCCGCCGCATCGGTCAGCTGGTGGATATAGCCGCGCTCTTCGAGTAGGCGCAGCAGATCGGATTGGTGGCTGTGGGTCATCGCGGGCGGACGCCTAGCACAGGGAGAGCGGGCATGGGTAGCGTGGCGGAACCGCTCGACGTGCTGCCGGTCAGGCTTGCGATCGGACTGATGTCGGGCACGTCGCTCGACGGGATCGACGCCGCGCTGATCGAGACCGACGGTGAACGTCATGTCCGCACGATCGCGTTCCGTTCGGAGCCCTATTCGGCGCAGGCGCGGCGCCAGCTGCAGGAGACGACCGCGCTCGCCTGGAGCTATGAACGGCCGCGGCGGAGCCCCGAAATCGTTGCCGCCAGCGAGATGCTGACCAGGCGGCACCTGCTCGTCGTGCGGCAATTGCTGGCCTCCGCCGGGGTCACGATCGAGGCGATCGACGTGATCGGCTTCCACGGCCAGACGGTCGCGCACCGCCCCGAGCGCGGCTGGACATGGCAGATCGGCGACGGCGACGCGATGGCGGCGGCGCTCGGCGTGCCGGTCGTCGCCGATCTGCGCCAGGCCGATGTCGCGGCAGGCGGGCAGGGTGCGCCGCTGCTGCCGGTCTATCACCGCGCCTTGCTCGCCGGGACGACGCTGCCCGCGGCGGTGCTCAATCTGGGCGGCGTCGCCAACATCACCTATGTCGACGTTGACGGCGAGATGGTCGCGTTCGATACCGGCCCCGCGAGCAGCCTGGTCGACGACTGGATGGCCGCCGAGACGGGGCAGAGCTACGATGCCGGCGGCGCGCTCGCCGCGACCGGCGCGGTCCACAGCGACGTGCTGACCCAGATGCTCGACAATCCGTGGTTCGACCAGCGGCCGCCCAAGTCGCTCGATCGCGCCGATTTCACGATGGCGCCGGCGCGCGGCCTGGCGCCCGCCGATGGTGCCGCGACACTGACCGCCTTCACCGCCGCGACCGTCGAGCTGGCGCTGCGCCATCTGCCCGCGCGGCCGACGCGACTGATTGTCGCGGGCGGCGGGCGCCACAATGCGACGATGATGGCGATGCTGGCCGACGCCTGCGCGATGCCCGTCGTGCCGATCGAGACGCTCGGCGCCAATGGCGATGCGACCGAGGCCGAGGGCTTCGCCTATATGGCGGTACGCAGCCTCGCGGGGCTGCCGATCAGCTTTCCGGGAACGACGGGGGTGCCCGCGCCGCTCACCGGCGGGCGGCTGTCGAAGCCCTGATCGTCAGGCGTCGCGGCGCGCCATTTCGCGCGTCTCGAGCAGATCCCACAGGCCGCTGTGCTGGACGAGCAGTTGCTGCGCGCCGAAGCCGATCGCGCGTTCGATGCCTGGCGTCGTCGCGGAATCGGCGGCGACCGCGATCGCATCCTTGAGCCCCGGCAGGTCGAGCGGCGGCGGCTGGATGCCGAATCGCTGCGCGGCGCCGTCGAGTACGGCGCGGATCGGCCGCCAGTCGAGCACCAGCGCGAGCGCCGCGCCCAGCGCGCAGCCATTGCGTTCGGATTGGGCGAGCGTGGCGAGCGCGTGCGTCTGGCCGATCACCGCCGCCTCGCTGCGGGCCTGGCCGAGCGTGCTTGGGATCGGCCCGGCGGCGACCACCAGCCTTGCGAGGAAGGCGCGCTCGGATGCGAAGCCGAGCCCGGCGCGGTGCAGCCAGGCGCGCGGGATGGGATCTGTGACGCGTTGTGCGGCGAGCTCGATCACGCCAGGATAGCGGCCGTGGAGCAGGCAGACGAAATGCGCGACATCGGCAAGATTGCGCGCGCTATGCTCGCCTTCGAGCAAGGCCTGTGACGCGCTGTAGGGATGCCGGGCGCTGCCATGCTCGGCGACGAGCGCGGCGAGCATCTCGCCCGCGCCCTGTGGCCGGTCGGTCCTTGCGGTCGACGCCATCGACTACCCCTACGTAACGCGCACCGTATTGCGCGCCTCAAGGGCCATAGCGCGAAGGGGTAAAGGCGGAGTTTACGACGCCCCGCCGCGCCCCAGCCGGCCGGCTTATTGGTCGAGGAAGCTGCGCATCTTGCGGCTACGGCTGGGATGCTTGAGCTTGCGCAGCGCCTTGGCCTCGATCTGGCGGATGCGTTCGCGCGTCACCGAGAATTGCTGGCCGACCTCCTCGAGCGTGTGATCGGTGTTCATGCCGATCCCGAAGCGCATCCGCAGCACGCGCTCCTCGCGCGGCGTCAGGCTCGCCAGCACGCGCGTGACGGTCTCCTTGAGGTTCTGCTGGATCGCGGCATCGACCGGGATGATCGCGTTCTTGTCCTCGATGAAGTCGCCGAGATGCGAATCCTCCTCGTCGCCGATCGGCGTCTCGAGGCTGATCGGCTCCTTGGCGATCTTCATCACCTTGCGCACCTTCTCGAGCGGCATCGAGAGCCGCTCGGCAAGCTCCTCGGGAGTCGGCTCGCGGCCGGTCTCGTGGAGGAACTGGCGCGAGGTGCGGACCAGCTTGTTGATCGTTTCGATCATGTGGACCGGGATGCGGATCGTCCGCGCCTGATCGGCGATCGAGCGCGTGATCGCCTGGCGGATCCACCACGTCGCATAGGTGCTGAACTTGTAACCGCGGCGATATTCGAACTTGTCGACCGCCTTCATCAGCCCGATATTGCCTTCCTGAATAAGATCAAGGAATTGCAGGCCGCGGTTCGTATATTTTTTAGCGATAGAGATGACCAGGCGGAGATTGGCCTCGACCATCTCCTTCTTGGCGATCCGCGCCTCGCGCTCGCCCTTCTGCACCATGTTGACGATGCGGCGGAATTCGGGAAGCGCCATGCCCGTCGCCTGGACGATCTCGGCGATCTCGTTGCGGATGCGATCGACCGCGTCGAGCTCGGCGGCGGCGAAGGCGGCGAACTTCTTGTCGATGCCCTTGACCCGGTCGAGCCAGCCCTCCTCGAGCTCGTGATCGATATAGGAATCGAGGAACGCCTTGCGCGGCACCTTGTGGCGCTCGGCCAGGCGCAGCATCTGCCCGCCGAGCGCGGTGAGGCGACGGTTATAGGCATAGAGCTGGTCGACGAGGAACTCGATCTTGGCGCCATGGAACTGGACGCTCTCGACGGTCGCGGTCAGCTCCTCGCGCAGACCCTGATATTTGGCCTCCTGCGCGTCGGAGAAACCGCCGCTGTTCATCGCGTTGACGCGGGTCTGCTGGATCTTGGCGAACTGATGGTAGAGCTCGGTGATCGTCGCGAAGCGCTCGAGCGCGAGCGGCTTGAGCTGCTCCTCCATCTGCGCGAGGCTGAGCGTGTTGTCCTCTTCCTCCTCCTCGACGGGGCGGGGGATGCGGCGCTCGCCGCCTTCCTCGTCGTCGGCGTCGGCGGGCGCCTCCTCGGGCTCCTCCTCTTCCTTGAACGAGGGGCCGGCAGTCTTTTCGGAGATCTCGCCGCCGGCATCCTCGTCGCCGTCTTCGCTCACCTGGTCGGGGGTCGGGTCCTTATGGAGCATCGCATCGAGATCGAGGATCTCGCGCAGCTGCATCGTGCCCTCGTTGAGCGCGGTCGACCAGCCGATGATCGCGTTGAACGTGATCGGGCTCTCGCACAGCCCGAAGATCATCGTGTCGCGGCCCGCCTCGATGCGCTTGGCGATCGCGATCTCGCCCTCGCGGCTGAGCAGCTCGACCGCGCCCATCTCGCGCAGATACATGCGGACCGGATCGTCGGTGCGATCGACGGTCTCCTTCTTGGGCGTGACCTGGAAGGCGGGGCCGGCCTCGGCGTCCTCGGCGGCGACCTCCTCCTCGGGCTCGTCCTCGGCGGGCTTCTCGTCGTCCGAGGCTTCCTCGTTCTCGACGATGTTGACGCCCATCTCGTTGAGCGCGGACATGATGTCCTCGAGCTGGTCGGAGGTCATCTGGTCCTGCGGCAGCGCCTCGTTGAGCTCGTCATAGGTCAGATAGCCGCGCTTCTTGCCGCGCGCGATCAGCTTCTTGAGCGACGCGTCGTTGAGGTCGATCAGCGGCGCATCGCGGCCGTCCACCGTCGTCGTATCGTCACCGCCACCGTTCGACTTCGCCATTCTACCAAACCCTCAGATGTCCGCGTCGCCAGCCAGCTCCCTCAACTCGGAAAGCCGGCGGTCCGTTTCCTGTCTCTCGCGCTGGAGGTGCTGCTGCTCCTCCCACGCCCCGTCATTCGTCGCATCGCCCAAACGAGCCGTCGCTTCGGCGATCCGGGCATCGAGCTCGGACCGCTTGACCATCACGTCGATGACTTCCCCCAGATCGCGGCGCGCGCGTTCCAAATCCGCATCGCCGCGCTGGAAAGAAAAGGCAAGCCCGTTCGCACGGCCCCGCTTCTGTAGGAGATCAATCGCACCGACTCGCAGCAATATGGTGGTCAGCGCCTCGCCTTCAAGAACCGTGCCGCGCCAGGCCGCCTCGACGAGCGCGGATCGGAGCTGGTCGAGTGCTGGATCGGCGAAGACGAGATGCGACAATGCCTCGACATGCTCGGCGATCGCGGCGGGGACGCGCAGCAGCCCCGCAAGGAGCGCGCGTGCGGTCGCCGGATCGATGCCGGAGCGGCTCATCGCCCGGGCGGCGTCCGAGACGGGGCGGGGGGCGGGCCAGGCACCTCGCCGGTCACCGGGTCGGTCGCCGGTCCGGTCGCCGGGCTTGGCCGGCCGGCCGGCGGCGCGCGGCTGCCATTCGCGCCGGGGCGGGGCGAACAGCGCGTCGGCGCGCTGACGGAAGTCGCTGGCATAGGCGTAGCTGACGTCGCGGTCGGCGATCGCGCGGGCATGTTCGGCGAGCCGCTGCTTGAGCCCGGCGCGCGCCTCGGGCGTATCGAGCGGGAGCGCGGCCTGTTCGTGGCGCCACAGCCGCTCGACCAGCGGCTCGGGCGCCTCGAGCAGCGCCTCGATCGCCGGGGCGCCACCGGCGCGGACCAGATCGTCGGGGTCCTGCCCCGGCGGCAGCGTCAGGAAGCGCAGCGTGCGGCCTGGTGCAAGGAAGGGCAGCGCGCGGCCGATCGCGCGCACCGCCGCCTTCTGCCCGGCAGTGTCGCCGTCGAAGCACAGGATCGGCGCGGGATCGAGCCGCCACAGCCGCTCGAGCTGGCCTTCGGTGAGCGCGGTGCCGAGCGGCGCGACCGCCTCGTCGATCCCCACGCCGGCGAGCGCGATCACGTCCATATAGCCCTCGACGACGATCACGCGCCCCGCCTTGCGGCTGGCGGGCGCGGCGCGGTCGAGGTTGAACAGCGTGCGGCCCTTGTCGAACAGAACGGTCTCGGGCGAGTTGAGATATTTGGGTTCGCCGTCGCCCAGGATGCGCCCGCCGAACGCGATCGTCCGTCCGCGCGCGTCGCGTATCGGGATCATCAGCCGGCCGCGGAACCGGTCATAGGGTTCGCGATTGGCCTCCTCGGGGCGGATCAGCAGCCCGCATTCGACCAGCTTCTCGTCGCCGACCGCCTTGAGCGCCGAGCGCAACGCGGTGCGGCTGTCGGGGGCGAGCCCGATGCGGAAGCTGCGCGCCTGCGTCGCCGAAATCCCGCGCTTCTGCAGATAGGCCCGCGCGCCGGCCCCCTCGGCGCGGCCGAGCTGCTCGACATACCAGGCCTCGGTCTGCGCCATGACGTCGTGGAGCGTCGAGGCGCGCTCGGCCTGTTCGCGGGACCGCGGGTCCTGCGCGGGGACGTCCAATCCGGCGGCCTGCGCCAGCTCCTTGACCGCATCGATGAACGGCAGGCCCTGATGATCGGTCATCCAGCGGATCGCATCGCCATGCGCGCCGCAGCCGAAGCAATGGTAGAAGCCCTTGTCGTCGTTGACGGTGAAGCTTGGCGTCTTCTCGTTGTGGAACGGGCAGCACGCCTTCCACTCGCGCCCGGCGCGCTGGAGCTTGGTGGTCTTGCCGATCACGCCCGACAGCAGCGTGCGCGCGCGGAGCTCGTCGAGCCACTGAGGCGAAAGACTCACGACTCCCCCTCCCGAGACGCGAGCGAATCCCTCTCTCCGTTCGTCCCGAGCGAAGTCGAGGGACGTTCGGCCGGCGGCTTGGCGAAGAAGGAGAGTCGCGCGTAGTCGCCAGCGATCCCGGCCTCTTTCTTCGCCCGCGACCAAGGCTTCAACCGACGCTCCATCGCCAGCGCTTCCTCGCGCGTCGGCGCGTCGCCGCACCACATGCGCGTGACCGGCCGCCGCGTCGATGTAAACGCGCCGCCCTCGCCACGCTGATGCTGGGCGAGGCGGCGTTCGAGATCATCCGTGTGGCCGGTATAATATCGGCCGTCCGCGCATCTCAGGATGTACACCCAGAATGCCATCGTTGCTCCCGGAGCCGGTCCCTCGACTTCGCTCGGGACGAACGGGGTGGGGTGCGTCCCGGCTTGTTCACCCCGCCAGCCGCGCCTTCACCAGCGCGCTCGCCTTGCTCATGTCGAGGCTGGTCGCGTGGCGCGTCTTGAGCTCGGCCATCACGCGGCCCATGTCCTTCAAGCCCGTCGCGCCGAGCTCGGCCTTGATCGCGTCGATCGCCATCACGGTTTCCTGGTCGGTGAGGCGCTGGGGCAGGAAGGCCTCGATCACCGCGACCTCGGCCGCCTCCGCCGCCGCCAGCTCGGGGCGCCCGCCCTTGTCGTACATCTCGATCGATTCGCGGCGCTGCTTGACCATCTTGTTGAGCACCTCGACCACCAGCAGGTCGTCGTCGGCGGGCGCCTGGCCGGTGCGCGCCTCGATGTCGCGGTTCTTGATCGCGCTGGAGACCAGGCGCAGCGCGCCGACCGTGGCGCTGTCGCGCGCCTTCATTGCGGCGACGAGCGCCTGCTGGATGTCGTCTCGTATCATGGGGCCCCGCGGCAAACCGGAAAGGGGAAGATATAGCGCGGTCGGCCATTTTTTACTAGATTGACCGCAGCCGGAGGCATCCCTACCAACCCCGCCGTTTACCCGCCCGCCACCATCAAGAGGAGCCAGCATTGGCCGAGACCACGCGCGTGCCCGACGGAGCGACCGGAGTCCTCGTGCTGGCATCGGGTGCCGTGATCTTCGGTCGCGGTTTCGGGGCGACCGGGAGCGCGGTCGGCGAGGTGTGCTTCAATACCGCGATGACCGGCTATCAGGAGGTGATGACCGATCCCTCCTATGCCGGGCAGATCGTCACCTTCACCTTCCCGCACATCGGCAATGTCGGCGCCAACGTCGAGGACGTCGAGGCAGTCAACCCGCATGCGCTCGGCCTGATCGTGCGCGAGGACGTGACCGCGCCGTCCAATTTCCGCTCGGCCGGGCGTTTCGACGACTGGCTGCGCTCGAACGGCCGGATCGGTCTCGCCGGCGTCGACACCCGCGCGCTGACCCGCGCGATCCGCATCGAGGGCGCGCCCAACGGGGTGATCGCGCACGACCCCGAGGGCAAGTTCGACATCGCCGCGCTGATCGAGCAAGCGCGCGCCTGGCCGGGGCTCGAGGGGATGGACCTGGCGAAGGACGTCTCGACGCTGCAGACCTACGATTGGGACGAGGGGCTTTGGACGCTGGGCGAAGGCTATGCAGCATCCTCACCCCTCCCCTTCAGGGGAGGGGCCGGGGGTGGGGCCTCGCTATCGGGCGGGGCGCTTGCGGATAGGCCCCACCCCAACCCCTCCCCTGAAGGGGAGGGGCATGACGCCCGTCCCCATGTCGTCGCGATCGACTATGGCCTCAAGCGTAACATCCTGCGCAACCTCGTCGCCGCCGGCGCGCGCGTGACCGTCGTGCCCGCGACCGCGACCTTCGAGGAGGTGATGCGCCACCGGCCCGACGGCGTGTTCCTCTCCAACGGACCCGGCGACCCGGCCGCGACCGGCGTCTATGCGGTTCCGGTGATCCGGGAGCTGATGGCGGTCGGCAAGCCGATCTTCGGTATCTGCCTCGGCCACCAGCTGCTCGGCCTCGCGATCGGCGCCAAGACGTACAAGATGCACCAGGGCCACCGCGGCGCCAACCATCCGGTCAAGCGCTCGGACGACGGCCGCGTCGAGATCACCAGCATGAACCACGGCTTCGCGGTCGACGCCGACACGCTCCCCGCCAACGCCGAGGCGACGCACGTCTCACTGTTCGACGGCTCGCTTGCCGGATTGCGGCTGACCGACAAGCCGGCCTTCTCGGTGCAATATCACCCCGAAGCCAGCCCGGGGCCGCAGGACAGCCACTATCTGTTCGAGCAGTTTGTCGGCCAGCTTCGGAGCGCCGCATGACTCCCTCTCCCCATCGGGGAGAGGGTCGGGGTGAGGGGGAGCGCGCGTGAGCGCGCGTGGATGGCCTGTGGCTGCCTCTGGCGTCGGCCACCCTCACCCAACCCTCTCCCTCAAGGGAAAGGGCTCAAGCGCGAGCGTTCAGGATCGCGCATCGGATATCCTCCAGCACGCCTTCGGTGTTCGCCAGGACGTCACGATTCCAGTATCGCAGCACGGTGTAGCCGGCGGCTTCGATCGCGGCCGTCCGTGCCGCTTCCCGCGGATCGTCAGCGTGCTGCCCGCCATCCACCTCGACCACCAACCGCACCGAGGCACTGGCGAAATCGGCGACGCAGCCAGCGATCGGCACCTGCCGCCTGAACTTCACGCCCTCGACCTGCCGGCTGCGCAGGTGCGACCACAATCTCGCTTCCGCATCGGTCGATCGCTGGCGCAGACCGCGCGCGATCGCGATGTTCCGTTCCGTCGTCATCGCCGGATGCCCTCAGTCAACCTTCTCCCGACCGGGAGAGGGCTTATAGGTACCGCCTGAAATGCCCAAACGCACCGACATCTCCTCCATCCTCGTCATCGGCGCGGGGCCGATCGTGATCGGGCAGGCGTGCGAGTTCGATTATTCGGGCACGCAGGCGATCAAGGCGCTGCGCGAGGAGGGCTATCGGATCGTCCTCGTCAACTCGAACCCGGCGACGATCATGACCGATCCCGACATGGCGGACGCGACCTATGTCGAGCCGATCACCCCCGAGATCGTCGCCAAGATCATCGAGAAGGAGCGGCCCGACGCGGTGCTCCCGACGATGGGCGGACAGACCGCGCTCAACACCGCATTGGCGCTGTTCCATGACGGCACGCTGGAGAAATACGGCGTCACGATGATCGGCGCGGATGCCGAGGCGATCGACAAGGCCGAGGATCGCCAGAAATTCCGCGAGGCGATGGACAAGATCGGGCTCGAATCCGCGCGCTCGGGCGTCGCGCACACGGTCGAGGAGGCGCTCGCCGTACTCGAGCGCACCGGGCTGCCCTCGATCATCCGCCCGTCCTTCACCATGGGCGGCACCGGCGGCGGCATCGCCTACAACAAGGAGGAGTTCCTCCGCATCGTGACGGGCGGGCTCGATGCCTCGCCGACCACCGAGGTGCTGATCGAGGAATCGCTGCTCGGCTGGAAGGAATATGAGATGGAGGTCGTGCGCGACCGCCACGACAATTGCATCATCATCTGCTCGATCGAGAATATCGATCCGATGGGGGTGCACACCGGCGACTCGATCACCGTCGCGCCCGCGCTGACGCTGACCGACAAGGAATATCAGATCATGCGCAACGCCAGCATCGCGGTGCTGCGCGAGATCGGCGTCGAGACCGGCGGCTCCAACGTCCAGTTCGCGGTCAACCCCGCCGATGGCCGGCTGATCGTGATCGAGATGAACCCGCGCGTGTCGCGCTCCTCGGCGCTCGCTTCGAAGGCGACGGGCTTCCCGATCGCGAAGGTCGCCGCCAAGCTGGCGGTCGGCTACACGCTCGACGAGATCATGAACGACATCACCGGCGCCACGCCTGCGTCGTTCGAGCCGACGATCGATTATGTCGTGACCAAGATCCCGCGCTTCGCCTTCGAGAAGTTCAAGGGCAGCGACGATACGCTGACGACCGCTATGAAGAGCGTCGGCGAAGTCATGGCAATCGGGCGCAATTTTCCCGAGAGCCTGCAGAAGGCGCTGCGCGGGCTCGAGACCGGGCTGTGCGGGCTCAACCCCGTCGATGCGCTCAAGGGGCGTCCGCGTTCGGAGATCGAGGCGGGGCTGGCGCGACCGACGCCGGACCGGCTGCTGATCGCGGCGCAGGCGCTGCGCGAAGGCTTCACCGTCGACGAGATTCACGCGATCGCCAAATATGATCCCTGGTTCCTCGAGCGGCTGCGCGAGATCGTCGCCGCCGAGGTGTCGGTGCAGACCGACGGCCTGCCGCAGGACGCCGCGGGCATGCGCCGGCTCAAGGCGATGGGTTTCTCCGACCGTCGCCTCGCCTGGCTGGCGCTCGAGAGCGCGCATCTGCGCCCGGGCACCGAGCGGATGAGCGCGCGCGGATCGGGGCTGATCCACGACACGCTGACCGCGATGACCGGCGGCGTCACCGAGGCCGAGGTGCGCGCGCTGCGCCACCGGCTCGGCGTGCGCCCGGTGTTCAAGCGCATCGACACCTGCGCGGCCGAGTTCGAGGCCAAGACGCCGTACATGTATTCGACCTACGAGGCGCCCGCCTTCGGCGAGCCCGAGAATGAGGCGATGCCGTCCGATCGCAAGAAGGTCGTCATCCTCGGCGGCGGTCCCAACCGGATCGGGCAGGGGATCGAGTTCGACTATTGCTGCTGCCACGCCTGCTTCGCGCTGAGCGACGCGGGATATGAGACGATCATGGTCAACTGCAACCCGGAGACGGTGAGCACCGACTATGATACCTCCGACCGGCTCTATTTCGAGCCGCTGACGGTCGAGGACGTGCTCGAAATCCTCCACGTAGAGATGTCCAACGGCACACTCCACGGCGTGATCGTGCAGTTCGGCGGCCAGACCCCGCTCAAGCTTGCCGCCGAGCTCGAGAAGGCGGGTATCCCGATCCTCGGCACCTCGCCCGACGCGATCGATCTCGCCGAGGACCGCGAGCGCTTCGCCGCGCTGATCGAGCGGCTCGGCCTCAAGCAGCCGCGCAACGGCATCGCGCGCTCGCGCGACGAAGCGATCGCCGCGGCGGAGCGGGTCGGCTATCCGGTACTGGTGCGGCCCTCCTATGTGCTCGGCGGGCGCGCGATGGAGATCGTCGACGGCCCCGAACAGCTCGACCATTATATCCAGACCGCGGTGCAAGTGTCTGGCGATTCACCCGTTCTCATCGACCAATATCTGCGCGACGCGATCGAGGTCGACGTCGACGCGATCGCCGACGGCAGCGACGTCAAGGTCGCGGGCGTGATGCAGCATATCGAGGAGGCGGGCGTCCATTCGGGCGATAGCGCGTGCACCTTGCCGCCGTACAGCCTGTCCGCACCGATCATCGCCGAGATCGAGCGCCAGGCCGACGTGCTCGCGCGCGCGCTGATGGTCCGCGGGCTGATGAACATCCAGTTCGCGGTCAAGGACGGCGAGGTGTACCTCATCGAGGTCAACCCGCGCGCCAGCCGCACCGTGCCCTTCGTCGCCAAGGCGATCGGCGTGCCCGTCGCCAAGATCGCCGCGCGCGTGATGGCGGGCGAGAGGCTCGCCGACCTTCCGAGCCTCGCGCACGACATCGGCCACATCGCGATCAAGGAGGCGGTGTTCCCATGGGGCCGCTTCCCCGGTGTCGATCCGGTGCTCAGCCCCGAGATGAAATCGACCGGCGAGGTGATGGGGATCGACGATAATTTCGAGGCGGCCTTCTACAAGTCGCAGCTCGGCGGCGGCGTCGTCCTGCCCAAGCAGGGCACCGTGTTCGTGTCGGTCAAGGACGGCGACAAGGCGCATATCCTGCCCGGCGTGCAGCTGCTCGCGGGGATCGGCTTCACCATCGTCGCGACCGGGGGCACCGCCGATTATCTCGCCGGCGAGGGCATCGCGGTGGTGCGCGTCAACAAGGTCGCGCAGGGGCGCCCGCATATCGTCGACCGGATCAAGGATGGCGGGATCGACCTGATCTTCAACACCACCGAAGGCTGGCAGTCGCTTAAAGACAGCCGCGAGATCCGCGTTTCGGCGGTGATGCAGAAAATCCCCTATTTCACGACGGCGGCAGCGAGCGTCGCGGCGTCGCGTGCAATCGCTGCACTGCGGGATCGCCCGCTTGAAGTACGGCCGCTGCAATCCTATTATCCAACGCTGCCGGCTTAAACTCCCACCATCGTTGACGCGTTGGAACGGCCCATCGGGAGGGGCCGAAGGCGGCGATTTTTATACGAAAGGCAGTGGTTAGGATGGCGACGGTCGAAAAGATGCCGATGCTCGAGGAGGGTCACCGGCTGATCACCGACGAGCTGCATCGCCTCAAGCACGAGCGCCCCGAGATCATCGATGCGATCGAGGAGGCCCGCGCGCATGGCGACCTCTCGGAAAACGCGGAATATCATGCGGCCAAGGAGCGCCAGGGGCAGATCGAGGCGTCGATCGCCGATCTCGAGGATCGGATGAGCCGCGCGGTGATCATCGATCCCAAGACGCTCAGCGGCGACAAGATCGTGTTCGGCGCGACGGTCCACCTGATCGACGAGGACGACAAGCCGATCACCTACCAGATCGTCGGCCAGATGGAGGCCGATGCCAAGCAGGGCAAGATCTCGTACAATTCGCCGCTGGGCCGCGCGCTGATCGGGCGCAAGGTCGGCGAGGATGTCGAGGTCACCGTGCCGTCGGGCGATCGCTTCTACACGGTCGACCGCATCGAATTCATCTGAGCGGCGAGGCGACGCAGGACAGAGCGGCGCGATGCGTCTGCCTCCCGCCCGGGCGACGATCGCGATCGTCTGCATCACCGCGCTGGCCTGGCTCTCGGCCACCAGCGCGGGGCAAGACGAGCGCGTCGCGCTGCTCGCCGGCTTCATCCCGGCCCGCTGGACGTCGGGGCTCACGATCGCCGGCGCGGTGCCCGCCTGGCTGACCCCGCTCAGCGCCACGCTCGTCCACGGCGGACTGTGGCATGTCGCGTTCAACCTGCTGATGATCGGCTTTTGCGGGCGGCTGGTCGAGGCGTCGATCGGGCCGCTCTGCCTGGCGGTGCTCTACGTCGTCGGCGCCTATGCGGCGGCGGCGGCGCAGTGGCTGGTCGATCCGGCGAGCGTCGTCCCGATGATCGGCGCGAGCGGCGCGGGCTCGGCGGTGATCGCCGCCTATGCGCTTCTCTATAGCCGCCAGACCGTGCGCAACTGGGGGCCGATCCCGGGGAAGCTCATCCATGTCCTGTGGCTCGCGGCCGCCTGGATCGGGCTGCAGGCGCTGATCACGCTGAGCTCGGCGGGGCTGCCCGGGGTGCCGGCGGGGGACTCGATCGGCACCGCCGCGCATGTCGGCGGGTTCCTTGCGGGGCTCGCGCTGGCGAGGCCCCTGCTGCTGTTCCGCTACCGCCGGGCCTGAGTCTCAGTCTTCGCCGCGGGGCTTGGGATTGAGTTGCCCCCGCCGATACTCGCCCTGGCGCGCGAGCATCCAGCCCGGATATTCCGCGGGCAGGGCGCTGACCGCGTCGAGCGTCGCGAGATCGTCTGCGGTGAGCACCACCTTCGTCGAGGCGATATTGTCGTCGAGCTGCGCCTTGCGCTTCGCGCCGACGATCACGCTCGTCACCGCGGGCTGGTGCAGCAGCCAGGCGAGCGCGATCTGCGCGACCGACACCCCCTTGGCCTCGGCGATCGGCCGCATCGCGTCGATCACGGCATAGCCACGTTGCTTGTCGACCGGCGGGAAATCGAAGGTCGCGCGGCGGCCGTCTCCGCTCTTCTCGTCGTCGCGGCTGTATTTGCCCGAGAGAAAGCCGCCCGCGAGCGGGCTCCACACCATCAGCCCGACCTTTTCGGAGGTCAGCATCGGGACGACGTCGCGCTCGAGATCGCGCCCGGCGATCGTGTAATAGGCCTGCAGGCTCTCGAAGCGTGCCAGCCCGAGCCGCTCGGACGTGCCGAGCGCCTTGGCGATCTGCCAGGCCGCCCAGTTCGACACGCCGATATAGCGGACATGGCCGTGCTGGACGAGCGTATCGAGCGCGCGCAGCGTCTCCTCGATCGGTGTCGCGGGATCGACGCCGTGGATCTGATAGAGATCGATATGGTCGAGCTGGAGCCGCTTGAGGCTGGCTTTCACCGCGTCGATGATGTGATAGCGCGACGCGCCGCGCGAATTGGGGCCCGTGCCCGTCTCGCCAAGGAATTTGGTCGCCAGCACGAACGTATCGCGCGGGAGCCCGAGATTCTTGATCGCCTGCCCGGTAATCTCCTCCGAGCGGCCACCGCCATAGACGTCGGCGGTATCGATGAAATTGACCCCGGCGTCGGTCGCCGTGCGGAGCAGGTCGTCGGCCTCGTCCTGCTGGAGGTTGCCGATGCTGCTCCACATCCCCTCGCTGCCGCCGCCGAAGGTCATCGTGCCCAGGCAGAGTTCGGAGACGAAAAGACCGGTATTGCCGAGCCGATTGACGCGCATGGGGATGCTCCGGTGCTAGGATGACGCGCGAGATACCGCGCGGTACATAAATGGCGCACGGGACACGCCACACAAGTTGCCCGGGCGGCGAGACGACGCCCTGATGCGGCGATCCGATCAGGCGTCCGCGGACTCGTCGCTGGTCTCGTCCTCGTCCGCGCCGATCAATATGTCGGTGAAGCGCCGGCGCCACCACAGCACGTCCTCGCGCTCGATCGAATCCATCAGGATGCGCCAGCGTCGCTGCCGCTCGGCCTTGGGCATGGCGAGCGCCAGCGCGATCGCGTCGGACAGTTCCTCGGCGCTATAGGGATTGACCAGCACCGCCTCCTGCAACTGCAATGCGGCGCCGGCGAAGCGCGACAGGATCAGCACGCCAGGATCGTCGGGATCCTGGGCGGCGACATATTCCTTGGCGACGAGATTCATGCCGTCACGCAGCGGCGTCACGAAGCCGACGCGCGCGGCGCGGTAGATCCCGGCGAGCACCGGGCGCGGGAAGCCCTGATTGACGTAGCGGATCGGTACCCAGTCGATATCGGCATAGGCACCGTTGATCCGCCCCGACAGGCTCTCGAGCTGCGCGCGGATATGCTGGTAGCTGCCGACCTCGCCGCGCGACGGGGGGGCGATCTGGAGCAGGAAGACCTCCTTGCGCTGCTCGGGATGGTCGATCAGGAACCGCTCGTAGCCGAGGAACCGCTCCTCGAGCCCCTTGGAATAATCGAGCCGGTCGACGCCGATGATCAGATCGCGGCCATCCGCGCTGTCGCGGATGCGGCGATAGGTGAGCCGCGCGGTGGGGCTGGCGGCGGCGGCGACGAACTCCTTGGTATCGATCCCGATCGGGCAGGCGATCGCGATGACGTTGCGATCGCCGAGGCGGATCGCGCCGTCGTCGCCGAGCACGGCACCCATCTCGTTGACCGCATAATCGCGGAATGCGTCGAGCCAGTCCTCGGTATGGAAGCCGATCACGTCATAGGCGAACAGGGTGGCGACCAGCTCGGCGGCCTGCGGGAGCGAGGAGAGCAGGTTGCGCGGCGGCCAGGGAATGTGGAGGAAGAACCCCATCCGGTTCTCGCAGCCGCGCTGGCGCAGCTCCTGGCCGAGCGGGATCATGTGGTAATCCTGCACCCAGATGACGTCGTCGCCCTCGATCAGCGGGCGCACCGTATCGGCGAAGCGCTCGTTGACGCGCTGATAGCCGTCGGCGAACCCGCGCTCGAACTCGGCGAGATCGATCCGGTAGTGGAAGAGCGGCCACAGCGTGCGGTTGGCGTAGCCGTTATAATATTCGTCGATATCCTGCTCTTCGAGGTCGACCGTCGCGGTAGTGACGCCCTCGTTACGCTGGAAGTTGATGTTGCCGGTGAACTCGTCGGTCCGCTCGCCCGACCAGCCGAACCACAGCCCCTTATATTCGCGCAGCGCCGCCTGGAAGGCGACCGCAAGGCCGCCCTGCGCGCCGCCCTGCGCGCTCGGCGCGGAGACGCGATTGGAGATGACGATCAGCCGGCTCACCGCATCGGCCTCACCGGATCGAGGTCCACGGCTTGGAGAGCATCACCGCGCAATTGATCATGCCGACCAGCGAATAGGTCTGCGGATAATTGCCCCACAGCTCGTTGGTCGCCGGATCGATATCCTCCGACAGCAGACCAGCCGTGGTCCGGCGTTTCAGCATTTCTTCGAACAATGCGCGCGCATCCTCTGTTCGCCCCGTCTGGTGCAACGCTTCGATCAGCCAGAAGGTGCAGACGTTGAACGCCGAGCTCGGTTTGCCGAAATCATCCTCGCTGTCGTAGCGCAGCATGTCGGTGCCGCGGCGCAAGCCCGTCTCCAGCGCGTAGAGCGTCGCGCGGTAGCGGCGATCCTGCGGGCTCAGGAAGCGCAGGTCGAGCAGCTGGATCAGGCTGGCGTCGAGATCGTCGCCCGCAAAGGTGGCGGAAAGACGCTGCGTGTCGGTGCGCCATGCCTTCTCGACGATCACCGCGTGCATCTGGTCGGCCCGGTCCTGCCAAAAGGCGGCGCGGGCCTCGAGGCCGAGCTTGTGCGCGGCGTTGGCGAGGCGGTCGCACGCCGCCCAGCACATCGCGGCCGAATAGGTGTGGACCGATTGCCGCGTGCGCAGCTCCCACAGCCCCGCATCGGGCTTGTCGTAGACGTCCCAGGCGAGATCGCCGATCGCCTCGAGCGCGGTGAAGTCCTCGACGCCTGCCATGCGGAACAGGCGCTGGTCGAAGAAGGCCTGGACGTTGCACAGCACGATCTGGCCATAGGCGTCGTGCTGGATCTGCTCATAGGCCTGATTGCCGACGCGCACCGGCCCCATGCCACGATAGCCGGGCAGGCCGTCGGCGATGCTCTCCTCGAGCTTCTGTTCACCGAGCACGCCGTAGAGCGGCTGGATATGCCCGCTACGCGCGCCCTCGACGATGTTGCGCAGATAACCGAGATAGGATTCGAGCACGTCGAGCGCGCCCAGCCGATTGAGCGCCTGGACGGTATAATAGGCGTCGCGGATCCAGCAGTAGCGATAGTCCCAGTTGCGGCCCGAACCCGCATGTTCGGGGATCGAGGTGGTGAGCGCAGCGACGATCGCGCCGGTCTCCTCATGCTGGCACAGCTTGAGCGTGATCGCCGAGCGGATCACGACATCCTGCCATTCGAACGGGGTGGCGAGCCCGCGCACCCAGGCCTGCCACTCGACCTTGGTGTCGTGGAGCATCCGCGTCAGCGCGGGCTCGAGGCTGGTCGAGAAGCTCTCGTCGGGGCCGAGGAAGAAGTGCAGCGGCCGCTCGACGCGGAACAGCCGCTCTTCCTGGACATAGCCGACCGGCGCGTCGGTCGAGAGCCGCACCGTGCCGCTGTCGAGGCCGTAGCGGATATGGTGCGATCCCGCGGTCGTCGCGACGTCGCTGATCCCCCAGCCGCGGGTCGGGCGCAGCCTTATGCGGATGCGCGGGCTTCCCGAGACGGGGCGCACGATCCGCGCAAAGGCGACCGGGCGGTAGGTACGCTCATTATTGGTGTAGCGCGGGCAGAAATCGATCACCTCGATCGCGTTGCCCGCCGCATCCTCATGGCAGGTGACCAGGATCGGCGTATTGCGGACATAGGCCTGTTCGGTCGCGACGCACCCGTCGAGATCGATCGCCCACAGCCCGGCGGCATCATCCTCGCCCGGCTCGACGCCCGAGAGCAGCGAGGAGAAGACGGGCTCGCCATCGACTCGCGGCAGGCAGCCCCACACCATGTGGCCCGCGCGATCGATCAGTGCGGAGACCTGGCAATTGCCGATCGGCCAAAGGTCGAGATTGGTCGTCATGCCGATTCTCCTGCGATGCGGCCCAGCCAGCGGTGGACGGCGGTGACGTCTGCCAGACGGTAATGCGCGGCGGTGATGGGCGTCGCGCCGACCTGCACGCCCCAGCCGCCGAGCGCGGCGGCGGCAACGAAGCCGGCTTCGTCGGTGACGTCGTCGCCGAGAAATATGGGCGTGGTGCCGGCCATCGCCCGATCGGCCATGAAGCGCCGCACCGCATCGCCCTTGTCGGCGCCAGGCAGGCGGACCTCGCAGACCATCTTGCCGCGCTGGAGGCTGAGGCCGTGCGCCTGCGCCATCGCTTGGGCGAGCGCGTCGCATTCAGGGCCGGCATCGGGGGCACCGCGATAGTGCAGCGCGGCGCCGAAGGGCTTTTCCTCGACGACGACGCCGGGGTGGGATCGGGCGAGCGCTGCGAAGCCATCGAGCACCGCGCCGAGCGCCTCGGGTCGCGCCGGTGACTCGCTGCGACCGTCGGTCCAGCGCAGTTCGAGGCCGTGGCTGCCGGCGATCGCGAAGGGGGGCTGGCAGTCGGCGGCATGAAGAAAGGCGACGATCTCGCCCGCCGTCCGGCCGCTCACGACCGCGAGACGCCCGTCGAGCCGCTCTGCGAGCCGTCGTACGAGGTCGCGAAGGCGGTCGTCGACGACGATCGCGTCGGGGCGCTCGGCGATCTCGACCAGCGTGCCGTCGAAATCGAGGAACAGGCTGATCGCGCCCGACGCGGGCTCGGGCGGCGGGCTCAGCGGGGCGGGGGCGGCGTCGTGCATCGCGGTGCGATAGGACGGCGCGGCGCGATGAGCAACGCATGGCGGCCGATCGTTTCGGCTGCACACGCTTTTCGCCGTCGCGGCGGCGCGTCTCGTGCGGCCGGCTTCCCGTGATCCGTCAAACCGCTTAGTAAGGCGCGATACGGGGACGAGGGGCAGATGGTGGCAGCGACGGGCGAGATCGGCGACGGATCCAAGATCGGGGCGGCGCGCGCCCGGCTCGTCATCGCGGCCTCCTCGGTCGGGACGATCTTCGAATGGTACGACTTCTTCATCTACGGCACTTTGGCGCCGATCATCGGGCGGCTTTTTTTCCCGTCGGGCAATGAGACCGCGCAGTTCCTCGCCGCGCTCGCCTCGTTCGGCGTCGGCTTCGGGGTGCGGCCGTTCGGTGCGCTGCTGTTCGGCTATCTGGGCGACCGTCTCGGGCGCAAATACACGTTCCTCGCGACCGTCGCGCTGATGGGGCTGGCGACCGCGGGCGTCGGCCTGGTGCCGACCTATGACCGGCTCGGCATCGGCGCGCCGGTCATCCTGATCGCGCTGCGCTGCCTGCAGGGGCTGGCGCTCGGCGGCGAATATGGCGGTGCCACCACCTATGTCGCCGAGCATGCCCCGCGCGGCAAACGCGGCTTCTACACGAGCTTCATCCAGGCGAGCGTGATCGGCGGCTTCCTGCTCAGCCTCGTCGTCGTGCTGACCGCGCAGTCGCTGGTCAGCAAGGCCGAGTGGGACCAGTGGGCGTGGCGGATTCCCTTCCTCTTCTCGCTGGTGCTGCTCGTCGTCTCGCTGTGGATGCGGCTCAAGCTCCACGAGAGCCCGGTGTTCAAGGCGATGAAGCTGGCCGGCCGGGTCTCGTCCAATCCGCTGCGCGAGGCGTTCTCGACGCGCGAGAACGTCAAGCTGCTCGTCGTCACGCTGCTCGGCATCGCAGCGGGGCTGACGGTGATCTGGTATACCGCGCAATTCGGCGCGCTCTACTTCCTCCAGAACGCGCAGCGCCTCGACGATACCTGGACGCGCGTGCTGATCGGGATCGGCGCGGTGATCAGCCTGGGATGGTTCATCCTGTTCGGGTCGCTGAGCGACCGGATCGGGCGCAAGCCGTCGATCGTGATGGGCTATGCGCTGACGCTGATCCTCGTCTTCCCGCTGTTCCACCTGATGGCGGCGGGCGCCAATCCGGGTCTGACGGAAGCGGCGCGGCGGTCGCCGGTGATCGTCTCGGGCCCCGACTGCCGCTATAATCCGTTCGCGATGAGCGGCCAGAAGACCGAATGCGCGCAGATCCTCGATCATCTCGCGAGCAAGGGCGTGATCTACACCAAGGCGACCACGCCCGGGGTCGCCATCTCGGTCGGCGGACGCGCGATCACCGATCATTCGCCCGCGGCGATCGACCGGGCGCTCAGCGCGGGCGGCTGGTCGATCAAGAAGGTCAAGCCGACGCTGCGCGGCGCGATCCTGATCGTGGTCGGCGTGGTCGTGCTGGGGATGCTGTCGGGGATGACCTACGGGCCCGTCGCGGCGCTTCTCGCCGAGTTGTTTCCCGCGCGCATCCGCTATTCGTCGATGTCGATCCCCTATCACATCGGCACGGGCTATTTCGGCGGGTTCCTGCCGTTCATCAGCCAGTATATCGTCGCGCGCACGGGCAATCCCTTCGCCGGCCTGTGGTACACCTTCGCGGTCGTCGCGATGGCGCTGGTGGTGACGATCTTCTGGGTTCCCGAAACGCTCGGGCGCGATCTCGACTAGGACGATCGCGCATCGATCGAACATGCCGAATTCCACGTGACGCCTGCGCGGCGTCGCGGGCCGCGGCGCGGGTGGCGCGACGCGGCAAGCTCGCCACCGCGCCGGCGCGGTGGCGAGCGACCTCCCATGTCGATCCGGAGCAGCCCGTCTCGACGCGCGCGCATCCGCCCGCTATCGCGCCCCCGGTGTCCACGCTTGCCCCGCCCGCCCTGCGCCTGACGATCGATGGCGACGCGCTCGCCGCGAACTGGCGCTGGCTGCGCGACCGGGGCGGTGCGGCCGCCTGCGGCGCGGCGGTCAAGGCCGACGGCTATGGCCTGGGTGCAGGCGAGGCGGCGGCGCGGCTCGCGCGCGAAGGGTGCCGGGATTTCTTCGTGTCGAGCTGGGCCGAGGCCGCGGCATTGGCGCCGCTGCCTGCGCAGGATTGCGCGCTGTCCGTGCTGCACGGCGTTCGCGAGGCCGACATGGCGGCGGCGCTCTCGGGCATGGCGCGGCCGGTGCTCAACTCCGCCGCGCAGGTCGCGCGCTGGAAGGCGGCGGGCGGCGGCGCTTGCGACGTCATGATCGACACCGGGATCAACCGGCTCGGGCTCCGCCTCGACGAGATCGCGGTGCTCGACGGGCTCATGATCGAGACGCTGATGAGCCATCTGGCGTGCGCGGACGAAGCCGGCCACCGGCTCAACGACACGCAGCGCGCGCGCTTCGCCGAGATCGTGGCGCAGGTGCCCGCGCGCCGCGCCAGCCTCGCCAATTCGGCGGCGCTGTGCATCGGCGCGGACTATGCCTTCGATCTGACGCGGCCCGGGCTGGCGCTTTATGGCGGGATACCGCGTATCGAGGCGGAGGGGCGGATCCGCCCGGTCGCACGGGTGGAAGCCGAGGTGATCCAGCTCCGCCGCGTCGATGCCGGCGATACCGTCGGCTACGGCGCGACGTGGGTGGCAGCGCGCGAGTCGCGCATCGCGATCCTCAACGTCGGCTATGCGGACGGCTATCCGTGCGGTTTTTCCAATGCGGGGCGCGTGCGCGCGGGCGATCGCTGGCTCCCGGTGGTCGGCCGCATCTCGATGGACCTCGTTGCGGTCGATGCGAGCGATGCCCCCGTCGCCGAAGGCGACTGGCTGGCGCTCGATCCCGATCTCGCCGATGCCGCGCGTCGTTCGGGTGCATCGCAATATGAGTTGCTGACAGGCCTCGGCCGCCGCTATCAGCGCCGCTGGACATGACCGAAAGCCTCCCTGCCTCGATCCTCAGCGCGTTCGCCGCGATCGGACGCCCCGCCATTGCGATGTTCGCGATGATCGGGCGCATCGCCGTGTTCGCGTTCACCGCGCTGGTACGCGCGGTGACGCCGCCTTTCTATCCGGCGCGCTTCGGCACGCAGCTGATGGAGATCGGCTGGTACTCGCTGCCTGTCGTCGGGCTGACCGCGATCTTTACCGGATCGGCGCTCGCCCAGCAGATCTACACCGGCGGCTCGCGCTTCGATGCCTCCGCGACGGTGCCGGCGATCGTCGTCTTCGGCATGGTGCGCGAACTCGGGCCGGTGCTCGTCGGGCTGATGGTCGCCGGGCGCGTCGCCTCGGCGATGGCCGCCGAACTGGGCACGATGCGCGTGACCGAGCAGCTCGACGCCCTGACCACGCTGCGTACCGATGCGTTCCGCTATCTGATCGTTCCGCGCATGGCGGCGTCGGTGATCGCGCTTCCGATCATGGTGCTGATCGCCAATTCGATCGGGATCATGGGCGGCTTTCTGCTCGCCATCTACAAGCTCGGCTTCAATCCCGCCTCCTATCTGGCGACGACGCGCAAGTTCCTGCAGAGCGACGACATCTGGATGGCGGTGGTCAAGGCCGCAGTGTTTGGGTTCATCATCGGTCTGATGGGCTGCTACAATGGCAGCCGGACATCGGGTGGCGCCGCGGGCGTCGGCAAGGCGACCACCGATGCGGTGGTGTCCGCCTTCATCCTGATCCTGTTTTCGGATCTGCTGATCACCATCCTGGCGCTGAAATGATGGCGGTCGCGAAGGGCACGCCCAAGATCAAGCTGACCGAGGTGGTCAAACGGTTCGGCGACAACAGCGTGCTGGACGGCGTCAACCTGTCGGTCGAACCGGGCGAATCGGTCGCGATCATCGGCGGCTCGGGCACCGGCAAGTCGGTGACGCTCAAATGCATCCTCGGGCTGCTCACCCCCGACAGCGGCTCGGTGACGGTCGACGGCGAGGAGGTGGTCGGCGCGCGATCGCGCGAGATGAGCCGGATCCGCACCAAGTTCGGCATGTTGTTCCAGGGCGGCGCGCTGTTCGATTCGATGCCGGTATGGCGCAACGTCACCTTCGGGCTGACGCAAGGACGCATGACCGATGCCGCGCACATGCGCCGCGTCGCCGAGGAGAATCTCGAGCGCGTCGGGTTGAGCCGCGATATCCTCAACCTGCGCCCCAACGAGCTTTCCGGTGGCATGCAGAAGCGCGTCGCGCTCGCCCGCGCGATCGCGCCGAGGCCCGAGATCATCTTCTTCGACGAGCCGACCACCGGCCTCGATCCGATCCGCGCCGACATGATCAACGATCTGATCACCAGCCTCGTCGAGGATCTCGGCGTCACCGCGCTCACGATCACGCACGACATGGTCTCGGCACGCAAGATCGCGAACCGCGTGGCGATGCTCTATAATGGCCGGATCATCTGGCACGGGCCTCGCGACCGCCTCTACGACAGCGGAAATCCCTATGTGGACCAGTTCGTCCAGGGTCGCGCAGACGGGCCAATCCGTTAAAAATCTTCGGTTTTGCTGCTCCAGATCAGTTTCCCGCCGGAACCCCGTGATCCCGCCCACCGTTCTTTGCGCAACGGTTCTACGACATCGACAGGCGGACAGGATGGCATCGAAAGCGGCACTCGGGCTGCGCGCACGCGCAGGCTCGCAATTTCTCACGGATAGTTTCCAGCGCGGGCTCGCGCACTGGAACCGCGAACGCCTGGCGCCTGGCCTGGGCGATGGCGACTGGCGGCAGGCGCTCGATCGGGATCAGCGTATGCTGCGTCTGGAAGGCGCTTTCCTGGATGAACTGCGCGCGGCGGTGGTGGCTGAGGCCGCGAAGGCGCCGACCGACGCGGATGGGTTCGTCGACTGGTTCGAGGCGCTCAAGCAGACCGGCGCAGGGCAGGGCGATGCGCTCTTTCCCTGGCTCGCGCAGGAAGCGACGCGCGACGAGCTGCGCTGGTTCTTCGAGCAGGAGGCCGCGGGCGAGGCGGGGTTCGACGACCTCGTCGCGATGACGCAGGTCAAGCTGCCGGTCCGCCCCAAGCTTGAGCTCGCGCGCAATTATTGGGACGAGATGGGGCGCGGCAATGCGCGCGGCATGCACGGCCCGATGCTCGACCAACTCGTCGAGACGCTCGCGGTGACGCCGGTCGTCGAGAACACCGTGTGGGAGAGTCTGTGCCTCGCCAATGCGATGACCGCGATGGCGACGACGCGCTGCTACGCATGGCATTCGGTCGGCGCGCTCGGCGTCATCGAATTGACCGCGCCGGGGCGCTCGGCCGATGTCGCGCAGGGGCTGCGGCGTATCGGCCTGTCGGATCGCGAGCGTCGCTATTTCGATCTCCATGCGGTGCTCGACGTCAAGCATAGCGCAGATTGGAACGCCGAGGCGATCCGCCCCGCCGTCGAGGAGGATCCGCGACGCGCGACGGCGATGGCGGAAGGTGCGCTGATCCGGCTGGCGTGCGGTGCGCGCTGCTTCGAGCGCTATCGCGCCGAGCTATGGGGGTGATGCGCTAGCCGCCAGTGGGATCGCGCAGCCATTGGGCGAGCGGCTGCCACAGGCTTTCGCGCGACCGGCTGCCGACCATCATGCCGACATGTCCCTGTGCAAGCGTCAATCGCCGGCCGATCCCGACCGCGCTCGCCAGAGGCACGATCCGATCGGTGGTCGAGGCGATGTCGAAGACGGGGCAGGCGAGCGCATCGGGGTGGATCGCACGACCGGCGACACTCCATTGTCCCTCGCCCGGCCGGTCCTCGCCAAAGAAGGTCGTCGCCAGGTCGCGGCCCGCGGCAAGCGTCAGCGGCGCGCCGTCATTCGCCCAATCCTCGAGCGCCACGAAGATGGC
The DNA here is from genome assembly GCA_903871605.1 of uncultured Sphingomonadaceae bacterium. Classification (GTDB taxonomy): domain Bacteria; phylum Pseudomonadota; class Alphaproteobacteria; order Sphingomonadales; family Sphingomonadaceae; genus Solisphingomonas. Next base: position 71,819 of record CAIQHF010000001.1, read on the forward strand.
TGCCGCGGCATCATCGCGTGGCCGGGACCCGAAATCGACGAATTTCGCCACCGTGCGTGCGGGATCGAGCTGCCAGAAGGCGGCCTGGAGCACCTCGACCGGGAGCATCCCGATCGTCTCGGCGGTTTCGCTGGCCTGCGCCCACAAGGCGCCCAGCCCGTCGCGAGCGTCGTCGGGGAAGCCCCCGAACCGCCAGGGCGACGCGATCAGCGCGAGTGCCGCCGGCGGGCGGATCGCCGCGGCGGCGAGCGCCATCGTGCCGCCGAGGCAATAGCCCGCAAGCGCGGCATCGCGGCCGACCGCGTCGATCAGCGGAAGCAGCAGGCTTTCGACATGACCCGCAATGTCGAGGTCGCGCTCGTCCGGCGACGGCGTTCCCCAATCGACCAGCATCGGCCGCAGCCCCTGCGTCGCCAGCCAGCGCATCAGCGAGACGTCGGGCAGCAGATCAAGCACGTCGGGCGGGTTGATCAGCGACGGCACCATGATCACCGGCCGTCCCGATCCGCCATAATCGCGCAGCACCGCGCGGCCGGCGCGCGCGACGACGGGCATCGCAGGCGGGCGTGCCGGGCGGCTCGCGGTCTGATAGACGCGCAGTCCTGCGAGCGCCGCAGCGAGGCGATCGGGATCGCGCTCGGTTTCGCTGCGCAGCATCGCCAGAAACAAAGGCAAAGGGCGCGGTCTGTGTTGCGGTGCGGAAGGGTAAGATGCTAGCCTCCCGGGAACCGGCGGTGTGCCGGAGTGAGAGGGGCGCGTCATGGCGAAGTCAGCATCGGGGTCGGGCACTGTCATCGTCAAGAAATACGCCAACCGGCGGCTATATAACACCGAAACGTCGAGCTACATCACGCTCGACCATCTCGCCGCGATGACGCGAGAAGGCCGCGATTTCAAGGTGTTGGACGCGCGAACCGACGACGATATCACCCATTCGGTGCTCACCCAGATCATCATGGACGAGGAAAGCCACGGGCAGACGCTGCTGCCGGTCAACTTCCTTCGCCAATTGATCGCTCTCTACGGCGATTCGATGCAGTCGATGGTGCCGCAATATCTCGAGGCGTCGATGGAGGCCTTCCGGCGCAACCAGCTGCAATTCCGCTCCGCGATGGAAGGCGCCTTCTCGGGCGGCCCCTTCGCCGAGATCGCGAAACGTAACATGGCGATGTTCGAGGCGGCCGCGACGGCCTTCAAGCCTGGCGCGAGCGCGGGTGCAGCGCCGGCGACCGCCGAGCCCGAGGATGGCGGCGACGAGATCGCCGCGCTCAAGGCGCAGCTCGCCGGGTTGCAGGACAAGATCGACAAGATGGGCAAATAGCCCCGGACAAAGCGGCCGCCGTCCCGGTCTGTCGGCGGCTTCCGGCGAGGCTGGACGCCCCGCCGGGCCATCTCACGTCGCGGTCATTGCGGCTGTTGCGGAGTCGTTGGCGGCGCCGGATCGGTCGGGATGTCGACGTCGAGATGCGGCGCGTCGGCCGACGGGGCATTGGGATCCGGCTTGACGAATTTGAGCGTCATCCGGTCGCTCTCGCCGATCGCGGCATATTTGGCCTTGTCGGTATCGCCCAGCTCGTAGGTCGGCGGGAGCGTCCACACGCCCTTGGGATGGTCGTGATCATCCTTGGGATTGGCGTTGACGTCGCTCGCCGCGACGAGCTGGAAGCCAGCCGTCATCGCCAGGCGGATCACCGTCGAGCGCTTGACGTAGCCGGTGGTCTTCTCGCGCGCGACGTCCATCTGCTCGGGCAGGCGATGCTCCTCGATGCCGAGGATGCCACCCGGCTTGAGCGCGCGATACCAATCGGCGAAAGTCTGCGGCGCGTTGCCGTCGCCGGGCTGATCGGGCGAGCCGAGCAGATTGTGGATGTTGCGGAAGGTCAGCACCAGATCGGCGGTGCCGGGGGGCGTGAAGTCGGTGAGCTGCCCCGCGGTGAACGGCACGACCTGCGCCTTGCCGTAGCGCGCCGTGTCGCTCGCGATCAGCGCCTCGAACTGCTCGGTCTCCTTGCCCGGGGGGACGGCGGCGACATAATGGCCGCCGGCGGCGAGATAGGGCGCTAGGATCTCGCTGTACCAGCCGCCGCCGGGCAGCATTTCGATCACCGTCATGTCGGGCTTGAGCCCGAAGAAGCTCAGCGTCTGCGCCGGGTGGCGATATTTGTCGCGGACGCTGTTCTCAGGCTTGCGCGCGGGGTCGGCGACCGCGGCCGCGATGTCGGGCGAGACCTCGATACCGGGCCTGGGCGTCGCCGCCGCTTTGCGCGCGGTCGTCTTGATCGGCTTTACGGTCGGTTTGGCGGAAAGCGGCGCGATCGACAGCGCGATCAGCGGCAGGACAAGCAGGGCACGGCGCACGGGGCAACTCTCCGGATCATGGGGCACGCCGATGCTGGCGCGCCCATGATCCGATGACAAGCGGCGAGTGCGCGGCGCGCGTCGGCCGGCCTAGAGACAGGCCTCGAGATAGGGCTGGTCGAAGCCGTATTGCTTGGCCTTTTCGAGCGTGTAGGGGCGCAGGCCCATCGAGCGATATTCGCCGTGGATCTTGCCGTCATTGCCCTCGTCGAGATATTCGAACTTGAACAGCTCCTGCGTCACGATCACGGGGCCTTCCATGCCGATCACCTCGGTGACGTTGGTGACGCGGCGCGAGCCGTCGCGCAGACGCTTGACCTGGATGATCATGTCGACCGAGTCGGCGATCTGGCGCGAGATCGCCTCCTTGGGGATCTTGATGTCGCCCATCATCACCATGTTCTCCATACGCCCGAGCGCCTCGCGCGGTGAGTTGGAGTGGAGCGTGCACATAGAGCCGTCATGACCCGTGTTCATCGCCGCGAGCAGGTCGAAACATTCCTGGCCGCGGATTTCGCCGAGAATGATGCGATCCGGGCGCATACGCAGCGCGTTCTTGACGAGGTCGCGGATGCTGATCTCGCCCTGGCCCTCGAGATTAGGCGGGCGCGTCTCGAGCGGCAGCCAGTGCGGCTGCTGCAGCCGGAGTTCGGCGGCGTCCTCGATCGTCAGCACGCGCTCGCCGGGGTCGATCATCTTGGAGAGCGCGTTGAGCATCGTCGTCTTGCCCGAGCCGGTGCCGCCCGAGATGACGATATTGAACCGGCACGCGCCCGCGATCTTGAGCGCGGTCGCCATCTTGGGGCTCATCGAACCGAAGCCGGCCATCATATCGAGCGTGATCGGCTTTTCGGAGAATTTACGAATCGAGATCGCGGTGCCGCGCAGCGACAGCGGCGGCACGATCACGTTGACGCGGCTGCCGTCCTGGAGCCGCGCATCGGCGAGCGGCGTGGTCTGGTCGACACGCCTGCCGACCTTGTTGACGATGCGCTGCGCGATCTGGAACAGATGCTGCTCGTCGCGGAACTGGATGTGCGCGAGCTCGAGCTTGCCCTTCTTTTCGATGAAGGTCTGCTCGGGGCCGTTGACCATGATGTCCGAGATGTCGGGATCGTTGAGCAGTTCCTCGAGCGGGCCGTAGCCGAGCAGCTCGTCGACCAGCACCTTCTCGAGCGCGAACTGCTCGCGGCGGTTGAGGTTGATCTTGAGCTCGGCGAGCACCTCGCCGATGATCGGGCGGAATTCCTCGGCGAGCTCGTCCTTGGTCAGTGTCGCCGCCGCTTCGGGATCGACCCGCTCGAGCAGGCGGGGGAGCACCTGCTCCTTGATCTTGTGGACCGAGGCCTCGAAGCCTTCGGCCTTGTGGCTGGCGGCGTCGCCCGAGCCGTCCTGCCGGCTGGTCAGCCGCTGCATCGCGTCGGAGGGTGCGCCGCCGCCATCGGAACCGCCGGGGAGCGGGACCGAATCGATCGGCGGGAATTGCGCGCCGCCCGTCTCGGGGCCGTGCATCGGACGCGCCACGCCGAAAGCCGGCCGCTGACCACCGCCGCTGCCCACGCCATTTCGCTTTCCGAATGCGCTCATGTCGTTCCACTGCCTCGATATGCCGTCTGCCCGAGACGATAGCCCGAAGGGCCTAATGAATGACTAACCCTATCTTCGGGCGCTTGCGCCATCGAAGCTCCCGACTATTGTCTGCGCCGATGGCCAGCAAATTCCCTTATTATCGCCGCGTTCCCGACAACCGGAATGGGCGATGACGGATAGCCGTCCAGCCGACGCGGCGGCCGAAGCGCGCCGTCTCTACGATCGCATCCGGCTGGCATCGCTCGCCTCGATACTTGTTCTGCTCGCCTGCACGACTGGCGAACCTTATCTCGGCGTTCCGCAAGAATTCCTCACGGCTTTTATCTTCCGTTGCCAGGATTTGCTTGTCGTTCCGGCTTTTGTCGCCGTGTTGCTTGTCGTCCGCCCCGGATTGCGGAGCACGGGCGCGATGCTCGATCGCCCGTGGTGGAGTTCGGGATGGGCGATAGCGGTGCTCACCCTGCTGATCGTGCTGATCTGCTGGACCGGACATCACATCGTGTTCGGCGGCTATGATCTCAGCCGCGATGAACAGATGGCGAATTTCGACGCGGCTATCTATCGGAGCGGCGAGGCGGTGCAGCCGATTCCGATCTGGTGGCGGCCCTATGCAGACGCCCTGAATCAGCTCTACATCCAGCCGGTCGGCGACCATGAAGCCTGGGTGTCCAACTATCTGCCCGTCAATGCGATGGCGAGGGCGGCGTTCGGCGTAGTCGGGCTGGTCGACCTGACGGGGCCGGCATTCGTCGGACTTGGTCTTCTATGCCTCTGGTCGATCGCGGGTCGGCTTTGGCCGGAAGACCCGATTGCGCGCGTGGTCGCGCCGCTGTTTTACCTGGGTTCGTCCCAAATCGTCACCGCCGGGATGACGGCGTACGCGATGAATGCGCATATCGGGCTCAACCTGTTGTGGCTGGCGCTCTTCCTGCGAGGCGGGCGGGCCGGACATGGCGGCGCGATGCTCGTTGGTTTGCTGGCGACGGGTATCCATCAGCCGCTGTTCCATCCGCTGTTCGTGCTGCCGTTTTTTTTCATGCTGGCTACGCAGCGGCGGTGGCTGACGCTGACCGCCTATAGCGCGGCCTATATTGCGATCGGGGCTTTTTGGGCTGCGTGGCCGGTCTGGATCAGCGCGCATGGCACGTTACCGATTCCTCGAGGTGCAGCTCCGGTCGGCGTCGGATATATCGATCGCGTATTGACCGTCATTGGTATCCACGCGCGGACGGTCGTTCTGATGGCGATGAATCTTCTGCGCTTCGTGACCTGGCAGCACCTTCTTCTGCTGCCGCTTGCGATGCTCGGGACCGTTGTCGGATGGCGCAAGGATGCGGTCGCGCGGGGCCTTGCTCTGGGCCTGCTGCTGCCACTCGTGACAGTATCGTTCCTCGTGCCATACCAAGGGCATGGGTGGGGCTATCGCTATCTGCACGGCGTGATCGGCAACGCGTGTCTGCTTGCGACCGGCGGGCTCCTGTGGCTGCGCGCGCGCGGGTTGGACATGGCACGGCCGATGGCATGGACGTCGCTTGCAAGCGTGTCGATCATGCTTCCGGTCCACCTCGTCATGGCGCATCGGCAGGCGGAGCCGTTTCGAGCCCTTGATCGTGCGATAGCGGCATCACCTGCCGATATCGTGATCGTTGACGATACCGAGGCACCATTCGCTCGCGATCTCGTGATCAACAGACCGGATCTCTCGAACCGACCGATCCGGTTGCTCGCCCGGTTCACCGACGTCTCCGCGCTGCCCAGGCTATGTTCCAAGGGATCGATCGGTTTTGTTGACTGGCCCCGCTTGTCGCATATCGACGCCATGTTCGGCATTACCGAGCCGCGGAAATCCACGCCGCATCAGCAAGCAATCGAGCGAGCTGCGGCGCAGGCGGGGTGCCGAATTGTCCATTGAGCGCGGGTTCGCGTCAGAGCACAGAAAAGGCCCGCACGATCGTCAAATCGGTCAGTATGATCTGCAGAACTGTCATCAAGGGTAGGACGACCCCGACGCGGAGCCATTGTCGACTTTCAGTCGGCACCGGCACGAGAGATCGGATTGATAGACCAAGAAGACCAAATAGCGGCAGAAAATAGCGGCCTTGCACGCCACTGATCACGTCCGCTCCCGGTTGTGTCCACATGACGAAAAGCGCGAGCATGACGAGAACGGCCGCAGTGAAGGTTAAACTGATCTGCCAGGCGCTCGCTGCCCGCGGCATGCTTGGTTCGCCGGCGTCGCGAACGCATAGCGCGGCCGCGAAGCCCGCCCCGGCCATGATATAGCTCGCCGTCGGCAGCGCGATATTGAGCCATCCTAGAATCCCGACGACCCCCATCGCGTACAGGCGTCCATTGACGAGCAGGGTACGCAGCAACAGGGCGGGGACATGAAATGGGGCCGCGATCAGACGAGCCGTCTGGGCTTGGGGGTCGGCGCCTGGAGCGGTATCGATCATCAGTGCCGCATTCGAGTGAAGCCAGCATAGTGTCGCCCCGATCACGGCGCCCACGATCAGCACATGTATCCGCCACGTGATGGCTGCGGTCTGACGTCGCAAGACGCCCGGCACCAGAGCAATCAGAAGCAGCGGTGCATATACCGGCTTGAGCGAGCAGAATATGGTTCCCGTCGCGATCATCGCGACGACGGTCCATATCGTGACGCGACCTCTCGTCAGCGCGCGAACGCCAAGCGCCGTGAACAAGAGCGCTGTGGTAATCGTCAGCGCGTCGGGCGATACGGAGGCATATTCGTACACCGCCATCGGCTGTAGCCCGACGAACGCCAGCAGCGGTCGACCAAACGGGAGCAGCGCAACCGCAATCGTCAGTACTGCGATCGCCGAGAGCGCATTGATGAGCCTTGCTGCATACAATAGATCAAGAGGCCCGGCGCCGGCCGCGCGGGCCACGGCGATACCCGCCGCCTGGGGAAGATAGGGCAGAGGAGAATAGAATGCCGCACCGGAAAAGTCGGTGAAGGCTCGGCGATTGGGGATGAGCGTCGCTGTGCGATAAGACAGCGTCGCCGACAGAGGATAGGCGCGAGGAGACTGCACGGCATAAATTTCCGTTGTGCCGAGAAACATGTGCGTCATCGCTGCCAACGAAACGGGGAGCACAGCGCCGCTGCGTCCCCGTTGCGCGACGCTCCAGAATTGCAGTTCACTGATCTGGTAGGCTCGGTCGAAGTGCTGCGCCTCGTCAGGGACCTGCAACGGCGGGGTCAGGACGATCATCGGAATAACGGCGAGCAGACCTATTAACGCCGTCCATAAGGCGACGCTATCAATTCGCAGTCGTGCAGAACCTGCTGCTACGATCGCGGGCATCAGTTCGCCCGCGATACGATCTCGAGGTCGACGTCCCGTTTCGCCGCGATCGTGGTCGCGCGTGCAAGCATGGGGTGCAGGGCGCGGCGTGGTACGGCCGCAATATCGAAGGCAAGAAACGACAATAGAAGCTGGACGCCGACGATGACCGGCAAAGCCGCTACCATCACCGTGCCCGTACTGGCGGTGATACCCGTGCGAACGCTCTCCCACCATCCGCAGCTGCCGAAGATGATGCCGAACAGAAGGCATGCCATGCCGAGAACAAGCTCGATCGAGGCTATGCTAAAGTCGCGCAAAAAGTAATTATAGCAAACGCGCTTGATGGTATTGATGAGATTGCCGGCGATAAATTGCGGTATGACCCGGCTAACATGCAGATTGCTTCGCTCGTCGCCATAGAAGGCCGTCATGGGCACATCGAGCACATATGCACGGATTGTCGACAAACGAAACAGCATGTCGGACTCGAAAAAGTAGCGCTGTCGGATCTTGCTGAATGGAAGCTGCCGCAGCACGGCAGAATGGATTGCGGTGTAGCCATTGGTTGGATCGAACACGGTCCAATAGCCGGATGAGGCCTTTGTGAAGAAAGACAGGCCGGCATTTCCAAGCAGGCGCATGGGCGGCATCCCGCGTACGTCCTCAATGTCGTTGAAGCGATTACCCTTGGTGTAATCCGCCTGACCTTCGAGAATCGGCCGCACAAAACGATGGATGAGCGCCGGATCCATCTGACCATCACCGTCGAGTTTGACGACGACATCGGCGCCAAGCTGCAGCGCGTGACGATATCCCGTGATAACGGCCCCGCCGACGCCAAGATTGGTTTCATGCGTAATTACAGTGATGCGGGGATCGCGGCAGAGGCTGCTGACCAGTTCACCGGTATTCTGTGGACAGCAGTCATCGACGACGATGACATGCCGCACCTCCTGTCCGATTCGAGCAAGTAGCGAAAGGATCTGTGTGCCAACCCGGTAGCAGGGGATAACCACGGCGATGCTTGGTGCCGACATCACAGGACCGAAGGCCAAAGCAAGTCGATCGGACGGATCGCACCGCTGCGATGACGCCGAGGGCGGCAGTGGTTTAGCTGGACGGACATGCTTAAGAACCCCGACGATGTGTCCTGAAGGTAAAGCGATGGCGGAAAGAAATGGTTAACTGAGATAATCCGTCCGACGCCGCTTGGCATGCGCGCGCGTTGCGGACACGCCTTCGCTTAGGCCGACGCCGGATCGGAGGGGCGAACGGCGCATCGCCGCGTTCGGGCGTGCGATATCCAGGATGTCAGCGTGAAACCGTATACCGCCATCATTCCCGTCACCATGGCCAATGCGATCCCGATGGGAACCTTGCAGACGCCGTGAACCAGCCACAGGGATATCGTGGAAACGGGCAGGCCGAAGAGGACGGCCACGACGAACCGGGCAAACCCATCGAAATTGGGCCTGACACGGAAGGTGAAGAGCGAGTGCAGAAGGTAGCCCGCGGGCACGATCGCCGTCGCCGACAGGATATTGGCTACGAGATAGGGCATGCCGATCCTTACCAAGCCGACGATCGCCACATTCTGGGTCAGCGCGCAGCCGCCGCCTACCACGAGGTAGCGGCCGATCTGTGGTCGCATCACCGCGCGCCGATCAACCCGGCGCGCAACCGCGGCAGGCTGCGTTCCAGCAAGCGAGAATATCTGAGGTATCGAATGAGCGACACTGGACCAAGCGCCGCCATCGTCATCAGAACGCGCAGCAATGCCCAGCCGCTTCCCGCGGCGGCTTCCGCCAAGCCGACGTTGATCCGGACTGATGCATCGGCGAGCCGCGATCGTGCATGAATGCTCGTCATATGGCGATCCAACACCCTTCGCAGTTGGGCTTCGAAATCCTCGCTCACGCGACTGCCGGTGATCGTTAGCGACTGGCCGTGTACGCGAAAGCCGGTGGTGACTTCAGACCGGTAGATCGCTGAGCCTGCGGTCGCCAGCTTCAGCCACAGATCCCAATCTGCGGTATACCAAAGCGCGCTTTCCATGCCGCCAGAGGCAATGAACGCGTCGCGCCGAAACACCGGCGCTGGCACGCTGACGAAGCATTGGACGAGCAGGCGGCGCAGTAGCGTGTCGCGCCCTACCGGCCCCGCGTCGAGCGGGCAGCGCCAGATTCCCATCGTCCGTCCGGCGTGGTCGATGATCGCGGTTGGTGCGAACTGGACGGAGGTCGCCGGCGCGGCGTCGATCCATTGGCGCAATTGCTCGATGCGGTTGGGCAGCCAGATGTCGTCCTGGTGCAGCATGACGACATGATCCGCGCGTGCGGAGGCGACGCCATAATTGGTCTTGTCGGTCCAAGGCTTCAGATCGGCCCGGCGGTGGATGATGATATCAAGTCGATCCCGGTATTTCTCGGCGATCTCGACGGATAGATCATCGGCGCTGCTGTCGATGAATATGATTTCAATGCCGCGCGCATCGCCCTCGACGATCGATTCAAAGGTGGCTTCGAGCCACGGCTCGCCGTGATGAATCGGCATCACCACCGACAACCATGGTTTAGCGGTATTGGCGCAGCGATTGGCTAGGAAGGTCGACAGCGAGTCCGGTTGCGCGCTTTGAAAACCTTCCCCGGATCCCTCAGCCGGAACTTCGGCCGGCTCGTATGAGAGGAACAACGGTGTTTCGAACATCCCCGACCCTCCTGCGGTCGAGGCAAATTAAGCCGATTTAGTTAAGGAAGCCTTCGTGAAGCCGTCAGCGCGGTTCAGCGCGTCTCCTCGACATGCTCCGCCAGGATCGTCAGTCCCTTGTCGTTGACCTCGGCGAAGCCGCCCTGGACCTTGATCCGCGCGGTGACGGTGGTCGGGCTCGAATAGATCGCGATCTCGCCGTCGCGGACCACCGACATCAGCGGCGCATGGCCCGCGAGCACGCTGAAATCGCCCTCGGTTCCGGGGACGACGACCATGAAGGCATCCTCCGAGCGGACGAGCTTTTCGGGCGTGACGAGTTCGAAATGCATGTCGGCCATTGATCAACTCCTCGCTCCCGTTCGAGGGAGGGGCAGGGGGTGGGTGAACGCGTATCGCATCGCGATCCGGGTTCATGGAGTGGGCGACGACACCCACCCCAACCCCTCCCTCGAAAGGGAGGGGCCGGTGTAGGCTTACGCGGCGTCGGCCATCTTCTGCGCCTTCTCGACGGCTTCCTCGATCGCGCCGACCATGTAGAAGGCGCTTTCGGGCAGGTGGTCGTACTCGCCGTTGACCACCGCCTTGAACGAACGCACCGTGTCCTCGATCGGCACGAACTTGCCCGAGATGCCGGTGAATACTTCGGCGACGTGGAAGGGCTGCGACAGGAAGCGCTGGATTTTCCGCGCACGCGACACGGTCAGCTTATCCTCTTCGGACAGCTCGTCCATGCCGAGGATGGCGATGATGTCCTGCAGCGACTTGTACTTCTGCAGCGTCTCCTGGACGGCGCGGGCGACCTCATAATGCTCCTGGCCGACGACCGCGGGCGACAGCGCGCGCGAGGTCGAGTCGAGCGGATCGACCGCCGGGTAGATGCCGAGCTCGGAGATCGCGCGCGACAGGTTGGTCGTCGCGTCCAAGTGGGCGAAGGAGGTGGCCGGCGCCGGATCGGTGAGATCGTCGGCGGGCACGTAGATCGCCTGCACCGAGGTGATCGAGCCCTTGTTGGTCGA
>CAIQHF010000002.1 GCA_903871605.1 uncultured Sphingomonadaceae bacterium
CCCCCCCCCCCCCCCCCCCCCCCCCCCCCCCCCCCCCCCCCCCCCCCCCCCCCCCCGCGACGCGCCAGCGTCGCGTCCCACCTCGGATGTCGGCCACCCTCACCCAACCCTCTCCCTCAAGGGAGAGGGCTTTTTTCACGCCAGCCCCAGATCCTTCGGCCCGAACGCATGCGGCAGCAGCGCCGACAGCATGTGCCGCTCGACCGCGCTGCCGTCGGCGGCGGCGCAATAGATCGGCAGGTCGCGGCCGGCGAGTTCGGCGGCCTCGTTGATCACCTGCCGGCAGCGCCCGCACGGGCCGACAACCGTGCTCCCCGTCGGCATCCCGTCCGACCCCATCGTCCCGCCGGTCACCGCGACCGCGATCACGTCGGCGAGGCGCCCCTGCGCATTGGCGGTGGCGAGTGCGACCGTCTCGGCGCACAGCGACAGGCCGTAGCTGGCATTCTCGAAATTGGTGCCGGTGACGATCGCGCCGTCGCTGAGCAACAGCGCGGCACCGACCGCGAAGCGCGAATAGGGCGCGTGGGCGTGGCGCGCGGCGGCGCGCGCCGCATCGAGGAGCACCGCGACGCCGACCTCTTCGATCGAGACCTCGGTCATGAGATGGCTCCGCGCAAAGCTGTTCCCCGGCGAAGGCTGGGGCCCAGGCCCCACGTCCGTGGCGAGCGGTGCGTCCGCCCCAGGCTACGGGCCTGGGCCCCGGCTTTCGCCGGGGAACAGGAGAGAACATCACCCACGGATGTGCAGCACGCAGATCAGCGTGAACAGCCGCCGCGCGGTGTCGAAGTCGAGCTCGATCTTGCCGTCGAGCCGCTCCTTGAGCAATTCGGCGGCGTCGTTGTGCAGGCCGCGGCGCGCCATGTCGATCGTCTCGATTTGCTGCGGCGAGTGCTGGCGGACCGCCTGATAATAGCTGTCGCAGATCGCGAAATAGTCTTTGATCGCCCGCCTGAAGCGCATCATGCCGAGCCCGATCGTCTCGATCGGCGAGCCGTCGGCGCGCTGGATGCCGATCGCCAGACGCCCCTCCTCGACGTGCAGCGCGACCTTGTAGGGCCCCGCATAGCCGTCGGGGGCGGGCCGCAGGGGGCGGAAGTGATTCTCGTTGAGCAGATCGAGCAGCGCGACCTTGCGTTCCTGCTCGATGTCGGCGTTGCGCCACAGGATCGTGTGCTCGTCGAGCGAGATGTCGATGATGCGCGGATCGGCCATGCCTCTTTGCGCTTATCGGGTTGGTGCGCGCTTGGCGAGGGGCCTTCCTTCTCTCCGTTCGTCCCGGGCGAAGTCGAGGGACCGGAAGCAGACGCCGTGCTTGGAGGGTGCCTCGACTTCGCTCGGCACGAACGGTTTATCCACAGGGCCTCAATATGGTCGTGGATGGTTTGTCGCATCCGCCTTGAGCCGCCCACCAAAAGAGCGGACAAGGGCGGCATGCTTCAGCCCGTCCCCCACACGCCCGCGCCGGCCGTACCGGATGCCGCCGCCTTGCCGCAGAATATCGAGGCGGAGGCGGCGCTGCTCGGCGCGATGATGATCGACAACAGGTTGTGCGAGGACGTCCAGGTCAAGCTGCGCGAGGAGCATTTCTTCGAGCCGCTGCACGGGCGGATCTACGCGCAGATCCTGCGTATCGTCGACCGCAACATGATCGCCAACCCGGTCACGCTGCGTCCGCTGTTCGAGACCGACGAGGCGATGAAGGAGCTCGGCGGCCCCGCCTATCTGGCGCAGCTCACCGGCTCGGGCGCGGCGCTGATCGGCGCGCGCGATTTTGCCACGCAGATCTACGATCTCGCGCTGCTGCGCGCGCTGGTCGGGGTCGGCCGCGGCATGGTCGAGAGCGCGATGGATACCTCGGACGAGGTCGATCCCAAGACGCAGATCGAGCAGGCCGAAGTCGCGCTCTACCGCGTGGCGGAGGAGGGCGGCGAGCAGGGCTCGGTCAAGAGCTTCGTCCAGGCCGCCACCGAAGCCGTCAAGAATGCCGAGCGCGCGCTCAATTCGGGCGGACATGTCTCGGGCATCACCACCGGGCTCGACAGCATGAACGCCAAGATGGGCGGCATGCACCGCTCCGATCTGATCATCCTCGCCGGCCGCCCGGGCATGGGCAAGACCTCGCTCGCCACCAACATCGCGTTCAACGCCGCGATGCGCCGCGTACGCGACAAGGAGGACGGCATCCCCGACGAGAAGTCGCTCGGCGCGGGCGTCGCCTTCTTCAGCCTCGAAATGTCCGCCGACCAGCTCGCCACGCGTATCCTCGCCGAACAGTCGGGGATCAGCGGCGAGAGCCTGCGCATGGGCAAGATCAGCCAGCACGATTTCCGCAACCTCGCGCGTGCCGCTGCCGATCTCGAGACGCTGCCGCTCTATATCGACGACACGCCGGGGCTCACGATCGCGGCGCTGCGCACGCGCGCGCGGCGCTTGAAGCGGCAGCGCGGGATCGACCTGATCATCGTCGACTATCTCCAGCTGCTGTCGGGATCGGGCCGCTCCAGCGAAGCCAATCGCGTGCAGGAGATTTCGGAGATTTCGCGCGGGCTCAAGCAACTTGCCAAGGAGCTCAACGTGCCGGTGATGGCGCTCTCCCAGCTCTCACGACAGGTCGAGAGCCGCGAGAACAAGCGGCCGATCCTCTCCGATCTGCGCGAATCGGGATCGATCGAGCAGGACGCCGATCTCGTGCTGTTCGTCTATCGCGAGGAATATTACGTCAATTTCCAGAAGCCGACCGAGCCCGATGCCAACGCCTCGGAATTCGATCCGACCAACGTCGCGTTCCGCGAGTGGCAGAGTGCGATGGAGCGCGTCCACGGTGTCGCCGAGGTGGTGGTCGCCAAGTCGCGGCACGGCTCGACGGGGACGATCCCGGTCAAGTTCGACGCCAAGATCACGCGCTTCTCGGATCTGGTCGATTCGAGCTATGTCGTGCCGGATATGGAGTAGCGGCTGCGGTCAGGACCGGCGCCCTCTCTCCCACAGGGTTTTGGTGTGCGGCGACTCAGGCCAGCTTGTTGACCGCGTGCATCGCGAGGCCGGCGATGCCGACACCCGAGCCATAGGTGCCAACCGCCTTGGCGACCGACCGCGCGGCGGACGCCGCCGATACCGCCCCGTCGAGCACCGATCGCAACCCCGAGACGAGGCCGGTGACCCCATCGGACGCCGATGTCGTGGTGCCGGTCGTCGCGGCGCTGGCGCCCGTCGCCGTCGTCGTACTCGACGCGATCGCATCCATGTGCAGCTTGGCGAACAGCGATTGCAGCTCGTCCGATGCCTTGGTGGTGGTCGCGCGATTGGCGATGACGCCGTGCGCCGACGATACGATGCTCGAAAGACTGGTCATGCCGGCTGATTCCCCGTGTGCCGGATCGGTCTGCCCGAAAAGCGTAAAGCTTTCGTTGATCCGGTCGTAACAGTTCCCCGGCGTTCGCCGGGGAACTCGAAGCTCGGCAGCTTGGCGTTCCCCCGCGCAGGCGGGGGCCGAGGCGCGACGCCACGCAGCAGGCGCGGCGTATCGAAGCGAATGGGGGCCTGGACCCTCGCCTTCGCGGGAGAGCGTCCGCAGCTGTTGTTCAGAAGCTCGGCAGATTGGCCGCGTCGACGGGCGCGTGGATGCCGCATTCGACCTTGTCCCACCCCCGCCAGCGGCCCGAGCGCGCATCCTCGCCCGGCTGGACGATGCTGGTGCAGGGCGAGCAGCCGATCGACAGATAGCCCTGCGCCTCGAGCGGGTGGCGCGGCAGTTTGTGCGCCTCGAAATAGGCGTCCAGCCGCGCCTTGTCCCACGAAGCGAGCGGGTTGAGCTTGAGCTTGCTGCCGCCGGGATGATTGGCGTCGATCTCGAACAGCGGGATCGCCGCGCGCGTGCTCGCCTGGAAGCCCTTGCGACCCGAAATCCATGCGTCGAAGGGGGCCAGCGCGCGCTGCAGCGGCTCGACCTTGCGGATCGCGCAGCATCCGTCCGGGTCGTAGGACCAGCGCAGCCCGGTCTTGTCCTTTTCGGCGAGCAGGCGGGGATCGGGGCGATAGACGCGCAGGTCGGTCAGCCCCAATGTCTCGGCGAGCGTGTCGCGATAGGCCAGCGTCTCGCCGAACATCTTCTGCGTGTTGGTGAACACCACCGGCACGTCGCGGTCGATCTCGGCGATCATGTGGAGCAGCACCGCCGATTCGGCACCGAAGGAGGAGACCGCCGCGGTGCGTCCCGCAAGCGCCCCCGCCAGCAGCTCGGCGAGCATCGTCTCGGTCGGCACATCGGCGTAGCGCGCGTTCATCGCGTCCGCGTCGCCCTGCGTGAAGGGCGGCGTGGTGTCGATGACGTCGCGGATACGCGCGGTCTCAGCCATGCCGCAGCGCCCAGACGGGCGTCCTTCCGTCGGCCGCCTTCTGATAGACGGCGTCGTAGCGGCCGAGCGCGCGCTCGACCGCGGCCGGATCGAGCGGCTTGTCGGGAACGAACGAATCGAAGCCGCAGCGGCGCATCAAGGCGATCTGGTCGACCAGCACGTCGCCCTGCGCGCGCAGTTCGCCCGCATAGCCGGCCTCGCGCAGGATCCGCGCCGAGGAATAGCCGCGCCCGTCGCGGAACGCCGGGAACGACACCTCGATCAGCGACAGCCTGTCGAGATGCGGCAGCAGCGCGCGCGCATCCTCGTCCGATTCGAGCCGCACCGCGGTGGCGTTGGTCTGGCCGAGGAAGGCGTCGAGCGTGACCGCGGGCTCCTCATGGGGCGCGTCGTCGCGATAGCGCAGCAGATCATCCATAGATCGCCTCCTTGAACGGCTCGATGCCGACGCGACGATAGGTGTCGAGGAAGCGCTCGCCGTGGGTGCGGACCGCGCGGTAGGTCTCGACGGTGCGCTCGATCGCGTCGACGATTCCGTCCTCGTCGAAGCCCGGGCCGGTGATCTTGCCGAGGCTCGCATCTTCCGCCCCCGATCCGCCGAGCAGCAGCTGGTAATTCTCGGTGCCCTTCCGGTCGACGCCCAATATGCCGATGTGGCCGGCATGATGGTGGCCGCAGGCGTTGATGCAGCCCGAGATTTTGAGCTTCAGCTCGCCGAGGTCGCGCTGGCGCTCGATGCTGGAAAAGCGCGTCGCGATCTTCTGCGCGAGCGGGATCGAGCGCGCATTGGCGAGGCTGCAATAATCGAGGCCCGGGCACGCGATGATGTCGCTGATCAGATCGAGATTGGGAGTCGCCAGGCCCGCCGCGTCGAGCGCCTGCCACAGCGCGTGGAGATCGGCCTTGCGGACATGCGGCAACACGATGTTCTGCGCGTGCGTGACGCGCAACTCGTCGAAGCTGTAGCGTTCGGCGAGATCGGCCATCAGCTCGATCTGCTCGGCGGTGGCGTCGCCGGGGATGCCGCCGACGGGTTTCAGGCTGATCGTCGCGATCGCATAGCCGGGCTGCTTGTGCGGTTTGACGTTCTGGTCGACCCACAGGGCGAAATCGGGATCGCTGCGGTCGAGCGTATCGGGTGTGGCCGCATCGAAGGCGGGCGGGGCGAACATCGCCGCGATGCGATCGAATTCGGCGCGCGGCGGATCGAGCCCGAGCGTCTTCACATGCGCCCACTCTTCCTCGACCTGGCGGCGATACTCGTCGGCGCCGATCTCGTGGATCAGGATCTTGATCCGCGCCTTGTAGATGTTGTCGCGCCGGCCGTAGCGATTGTAGACGCGCAGGCAGGCTTCGACATAGCTGAGCAGATCGTCGATCGGCACGAAATCCTTGATCAGCGGCGCGATCATCGGGGTGCGGCCCATGCCGCCGCCGACGTAGATCGCCGCGCCGATTTCGCCCGCCGCGTTCGTCGTCAGCTGGATGCCGATATCGTGCAGCCGCATCGCGGCGCGGTCCTCGTCGGCGGCGATCACGCAGATCTTGAACTTGCGCGGCAGGTAGCTGAATTCCGGGTGGAACGTCGACCATTGACGGAGCAGCTCGGCCCAGGGGCGCGGATCGGTCACCTCGTCGGCGGCGGCGCCGGCGAACTGATCGGACGAGATGTTGCGGATGCAATTCCCGCTGGTCTGGATGGCGTGCATCTCGACCGTCGCCAGTTCCGCCAGGATATCGGGCGTGTCCTTGAGCTCGATCCAGTTGTATTGGATGTTCTGCCGCGTGGTGAAGTGGCCATAGCCCTTGTCGTAGGTGCGCGCGATGTGCGCCAGCATCCGCATCTGGCGGCCGTCGAGCGTGCCATAGGGGATCGCGACGCGCAGCATATAGGCATGGAGCTGGAGATAGAGGCCGTTCATCAGCCTGAGCGGCTTGAACTGGTCCTCGCTGAGCTCGCCCGCCAGGCGGCGCGCGACCTGCTCGCGGAATTCCTCGACGCGCGTGTCGACGATCGTCTGGTCGTACTGGTCGTATTTATACATGTCAGATTACCCAGCTGCCGGCCGCGGCATCGGCCGGCGCCACGTTGAGATCGAGCCGCACCGTCGGCCCGCGCGCGCGGATCCGGTCCTTGATGTGCGCGGGGCGAGGGCCATGCGGCGTCTCGGTCGCGTCGATCACATAGGCCCCGTTGACGCGGCGGGCGGCGTCCTCGCGCGCGATCAGCGCCGCGCCGCCATCGCCGACGTCGACCGCGTCCTCGACATGGCGCGACCAGCCGGCGCCGTCCCACCAGACGACGTCGCCCGTCGCCAGATCATTGCCCGTCGCGATCTTCATGCCAACGCTTCCGCCTGTTTCGCCAATGCCTGCAGCCGGTCCTCGGCGTCCGAGAGGCGCACCACCTCGCCCGCGACGATGATCGCCGGGCTGCCGACCCGTTCGCGCGCGACCATCTCGCCCAGATCGGCGAGCAGCGTGCGGATCGCGCGATGCCCGGGCAGCGTGCCCTTTTCGAGCACCGCCACCGGCAGCGCCGGATCGACGCCGTCCGCCATCAGCTTGTCCGCGATCGCGGCGGCGTTGGCGACGCCCATATAGATCACCAGCGTGCGGCCCTTGCCCGCGAGCCCCGACCAGTCCTGCTCGGACAGGCCCTTGCATTGCCCCGCCACGAAACTCACCGCACTCGACCAGTCGCGGTGCGTGAGCGGCAGCATCGCCTCCGCCGCGCAGCCCAGCGCCGCCGAGACACCGGGGACGACCTCGACGGGAAGCCCCGCCGCGCGCACCGCCTCGACCTCCTCGCCGCCGCGCCCGAACACGAACGGATCGCCGCCCTTCAAGCGCACGACGATCGATCCGGCGCGGACGTGCGCGATGATCAGCGCATTGATCGCCTCCTGCGGCAGCGTGTGCCGCGCGCGCTGCTTGGCGACCGAGATGCGCTGTGCGTGGCGCGGCGCATAATCGAGCACACGCGCGTCGATCAGCCCGTCATGGACGACGACGTCGGCGCTGCGCAGGGCGGCGACCGCCTTGAGCGTCAGCAGATCGGGATCGCCGGGACCGGCGCCGACGAGGATGACGCGCCCACGCGCAGAAGGATCGAGCAGACTTGCCATGCAAGGCAGATGGGCTGCCGCGGGTGGAACGGCAAACGGGACTATCTTGGGTGCGATGTAGCGGAGCTTGGTCGGATCGTCCGTCTTGCTGTTCCCCGGCGAAAGCCGGGGCCCAGGCCCGCAGCCCGTGGAGGATGCGACGCGCGATGCGAGAGGTGGGGGCTGGACCCCGGCTTTCGCCGGGAAACGGCTGATTTATGCGTCGCGCAGCCCGACGCCGATCGAGGCGCGCGCCTGCTCGGCCTCGCCCGAGACCACCGGATAGGCGCAGTAATCGGCGGCATAATAGGCGCTCGGGCGATGGTTGCCGCTGAGCCCGACGCCGCCGAACGGCGCGTTGGAGGGGGCGCCGTTGGTCGGCTTGTTCCAGTTGATGATCCCCGCGCGGGTATGCGCCCAGAACCGGTCGTAGAGTTTGGGCTGGTCGCTGATCAGCGAGGCGCACAGGCCATAGCGGGTGGCGTTGGCCTCGGCGAGCGCGGCGTCGAAATCGGGCACGCGGATCACCTGCAGGATCGGGCCGAACAGCTCCTCGTCGGATCGCTGCTCGATCCCCGTGACGTCGATCAGCCCAGGGGTGAGGAACGGCCGGTCCGGATCGAGGCGTCGCAGATGCGTGATCGCGCGGCCGCCCTTCATGATCAGGTCGAGCCAGCCCTCCTGCAGCTGCTCGGCGGCGGGATTGTCGATCACGGGCCCCATGAACGGGGTGGGCGTGCCGTGCGGCTCGGATATGACGAGGCGACCGACGATCTTGGCGATCTCGTCGAGCAGCGGCTCGTGCGCGCCGTCGCGGACGATCAGACGCCGCGCGGCGGTGCAGCGCTGGCCTGCGGTCAGATAGGCGGACTGGACGCAGATCACCGCGGCGGCGTGGACGGTCGGCGAGTCCCACACGACGATCGGATTATTGCCCCCCATTTCGAGCGCGAGGATCTTGTTGGGCGTGTCGGCGAACTGACGGTGCAGCGCGAGCCCCGCGCGCGACGAACCGGTGAACAGCAGCCCGTCGATGCCGGGATGGCGGGCGAGCGCCTTGCCCGCCTCGGGGCCACCGATCAGCACCCGCAGGCAGCCCTCGGGCACGCCGCCGGCATGGTAGCAGTCGACCAGGAACCGCCCGACCGCGGGGGTCTTCTCGGACGGCTTGAACACCACCGCATTGCCCGCGATCAGTGCGGGGACGATGTGGCCGTTGGGCAGGTGCGCGGGAAAGTTGAACGGGCCGAGCACGCCGAGCACGCCGTGCGGCTTGTGGCGCAGCGCGGTGCGGCTGGTCATCTGGCCTTCGAGCTTGCGGCTGGCGCTGCGCTCCAAATAGCTCGCGACCGAGATGTCGACCTTGGCGATCACCGCCTCGACCTCGCTGCGCGCCTCCCATAGCGGCTTGCCCGTCTCGCGCGCGATCAGATCGGCGAAGGCGTCGGTGCGTGCGCGCACGACGTTGACGACGCGGCGCAGCGTCTCGATGCGCACGGTGAGCGGGCGCGCGGCCCATTCGGCCCAGGTGGCGCGCGCGGTGGCGATCTCCGCATCGACATCGCCCTCGGCGCCCTCCCAAAGCGTCGCGCCGGTGGCCGGTTCGGTGGAAATCAACATCGTGCCCTGTTCATTACCAATCGGTTTTCCAGCATTGTTTTCCGCGGCTGGTCAAGCCTTGCGCCCCGACAGCGCGGTGCCCATCCGGCGGATCGCGGCGATCTTGGCCTCGAACCGCGACCAGTCGTCGGCCTCGGCGATCGGCGCCCAGATCGCCTCCACCTCCTCGATGTGCAACGCACAGGGCGCCGCATCGGACCAATAGGCGTGATCGGGCACGGCGGCCGCGGCATAATCCGCGAGCGCGGCGACGAACGGCTTGAAGATCGGTGCGTCATAGCCAGGCGCCTCGCGGCGCGGGCGGCCACCGCGCCAGTCGAAGAAGAAGCGGTCGATGGTAACGCCGCCTTCGGCCAGCGCGCGCGTCATCGCATCGGCGAGCGCGATGTCGTGCGCCTCGCCACGTGGTCGCACGCCGAGCCGCGCCAGCAGCCTGGCCGTCAGCGCGGCCTCGTAGCGCGCGGCGAAGCCGTCGAGCACCGGCGCCAGTGCCTCGACGGGCGTGAGTGCGCTCAGCGCCATCGCGAGCTGCGCTGCGTCCCAATGGATCGCCTGCGGCTGGCGCCCGAAGGCGTAGAGGCCGGTCTGGTCGAAATAGGCGGCGGTGAAGCCCGGCTCCCATTGCGGGGTGAATCGCCAGGGACCGTAGTCGAAGCTCTCGCCGGTGATCGCGATATTGTCGCTGTTGAGCACGCCGTGGACGAAGCCGGCTGCCATGTAGGATGCGGCAAGATCGGCGGTGCGCTCGACGACGTGCGCGTAGAGCTGGAGCGCGGGCTCGGCGCCGGGCGTCTCGCCATAGAGTTCGGTCAGGCAATAATCGACCAGCGCGGCAAGCCCCGCATCGTCCTTGAGATAGGCCAGCCTTTGGAAGCTGCCGATGCGGATATGGCCGTGGCTCAATCGCACCAGCACCGCCGAGCGCGTCGGCGAGGGCTCGTCGCCGCGGTGCAGTCGCTCGCCCGTCTCGATCAGCGAGAAGCTGCGCGAGGTGTCGACGCCGAGCGCCTCGAGCATCTCGGTCGCGAGGATCTCGCGCACGCCGCCCTTGAGCGTCAGCCGGCCGTCGCCCGCGCGGCTCCACGGCGTCGTCCCCGATCCCTTGGTGCCGAGGTCCATCAGCCGGCCGCGCGCGTCGCGCAGCTGCGCGTAGAGAAAGCCGCGCCCGTCGCCGAGATCGGGATTATAGTGGCGGAACTGATGGCCGTGATAGCGCAGCGCGAGCGGCTGCGGCAGCGAGCCCTCGAACGGCACGAACCGCCCGAAGCGCGCGATCCACTCGGCGTCCGACAGCGCGCCCAGCCCGACCTCCGCGGCGGCGCGATCGTTGCGGAAGCGCAGGATGGTGTCGGGGAAGTCGGCGGGAACGACCGGGTCGTAATAGGCGTCGCCGAGGGTCAGGATGCGCGCTTGCGGGGTGAAGTCCATGTCGCGATATGGGGCGCACCTGCCCCGGGAGACAAGCATGACCGGCCCCGCTCCGTTCCAGCGCCACGATCATGCGCCGCGTCATGCCGACGGCTGGTGGACCGCGACCGACGGGCTCGGCCTGCATTATCGCGACTATCCGGGCGGGGAGCCCGGCCAGCCGCCGATCCTGTGCATCCCCGGCCTCACCCGCAACGCGCGCGATTTCGAGCGCATCGCCGAGCGGCTGTCGCCGGACTGGCGGGTGATCTGCATCGATCTGCGCGGTCGCGGCGAGAGCCCGCCGGCGGCCGATCCGGCAAGCTATGCGCTGCCATCCTATGTGCTCGACGTCGGCGCGCTGTTCGTCGCACTCAAGATCGACAAGGCGGTGGTGTTCGGCACCTCGCTCGGCGGGCTGATCGCGATGCTGATGGCGCTGACCACGCCCGAACGGCTGGCGGGGGTGCTGCTCAACGATATCGGGCCGGTGCTCGATCCCGCCGGCCTGTCGCGCATCCGCTCCTATGTCGGTCGCAGCGCGAGCTGGCCGACCTGGCTGCACGCCGCGCGGGCGCTCGCCGAGGCGCAGAAGGCGGTCTATCCGCGCTACGTCATCGAGGACTGGCTGGCGATGGCCAAGCGCGTCTGCCGGCTGACCTCGGCGGGGCGGATCGTGTTCGATTACGACATGCGCATCGCCGAACCGTTTCGCGAGGTGCCCGAGGAGGCGCCGCCGGTCGATTTGTGGCCGGCATGCGAGGCGCTCGCCGGGCGGCCGGTCACGGTGACGCGCGGTGCGCTCAGCGATCTGCTGTCGGCGGCGACCGCCGAGGAGATGACCCGGCGCGTGCCCGATCTCGATCTGGTGACGGTGGCGGACGTCGGTCATGCGCCGGCGCTCGACGAGCCCGAGGCGATGGTCGCGATCGACCGGCTGCTCCAGCGCGTGCGGGTGGGGCGGTAGCGGGCCGCCTCTTGCCTCCCGCCGCCGCGCGAGATGTCTTTGGTACAGCGTCCACCGGACGTTCACTCTCTCCGTGGCATAACCCGACGGTCATGCCCGTCCGGATCCTCCATCTCCATTCGACCTTTTCGCTCGGCGGCAAGGAAGCGCGTGCCGTCCGCCTGATGAATGCGTTCGGCCGGTCGGCGGAGCATGTCGTGCTGAGCGCGGTGCCGGGTGCGCTCGGCGCGCGCGCCGCGATCGATCGGGATGTCGCCGTCGCCTTTCCCGGCGAGGGCGAGGCGCCGTCGCTGATCGGCAAGCCGGGGCCGGCCCGCTATTGGCGGCTGGCACGCTATATGGCGGGCTTCGATCTGGTGCTGAGCTATAATTGGGGCGCGATGGACGGCGTGGCGGCGCGGCGGCTCTATGCGGGTGTGCTGAGGCTGCCGCCACTCGTCCATCATGAGGATGGCTTCAACGCCGACGAGCTCGTCCGCCAGAAGCCGGCGCGCGTCCATTTCCGTCGCGCCATGCTCGCCGCCGCGCACCGCGTCGTGGTTCCCTCCGAGCGGCTCGAGACGATCGCGCGCGACGTCTGGAAACAGCCTGCTCGCCGGATCCGGCGGATCGGCAACGGCATCGCGCTCGATCGCTATCTCGTGCTGCCCGATGCGGAGGCGATCCCCGGCTTCCGTCGCTTGCCGGGCGATGTCGTGGTCGGGACGATGGCGGGGCTGCGCGGCGTCAAGAACCTGCCGCGGCTGGTCCGCGCGTTCGCGGCATCGGGTTCGGCCGGGCGGCTCGTCATCGTTGGCGAGGGCCCCGAGCGCGAGGCGATCCTCGCCGCCGCACGCTCCGAAGGCATAGCCGATCGCCTCCTGCTTCCGGGTTTCGTCGCGGACGCGGCGCGCTATGTCGGTCATTTCGACATCTTCGCATTGTCGTCGGACAGCGAGCAGTTTCCGATCGCGATGATCGAGGCGATGGCGGCAGGGCTGCCCGTCGTCGCGACCGATGTCGGCGACGTCTGCGCGATGGTCGCGCCGGAGAACCGGCGCTTCGTCGTCGCCGTCGCGGACGAGCCGGCGTTCGCCGACGCGCTCGGCCGGCTGATCGCGAACCGCGACCTGCGCCATCGGCTCGGTGCGGCCAACCGGCTGGTCGCGCGCGCGCATTATGGCGAGGACATGATGATCGCCGCCTATCGCGCACTGTACGAAGCCACGCTCGGCCGTCCCGGCGCGCTCGGCTGAACGCCGGCTGACGCGTTGGTTGACCTGGGCTAATAATCGGAAGCCTTGCGCCTTGGTACCTGCTAAGAGGGGGCAGGTCCTAGTCCGGGCGGAGGAATATCTTGTTCAAAGGTTTGCAGCCGATCCTGTATGGCGGCCGCGAAGTATGGCCGCTCGTCGAGGGTGGCAAAGGCGTTTCGGCGACCAATCATATGAGCTCTGGCGCCTGGGCTGCGGCCGGCGGCATCGGTACGGTGTCCGCGGTCAATGCCGACAGCTATGATCCCGACGGCAAGATCATTCCGCAAATCTATCGTGCGCTGACGCGGCGCGAGCGCCACGAGGAGCTCGTCCAATATGCGATCGACGGCGCGGTCGAGCAGGTCCGGCGCGCCTATGATCTCGCCTCGGGCAAGGGCGCGATCAACATCAACGTGCTGTGGGAGATGGGCGGCGCGCAGCGCGTGCTCGAGGGCGTGCTCGAGCGCACCAAGGGGCTCGTCTCGGGTGTCACCTGCGGCGCCGGCATGCCCTACAAGCTCTCCGAGATCGCGGCGCACCACCAGGTCAGCTATCTGCCGATCATCAGCTCGGCGCGCGCCTTCCGCGCGCTGTGGAAGCGCGCTTACTCGAAGGCGGCGGACTGGCTGTCGGCGGTGGTCTACGAGGATCCCTGGAAAGCGGGCGGCCACAATGGCCTGTCCAACGCCGAGGATCCGCTCAAGCCCGAGGATCCGTATCCGCGCGTGAAGGCGCTGCGCGAGACGATGCGCGAGGGCGGCATTCCCGACAGCACGCCGATCGTGATGGCGGGCAATGTCTGGTTCCTGCGCGAGTGGGACAATTGGATCGACAATCCCGAGCTCGGCTCGATCGCCTTCCAGTTCGGCACGCGCCCGCTGCTGACGCAGGAAAGCCCGATCCCGCAGGATTGGAAGTCGCGGCTGATGACGCTCGACGACGGCGACATCCTGCTTCACCGCTTCTCGCCGACCGGCTTCTATTCGTCGGCGGTGCGCAATCCCTTCCTGCGCAATCTCGAGGCGCGCTCCGAACGGCAGATCGCCTTTTCGGGCGAGGCGGCGGGCGACCACCAGTTCCAGCTCGACGTCGGCGTCAAGGGCAAGAGCTTCTGGGTGACCCGCGGCGATCTGATGCGCGCGCGCGAATGGTTCGGCCTCGGCTATGTCAACGCGCTCAAGACCCCCGACAACACGCTCGTCTTCGTCACCCCCGAGGAGATGAAGATCGTGCGCAAGGACCAGGCCGACTGCATGGGGTGCCTGAGCCAGTGCGGCTTCTCGTCCTGGGCGGACAATGAGAGCAATTCGACCGGGCGGCTCGCCGATCCGCGCAGCTTCTGCATCCAGAAGACGCTGCAGGACATCGCGCATGGCGGCGACGTCGAACAGAATCTGATGTTCGCCGGGCACGCCGCCTATCGCTTCAAGCAGGATCCTTTCTATTCCAACGGATTCGTCCCGTCGGTGAAGCAGCTCGTCGATCGTATCCTGACGGGCGACTGAGCGCGTGAAGCGCGCGCTGGTCGTCCGCCACGTCGCCCATGAGGGGCTCGCGGGGTTCGCCCGGCCGATCGAGGCGGCGGGCTATGCGATCGAGCGCGTCGGGGTTGCCGATGCGGGGTTCTCCGACATCGATCTGTGCGCGCCCGATCTGCTCGTGCTGATGGGTGGACCGATGGCGGTCTATGAGCGCGACGAGCATTGCTGGATCGACGGCGAGCTGGCGCGCCTCGCCGAACGCCTGGCGGCGGGGCTGCCGACGCTGGGCATCTGCCTCGGCGCGCAGCTGATCGCCGCCGCGCTCGGCGCGCGTGTCGCGCAGGGTCCGGTGCGCGAGGTCGGCTTCGGCCCGATCGAGCTCACCGCCGCGGGCAGGGCGTCGCCGTTGGCCGCGCTCGACGGCGTGTCGCTGCTGCACTGGCATGGCGATGTCTTCGATCTGCCCGATCGCGCGATTCTGCTCGCGCGCACCCCGGCGGCGGCGCAGGCGTTCGCGCTCGGCGCCATATTGGCGCTCCAATGCCATCCCGAAATGGGGGAGCCCGGCGACCATATCGACCGCTGGTGCGAAGGCGCGGACGACTATGCCGCGGGCGCCGGCACCACCGTATCGGCGATCCGCGCCGATCACGACCGGCTCGGGCCCGCAGCGGTCGCGGCGGGGCGTCGCATGCTCGCCGACTGGCTTGCCGGCCTGCCGGCGACGCGCTTGTAAAGCGGGCTTTCGTCGTCCTAGACCCGGCGGACGAGGTGCGACGGGACAGCGACGATGAGAATGATCTGTGCAGCGATGGTGGCGATGACGATGGTCGGCGGGCTGGCGCACGCCGCCGGGCCGCAACGCAAGACGCCCTATTGGGCGTCGCTCTCGGCCGGGCAGGCCAAGATGCGGACGGGGCCGGGGCGCAATTATCCGGCGAACTGGCTCTATCAGCGCCAGGGTCTGCCGGTCCAGGTGATCGAGGTCTATCCCGGCTGGCGCAAGGTGCGCGACCCGGACGGCGCGGAGGGCTGGATGATCGGCAATCTCGTCTCGGATCAGCGCACCGGGATGATCAAGGGCGGGGTCGCCGATCTGCGCGACGGCCCCAATCCCGGCGCGAAGATCGTGTGGCGCGCCGAACCCGGCGTCGTCGGACGGATCGACAAATGCGGCGCGGGCTGGTGCCGGATCGAGGTGCAGGGACGCGGCGGCTATGTCGAGCAGAGCCGGCTCTGGGGTGTCGACCCCGACGAGGCGGTCAACTGACCGATCCGCGCCGGCTTCGCTTTCCTTGGGCGGCCGGGCAGGGTAAGCCCGCGCTGCGATGCGCCGGCCTGGCGTGGGAAGCGACATTACCGTTTCTTCATTCCACAGCAACGGCTCGGCGTGGGATGGCGGCTTAGGAACGGGGCTGTCGGCGGGCCTGGACCCTGTCACGCCGATGCATGACGGAACGGCGCTCGGCTATCCACTCCCGGTCGGGCGCCGTTTTTCGTCAATGCGGACTAAGTGGGTACGAACGACATGAAGGCGCCGGTTTTCTACGATCCCAGCGGCAAGCGGAAACGCTGGTCGAAGCGGACGTTGTTCGCAGTGATCCTCGCGCTCGTCGCCGCCGTGATCATCTTCGCGCTGACCATCGTCAACGTGCCGACGCCGAGCCCGCTCAACGTCGGCATCGAGCGCCCCCAGCCCCGCCCGCTGCCTGCACAGATCGCGCATGTCGGCCGCGTGCTGCGCCGGACGCTGACCGGCTGGCTACCCGACAGCGGCAAGGCCGCCGCCGCGGTGCACCAGCAGGTCGTCGGTTTCTACGTGCCGTGGGACGACAGTTCGCGCGCCTCGCTGATCCGCCATATCGGGCAGATGGACTGGCTGGTGCCGGTACTCGGCTCGATCACGGGCAAGGATCACCATCTCACGGTGACGCAGGATCGCGTGCTCGCCGCCATCCTGCGCAACGGCGCCAACCGACCCAAGATTTTCCCGCTGGTGCAAAATGCCGCGAACGGCGATTTCGACGGCGTCGGCATGGCCGCGCTCCTCCACAATCCGCGCGCGCGCAAGGCGTTCCTCGACCAGGTCGAGCCGATGCTGGCGCAGGAGCAGGCGGCCGGCGTGGTGTTCGACATGGAGGAACTGCCGCAGAGCGCGCAGCGCGACTATCTGCGCTTCATCGCCGAGGCCAAGGCGCGGCTGGGTCCCAAGGGTCTGCTGGTGACGATGGCGGTCCCGGTCGGCGACAGCGACTGGAATCTCAAGGCCTATGCGCATTTCGCCGACCGGCTGTTCATCATGGATTATGACGAACATGAGGAATCGGGCCCGCCCGGCCCGATCGCGTCGCAGAGCTGGTTCGTCGACCGGATGCGCGAGGCGGTCCGCGACATCGGCCCGGCCAAGGCGATCGTCGCGATCGGCGGCTATGCCTATGACTGGCCGCAGAAGGGCCCGGCGCAATCGACCTCGGTCGAGGATGCGTGGCTGACCGCGCACGACAGCCAGGCGCCGATCCGGTTCGATCCGGTCAGCGGCAACGCGACCTACGCCTATACCGACGACGACGGCATGCCGCACACCGTCTGGCTGCTCGATGCCGCGAGCGGCTGGAACCAGCTGCGCGCCGCCGATGCCGAGGGCGTGGCGGGCGTCGCGCTGTGGCGGCTGGGCTATGAGGATCCCGGTGTCTGGGCCGCGTTCGGCGCGTTCGAGAGCAAGAAGATCCCCGATCTGACGACCTTGCGCGCGATCTACAATGTCGACGTCGAGGGCAATGGCGAGCTGTTGCGCATCACCGACACGCCGACGCTCGGATCGCGCGCGATCACCGCGGATCATCTCGGCCTGATCCGCGGCGAACAATATCAGACGCTGCCGACGCCCTATGTCGTCACCCGGGTCGGCTACCGCCCGCATCTCGTCGCGCTCACCTTCGACGACGGGCCCGACGGCTATTGGACGCCGCGCGTGCTCGACATCCTCAAGCGCGAGGGCGTGCCCGGCACCTTCTTCGTGATCGGCGAGAATGCGGTCAGCCACCCCGAGCTGCTCAATCGCGAGATCGACGAGGGCAGCGAGATCGGCAACCACAGCTACACGCATCCCAACATGGCGCTGGCCAGCGAGCGCGGCACGAGCATCGAGCTCAACGCGACGCAGCGGTTGATCGAGGCCTATACCGGGCGCGGCACGCGACTGCTCCGGCTCCCCTATTTCGGCGACGCCGAGCCGACCACCGACGACGAACTCGTGCCGGCCCTGCGCGCGCAGAACGACGGTTATCTCAATGTCGGGCTTCACGTCGACAGCGAGGACTGGACGCGACCCGGCGCCGCCGCGATCGTTCGCAACACGCTCGAGGGCGTCTATGCGAGCGACAGCGAGCGATCGGGCAATGTCGTGCTGATGCACGATGCCGGCGGCGATCGGCAGCAGACGCTCGATGCGCTGCCCAAGATCATCGAGACGCTCAAGGCGCAGGGCTATCGCTTCGTCACCGTCTCGCAGCTCGTCGGCCTGACGCGCGGCGACGTGATGCCCAACATCGCCGGCAAGGATCTGGTCGCGGTGCGCGCCGACGTCGGCATGTTCCTCGTGCTCGCGGGCCTGCTCGCGACGCTCAAATGGCTGTTCTTCGTCGCGATCGGGCTCGGTATCGCGCGCGCTGTGCTGCTCGCCGTCCTCGCGCTGTTCGCAACCTACGAGCAATCGAAGGAGGCGGTCCCCCAGATCGATCCCAAGCGCTTCGTCTCGGTGCTGATCCCCGCCTATAACGAGGCGCGCGTGATCGAAAGCTCGATCCGCCGCGTGCTCGCGAGCGAGGCGGTCGAGATCGAGGTGATCGTGATCGACGACGGCTCGACCGACGGCACCAGCGCGCTCGTCGAGGCGAGCTTTTCGGGCGACGAGCGCGTCCGCGTGCTGACGCTGGAGAATGGCGGCAAGGCGGTCGCTCTCAACCGCGGCATGACGATGGCGCGCGGCGAGGTGATCGTCGCGCTCGATGCCGACACGCAGTTCGAGGTGATGACGATCGCGCGGCTGGCGCGCTGGTTCGTCGATCCGGAGATCGGCGCGGTCGCGGGCAATGCCAAGGTCGGCAACCGCGTCAATCTGGTCACGCGCTGGCAGGCGATCGAATATGTGACGGCGCAGAATCTCGAGCGGCGCGCGCTCACCCGCTTCGATGCGATCACCGTCGTGCCCGGCGCGGTCGGCGCGTGGCGGCGGGCCGCGCTCGATGCGGTCGGCGGCTATCCGGTCGACACGCTCGCCGAAGACCAGGATCTCACCATCGCGATCCAGCGCGCCGGCTGGGAGGTCGCCTACGACGTCGAGGCGGTCGCCTGGACCGAGGCGCCCGAGACGTTCCGCGCGCTCGCCAAGCAACGCTTCCGCTGGGCGTTCGGCACGCTGCAATGCCTGTGGAAGCACCGCGCGATCCTGCGCGAGCGCAAGCCTGCGGGTCTCGCGCTGGTCGGCATCCCCCAGGCCTGGGTGTTCCAGATCGCGTTCGCGGTGATCTCGCCGATCATCGATCTCGCGCTCGGCATCAGCATCGTCGCGACGCTGATCCGCGTCCACCAGCATGGCTGGGCGCAGACGCAGAGCGACGTGCTGCGGATGGCGGCGTACTGGATCGCCTTCACCTCGATCGATCTTCTGTGCGGCTGGATCGCCTATCGACTCGAGCCGCGGCGGCAGCGCTATCCGGCGTTGCTGCTGCTCGCGCAGCGCTTCGTCTATCGCCAGCTGATGTATTCGGTGGTGCTGCGCGCGGTGTCGGCGGCGCTGTCGGGGCCGTGGGTGGGCTGGGGCAAGCAGGTGCGCACCGGCCGCGTCGACGTCGCTCAGCCGTCGCGCTGAGCCGCGGGAAGGATCAGCCTGACGGAGAGGCCCGGCCGGTTGTCGCCGAGCTCGAGCTGGCCGCCATGCAGGCGAGCGACCGCGGCGGCCAGCGCGAGGCCGAGCCCCGCGCCGCCGGGCTGGCGCGCCGGATCGAGCCGCCCGAAGCGGCGCAGCGCCTCGCCGCGCTGCGCCTCGGGAATGCCGGGGCCGTCGTCGTCGACCGCGATCGTCAGCGTCTGCGCGTCGGCCGCGACCGACAAGCGGATCGCGCCAGCGGGACCGGCATATTTCATCGCATTGTCGACGAGGTTGGCGAGCGCCTGCCCGATCAGCTCGCGATGCACGATGCCGCGCGCATGGCCCCGCGCGACGAGCGCGAACCCGCGTTCCTCCGCCAGCGGGCCATAGACCTCGACAAGATCCTCGATCATCTGGCCGAGATCGGTCGCGACGAAGCGGTCGCGCCCGATGCCCGCCTCGGTCCGGCTGATCTGCAGCGCGGCGGTCAGCATGGCGAGCAGCGTGTCGGCTTCCGAGCCGACGCGCTCGAGCGCGGACAAGGCGGTCTCGTCGCGGGTCTCGCGCGTCGCGCGATCGATCGTCGCGGACAGCCGGGTCAGGGGCGAGCGCAGGTCGTGCGCGAGCGAGTCGGTGACGACACGCAATTCGGTGACCAGCGTCTCGATCCGGCCGAGCATCAGGTTGATCGTGTCGGCGAGATCGGCGAACGCGTCGTTCACGCCGGGCTCGACGGGGACGCGCAGCGAGAGTTTCCCCACGCCGACGCGCCGCGCGGTTTCGGCGATGCGCTCGACGCGCACCGTGATCACGCGCGTCGCGACGATCGCGCCGAGCAGCGCGAGCGGCACCGCGAGCAGCAAGGCCGCGATCATCGCTTCGCCGGTCTGCCGGCGGACGCGCAGATCATCCTCGATGACGTGGCCGACGAGCAGATGGGTATTGTCGGGCAGCTTGGTCGCGATCACCCCCATCTGCTCGGGCACCGCGCGGCCGACGCGGTAGAGCGTGACGACGCGCCACCCGGCATTGAACGGGATCGGCGGTGGCCAATCCTCGATATTGCCGGCGAGATGGTTGCCGACCGGATCGTCGAGCAGCACCGCGGCGTCGCGCGATCCCGTCCCCGAGATGCGGGCTGCGATCAGCTGGCGCAGCCCGCGCGATCCCTCCTGCGCATAGCCCGCGACCAGATCGTCGCGCAGCGCGGTGACCAGGGTGCGCGAATTGCGTTCGAGCTCGTCGCCGATATTGTGGCGGACGAACAGCAATAGCGACGTGCCCGAGATCAGCTGGAGCACGAACACCA
Source organism: uncultured Sphingomonadaceae bacterium (assembly GCA_903871605.1). Taxonomy (GTDB): domain Bacteria; phylum Pseudomonadota; class Alphaproteobacteria; order Sphingomonadales; family Sphingomonadaceae; genus Solisphingomonas. The sequence goes on from CAIQHF010000002.1 coordinate 20,355, forward strand.
GCGCGAAGAAGCGCGCGGTCGACGAGCGCAGGCGCGCGGGCAGGATCACCGCGCGTTCAGGCCTCGACGCCCAGCCGGTAGCCCGCGCCGCGGACGGTGTGGATCAGCGGCGTGCCCTGGCCGTCGTCGATCTTGCGACGCAGGCGGCTGACATGGACGTCGATGACGTTGGTGCCGGGATCGAAATGATAGTCCCACACGCCCTCGAGCAACATGGTGCGCGTCACCACCTCTTCCTTGTGGCGCATCAGATATTCGAGCAGCCGGAATTCGCGCGGCTGGAGCTCGATCGCGCGCGCGCCGCGCTTCACCTTGCGCGAGAGCAGGTCCATCTCGAGATCGCCGCAGGCGAGCTGCGTGGTCGGCTGCACGCCTGCCCCGCCGCGGCGCAGCATCAGCCTGAGCCGCGCGAGCAGCTCGGCGAAGGCGAAGGGCTTGGTCAGATAGTCGTCCGAACCGGCGGTAAGCCCGGCGACGCGATCGTCGACCGCGGCGAGCGCGGAGAGCATCAGCACCGGCGTCGCGATTCCGCCCGCGCGCAGCGCGCCGAGCACCGCCATGCCGTCCATTCCCGGCAGCATGCGGTCGAGGATGATCGCGTCGTAGCCACCGTCGGTGGCGTGGAACAGCCCGTCGCGGCCGTTGGCGGCGTGGTCGACGACCATGCCTTCCTCGCCCAATCCCTTGATGATGTACGTCGCGGTCTGCTGGTCGTCCTCAATCAGCAGGATTTTCTGCGCCATGCCTGATCCCTGTTCCCGCCGGCCCCGTGGCCGATGGTTCGGCGCGGTCGATCGCGACCGTCCATAGCGCATCTCCGCGGCGAATATGAAGCGCAAGCCGCCCCGCGCCGCGATCGGCCACGACCGCGTCGTCGAGCGCGGCGACGTCGTGGACGGTCTGGCCGCCGACCGCGACGATCTCGTCGCCGACCTCGATTCCGGCGCGCTCGGCGGCCCCGTCCGAGCGCACGCTGGTGACGACGGGCGATTTGTCGACGGTGTCGCCGACGGTGACCCCGGGGATCGGCGAGGTCGCAACCGGCGCGCTCCGCGCGAAACGACTGAAGCTTCCGGTTTCGGCGGCGACGATGACGAGCACGACCGTGGCGACCACGGCGACGATGCCGATCGCGGGCCCCCGCTCCATGCCCAGTCCCATTGCCCGCCGATACGCCTCCATGGAACATCTTGTCGCCTGTCGGCGCTTGCGACGCAATGAGGGCGGGATGACCGTTTGTTCATCCGTGGTTATTTCAGGAGCGTGGGCATGGATATCGGTTTCGTCGGGCTGGGCCAGATGGGTGCGGGGATGGCCGCGCGGCTGATCGGGGCGGGGCAGGCGGTCGTCGTCTGGAATCGCGATCGTGCCAAGGCCGAGCCGCTCGCCGCGCAGGGCGCACGGATCGCGGCGAGCCCGGCGGAGGCGGCGCGCGCCGGCGTAGTGTTGACGATGCTTGCCGACGATGCGGCGCTCGAGGCGGTGGCGTTCGGCGAGGCGGGCATCCTGTCGGCGGGCGGCGGCGTGCTGCATGTCTCGTGCAGCACCGTCTCGGTCGCGCTGACCGAGCGGCTGACGGCGGCGCACCGCGCGGCGGCGCAACGCTTCGTCTCGGCGCAGGTGCTAGGGCGACCTGATGTCGCGGCGGCCGGCCAGCTGTCGATCATCGCGGCGGGCGCCGACGCCGATCTCGACCTGTGCGCGCCGCTGTTCGCGGCGATCGGCGGCAAGACGCTGCGGATGGGCAGCGCGCCGGCGATGGCCGCGGCGACCAAGCTCGCCGCGAATTTCTCGATCGCCGCGATCATCGAGACGGTGAGCGAGGCGATGCGCATCGCGGGCGCCCACGGCGTCGATCCGACGACGATGGTCGATTTCCTGACCGAGACCAATTTCGGCAGCCGCATGATCGGCGTCTATGGCCCGATGATCGCGGCGCAGCGCTTCGAGCCGGCCGGTTTTCCGATCAGGCTCGGCCGCAAGGATGTCGGGCTGGCGCTCGACGCGGCGGGCGATGCCGATGTGCCGGTCGCCCGGTTGCTCGCCGCGCGCATGGATCGCCTGATCGCCGCCGATGGCGGCGTGCGCGATTGGTCCGCGCTGGGGCAGCCGGCCAAGCCGAGCGAAGAGGGCGCCGCCCCCGCGGTTTGATATTCCCTTCCGCCGTCCGGTGGATCATCACGGAGCGATGGAACGTTCGGTGCCTGCAAGGTGACCGCCGACGCGGATCGTGCCGCCTCGGCGGCCGTGGGCGCGGCGTCGCCCGACCCGTTGCTCGACCGCGCGGCCACGGCGCTGCGCGAGGGCCGGCTTGCCGAAGCCGACCAGCTGTTGCGCGGCCGGCTGCGCGACCGCCCGACCGACGCGCGTGCGCTCCACCTGCTGGCGGATCTCGCGATCGGGATCGGTCGCGATGAGGACGGCATCAGGCTGCTCGGCCGCGCGCTCGAACTGGCGCCCGATCTGGCCGATGCGCGGCGATTGCTGGCGGCGACGCTGCAACGACAGGGCCGCGTAGGCGACGCGCTGGTCCAGATCGATGCTCTCGTCGCGGCCGATCCGCTCGATGCCGAGCTGGCCTTGCTCAGGGCGTCGCTGCTCGTGCGCGTCGGCGATCTGCCCGGCGCGGCGGCGGTCTATGCCGATACGCTCGCGCGCCACGCGGTGCCGAGCAAAAGCTGGGTGAACTATGCGCAGCTGCTCAAGATGACCGGGCGGATCGACGAATCGATCGCGGCGTTCCGCCAAGCGCTCGCGCGGCAGCCGACGCTGGGCGAGGCGTGGTGGGGCCTCGCCGATCTCAAGACCTATCGCTTCTCCGACGCCGAGATTGCCGCGATGCACGCGGCGCTCGGCGAGGCCGAGGATAGCGCGGACCGGCTCCAGCTCGGGTTCGCGCTCGGCCGCGCATATGAGCAGGCGGGCGACGATGAGGGCGCCTTCGCCGCCTATGCCGAGGCCAATCGCATCCGCCACCGCCAGCTCGGCTATGATCCCGACGACCTGCACGATCAGTGCGTGCGCGAGGCGGCGCTGTTCACGCCCGCCTTCCTCGCCGCGCGGAGCGAGGGCGGATGCCCGGCGCCCGATCCGATCTTCATCGTTGGCCTGCCGCGGTCGGGATCGACGCTGATCGAGCAGATCCTCGCCAGCCACTCGATGATCGAGGGGACGGACGAGCTTCCCGACCTGATCGCGATCGCCGCGCAGCTCGCGGGACGTCGCATCGACGGCGAGCCGGTGCGCTATCCCGAGATGCTTGCCGATCTCTCGCCCGAGCAGCGCACCACGCTCGGCGAGCATTATCTCGCGCGCACCCGTGCCCGCCGGCGCGAGGGAAAGCCGTATTTCATCGACAAGATGCCCAACAACTGGATGCATATCGGGCTGATCCGTTTGATCCTGCCCCATGCGAAGATCGTCGATGCGCGGCGGCATCCGCTCGGCTGCGGCTGGTCGGCGTACAAGCAGCATTTCGCGCAGGGGCAGGCGTTCAGCTATGACCTCGGTGATCTCGGGCGCTATTATCGCGACTACGTCACCGCGATGGCGCACATCGATCGCGTGATGCCGGGGCGCGTGCACCGCGTCATCTACGAGGCGATGGTCGCCGATACGCAGGCGCAGGTGGAAGCGCTGCTCGATTATGTGGGCGTGCCGTTCGAGACCGGGTGTCTCGCCTTCCATCGCAACGATCGCGCGGTGCGCACGCCGAGCGCCGAGCAGGTCCGCCGGCCGATCTTCGCCGATTCGGTCGATCATTGGCGTCGTTTCGATCGCTGGCTGGGGCCGTTGCGTGAGGCGCTGGGGCCGGTGCTCGACGGCTATCCCGCGGTGCCGGACGGGCTGTCGTTCGCCGACGACGCGGCGCGTCGCGCGCCGCCGCTCACGTGAGCGCGCCGCGCGATCCGTTCACGCCGCTTCAATCAACGTCGCGGCATAGCGAGGCGGGGAGATCGACATGATGCGTTACCTGCTTGTGCCTGCGGCCTGCTTCGCGTTGACCGGATGCGTCGCGCATGCGGCCTATGATGTCGTGACGCTGCCCGTCCGCGCCGGCTCGCAGGTGGTCGACTGGACGACGACCAGCCGCTCGGAGGCGGATCGCAATCTCGGCCGCAAGGTCCGCAAGCAGCGCGAGCGCGATGCGAGGCAAGCCCGGCGGGACGCCAGGCGCGCGCGCCAGCAGCAGGGGGCCGATCCGCAATTCTGACGGCGCGACGATGGCAGCTTCAGGCGGCGGCCTGCCAGCAGACGACCCGGTCGCGGCCATCGGCCTTGGCATCGTAGAGCGCCGCATCGGCGCGATCGATGATATGTTGCGCGGTGTCGCCCGCGATCAGACCCGAGACGCCGAGCGACAGCGTCACGCGACCGATGTCGCGGCCGGTGTCGCGCGTCCGCACGGTGCGCGTGCCGATATGCTGGCGGAAGCGCTCGGCGAACTGGGCCGCCTCGTCAGCTTCGTGCAGCGGCATCACGATGACGAACTCCTCGCCGCCCCACCGCGCGACGAAGCCGCGGCCGTGGAAGAAGCTCTCCAGGCTCGCGCTGACCAGGCGCAGCACCTCGTCGCCGATGCGGTGGCCGTAATTGTCGTTGAACTTCTTGAAGTGATCGATGTCGAGGAAGATCAGGCTGAGCGGGCGCCGCTCGGTCTCGGCGCGCTCGATCTGCGCATCGAGATAGTCGCAGCAGGCCTTGCGGTTGGACAGGCCGGTGAGCGCGTCCGAACGCGCATCGACACGCGCAATCTCGAGATCGGTCTTGAGCGTGTCGATCTCGCGCGACGAGGCCGCGAGTTCGGTCTGCAGCTGCTCGGTGGTGGCGAGCATCGTGTTGGTCGCCTCGATCATCTCGGCGAGCATCGCGCGCTGGCGCTCGAGCGTGGCGGAGGCGTCGAGATCCGACCGGCTGGCACCCAGTCGCGACTGATAGTCGCGCGCGCCGGCATCCTGCCGTTCGATATAATCGTTCATCCGCGCGAGCTGCGCCTCGGTATCTTCGAGCACGCGGCCGACGCCGATGCGGCCCGTGCCGTAGAGCTCGCGACGGATATTGCCCAGCGTGCGATCGCCGATCGGGCCATCGGCGCGCGCGGCGTCGAACGCCGCGACGAGCTGGGGGTCAGCGCCGCTGAGATAGCGGTAGAGAAATTCATAGTTGGACGGCGTGGGCGCAATATTGCCTTCGGCCAGCAGCACCCGGATGCGCTCGAAGATGCCGGCCGTATCGGTCACGCTTGCTCTGTCCACCCCGATGACGCCGCCCGCCCCCCGGCGGATGTCGCGTCACCACGGCATTACTAATCCCGATCAGTAAAAAAAGCGCGAAATATTCGCGGCTATTCTACCTATTCGGCGATGCGCGCCGACAGGAAGGCCGGAACCGGGCCGTTCCATGCCGCATCCGCGTCCGCCGCGATCGGTTCGGACGGCTCGGCGAGTGCGGGCGCATGCACGGCGGGGCGCGATACGGGGGCGTCGCGACGATCACGCGGCGCTGTGGCGACCCGCTCGGTCTTCGCGCGCTCAGGGCGCGTGCGCTCGCTGCCGCGACGGCGCGGCGCGCGCGGCTCGTCCAAGGCCGCCTCGACCGGCTGCGCGACGGCGTCGGCCGGCTCGGCCGCGACCGCGGTCTTGCCGCCGGCGATGCGCGGGATCGTCTGCTTGGTCAGCTTTTCGATGTTGGCGATGTTCTCGGCGTCTTCTTCGGTGACGAGCGTGAACGCCTTGCCCGATGCGCCGGCGCGGCCGGTGCGGCCGATGCGATGGACATAATCGTCCGGGTGCCACGGCGCGTCATAGTTGATGACGTGGCTGACGCCCTTGATGTCGAGCCCGCGCGCGGCGACGTCGGAGGCGACGAGGATGTTGATGTCGCCCGACTTGAACCGCTCCAATTCGCGGATGCGCGACGACTGGTCCATGTCGCCGTGGATCTCGCCGGCCTTGAACCCGTCCTTGGCGAGCGACTGCGCGAGATCGCGCACCGTCGTCTTGCGGTTGGCGAAGATGATCGCGGTGCGGACGTCGTCGGCCTTGAGCAGCTCGCGCAACGTCGCGCGCTTGCCGCGCGAGGTGGTCGCGACCAGCGCCTGCTCGATCAGCAGGCTGGTCGATCCGGTGCGCTCGACCTCGATCTGCTTTGGGTTGGAGAGGAAGCGATCGGCGAGCTTCTTGATCGGCGCGGGCATCGTCGCGGAGAACAGCAAGGTCTGCCGCGTCGCGGGCAGCTTGGTGCAGATTTCCTCGATGTCGGGGATGAACCCCATGTCGAGCATCCGGTCGGCCTCGTCGATCACAAGCAGCGAGCAACCGGTGAGCAGGATCTTGCCGCGCCCGAACAGGTCCATCAGCCGGCCCGGCGTGGCGATCAGCACGTCGACGCCCTTTTCGAGCGCGGCGACCTGCTCGCCCATGTTCACGCCGCCGATCAGCAGCGCCATCGAGAGCTTGTGGTACTTGCCGTACTTCTCGAAATTCTCGGCAACCTGTGCGGCGAGCTCGCGCGTCGGCTCGAGGATCAGCGAGCGCGGCATCCGCGCGCGGCTGCGGCCATGCGCGAGGATGTCGATCATCGGCAGCACGAAGCTCGCGGTCTTGCCCGTGCCGGTCTGCGCGATCGCGATCAGGTCTCGGTTCATGAGGACGGGCGTGATCGCGGCGGCCTGCACCGCGGTCGGCTCGGTGTAGCCGGCGTCGGTGATGGCGCGGAGCAATTCATCGGAGAGGCCGAGATCGGCGAAGCTCATGCACACATCCGGAAAAAGGCCGCCCGCGCACCGCCGGCAGCAACGCCCGCTGCCCTGTGCGGAAGGGCTGCGAATGTCAAGGCCGGGGCGTGTTTCTAGGGCGCGCGGGCAGGCGTCGGAATGGGTGTCAGAGCGCGGAACTTGTCGACCCCGCAGTCGCCGCCCGAGCGGGTGTGGATCGAATCGCGGTCGGCGCAAATCTTTCCGTCGGGCGGCGGGACGACATAGAAGCCCGAATAATAATCGAGCGCCGGACACTGGTCCTCGAGGATCGCGCGCACCCGCTGCCCGCCCTTGAGGATGAAGTCGACGCTGTCGGGGGCGCTGACCGCGGCGCCGCCGATCGCAACCGCGTCGATGCAGCGCGGGCCCTTATGCTCCTTGAACCGGGTGCCCGGCTCCGCGGCGGGCGCCGGCGTCCGTCGCCACCCGGGAATCCGGATGACGAACGAATGCGTGATCTGCAACTGTGCGACGGTGATGCGCTCCGCCGGCGCGGCGGCACCAGGGATCAACGCGAACAGCGCGAGCGCCATCGCCGGCGGATAAGCATTACGCATAGGCATCGTCCCACCCTACGCAGCGGAACGCGCTTGAACAGATGATGAATTGATCCCGGCGCGCAGGGTGTCCCGCCCCGCGACGGCGCGCTAGGAGGGAGAAATGCGCTACCCCTCGCCATCGCCCGGCCTGCTCGCCCGCCTCGCCGCGCGCCTCGGCCGCGCCGGCTTTTCGAGCGATCCCGCGGACCTTGCACCATGGTTGACCGATTGGCGCCGACGTCTGACCGGTGCGGCGGCCGCGCTCGTGTCGCCCGCCGATGCCGAGGAGGCAGCGTTCGTCGTCGCCGCCGCAGCGGCGGAAGGCGTCGCGATCGTCCCCCAGGGCGGCAACAGCTCGATGGTCGCGGGAGCGACGCCGGCCGGGATCGGCGAGCCCGGCGAGGCCTGCGCGCTGCTCGTCTCGATGCGGCGGATGCGGCAGATACGCAGCGTGTCGGCGGCCGACAACGCGGTCGTCGCCGAGGCGGGCGTGGTGCTCGCCGATCTTCACGACGCGGCCGCGGCCGCGGGGCGCCGCTTTCCGCTGTCGCTCGCCGCCAAGGGCAACGCGACGGTCGGCGGGCTGGTCTCGACCAATGCCGGTGGCACGCAGGTATTGCGGTTCGGGCCGATGCGCTCGCTCGTGCTGGGGCTCGAGGCGGTGCTGCCCGATGGTTCGATGCTGCGTGGCCTCGCGCCGCTGCGCAAGGACAATCGTGGCTACGACCTCAAGCAGCTGCTGATCGGCGGCGAGGGCACGCTCGGGCTGGTCACCGCAGCCACGCTGCGGCTGGTGCCGGCGATCGGCGAGCGGGCCGTGGCATGGATCGGGCTGCGCTCCGCCGAGCAGGCGCTGACGTTGCTGCGTCTGCTCGAGGATCGGCTGGGCGAGTCGGTCGAGTCGTTCGAGCTGGTGCCGGCCGAGGGGCTGGCGCTGGTGTTGCGCCACATCCCCGGCACGCGCGCACCGCTCGCCGACTCGTGGGAGTGGAACCTGCTCGTCGAGGCGGTCTCGCCACGCGGCGCGGAAGCGATTGCGGGCCGCCTCGGACCGGTATTGGGCGAGGCGATCGAGCGTGGCCTGATCGGCGATGCCACCATCGCCGCGAGCGAATCGCAGGCCGATTCGCTGTGGACGTTGCGCGAGAGCCTGTCCGAGGCCGAGGCGCGCGACGGCATGGCGGCCAAGCACGACATCGCGGTTCCGGTCGCCGACATGCCCGGCTTCATGGCGCGCGCCGCGGCCGCGGTGGCCGAGCGCTTCCCCGGCGCGCGGCCGATCGCCTTCGGGCATCTGGGCGACGGCAACGTCCACTTCAACGTCCGCGCGCCCGCCGGCGGCGATGGCTCCGACGGGGGCAGGGCCTGGTTTGCCGCCACCGCGACCGAGGTCTCGCGCTTCGTCCATGGGCTCGTCACCGAGGCGGGCGGATCGATGTCGGCGGAACATGGCATCGGGCGGCTCAAGCGCGCCGACTTCCTGCAACTGGTCGATCCCGCGCGGCGCGCGGCGATGCTGGCGATCAAGCACGCGCTCGATCCGGCCGGGATCATGAACCCCGGCGCGCTACTCCCGCTTGCGGATCGGCGCGCGCGGCCATAGACGGCGGGACTTCTCGGGCGGGGCGGGGGCCTCGTCGCACCGACAGCTTTCAGGAGAGTGATCATGGCGAGCGCACCCCAGCAGGGCCTGCCGCTATTGTATAACGACCTCATGCCGATCTCGAGCCAGGTCCATGGCGATTGGCGGATGCGCGAGATCAGGGGGGCGAAGTTCCTGCTCGGCGTGCATGCGGTGCCGCTGCTCGCCGAGGAGTTCATCGCGGCGAGCCGATTCTATCCGATCGTCTTCTCGCTCGGCGCCGATCCGGTGCCGCTGGCGCTGATGGGGCTCAACGAGGGCATCAATACCTTCGTCAATGAGGAGGGGATGTTCCCCGACGACTATTATGTCCCGGCCTATGTCCGCCGCTATCCCTTCCTGCTCGCCAAGCTGCGTCCGGATACCGACGAGCTGTCGCTCTGCATCGATCCGAGCTCGGAGGTGATCGGGCCGTTCGACGACGGCGATCCGCTGTTCGACAATGGTGCGCCCAGCGAGCGGACCAAGCAGATCCTCGGCTTCTGCGAGCAGATGGAGCAGGCGAGCGGCGTCACCGCGGCCTTCTTCCGCGACATCGCCGAGCAGAAGCTGCTCACCGACGGCGAGTTCAGCGCGCAGCCCGATGGCGCGCCGCAGCCGTTCATCTATCGCGGCTTCCAGATCGTCTCGGAGGATGCGCTCAAGAATCTGCGCGGCGACGTCGCGCGCAAGTGGATCCAGAGCGGGCTGCTGCCGCTGATCTACGCGCATCTCTTCTCGCTGCAGCGCATGACCGACGTGTTCGGACGGCAGATGCTGCAGGGCAAGATGCCGGCGGTGCAGGGGCTTCCGCTCAACTGAGCCGAAGCCGGACGCTCGCCGGCGGCGGGCGTCCGCAGGAATCGCGATGAATCAAGCCCTGTCGTCGCGCCGCCCGGATTATTTTTCGACGTCGTGGCTTTTATGCACCAAAGCGCTTGAATTCGCCCACGCGCATTCTATCTTGTTGATGCGCGGTTTACGCCCCCCCTTCGTAATCGCGCACGACGGGCCTTCGGCCCGTCCCTCCCTGAACCTTGGCCGCTCCGCGCTCTGCGCGGGGCGGTTTTTTCTTGCGGCCTACTCGGCTGCGATCGCCATGTTCGGTGCGGTCGCCTCCGCGATCAGCGCGGTTGCGATCGCGGCGATCAGCTGCCGCATGTCCGCCAGCCCCGGCCCCGGGTCGCGCTGCGCGGAGTCGAGATAGAGCGCGCGATCGAGCTCGATCTGGATCGCGTGCCGCCGCGCTTTCGGCCGGCCGTGGCGATCGAGCGTATGGCCGCCCGCATAGGGGCTGTTGGTCGCCACCCGCAGGCCGGCCTGGCGCGCGGTGCGCGCGGCGATCTCGACGAAGCGCGCGCTGCTGCTGCGGCCGTGGCGGTCGCCGACGACGATCTGCGGGTTGCGTGCCGCGCCGACGATCGACGGCATGGAGTGGCAATCGAGCAAGATCGCCACGCCATGCGCGGCGATCGCCTCGTCGAGCGCGGTCGCGATCGCGGCATGATAGGGCCGGTGGGCGAGCGCGAGCCGGGCGGCGATCGATTCGGCCGGCAGGCGGGCCTTCCAGATTGCGCCGCCGGCGGCGATGCGGCTCGGCACCACCCCGAGCCCGCCCGTCACCTTGGCGCTCGCCAGCAGCGCACCGGGCGGCGGCGGGGGCGAGAGGATCGCGGGATCGAGCTCGCGTTCGTCACGATTGAGATCGACGAAGGAGCGCGCCATCCGGGCCACGATCGCGGTGGCGCCGGCCTGCACCGCGTCGGCGATCAGCAGGTCGGCATGACGGTCCTCGATCGTCTCGAGCGCCTCGAGCGGCAGCCGTGCGGCGGCGAGCATCGCGCGTGGATAATGGCGCCCGGCATGCGGCACCGCGATCACCAGCGGCGTTCGTGCGCCGACCTGTCCCAACCTGGAATAGGCGACCGGTTCCAGCTGCTTCTCCGCCATGCTATTCTGCTAGGCATTCGGAGGACGCCGGGCAATGGGTGCCGGGCGCTCGCCGAGTCTGAGGATTCGGTGGCCGGCTTGCGGTTTCGATCGCAAGCAGCATGCCAGCGGGGAAGTTCGAGAGACGATGATCAGGATCCTGCTGGCCGAAGACGATCACTCGATGCGCGAATATCTCGCGCGCGCGCTCGAGCGCGTGGGCTATTCGGTCGCCGCGGTGGACTGCGGCACCGCCGCGCTGCCACTGATCGAGGCCGAGCGCTTCGACCTGCTGCTGACCGATATCGTCATGCCCGAGATGGACGGCATCGAACTCGCGCAGCGTGCCGCCAAGATCGCGCCGGACATGCGCGTGATGTTCATCACCGGATTCGCCGCGGTCGCGCTCAAGGGTGGCATCACCCATCCCAATGCCAAGGTATTGTCCAAGCCGTTTCACCTGCGCGACCTGGTGCTCGAGGTCGACCGGCTGTTCGGTGTCGGATCGATGGCGGGCGAACCCTGAAAAAAGCCGGCGCCGCGGCTTGCCATGGCGATCGACCATGGCTAGAGGCACCCCCCACGGGCGTGTAGCTCAGTGGTAGAGCACTGTGTTGACATCGCAGGGGTCGCAAGTTCAATCCTTGCCACGCCCACCAGATCAACCCTCGGAAAGCATCGGGCTTTCCGGGGGTTTTTCATGCCTGATGCCAGCCGATCCGGTGTGCGCCGCGTTCACGCCTAGCTGATGGCCGATCCCGTGCGGCCGGTTCAGTCGACCAGCGCGGTCGGCCGATCGCGGGCAGCCGCCAAGGCGGGCGTCCGTGGGGCGGCGGATTTGCGCGCGAGCCAGATCAGATGACAGTGCGCCTCGGGATAGCAGCCCGCGGCGATGACGATCTCCTCGACGTCGAAACCGGCCTCGTCGAGCCGATCGCGGAAGGCGTCGTCGCGATAGGCCGACCAGATTCCGAGCATCCCGCCCGGTCTGAGCGCCGCATGGGCGGCGCGCAGCCCCCAATTGCAATAGAGGCGGTCGTTGGCGAGATCGAGCAGGCCGTCGGGTCCATTGTCGACGTCGAGCAGGATCGCATCGAATGCCGCGGCGTGCCGCACGATCACGTCGTGGACGTCGCCGATCTCCAGAGTCACCCTCGTGTCGTCGAGGCTGCCGCCGAAGATATGCGCGAGCGGCCCTCGCGCCCAGGCAACGACCTCGGGCACCAGCTCCGCGACGAGGATCGTGGTCTGCGCACTTGCGGCCGCGAGCGCCGCGGACAGCGTGAAGCCCATGCCGAGCCCGCCGATCAGCAGGCGCGGATGGTCTGCCCCGATCCGCTCGCAGACGAGTTGCGCGAGCGATTCCTCGGACCCGCTGTCCCAACTGCTCATCAGCTGTTCGCGGCCATACATGATCGCGAAATCCTCGTCGCGACGCATCAGGCGCAAATGTCCGCCGTCGGGAAGGATGGCCGTGTCGACGAGCGTGGCGTGAGCGTCATCGGCTGCGAACCAGACGCCGGGATCGGCGGTCGACACGGTCATGATCATTATCCTTTTTGGCGCAGCCGGGCGCCGAAGCGGGCGAATGCCGCGCGCTGTCTGGGATGGTCATATTTGCGCACCGAGGACAAGCGCGTCGTGGCGGGGGGCGCCGGATCCTCCAGCGGGGGTCCGCTATCGCGCGTGACCGGCCGGGAGAAGCGGCGGCCGTGGCCGGCTCGGCCGCCCGGGCCAACGTCTTCGACGGCATTGCCGGGACGACGGGGTGATGAACGAGAATGTCCCCAGCGTGCTGCGTCGGACGACGGCGTGCCGGCGAGACCTGCGGCGTCGACCGCGGCGACGAGCATGGCGTGATCGTTCGAATCCACCCCGTTCGCGACGAAAGTCGCAAACATAGATCGCGCTCAGAATGGAGTAATCTCGATCGGTACTGGACAAATTACACAATCGGCGTATCTGCGCGCGCCTCCCCTTAGTAAGGACGCTCCCTTTGACCGACAACCGTTTGATCGAGCTGACCGCCGATATTGTCTCCGCGCATGTCAGCAACAACAACACTGCGGCGGCCGATGTGCCCGCGCTCATCCAGAGCGTGTTCGCAGCGCTGACCAATGCCGAAACGCCTGCACCTGCCGAGCCGGTAAAGGCCGAGCCTGCCGTGCCGGTGCGTTTGTCGGTCAAGCAGGATTATATTGTCTGCCTCGAGGACGGCAAAAAGCTCAAGATGCTCAAGCGCTATCTGCGCACCAACTACGACATGACCCCGGAACAATATCGCGCGAAGTGGGATCTGCCGCGGGATTATCCGATGGTGGCGCCCGCCTATGCGGAACAGCGTCGCGGATTGGCGCAGGCGATCGGGCTCGGCCGCAAGAAGGTTTCCGAGGTTGCGGCTCCCGCCGCGAAGACGGTGCAGAAGGCCGTCAAGACGACCACCAAGAAGGCCGTCGCTGCGGTCGAGGCCGCGGTCGCCACGCCCGCCAAGAAGCGTGGCCGGCCCTCGAAGGCCGCCGCTGCGGCAAAGTCCGCCGAGATCGTCGGCGCATAAGGCGCGAAGCGGCCGGCACCGGCGCCGGCCGCTTTCCGTCGCCCCCGGAGGTTCTTTCTCTGCCTTGGCCGAGAGGCGAAGGGTTGGGCCTTGCGTCGCGGCACGGCCCTGTGCGGTGCCCCGCACAAAAAATGCTTTCCAGCGCGCATCGAACGGCATAGACGGCCGCATCCCCGGGGGGCCGCTGATGCGCGGCTGAGAGGTGGGCTGCAGCCCACGACCCGCTGAACCTGATCCGGTTTGCACCGGCGTAGGGAGGGTCCGCGGCAGGTCCGTTGTCCCTCCGATTGGAGCGGACGAGCGACATGACCCAGTGCCACACCCATGCCTGTTGAACGCCGCGCTCCCATGCGCCGTGCCCGCGCGGCGTTGCTCGCGTCGGCGCTTCCCGCGCTGCTGCTCGCCTGGCCGGCCGGCGCATCCACCCTGGTCGACGATTCCGATCCGACCGCCATTCGCGTCGTCGGTCGGCCCGATCCCGAAGGCCTGCTCCCCGATCAGACAGCGCCCAAGGCGGTCAGCGCGATCTCGGCCGATTTCATCGCCAAACAGGCCCCGACGCTCAACGCGTTCCAATTGGTAGGGCTGCTGCCCGGCGCCAATGTGTCGTCGAGCGATCCCTATGGTCTTTCGACCAGCTCCAGCCTGACGTTGCGCGGGCTGGGGCAGGACGAGATCGGTGTTCTGCTGGAAGGCGCGCCGCAGAACGACATCGGCTATTATTACGCCTATCCCTCGCAATTCGCCGATGCCGAGAATCTGCGTCAGATCGCGCTCACCCAGGGAGCTGTGGACCTGGATTCCCCCGTCATCGGCGGCGCGGGCGGCTTGCTGTCGCTGTCGCTCGACGATCCCAAAGCGCGTCGGGGGGCGCTGATCGATCTCTCGCTCGGCAGCTATGCCGAACGGCGCGTCTTCGTCCGGCTCGATAGCGGCCCGATCGGCGGCACGGGTCTGCGCGGCTTTCTGTCCTATTCGAACAATCGTGCCGATAATTGGCGCGGCGCCGGCTTCGACGCGCGGCAGCATATCGATGCAAAGCTGCTCGACGAATGGGGAGACGGCAACCGCGCCAGCATCGCCGTGTCGTTCAACGAGGCCGACACGTCGACCTATCCGAGCCCGACGCTCGCCGACTGGCAGGCTTATGGCCGCGGCTTCAACTACGACAAGCGCTATAGCGACGGCGACACCGCCTATTGGCGGCTCTACCGCGCGCCGTTCCGCAACATCTACGCCTCCGCGCCGGTGCATCTCCGCTTGAGCGACCGGCTGACGCTCGACAGCACGAGCTATTTGCAATTCGGCTATGGCAATTCGCCCTATGGCACCGAGCTCTCGACGGAGGGCAATTATCTCGGCACCGAGCTGCTCACCCAGCCGATCGCGCTGCCCGGCGCGGTCGCGGGCGTGGCGACGGTGCTCGGGAATTTCACCGGCGACCAGTTCCGCGCGGGCAATGTCACCAAGCTCGGCCTCGCGGCGGGCGCGCACCATATCGTTGCCGGCCTGTGGTTCGACGAGGGGACCGACCATGACGTCCAATCCTACACGTCGATCGACGCCAATGGCCGGCCGCGCGACATTTGGGGTTATGGCGACAACGCCATCCACACCGCCGATGGCCGCCTGCTCGCCTATGAGAACGAGC
The DNA here is from genome assembly GCA_903871605.1 of uncultured Sphingomonadaceae bacterium. Lineage (GTDB taxonomy): Bacteria > Pseudomonadota > Alphaproteobacteria > Sphingomonadales > Sphingomonadaceae > Solisphingomonas. The sequence goes on from CAIQHF010000002.1 coordinate 35,406, forward strand.
GCACGACCACGGTGACCAAGGGCTTCTTCGTCGCCGACAGCATCGCGCTCACGCCGCGGCTCGCCGTCGACATCGGGTTCAAGGGAGTCGACGTGCTGCACGACGGGCGCAACTATCTGCCCGGTCCGCAATCGACGGTGCGCTTCGACAGCTTCGCGGCGCTTCCGCGTGCCGCGCTACATTATCGGCTCGACGATCGTCAGCAGATCTTCGCCAACGTTACGACCAATTTCCGCGCGCCCGACGAATATACGCTCTACAACAGCTATGACGGCGGTGCGGTCAGCGGCCAGGGGACGACCGCGCTCAAGAATGAATATTCGGTCGCCGAGGAGATCGGCTACCGCTACATCGGCGCGAACCTGTCGGCGTCGCTGACCGCCTTCCACTATCATTTCCGCAACCGCCAGCTCGCGACCGTGATCGACGTCGATGGGGCGGCGATCAACTCGACCGTCAACGCCGGTCGGCAGACGTCGTACGGGCTCGACGGCGAGCTCGACTATCGCCCTGCCAAGGGCATCAGCCTCTATGTGTCGGGCGAATATCTGCACGCGCGGATCGACGACGATCTGCCGATCGACGGCGATTTCCTGCCGACCAAGGGCAAGCATGCGGTCTCGAGCCCGACGGTCCAGCTGGGGCTGGGCGGCACCTATGACGACGGCCGGCTGTTCGGCAGCTTCGCGCTCAAATATGTCGGGCGCCAATATGCGACCTTCACCAACGACGAGAGCATCAAGGGCTATGCGACGCTCGACATGTCGATCGGCGTGCACCTTGCCGGGTTGATCGACGCGCAGCGCACCGATCTGCGTCTCAATCTGATCAATGCGACCAATCCGCACGTCCTCTCCGGGGTGGAGGCGATCAGCACCAACGCACAGGACGTGATCGGCCGCAACGGCACGCCGATCGCCGGATCGCCGCCCGCTTATTATATCGGCAGCGGGCGCGCGCTGCTGGCGACCGTGTCGCGGTCGTTCTGACGATGGCGGGCGATCCCGTCGCGCGCGGCGCGATCATGCGCGTCCGCTCCGGCGGAGGCGATCGGGCATGAGCGGCGCGATGCCGGCGTCCGGTCATCTCGTGCACGGGATGGGCGTCGCACTGGAAACGCCGGCGTGGCCGGCGATCACGGTCGCCGAGGCGGAGGCGATCGTGACGCGCTTCCCCGCGGCAGGCCAGCTGGTCGGCCTGCGCTGGCATTCGCCGCGCCCCTTCTCCGCGGCGACGCTCGTGCAGACCAGCCGCGGCGCGTTCCTGCTCAAGCGGCACCATCATTCGCTGCGCACGCCCGCCGACCTCGCCGACGAACATCGTTTCATCGCGCATCTCGATGCGGCGGGCGTCCCGGTGCCGGAGGTGCTCGCGGCAGGCGCCGGTGCGAGCGCGGTCAGCGAAGGCGCGTGGAGCTACGAGCTCCACCGCAAGGCAGCCGGGCTCGACCTGTACCGCGACCGGCCATCATGGACTCCCTTCCTGTCACACGACCATGCCCGTGCCGCGGGCGCGGCGCTCGCCCGCATGCACCGCGCCGCGCGCGACTTTCCCGCCGCGGCGCGCCGTCCGCAGCATCTCGTCGCGAGCTTCACCATCCTGCCGGCGGCCGATCCGCTGGCCGCCGCCGAGGCGTTCGTCGAAGCACGCCCGGCGCTTGCGGCCTTCCTCTCGCAGCGCGGCTGGCGGGCGCGGTTCGCAGGGCTTCTCGATGCCCTGGGGGAAGGGCTGGCGGGGCGGCTCGCGCACCAGCCCTCGCTGTGGACGCATAATGACTGGCATCCCTCCAACCTGCTGTGGACACGCGACGGTGAGGTCCGCACGCTGATCGACTTCGGCCTGGCGACGCGGACCTGCGCGCTCCACGATCTGGCGACGGCGATCGAGCGGACGGCGATCCCCTGGCTTCGCCTGCGCGACGCTGCGGCCGACATGACCGCCGATGCGGAGGCCGCGCGCGCGCTGCTCGCCGGCTATCGCAGTGAAATGCCGCTGAGCCGCACCGACATCGAGACGGTCGCGCGGCTGCTGCCGCTGGTGCATCTCGAATTCGCGCTGTCGGAGATCGATTATTTCGCTGCCGTCCTCGCCGATTCCAGCCAGGCGACGATCGCGTGGGAGGAATATCTCGTCGGCCATGCCGAGTGGTTCCTGTCGGCGGCGGGGCGCGATCTGCTGCGGCAGATCGACGCCATGGCGATCGCCTGATGTCGTGGCTCGAGATCGTCGCGGTGGCGACCAGCTTCCTGGCGATCTGGATGACCGCGAAGCGCTGGATGCTGTGCTGGCCGATCAACCTCCTCGCCTGCGCGCTCTATTTCAGGCTGTTCCTCGACGTGCGGCTCTATGCCGACATGGTGCTGCAGGCGTTGTTCGGCGCCGGCATCCTCTATGGCTGGATCATCTGGGCGCGCGGCAAGGCCGAGTCCGGCGATGTCGTCGTGGTGCGGCTGGCGCCGGCACACGCCGCGGCGGCGCTGGCGCTGGGGGCTGCGGGCGCGGTCGCGATCGGCTGGTGCACCAGCCACTATACCAACGCCGCGCTGCCGTGGATCGATGCGACGCTCAGCAGCTTCAGCCTCGTCGCGCAATATTGGGCGGCGCGCCGTCACGCCGCCAACTGGCTGCTGTGGATCGCGGTCGACATCGTCTATGTCGGGATGTTCGTCTTCAAGGGGCTGACGCTCACCGCGGGCCTCTATGCGGCGATGATCGCGCTTGCCGTGTTCGGCTATCGGCGCTGGACGCGGGGCGAGCGGGCGGGCGGCTGATCGTCGGTCTGCGGTATCGGTCGTCCCCGGATCGGCGAGCCCGTCGCCGACCCGGGGTGCCGATCACGCGTTGGCGATCACCACGGCGCGCGTGTTGAGATAGGCTTCGAGCGCTTCGGGGCCGCCTTCGGTGCCATAGCCCGAATCCTTGATGCCGCCGAAGGGGAGTTCGGCCGATGGTGCCGCCGGTGTATTGATCCACAACATGCCGACCTCGACGCGACGGGTCAGCAGATCGGCATTGGCGAGCGAGCGGGTGAAGGCATAGCCGGCAAGCCCGAAGGACAGGCGGTTGGCCTCCGCGATCGCTTCGTCGAGCTTGTCGAACCCGCGGATGCCGGCAACCGGGCCGAACGGCTCGTCGTTGAACAGGCGCGCGTCGAGCGGCACGTCGGTCAGCACCGTCGGCTGCCAGAAATTGCCGGTCTCGCCGATGCGGCTGCCGCCGGTCAGCAGCTTGGCGCCCTTCGCCACCGCATCCTGCTGGAACTCGGCCATCGCGCTCAACCGGCGCGGATTGGCGAGCGGCCCCATCTGCGTGTCGCCGGCCATGCCGTCGCCGACCTTGATGCCGCGCGCCAGATCGGCCAGCGCCTCGCCGAACGCCTGCTTGACGCTGTCGTGCACGAGAAAGCGCGTCGGCGAGATGCAGACCTGGCCGGCATTGCGGAATTTGGCGCCGCCGACGCTCTTGACCGCGAGCGCGATGTCGGCGTCCTCGCAGACGATCACGGGGGCATGACCGCCAAGCTCCATCGAGACGCGCTTCATGTGCTTGCCCGCGAGGCCGGCGAGCAGCTTGCCGACCGGCGTCGAGCCGGTGAAGGTGATCTTGCGGATGATCGGGCTGGCGATGAGATAGTCCGAAATCTCCGCCGGGTCGCCATAGACCAGATTGAGCACGCCGTCGGGGAGCCCGGCATCCTGGAACGCCTTGATCAGCGCGGCCGGGCTTGCCGGAGTCTCCTCGGGCGCCTTGACGATCATCGAGCAACCGGCGGCAAGACCGGCCGATATCTTGCGGACGATCTGATTGACGGGGAAATTCCACGGCGTGAACGCGGCGACCGGGCCGACCGGATCCTTGATCACCATCTGTCGCGTCGACGGGGTCGTGCGATGCGGGACGAGGCGACCATAGACGCGGAAGCCCTCCTCGGCGAACCACTCGATGAGGTCCCCGGCGGCCATCGCCTCGCCCTTCGCCTCGATGAGCGGCTTGCCCTGCTCCTGGGTCAGCAGCGCGGCGATCTCGCCGGCGCGCTCGCGCATCAAGGCGGCCGCCTTGCGCATGATCTTGCTGCGCGCGGCGGGGGTGAAGTCGCGCCAAATCTCGAAACCGCGCTGCGCGGCGTCGAGCGCCCGGTCGAGATCGGCGCGTCCGGCATGCGACACGCGGCCGATCTCCTGCCCGGTTGCCGGATTGAGCACGCCGATGGATCGGCCGTCGGCGGCATCCTGCCACTGTCCGTTGATGAAAAGCTGGGTGTCGAGATAGGCCATGCGATGCGACTCCACGTAGCGCCCAATCCGGTGCGAGCGACGACAGGACGCGACCCGGGGCGGCTGAGCGCCATATCGGTCACCGTCGCCGGCGCGGCAAGGGCCGGTATCGCGACGCGTCCGACCTGCGACGACGCGGCGGTGCGCATTGCCGCAAGATTGGGGTGATTGCGCGCGCGATCGCTTTATATACCGCCTATGCAAAGCGCGTCGGACGATCGCCCATGATCCCTTTCCTGCTGCTGATGGCGGCGGCGACCGCGCCGATCCGCTCCTCGCCCGATCTCGGCGTCGCCGAGGGGCGCTGCCGTGCCGACGAGGCAGGCCCCGCTATCCTGATCGCGGTCGCCGGCCTTAAGGATCGCGCGGGGACGCTGCGCGCCGAACTCTACCCGCCCGACCAGGCGGATTTCCTCGCCGACGACAATCTGCTCGTCGCGGCGGGCAAGACCTTCCGGCGCGTCGTGACACCGGTGCCGGCAACAGGCGCGGTGACGCTCTGCATCCGCGTACCGGCGCCCGGCACATATACGCTCGCGCTGACGCATGACCGCGATGGCCGCCAGAAATTCAACTTCTGGCGCGACGGGATCGGCTTCGCGGGCAACCCGCACCTCGGGATGAGCGCGCCGGCGGCGGCGGCGGCGCGAATCGCGGCGGGCGCCGGCCTGACGCGCACTACGATCGTGCTCAACTATCGCTACGGCGTGTTCGGTTTCAGGCCGATCAATTAGCGCCGCAGTGGCGGCAAGGGTTCGTCCGTGCGAACACGGTCATCCCCGCGGGCGTCACGCCGACATTTGTGTAGCGGTGCGCCACCGCCCAGCCGGCGAGGTCGCGGTCGAGCGCGGCACGCCCCGAATCGAGCGCCTCGCCGCCCGTGACGATGCTTTGCGGGGGCGCCTGCTGCAGGCGGGCACGGAACGTCGCCTGCGTCACGCCGGTCAGCCTATCGCCTTCGCCAAGTCCGTCGCGCGTGCGAAACAGGAATGGCCCCGCGGCGAAGCGCGGATCGAGCGCGAAGCCCGTGTCGGCGACGCGTTCGGCCGAGAGCGTCGCGATCTCGTGGCCGATCGAGCGGTGATACAGCAGCGCGCGGATCGCGGCTGCATCATGCTCGGCGGCGATCACCGGGAAGCCCAGGCGTGCGGCGGTGGCGGTGGCCGCCAGCGTCGGCGCGAGCCCGGCGAGACAGAAGGCTGCCAGCGCCGCCGCGCGCAGCCGTCCGGGCGCCGCGAGAGTCTCCGGCGTGCCCGCGCGCAGGATCAACACGGGCAGCAGCGGAAGCAGATATTGGCGCCAGACCGGCGTGGTGAGCAACGAGGCGAGGATCGCGGCCGCGAGCATCGCCTCCAGGATCGCCGTCTCGCCTTCGCGCGCCAGCCACCGGCGCGCGGTGCGCTTGCGCCAGACGAGCAAGCCGAGCAGCAGCAGCGCCGGGCCGAGTGCGGCAAAGCGCAGATAGTCGATCGTCCGCCCGAGCAGGCCGAGCTTGCCCGCGTCGGGGCCGCGCGCATACCATTCACGCGGCGCCTCGGCCGGGAAACGGACGACGTCGAACCAGAAGGCATGGGGCGCGGCGAGCGCGAGGCCGGCGACGATGGCGAGCGGCGGCATCGCGCCGAGCAGGAACGCGGGAAGCGAAACGCGTCCACTGCCATGGCGGCGCGCGAGGAGCTCGCCGGGGATCACGGCGGCGAGCGGCAGGGCGTAGGAAATCTTGGTCGCGGTCGCGAGGCCGAGCGACAGGCCGAGCAGCGCCGAAGCCCATGATGGCCGTGTCGCCTCCCGCGGTGAACTGGCCATCAGCGCGGCCAATCCGGCGCATTCGAAGAAGCACGGCAATATGTCGTTGCGGATCGTCGATGCGCCGAACAGGAAGGGCTCGGATGCGGCGAGCAGCAGGGCCGCCGGCAGCGCGGCGTCCCGTGACCAGCCAGCATGCCGCAATGCCTTGGCGAGCAGCAACACGGCGCCAAGCCCCAATGCGGCATTGGTCAGCCGCAGCACGACGAGCAGGTGGCCGGGCCACAGCGCGGCGAGCGGCGCGAACAGCAGCGGCTGCAGCGGCGTCTGCAGATAATCGAAGTCGCGATAGGGCAGCCCCGATCGCGCCAATACGGCGCTCGCGACATATTGGCTCTCATCATGGTCGAGCGGACGCGCCAGCGCGGCGATGGCGAGCAGCGTCGCCAAGGCGAGGACGAGGGCCCAGCGCACCACGCGCGCACGGGCGCCGGCATCGAGCGGCAGCTTGGCGTCGGGGGCGCCCGCATCGAGCGCGTTGCTGGCCATATTGCTCGCCTGGGTTGTTTCCCGCCCGGATCATCCGCCAGGCGAAAGGGGGGCTCGACTGCCTGGAAGACGCCGTGCCCTGGCCGAAACCGCACCCGGCCGTGCGCTCAGCCGACCCCGATGATCGGATTCTCGCCCGAATGGTCGGCCGCCAGCAGCGATGCGCCGGGCGAGGTCTCGGCGTGCGTGCGCTCGAGCCTGCGGGAGGAGAAGCGCCACCGGCCGTCGGCGCCGCGTACATAGGTTTCGTGGTAGAAGCCGAAGCCGCGCAGCCACTGCCTCTCGCCGCCGCGATGCCAGAAGAGATTGTCCTCCATCGCCCACACGCCCGTCGCATGGTCGCGATCCTGAAATTCGATCACCGGCGTATGGCAATGGTGGACGGTTGCCACGTTGGCGAGCTGGACCGCGAGCGCGTCCGCCGCCGCTCGGCCGCCGACGATCGGCGCGGCGCCGATCGACATAGCGACATAGTCGTCGGTGTGGAGCGTCGCATAGAGATCCCAGTCCTTGCGATCGACGGCGTGATCGCGCCGCGCCTTGAGGTCGTGGATCGCCTGCAGCTCGATCAGCCGCTCGAGATCGCCGAGCCCGCCGTCCGCGCCCGTCGCCAGAATGCGTGTGCCGGACGATGTCGACATGTCATGTCTCCTGTGGCGCCGTCAGCCGAGCGGCATGACGTAGACGTCGAGATGCCGCAATTTCCCGGCTTCGTTGAATTCGTAGATCGTCACGGTGTTCGAAACATCGGTCGCCCCGTTCATGGTGTTGCGCTCCTCGAGTTCGAGGATGACGCGGCCGGGGGTTTCGGTGATGTGGCGCAGCGTGCCTTCCCACGATGTCGCGCCCGCATATTGCGCGATCGCGGACCGGTAGCTCGGCCAGCCGAACGTCTCGGCTTTGGGGCCGGCGAAGACGCCCTGCCGTTCCCAGCCATCGACATCGACGAGCGCCTCGATCGGCGCCCAGTCTGCATCGGTGAGCGCCCCCGATTTGCGCTTGGCGACGAGCGCCGTAAAGCATTCGCTATATTCGAGCACCGTCCGCGACAGTCCGCTGAACTCGCTCGCGCGCGGCATGTGATTGGCCATGTCCCTCTCCCTGTGGTCGGTTTCTCGGCGCCGCCTTGTCTGCGGTCGTTACAGCATGATCTGGCCGCCATCGGCGTTGATGGTCTGGCCCGTCACATATTGCCCCTCGTCGCTGGCGAGGAACACCGCGATCGGTGCGATGTCCTCGTCGGGCCGCCCGAAGCGGCCGAGCGAAATCTCGTCGAGATATTTTTGCGCGCGTGCCGGATCGGCGGCGAGCGCCTTCTCCGCCGACGGGCTGAGCGCCGCCGGGTTGATCACGTTGACGCGAATCCCGAACCGCCCCCATTCGCGCGCGGCCGAACGCGACAGCCCGCGGATCGCCTCCTTGTTGGCGCCGTAAATGCCGTCGCCGGGCTCGCCGTAAATGCCCTGGCGGGTGCCGAAGTTGATCACCGATCCGCCGCGCTCGCGCAGATGCGGAAAGGCTTCCTGCATGTGGAACAGCGTGCCGAACAGACCCGAGCCGAAGGTCAGCGCGATCGAATCGTCGGTGATGTCCTCGATCTTCGCCTGCCGCGTCGCCTGCGCATTGTTGACGAGGATGTCGATCCGCCCGAACCGCTCGATCGCGGTCGCGATCGTCCGCCGCGCATCCTCGCGCTTCGCGACGTCCGCCTCGACGCCGATCGCGCGCGCGCCGGTTGCCGAAACTTGCCGCGCGGCGGCTTCGATCGCCTCCGCGCGCCGGCTCGACAGCACCACGGCTGCGCCCTCGCGCGCGAACGCTTTTGCCAGCGCGAGCCCGATGCCCTGGCTGCCGCCGGTGACGACGGCGACCTTTCCGTCCAGACGGTTCATTCCGATGCTCTCCCCTCTCGTCGCTGCAGGCCGGACACGCGCCCGACGTGCCGGGTGCGCGGCGTGTTCGCGACGACGATCGGCGTATCGTCCGCGCCGGTCATCGCGCGTTCGAGACCGCGGCGCGATAGAGGCTGTTGCCGGCCTGCCAGTCGCGCCGGATGCGGCGGTGACGGATCAGCCAGCGGTCGCCCTCGCGGCGGAAGGCGTCCAGATAATGGCCGGCATGATCGGCGCCGATATCCGTCCAGGCGACCCAATAGGTTCGCGCGCGCGCCGCGTCCGGCCCCTCCAGCTCGATATGGCAGGTGGCGAGATGGTGGCGGATGAAGCTCGCCTTGTGGACGCGATCGGCGCCGCTCGCCGGCGAGCGCCAGCGCCCGATCCACGCGCCGATCGCATCGCGCCCCTCGTAGCGGAACAGGTCGCTGTCGGGCACGCCTTCGGTCTCGATCACCGCGTCCTCGGTAAAGACGGCGAGGAAATCGGCGTCGCGCAGCCGGTCGCCCGCCATGGTATAGGCGGCCATCGTCTGCCGTATGGCCTCGCGGGCGAGCATCTCGTCGAGCGTCATGCCGTCGCGCGTCCCATGTTCAGCCTCGGTTGGTCGTCCAATCGTCGGCCTCCCCGGGTTTGCAGCGGGCGACGGGCGACGCGCCCGACGCCGTCCGGAGATCGAAGCCGATCGGGTCGATGCCGTCCTCGAGCGCGATATCGAGCGCCGCGATCGCCCAGCTGAGCATCACGTAATTGCCGATCGTGAAGACCAGATCGATGATCTGGCGCGCATCGAAGTGGCGCGCCAGCAGCGCCCGGCATGCATCGGACAGCTGCGCTGCGCCGCACAGCTCGTCGGCCGCCCGCAGCACCGCGGCATCGCGTTCGCTCCAGCCGGATGCGGCCGGTCCGGCGCCGATCGCGGCGATCTCGTCGAGCCGCATCCCGATGCTGAGGGCGTAGCCGACATGATAATGCCATTCATAGGTCGAGCGGAGTCGCGAGGCGACGCGCAGCACGATCAGCTCGCGGGCGCGGACCGGCAGCGTCGAGGTGACGAGCAGATGCTTGCCGAACGTGTAATAGGCCATCGCCAGCGCGGGGTGATGCGCCAGCGTCATCACCATGTTGCTGCCCGATCCATTGGCGTAGGCCCCGGGCTCGCCCCAGAAGGCAAACACCGCGCGCGCTTCGTCGGTCCAGCGTTCCGGCGGCAGCGGCGCGAACCGGTACGTGCCGGCGTCCGCCGTGCCGTCGCGCGATGACGTCCCGTGATCGACCGTCCGCGCCGTCCGTGCCTCGCATGCGGTCATGCCCACCTCGCAAACAGAGCATCTGCCTAGGATTTGCCAAGCCGGACGGTCAAACGCCGCTGCCGATAGATCGAGGTGACGATGAATCGCGAAGCCCGGCGTCTCTCGTCGATGTCGACCGACGACGCGCCCGCCGGCTGGACGCGCTTCGGCCAGCCCGGATTCACCTAGGCCTGGTGCGCGCTCCGGCAGACGCGTCTCGTCGCTGTGCGCGCTATCGCGGCCTCTCGGTCGGATCCTTGCCGCGGGCGATCTGCGCGGCGTTTCCCGCCGCCGACCAGCCGCCATCGTCTTCGGGCATCCAGACGGTCATGCCGCGCTGTACCGCGGCGCGCGCGCCGACACGCGCGTGCCAGGCCGCGATTGCGGGAAACGGCGCGAGACCGCCGAGCTGCGCGTGATATTGGTCGACCCACGTCCATGACGCGATGTCGGCGATCGAATAGGCACCGCAGACATGCTCGCGACCGGCGAGCTGGCGTTCGAGGACGCCGTAAAGCCGCAGCATCTCCTTGAGATAGCGATGCCTGGCGTAGCTATAGTCGCGTGGGTCGCGACCGGGGATGTTGGCGACCCGGGTGAACCAGCTGAGCTGCCCCGCCATCGGTCCCAGCCCCGCCATCTGCCAGAACAGCCAGCTGTCGACCTGACACCGCGCCGGCTCGTCGAGCGGATAGAGCAGCCCGCTCTTGCGGCCGAGATATTGCAGGATCGCACCCGATTCGAAGATCGCGACGTCGCCGTCGATGAGCGCGGGGATGCGGTTGTTGGGGCTGATCGCGAGGAAATCGGGCGACTGCTGCTCGCCCTTGAGGATGTTGACCGGCACGATCTCGTAGGCGAGCCCCATTTCCTCGAGCGCGACGCTGATCTTCCGCCCGTTGGGAGTCGGGAAATAGAAGAGCCGGATCGCGGCGGTCACGAGCGAATCGGTTTGAACGCGATCTCGACCTTGGGTCTCGCGACGAAGCCGCAATCGGGGAAGGTCGAGACGTCCCACAGGTCGCGGCCGCCGATGTCGAAGAAGATCGCCGGCTGGGTGCCGCGGTTCTGGAGGTGGTGTGGATTGGGATCGTTCATCCGGAAGGCGACGCAATCGCCGGGCCCGAGCAGGTCCTCGCCATCGTCGGTGACGAGCGTCAGCTCGCCCGCGACGACCACCACGACCTCGTCGTTGGTCCGGTGCCAATGGCGCTGCGTCGACCAGCTGCCGGGCGCGAGCTCGACGCGGTTCACGCCGAACTGGGTCAGCCCGAAATTGCGCGTCAGTGGCCAGGTCTTGCGGCCGCGGCAGGGTTCGTCGTGCGGGGGCGGATAGCTTGCCCCCGTGCTGCAGCTGTCCGGATCGAACACGGCCTTCTTCATCGTCTGTCTCCGCTCAGCCGATCGTCGTCTGGCTCTCGTGCGTCGAGCGCTCGACCATGCCGTAGGCGTGCTGATCGCCCCAGCTGAACATCGCGCCACCCTGCTGGAGGTTGAGCCCGCCAATGTCGGGATTGCCGATCCGGAAGGTGGAAAGCGCGGTGGTGCCGGCGATCACGGTGCGGCCGAGCGCGGATTCGAGCACGACGGTGACGTCGTCGCCCGATGGGATGATCCGGCGCAGGAAGGGCGCGTCGACGATCCTCGCGGGGATCATCCGCCCGTCCTTGTAGATCACCGCGTCATTGTAGCTGAGCGCGTCGCCCGTGCCGTCGCGCGGCGGATAGCCGAGGCAACCAAAGGCATCGCCATTGGGGAACACCGCCGACAGCCAGCAATGGCCGAAGAAGCCGGTCAGGCTGCGGATGCTCTGCCGGTGGACACGCGTGCCGCGCCCCTTGAACGCGAACGTCTCGCCGCCGACGGTATAGCGGCCGGTGGCGAGGAAATGATGCTCGAGCCGGTAGCCGAGCCCCATCGCCCCGGCATTGGCCATCTCGATCTCGCTCATCCCGCTGGTGTCGGTGGCGTTCTCCTGCACCCAGGCGGGCGTCACCATCTCCATCTCGACGTCGAGCGCGATGTCGACGCTGCCCCCGGTGCCGAAGCCGCCATGGATCTGCTGCTCGACATTCCCGTCGCGTGCCGGCCCATGCCAGTGCATCGTCCAGCGCCTGAACGGCTCGACGCAGCGGAAGCGGATCGGGCCGGCGCCGAGCACGCTGGGCGTCCCGTCGGGGCCGATCGGCGCGTGCGCCGCGCCCATCCCCGCGCCGTTGAGCACGCGGCCGTCGGCGAAGGAGAAGTTGCCCTGCACGCGGCGATTGTCCCAGCTATGTCCCTCCGCCTCGATCCCCATGCGCGGAAAGGCGAAGCGGCCTTCGTCGTCGAACAGCCAGACCGATACGCTCTCGCGCATCTCCGGATCGGCGGGTTGCGACGGCAGCACCAGATCCTGTTCGGGGGCGAGTCCGTCCCTCAGCTGCTCGATCGACAAGGCCATCGGGAATTCCTCTCGCTCAGGCCGGCGACAGCACGCCGAACCGCTCGTTGTAGAAAGCGAAGCGTGTGCGCAGCTCGGCTTCGCTCAGGCCGAAATCGGCCGGGTCGTAGCGATGGTTGCCATGCTTTTCGCGCGGCGTGTCGGCGCGCCACCGCTCCATCCGCGCGCGCGCCTCGGGCGTGAGGTCCTCGCCGGCAAAGGCGTAGAGCCGCTCGATCCATGGGAAGGGGTCCTTCTGGAACGGCGCGAAATGAATGTCGAAGAAGCGGTGATCCTGCCCGGCATCGCGAAACGCGATCAGTCGCTTCATCCCCAATTCCCAGGCATCGGCGTTGAGCGCGCCCATATAATGTCTGTCGACGTCGTCGGAGAAGGCGCCGGCGAGCTCGCAGTAGAGATCGGCGACCGACGGGATCACCTTGGCGACGTCGCGGTGCGTCATCCAGAAGTGCGCGTCGGGGAAGACGGTGTTCAGATCCGCGATGAACATGATGTGCGACGGGTTCTTGAGCCGCCAGCGTCTCGGCGGACATCTCCACTGGAGCAGCTTGAGGACGCGCTTCAGATAGCGATAGGTCGGCACCAGATCGGCGTCGCGATTGAGCCATTGGGCGTAGCTCGGCACCTGCGCCTGCGCCTGGAAGAGCTGGCTCTTGAAGTCCATCGCCTGGAGCGCCTGGCATTCGGTCGGGCCGGTCGGATCGCTCGGATACATCGTCTTCATCCGCGGGAAGCGTTCGCCGCGCCGCTCGAGCGACTGCCGTGCGATCGCGATGCGCGGATCGGTGTCCGATGTCGCGGTCTCGGGCGGCGGGCAGGGCGACGAGGCTTCCCAGTTGCGCAGCGAGCGCGCGGCGGGATCCTGGCCGAGCAGGAAGCCCATCGCGGTCGATCCGGTGCGCGGCAGGCCGAGCCCGATCAGGGGGCCGACGATCTCCTGCTCGTCGATCTCGGGATGGCGCGCGTACCAGTCTTCGACCTGCAGCCGCTGCGACAGCAGGTGGACGATCTGCGCCTGCTGCGCCGCCGCGCCCGCCTCGGTCAGCCGCGCTTCGTCGTTGAGCGCGGCGATCAGCCGCTCGAGCCCATCGACGAAGCTTTCCTCGCCGAATATGTCGAGCGCCGTCTGGCGATGCGCATGGCGCATCAGCGCGGTCGCCTGCTCGATCCTTGCCGCCATGCCTCACCCGTCCGTTTATGCCGGGATGATGGCGACGGCGGCCGCCTGCCGGCAAGCACGGCCGCTGCCGCGATGCTGTCACACTATCGCGGACGGGCCATCATCGCGCGGGCTCAGTGCAGCCGTTCGGACGCATCGATGGCGCGGCCGGCGCCGATCCGCTGCCGGAAGGCATGCGGCGTGATGCCGGTCGCGCGACGGAAGGCGGCGGTGAACGCGGAGGGCGAGGCGAAGCCGGCGGCATGCGCGACGGCCTTGATGCCGTGCGCACCCGCGAGCATCCGCTTCGCCCGCGCGATGCGGTGATCGGCGAGATAGCGGCCGATCGGGCAGCCTCGGCTGGCGCGGAAGCCGCGCGCGAGCTGGCGGACCGAAAGCCCGCAGGATCGTGCGAGCTCGGCGAGCGACGGCGCGTCGCGCTGGTCCGCGAGCCGTTCGTCGATCAGCCGGAGGCGCCACGGGGCGAGCCCGCCGACCGACCGCCCGGCGGCGACGCCCTCGAAATGGCGGCCGAGTTCGATCGCGATCTGGCCGCTCATCAGCTCGACCAGCGCGTCGCTCGCGAAGCCGGGATGGCACACCTCCTCGCCAAGGCCGCGCAGCAGACCGCGGATCGCGGGGTTGGCAAGGTCGAGGCCCCGCTGCAGCCGCCCGTCGGTCCATTCGAGCTCGTCGTCGAGCCAGTCGCGGATCGCATCGGGCCGAAACGCGCAGACGATCGACGCCTGGACATGGCATTCGCTCAACGCGTGGACGGCATGGCGGGCGGGCAGGAAGAACATCGCGCCGATCCGCTCGAACCGGCGCGGGCCCCATCGATCGGGAAAACAGCCTCGGGCGGCGCGCGATCGCGGCAGCAGCGCGAGCTCGAGCCAATGCTGGTCGGGCATCCCTATGCTGTCGATCGGCTCGGCCCACGCGGCGCGCTCGACACGGACACGGCCGAGCGGTGTCGTCACATCCGCGTCGACATGCCTGATCGCATTGCTTCGGCGCATCGGTCTGCTCCCCGCCCCGTCGGTCCTCGCCGATCTCGCTGGCCTCGCCTATGATAGACCCGACGCGCGCGTCGGCAAGCCTGCCGCACGAGCCGTCGCCGCCGGCTCTCGTCGCAGGCGCCGGCATTTCGGGCGGGGGACATTGGGGTATGGTGCGTAAGAGTTGGTCATGCGGCGTCGCGGCGATGCTGTTCGCGACGATGGTACAGGCGCGTGGGGACGCAGCCTGTTCAATGGGCAAGCTCGCCGAATTGCCCGTGACGATGGATGAGATGGGCCCGATGATCGATGCCAAGGTCAATGGTACGCCCGTGCGCTTCACCGCGGACAGCGGCGCCTTCTTCAGCATCATCTCGCCCGGCAGCGCGCAATCATTGCATCTGCCGCTCAGCGACGCGCCGTTCGGTTTTTATATCCGCGGGATCAACGGCACCGCATCGGCGCGCGTCGCCACCGTCAAGAGGTTGACCATCGCCGGGATCGACGTGCCCCATATCCAGTTCCTCGTCGCCGGAAGCGAGACCGGCGGCGCCGGCGTGGTCGGCCAGAATGTGCTGGGCATCGGCGACGTCGAATATGATCTCCCGCATGGCGAGATCCGGCTGATGAAATCGAGCGGCTGCGGGCGGTCCAATCTCGCTTATTGGGCCAATGGGCGATCCTATTCGATGATCGCGATCGATCCCCGCAGCCCGCAGAAGCCCCACACGATCGGCACCGTCTATGTCAACGGCAAGGCGATGCGCGCCACCTTCGATACCGGCGCATCGACCTCCATCCTGTCGCTCGCCGCCGCCGCGCGCGCCGGGATCCGGCCGGACGGGCCGGGGGTCACCGACGGCGGCTTCACCTGGGGTTTCGGGCGCAAACTGGTGCGGACATGGATCGCGCCGATGCAGAGCTTCGCGGTGGGCGATGGCGAGCAGATCCAGCATGCCCGCATCCGCTTCGGGGCGGTGGACGACGACACCGACATGCTCGTCGGCGCCGATTTCTTCATCGCCCACCGCGTCTATGTCGACAACGCGAACCACCGGCTGTTCCTCACCTACGAGGGCGGCCCGGTATTCAATCTCAAGGCGCGATATGAAGGCCCGGCGCAAGCCGCGGGTGCGTCGCCGGCCACGGCCGCGGCGGCCCCCGCGCGGCCGGCCGATGCCGAAGGCCACAGCCGCGACGGCGGCGTGGCGATGGCGCGCAACGATCTGGACGCGGCAATCGCGGATTTCTCCGCGGCGATCGCCTTGGCGCCGAGCGAGGCGCGCTATCTCGATGCGCGCGCCAACGCCTATTTTCGCGACGGCAAGCCGGCGCTCGGTCGTGCCGACCTCGATCGGGCGATCGCGCTCGATCCTGCCGACGTCGATGCGCGGCTGGCGCGGGCGGTAGGGAGGTTGCACGATCACGACAAGCCCGGCGCGCTGGCCGATCTCGATGCCGCGGATCATGCCGCCGATGCGGCCGCGATGGAACGTCTCCGGATCGGCGCCATGCTCGCCGAGGCCGGTCAGCCGCAGCGGGCGATCGGCCAGTTCGACCAGTGGATCACGGCCCATCCCGACGATGTGCGCCGGCCGACCGCGCTCAACAGCCGCTGCTGGGCCCGCGCGCTGGCCGGGATCGAACTCGACGCCGCGTTGCGCGACTGCGACGCGGCGCTGCGCACGCGGCCCGGCACGGCAGCCTTTCTCGACAGCCGCGGGACGGTCCGGTTGCGCCGCGGCGAATGGGCCAAGGCGATCGCCGACTTCGATGCCGCCCTCGCGGTAGCGCCGACCATGGCCTGGTCGCGCTACGTGCGGGGTATCGCCAAGCTGCGGTCGGGCGATGCGGCAGCCGGGAAAGTCGACATCGACGCCGCGCTCGCCCTCTGGCCGGGGATCGCCGACGAAGCCAAGGCCTATGGTATCGCTCCATAGGCGCACCCAAGCCCTGGTAATCGCGCGTTCAGCTTGGCTGTAGAAATCTGGCGACATCTTCGACTCACGAGACAGGTCTCAGAGACAAAACTCTGAAACAAGGAGGACGATGGATGCGGACTATTCGAACGGCCATCCTGGCCGGTATTGCGGGGCTGGCGGTCGCGGGCACGGCGTTGGCGGCGTCGAATGATGCGCACATCCTCAGGGTCGCGCTGCCTGACGGATCGGTGGCGCGGATCGCCTATCGCGGCGATGTGCCGCCGCAGTTGCGCGTCGTGCCGGCGCGAAGCGTAGCGCCCTTCGCCTGGCCGGATGCATTCGCACCGATCGCCTTCGCGCCGCTCGACCGGATGATGGCCGAGATGGACATGCAGGCTGCAGCGATGATGCGGCAGGTCGCCGCTATGCAGACGGCGCCCGTGACGGCGACTGGCGGCCCCGGCGTCGCGGCGCTCGCGTCGATGCCGGCGGGGACGATGCACTATTCGATGGTGTCGTTCAGCAACGGGTCGGCCACGTGCACGCGCAGCGTGGAGGTGACGTCTGCGGGTGCCGGCGCGAAGCCCAAGCTGATCTCGAGCAGCACGGGGGATTGCGGATCGAGCACCGCCTCGACGCCCGCGGTCGCGCCGACCGCGACCGGCCTGAACCGGCCCCCGCATGAGGCGCCGGCCGTCAGGACGACGATCTGATCCGCGAGGAGCGGCCGACAGGGCCGCTCCTCCTTGGTACAGGCGGCCGCGTCGCGGCGCAGCGCCCCCGGCGAAAAGCTGGCGCGCCCGGCAGGACTTGAACCTGCGACCACAAGCTTAGAAGGCTCGTGCTCTATCCAGCTGAGCTACGGGCGCGTGCGGCCCGTCTAGCGCGGATTGCGCGGCCACGAAACCTCGATACTGTGCGCGGATGGACGATACGGAACAGGGGCTGCGCGCGATCGATGCCACAGCCGCGGAGCAGCGCGGCTTCCGCCTCTATGATGTCATGATGGCGGCGTTCGTCGCGATCCTGCTGCTGTCCAACGTGATCGGCGCGGGCAAGGTCGCGACCTTGCACGGCTTCACTTTCGGGGCGGGAATCCTGTTCTTCCCGCTCTCCTATCTGCTCGGCGACGTGCTGACCGAGGTCTATGGCTATGCGCGTGCGCGGCGCTGCATCTGGGCGGGGTTCGCCGCGGTGCTGTTCATGGCGTTCATGGCGTGGGTGGTGGTGGCGCTTCCGCCCGCGCCCGGCTGGACCAACCAGCCCGCCTATGAGGCGGTGTTCGGGCAGGTGCCGCGGATCGTGTTCGCGAGCGTCTGCGCCTTCTGGGCGGGCGAGTTCGTCAACGCCTTCGTGCTCGCGCGGATGAAGGTGTGGACCGAGGGCAAGCATCTGTGGTCGCGCACCGTGGGCTCGACCGTCGTCGGGCAGGGGGTCGACAGCCTGATCTTCTACCCGCTCGCCTTCTGGGGTGCCGGCGGCTGGACGCACGTATTGGTGGTGACCGTGATGGTGACCAACTGGGCGATGAAGGTCGGCTGGGAGGTGCTGCTCACCCCCGTCACCTATGCCGTGGTCGGTTTTCTGAAGCGTGTCGAGGGGGTGGACGTGTTCGACCGCGCGACCAACTTCTCGCCGTTCGGGCGGCGGGGGTAGGCGAAACCGAAATGCCAAGCCGTTCCCCGGCGAACGCCGGGGCCCAGGCCCGGAATCCTGTGAAGGGCGCGGCGTTCGAATCGCGCGGTGGGGTCCGGGCCCCGGCCTGCGCCGGGGCACACGATCGACTCAGCCCAGCGCCTCGATCAGACCCTCGAACAGCCGGCGCCCGTCGGCGCGGCCGTGCGCGGCGGCGTCGATCATCCGCTCGGGGTGCGGCATCAGGCCGAGCACGTTGCCCGCGTCGTTGACGATCCCCGCGATCGCGCGCGCCGAGCCGTTGACCGCGCCCGCATAGCGGAAGGCGACGCGGCCCTCGCCCTCGAGCCGGTCGAGCGTCGCCTCGTCGGCGAAATAATTGCCGTCGTGATGCGCAACGGGGATCTTGATCGCCTCGGCATCGTCATATTTGGCGGTGAACATCGTCTGGCTGTTGGCGACCGTGAGGTCGACGTCGCGGCAGACGAAGTTGAGCCCCGCATTGCGCATCAAGGCACCGGGCAGCAGCCCGGTCTCGGTGAGCACCTGGAACCCGTTGCACACGCCGAGCACCGCGACGCCCTTGGCGGCGGCGTCCGCCACCGCGCGCATCACCGGCGAGCGCGCCGCCATCGCGCCCGAACGCAGATAGTCGCCATAGGAGAAGCCGCCGGGGACGCCGACGATGTCGAGGCCGTCGGGCAGGCTGGTCTCGCCGTGCCAGACCATCACCGGCTCGGCACCCGTGGTCTCGCGCAGCGCGACGGCGAGGTCGCGGTCGCAGTTGGAACCGGGGAAGACGATGACGGCGCTCTTCATGGCCATGCTCCTCAGACGGTCTCGATGCGGAAATTCTCGATCACGGTGTTGGCGAGCAGCTTGCGGCACATTTCGTCGATCTGCGCGGCGTCGGTGCCGTCGGCGAGATCGAGCTCGACGATCTTGCCGATCCGGACATCGTTGACCCCGGCGAAACCGAGCCCGGCCAGCGCGTGGTGCACGGCCTTGCCCTGCGGATCGAGCACGCCGGGCTTGAGGGTGACGATGACGCGGGTCTTCATGGAGTCGCTCCGGGCTTTGACGCGGCCCCTTTGGCCGAAGCCGCGCGTCGGGGCAAGCGCGGAGGGCGGGGCGCGGCGAGCCGGCCGCCGCTGAGCAGCCCCGCGGTCGGTCGCGAAATCGCCTCCAGCGCACGCCCGACGAGGATCGTGCCGCCGAGCGCGAGCAGCGGCTGGACCAGCAGCAGCAGCGGGTAGAGCGGCGTCCCCATCTTGCCCACCACATGGCCGATCGGTGGCCCGAGCAGCCAGATCAGCACGAGATGGCAACAGAAGAGAAGGAAGGCGTAGCGCTCCATGCCGACGATCGCGAGGCCGAGCCGCCGCGGCGCCAGCGCCAGCGCGATCCGCCACAGCGCGAGCGCGGCGGCGAAGCGGATCGGCAGGTCGATCGCGTCGGCCGCGGCGACATGTGCCTTGAGCCAGTCGTCATAGAAGCTCGAGGCCGCGATCTTGGCGGGGGCGATCAGCAGATAGGGGAGCAGGCAGACCCAGAGGGGCCACGCCGCGATGCGTTCGGCGATGCCGTGGCGGCGCACCAGCATGCCGGACAGGAAGAACAGCAGGATCGGCGGGCGCAGCAGCAGCGGGAAGACGATCCCGCTCGCGGACCACAGCAGCGCGAGCCCCCATGCCGCCCACAGCCAGCGATCGCCCAGCCGCGCGAACAAGGGCGCGGCGCACATGCACAGGAACAGGTCGCGCAGGAAGCTGATCTGGACGTTGATCGGATTGGGCTGGGTGATGCAGCCGAGCCAGTCGAGCGCTTCCCACGGGCTCGCGGGAACGGGGGCGGCGAGCCTGCCCCAATGCGCGAAGCCGCAGACCAGCGTCATCGCGATCAGGTTCCACAGCAGCATCGGCGCGAGGATGGTGCGCGCCTTGACCTTGACGAAAGCGCCGTAGGTCCGCTTGCGCGCCGAAGGTCCCGACAGCCAGCCCGAGATCGCGCCGAGCAGCGGCACCGCGCTGCGCCCGACCAGCTCGATCAGCACCCAGCGCAATATGCCCTGGTGGGTCGAGTCGAGCTTGGCGAGCGCGTCGCCGTCGAGCCCCGTCCAGGCGTGGACATAGACGATGCCGAGGATGCACAGAACGCGCGCGATGCCGATCGCCTCGCGGACCGGCGGGTCGCGGGTGGCGGCGGCGGTGGAAAGGCGGGACGTGGTGGCCATTGCATCACGCAACGCCCGATGGGGGCGAGGGGTGCATGAAAGGCGCGTAAGACGTTCGGTTGTCGCGCTTCTGCTTCGTCATCCCGAACTTGGTTCAGGATCCAGAGACGCAACGTATCTCGGTCGAGTGCTGCGCGTCCGGATCCTGACCTTCGTCAGGATGATGACGATAAACGGAGCCTACTTGCCCCGCTTCTTGCGGTGGCTTTCCATGTCGAGCACCGAGGTCTCCGCGCCCTCGGGCAGCAGCCCGAGCCGGCGCGCAACCTCCTGATAGGCCTCGACCTCGCCGCCGAGATCCTGGCGGAAACGATCCTTGTCGAGCTTCTCGTTGGTGGCCATGTCCCACAGCCGGCACCCATCGGGCGATATTTCGTCGGCGAGGATGACGCGCGCGAAGTCGTTTTCCCACAGGCGGCCGAATTCGAGCTTGAAGTCGACCAGCCGGATGTTGATCCCGGCGAACAGCCCGGTCAGGAAATCGTTCACGCGGATCGCCATGTCGGAGATGTCGTGCATCTCCTCCTGGCTCGCCCAGCCGAAGCAGGCGATATGCTCGTCGGTGACCATCGGGTCGCCGAGCGCGTCGTCCTTGTAATAATATTCGATGATCGTGCGGGGCAGTTGCGTGCCCTCCTCGATCCCGAGCCGCTTGGCGAGCGACCCCGCGACGACGTTGCGCACCACCACCTCGATCGGGATGATCTCGACCTGGCGGATCAGCTGCTCGCGCATGTTGAGCCGGCGGATGAAGTGGGTGGGCACGCCGATATTGCCGAGCATCGTGAAGACATGCTCGGAAATGCGGTTGTTGAGCACGCCCTTGCCGCTGATCGTGCCCTTCTTCTGGGCGTTGAACGCGGTCGCGTCGTCCTTGAAATACTGGATCAGCGTTCCCGGCTCGGGGCCCTCATAGAGGATCTTGGCCTTGCCTTCGTAGATCTGGCGGCGACGTGCCATCGATTGCGGGCTCCTCGAACTCGGGCCGGAAAGACCATGGCCTGAAACACGGGCGCCCCGCACCGGCATCCCGGAAGGGCGCACGGGCGGGGCACTGGACGCGGGGCGATAAGCCAAAGCAGGAGGGCGTGCAATCGCGCCAGGCGCAGCTTTTAGGGCGCGCAGTGCAATTGCCATGGCCGCGCGCGACGCCGATAGCGCGGCCATGTTGATGCGCGCCAAAGAATTGTTCGACCCCTTTCTCGCACTGCTGATCGCGACCGTGCTGGCCGCGACGATCGTGCCCGCACGCGGCTGGGGGGTGCCGCTGTTCGGCTGGCTGGCCGATCTGGCGATCCTGCTGCTGTTCTTCCTCCACGGCGCCAAGCTCAGCCGTGCCGCGATCGTCGCGGGCGCGTCGAAATGGCGGCTGCATCTGGCGGTGCTGGCGACCAGCTTCATCCTCTATCCGCTGCTCGGGCTCGGCGCGCAGGCGATCGCGTGGCGGGTCGCGCCGGCGATGGCGGCGGGGCTGCTCTATCTGTCGCTGCTGCCCTCGACCGTCCAGTCGTCGATTGCCTTCACCTCGATCGCGGGCGGCGACGTGCCCGCCGCGATCGGCTCGGCATCGCTGTCCAACCTGCTCGGTATCGTGGTGACGCCGATCCTCGCGCATCTGCTGATGGGCGCGGGCGGGCAGAGCGCATCCGCGGCGCTCGATTCGATCGTCAAGGTGGCGGGGCAGCTGCTCGTCCCGTTCGCCGCCGGGCACTTCGCGCGGCCGCTGGTCGGCGGCTTCGTCGAGCGCCACAGGAGGCTCGTGTTCCGCGTCGATCGCGGATCGATCCTGCTGCTCGTCTATACCGCCTTCTCGGCAGCGGTGGTCGGCGGGATCTGGCATCGCACCGATATCGGCGACCTGCTGTTCGCGCTGCTGCTCGGCGGCGCGATGCTGGCGATCGTGCTCGGCCTGACGCTGTTGACGGCGCGGCGCCTGGGCTGGAGCCGGCAGGACGAGATCGTACTGCGCTTCTGCGGATCGAAGAAGAGCCTCGTCTCGGGCGTGCCGCTCGCCGCGGCGATCTTCCCGGCGGCGCAGGTCGGGATGCTGCTGCTGCCGGTGATGATCTTCCACCAGATGCAGCTGATGGTCTGTTCGGTGCTGGCGCGTAAATATGCCGGGGCGTCGCAGCGTTCGGCCGACGGCTCTGGACATACCGACCCGCTTGCTGCGAAGCCGGAGCCGGGATGAAGAAGGAGCGGCAATGATCGAACGACGCGGGGTAGTGATGGGCGGCGCGATGCTGGCGGCGATGCCGTCGATGCTGCGGGCGGCGCTGCCCGTGCCCGGCGACCGGCTCGGTTTCGACATCATCCGCAAGGGCACCAAGCTCGGCACGCACCAGCTCAGCTTCGAGCGTCGCGGCGACGCGCTGACCGTGCAGGTCGCCGCCGATCTGGTCGTCAAGATCGGCTTCATCACGCTCTACCGCTTCAGCCACCATGCGACCGAGCATTGGCTCGGCGACCAGCTCGTCGCGTTGCAGACCACGACCAGCGACAACGGCACCGCCCAGCAGGTCAGCGGGCATCGCGACGCGACCGGGTTCGTGGTCGAGGGCAGCAAGGCCCAGCGCTATGTCGCGCCCGCCAACGCGCTGCCCGCGACCCACTGGAACCGTCGCGAGCTCGACGGGCCGCTGATCAATGCGCAGGACGGCCGGCTGATGCGCCCCCGGATCGCGCCGATCGGCAGCGACATGATACCGACCGCCTCGGGCGCGCCGATCCGCGCCAACCATTATGCGCTGAGCGGCGATCTCCAGCTCGACATGTGGTATGATCCGCGCCCGAGCTGGGCGGGGCTGAGCTTCAAGGCGCCCGATGGCTCGACGATCCGTTACGAGCGGCAATAGGGGGCGGGGGATGGCGAGCATCTACGATTTCAGCGCCGAGACGATCGCCGGCGATGCGGTGGCGCTGTCGGCCTATCGCGGCAAGGTGATGCTGATCGTCAACACCGCCAGCAAGTGCGGCTTCACGCCGCAATATGAGGGGCTCGAGCAGCTGCACGAGGCCTATGCCGCCCGCGGTCTCGCGGTGCTCGGCTTCCCGTGCAACCAGTTCGGCGCGCAGGAACCCGGCGACGCCGCCGAGATCGCCCATTTCTGCTCGCTGACCTACGACGTCCAATTCCCGCTCTTCGCCAAGATCGACGTCAATGGCGCCGCGGCGCATCCGCTCTATCGCTATCTCAAGCATGCGGCGAAGGGCGTGCTCGGCACCGAGGCGATCAAGTGGAACTTCACCAAGTTCCTGGTCGACCGCGCGGGCACGGTGGTCGCGCGTTTCGCACCGACCGCCAAGCCCGAGGCGCTCCGGCCCGCGATCGAGAAGCTGCTCTAGCGGCTCGTTGCGGGGTGCGCGGCGCGCCACGCCTTCACGGCCGCCATCGTTTTGTCGACATGCCCGGCGGGATCGAAGGCGCTGTAGGCGAAGAGTATCGCGCCATCGGGCGCGATCACGAACGAGGTGCGGTTCGAGCGCGCGAACAGCGGCAGCTTGACCTTGTAGGATGACAGCAGCCTGGCGTCGGCCGAGGCGACCGCGAACTTGTTGCGGCATTCGCTCACCGAGAAGCGATTGAGCGTGTCGATCGGATCGCCCGAGACGCCGATCACCGTCGCCCCCAATCGGGCAAACGCATCGCTTGCCGCGGCGAAGTCATGCGCCTCGACGGTGCAGCCGCTGGTGAAGGCGGCGGGATAGAAATAGAGCACGACGGGGCCGCGACGAAGCGCATCGGCAAGATGGAAGGCGAACGGCTTGCCGGCGAGGCTCGCCTGCGTCGCGAAATCGGGTGCCTTGGCGCCGACCGGAAGCGCGGCACATGCCGGGGCAGCGGTGCATAGCGCGAGCGCGGCGGTGATGGCTTGGCGGATGGAGATGGGCACGCGCGATCCTCTCGGTGGTTCGAGGCAGATACGTCCGTGGCGGGCCAAAGGATGCACGCGCCCGATCGCACTGCCGCTCCGGCGCGGGAGGACGGGAACCCGCCGCCTTGCCGACGGTTCGGACGGATCATGGCAGCACCCACCATCGTCGACATCCCGCATCAGCTTGGCCGCGAGGAGGTCCGTCGCCGGATGGCGTCGCGCGTCGGCGATCTCGCCAAGCGCATCCCCGGTGGCATGGCGGAGGTCAGCTCGTCCTGGGAGAGCGCCGATCGGATGCTGCTCGACGTCACCGCGATGGGGCAGAAGGTCGCTGCCACCGTCGATATCGAGGACAGGCTGGTGCGGGTAAGCGTCATACTGCCGATGATGCTGTCGTTCATGGCGGGCCCGATCAGCGCGATCGTGCGCAAGAGCGGCGAGGACCTGCTGCTCGACGACCACAGCCGGGGATGAGCGCGCCCTAGAGGCTTTCGCGATCGATCAGCGCCGCGGCGCGGGCATAGTCTTCGGCGGCACGGCGCAGCCCGCTGTCCTTGAACACGCTGGCGGGATCGGGCGCGTCGCCGAGTGCGTGCAGCAGCGTCCACAGCGCGAAGCGGCGCCCGGCTTCGGTCTCGGTACCGAACGCGATGCGGACACGCTCGGCGCCGGCCTCGATCGTCTCCGGCGCGAGGTCGTCGAGCTCGGTCGTGCCGAAGAAATGGTGGAGCATTGCGTCGAAATCCATGGCGCCCGCGATGCCGCGCCCCGCGCCGCCGCGCAAGCCCTCCGCTACCAGCGCGCGACCGGTGCGAGCAGCCAGCGTGCGGCGACGGCGACGAGCGAGCAGCCGGCAAGGTACCAGATCGCGACATAGAGCGGATCGTCGTGCGGGCAGGCGAAGGCGAACACGAACGCGCCCCAAGCGGCGCCCGCGGTGCCGGCTGCGCGCGCGGTGCCGGCCGGGTCGGTGGGTGCGCTTCGCCGCATCAGCGCGCCGAGCGCCGCGATCATCGGCAGCGCCAGCATCGCCATCCACGCCATGCACCGCATGCCCTCGTGCCACTGCATCCGCCCCGCGATCGTGGTGCCGCTGCGATGCGTCGCATCGAGCAGCCAGCCGAGCGCCAGCGCGACCGCGACCGCGATCGCCGCACCGCGGAGCCCCGGGCGCGGCGATCGCGTCGGATCGAACGAGCGCAGCGTGGCAGTGAGCGCGATTGCGGTCGGGACCCCCATCGCGGCGAGCTTCCACCAGAAGAAGGGGCGTGTGATCGCGGTCGCGAGATCGGGCCGTGCGCCGACGAGCAGCAGCAGCAGCAGGAGCTCGACCGCGCCGATCGCCGCGAGCAGCAGCGCGTCGTGCGACAGGCGCCGGACCCGAACCGGCGTCAGCCGCGCCGACAGCATCTCTACCAGCCGCTCACTCGTCATCGCCGCGCCCCCGCACGATCGCCGCGAGCCTTTTCAGGCCGCGATGGATATTGACCTTGACCAGCGATCCCGATTGCCCGGTCGCCGCCGATGCGTCCTCGATGCTGTAGCCCTCGAGCTTGACCAGCCGGATCGCCTCGGCCTGCGCGGGCTTGAGCGTGGCCATCAGATGGCGCAGCACGCTGGCGCTGACCACCGCGCCCTCATGGTCGCCGATCGCGATGTCGGCGGGCAACGCATCGGTGCGTTCGCGACTCATCGATCGCAGCCGGTCGATCCACTTGTGCCGCGCAACCGCAGCGAGCCAGGGGCGAAAGGGCCGCGCGGGATCATAGGTGTGGCGTTTCTCGTGGATCGCGATCAGCGCGTCCTGCACCGCGTCGTCGACCAGCGCGGGCGGCAGCCGGCGCGCATAATAGCGTGTCAGCCATTGCCGGAGCTCGCCGAGCAGCCGGCGATAGGCGCCGCCATGGCCGCCTTGTGCGGCCGCCATCAGCTCTCCCCATTCGTCTCGCGCGCCGTCCATTCGCGCGATCCTGCCAGAAGCGGCCGCGCGCGCGAAGGGGGGGCGTGGTCGCCAGGGGTCTCGCTACGCTCATCGCCCATGCTTCGACGGCCCAGCGCGTCGGGTTACCGGCGCTGGAAAAAACGCGGGCCCTCAATGGTTTTACAGTGAAACCAACTAAAGCGCGGCGTTCGACCGAGATTTACTTTGGCCGAAACTGTGATAATCTTGCTCATCGCCATCGTCAGAATGGCGGGTGAGGAGACGTCTGGTGGAGTATCTCAGCCAAGCGGTATGCGATGTCGAATTCCGGTTGCTGTGCGCGATGAGCGGCGCGTCGCTGCTCATCTCGGGCGTGGTGATCGCGCTTTTGACCCGCTGAGCCAAGCCTTCGAGCACCGGAACACCGCCGACGGATGGCGTCGCGATCGGGCCGGCCGTCGGTTCGGTCAACCGCGGGCGTAGTTCTGCTCGCCGATCGCGTGGCGACCGCCGCCGGCCTCCTTGGCGAGATAGAGCGCGACGTCCGCATCCGCCAAGATATGCGCCGCGTCGCGACCGGCGACCGGGCCGAACGCGATACCGACGCTTGCGCTCGCGATGATCGGCCGACCGGTTTCGCTGTCGATCGGAAATGCGAGCTGCTCGATGATGCGCCGCGCGACGAAGGTGGCGGTGGCGCGATCGATCCCGGTCATCACGACGACGAACTCGTCGCCCCCCAGCCGGCAGACGAAATGCGGGTGGATCACGGCTTCCAGTCGCTGCGCGACCGCGATCAGCACGCGGTCGCCGACCGCATGGCCGTGGCTATCATTGATCGCCTTGAACTCGTCGAGATCGATGAACAGCGACGCGATCTCCGCGCCGGCTCGCGCGACGCTGCGTAGCCTGTCGAATTCGGCGATCAGCCCCGCCCGGTTCGGCAGCCCGGTGAGCGTGTCGGTTACCGCGAGCAGGCGGTTGCGGCGCTCGGTGCGAAGCAACGCGATCAGCGTGCTGCGGTTCTGGATGGTGAGCGCCGCCACGCTGACCACGACGACCACGAACTGGAACGCGCCGGCGCGCAGGCCGCCGTGCCCGGCGGTGGCGAGCGCGGCGCAATAGGGTGTCACGAACAGCAGGATCGCGGCGAGAGCAAGCCGCGGCAGCGCCGCCCAGCGCGTGGCGAGTCCCGTCACCAGACCCATCATCGACGCGGTCGCGACCGTCGTCAGCGGCTTCTGTTGGCAAAGGACGCTTGCGGAGCAGCCGAGGCTGAACAGCAGCAGCATGCAGAAGGCGAGGCACACGACGATCCGCGACACCGGATCGGGAAGCGATCCGCCGCGGCGCTCGTGGCGGATCGTCGGCACCATCCGAACGCCGAGCACGACGAGATCGATCGCGAACCAGGCCGTCGCCCAGCGCGCGCCGGTGATCGCCATCGCGGTCGCGCTCATCGTCAATATGCCGAGGCTCGAGAGGATCAGCGGGACCGGGCGGAGCATGACCGTGGCGAGGATATCGCTGCGGAAGCAGGCGGCCTCTTCGGCGGGCAGCGCGGTGAACCAGTCGAACAGCGGACGCAGGACCGCATCGATCCGGTCTCGCGCTGCGCGCCGCCGATACGTCCACTGCTGCCGCATTGCCACCCCTGTGTTCGGCGTAGCGATAGCAGCGCGTGGTTACCAAAACCCTCGTCCGGCAGCGGCGAGGACGAGCGGGCTGGCAAGCGGCGCGCGGCGCCGATAAGGGGGAGCGGAGAGACCCAAGGAGTGGCGTGATGCGCGCGGACGGCCAGTTGCACTTTTCGATCGAGCCGAGCGCCGCCGTGATCGCGGCGGCCGAGCGCGCGGTGCTGCTCGAGGATCCGGGATTCGGCCGCGTCTTCACCGATCATATGGTGACCGTGCGCTGGCGCGAAGGGCAGGGCTGGCACGATGCCAAGGTCGGCGCGCGGCAGCCGTTTCAGATCGATCCGGCCTGCGCGGTGCTGCATTATGCGCAGGAGATCTTCGAGGGCATGAAGGCCTATCGCGGCGATGACGGCGGCATCACGCTGTTCCGCCCCGAGCAGAATGCGCGCCGCTTCAACGCGTCCGCGCGGCGCATGGCGATGCCCGAAGTCCCCGAAAGCCTGTTTCTCGAGGCGATCGAGGCGCTGATCGCGATCGACGAGGCGTGGATCCCGGGCGGCGAGGGCAGCCTCTATCTGCGCCCCTTCATGTTCGCGAGCGAGACCTTCCTCGGCGTGCGCCCGTCCGCCGAGTTCATCTTCTGCATCATCGCCTGCCCCGTCGGCGCCTATTTCAAGGGCGGCAAGCGCGCGGTGAGCGTCTGGGTGTCGGACGATTATACCCGCGCCGCGCCGGGCGGCACGGGCGCGGCAAAGTGCGGCGGCAATTATGCCGCGAGCCTGATCGCGCAGGCACAGGCGATGCAGCATGGCTGCGACCAGGTGGTGTTTCTCGATACCGCGGAGAAGCGCTGGGTCGACGAGCTCGGCGGCATGAACATCTTCTTCCTGTTCGACGATGGCGTACTCGTCACGCCGCCGCTCACCGGCACGATCCTGCCCGGCATCACGCGCGACTCGGTGATCACGCTCGCGCGCGCCAAGGGGATCACGGTACGCGAGCAACCCTATGCGATCGATCAGTGGCGCGCCGATGCGGCGTCGGGGAAGCTGCGCGAGGTGTTCGCCTGCGGCACCGCGGCGGTGGTGACGCCGATCGGGCGGGTGCGGAGCGCCGAGGGGGACTTCACGATCGGCAATGGCGACGGCGGCGAGACCACCGACGGCCTTCGCGAGGCGCTGGTCGGCATACAGCGCGGTCGGATCGCCGGCCCCGACGGCTGGGTGCGCAAGCTCGGCTAGGGCGCGGCACGCCAAGCCCGCGGCAGCGGCAGGCCGTTCAGCGCAGCCCCTTGATCTCGGCGGTCAGGTCGGCCACCGCGCCCGCCTCGAAGCTGGCCACGGGATAGGCGCAGTAATCTGCGGCGTAATAGGCGCTCGGGCGGTGGTTGCCCGAAGCG
Source organism: uncultured Sphingomonadaceae bacterium (assembly GCA_903871605.1). Classification (GTDB taxonomy): domain Bacteria; phylum Pseudomonadota; class Alphaproteobacteria; order Sphingomonadales; family Sphingomonadaceae; genus Solisphingomonas. Next base: position 64,381 of record CAIQHF010000002.1, read on the forward strand.
CCGAGCCCGCCGAACGGCATCGAACCCGCAGCGCCCGTGGTCGGCCGGTTCCAGTTGAGTACCCCCGCACGCGCCCGGTCGGCATAGCGCTGCCATAGCGACCCGTCGGCGGAGACGAGCCCGGCCGACAGCCCGAAGGCGGTGCGGTTGGCGGTGTCGATCGCTGCGTCGAAATCGGCGACGCGGATGATCTGGAGGACGGGTGCAAAAATCTCCGCGTCGGGCACGTCGAGCCCGGTGACGTCGAGCATTGCGGGCGTGACGAAAGCGTCGGAGCGACCGGCGACGCCCTCGAACGGCAGGATCACCGTCGCGCCCCCCGCGACCAGCGCGGCGACAGCCGCCCGCGCGTTCGCCGCAGCATCCGCCGAGATCAGCGGGCCGATCGTCGGTTCGGGCTGGTCGTCCCATTGGCCGATGCCGATTCGCCCGGCGAGCGCCACCGTCGCCTCGACGATCGCGTCGCCCGCGATCCCCCGCGGCACGATCAGCCGGCGCGCGCAGGAGCAGCGCTGGCCGGTGGTGATGAACGCCGATTGGACAACGATCGAGGCGATCGCCGCCGGGTCGCCGTCCCACGCGATCAGCGGGTTGTTGCCACCCAGTTCGAGCGCGAGGATCACCTCGGGGCGGTCGACGAAGAGACGGCGGAAATGCGCGCCGGCACTTGCCGATCCGGTGAACAACAGCCCGTCGATCGCGCCGCCGACCAGCGCCGCGCCGGTGTCGCGGCCGCCCTGGAGCAGCGAAAACACCCCGTCGGGCAATTCGGCCTCGGCCCAGCATCTGGCCATCCATTCGCCGACCAGCGGCGTCTCCTCGGAGGGCTTGAACACCACCGTGTCGCCGGCGAGCAGCGCGGGGACGATGTGGCCATTGGGGAGGTGGCCGGGGAAGTTATAGGGCCCGAGCACCGCCATCACGCCGTGCGGGCGATGGCGCAGGACCGCGCGGCCGAATGCCATGTCCTGTGCGCGCGTCCCGGCGCGCTCGGCTTGCGCCGCGATCGAGATGGCGACCTTGGCGACCATCGATGCGGCCTCCTGCTTGCCCTCCCAGAGCGGCTTGCCGGTTTCCTGCGCGATCGCGCGCGCAATCTCGTCGGCATGCGCGTCGAGCGCGGCCTTGTAGGCGTGGACGTGCGCGATCCGCGCCTCGAGCGGAGTCGTCGCCCAGCCCGCGAAGGCCCGGTGCGCGGCGGCGATCGCGGCCGCGACCTCGGCGGCAGAGGCGGCGGCCCCCTCCCACAAGGTGTCGCCGGTGGCAGGATTGGTCGAGACGAAGCGGAGGTCGGTCATGCGGGCGCTCCTGGCACGGCTAGAGCGTCCATGTCAGGTCCGCCTGGAAGCTGCGCTGGGGGAAGGGATGGTAGAGGAAATAGGTATCGTTGGTGACGTTGTCGACGCCGAGTCCGAGCGCCCAATGCGCGTTGACGCGCAGCTGTGCGCGCAGATCGACGACGAGATATTTGTAGAAGCCCTGGAAGGTGTTGCCGACGCTGTCGCTATTGTCGATCGTGCCGTAGTTGCGGCTGGAATAGCGCGCCGCGGCGGTCAGCGAGAGCTGGTCGGTCGGTCGCCACGTGCCGACTACGGTCGCCTTCCAATGCGGCACCTGCGGCAGCAGCTTGCCGTCCGCCGCGGGCAAAGCCCTGTCCCTGCGCGTCTCGGCATCGGCATAGGTGACGCTGCCCGAGAGGTCGACGCGCGGGATCAGATCGGTGCGCTGGGCCGCGAGTTCGACGCCGCGCGCGCGCGTCCGGTCGACATTCTGGACGAAGGTGGCAAGCGTCAGCGGGTTGCCGTTCACCGGCGCGAGCTGCGCGATCAGCGCATTGCTGATCGCCTCGTTGAACAACGACAGCCGGATCGATCCATGCGCGTCGTGCTGCTCGATCGCCAACTCCTCGGACAGAGCCCGTTCGGGCTTGAGCGTGGGATTGGGCACCGCCGCGACGGGGCTGGTGACGATCTGGTAGAGTTCGCCGACGGTCGGGAAGCGATAGGCCTCGCCGAACGAGGCGCGCACCGTCCAGGCGTGGCCCGCTGCCCAGGCGATCGAGGCCTTTGGCGAGAATGTATGTGCCGAGAGCGCCGGTTGATCGACTGCGATCGCGGGCGACATCGAGAAATTGCGCCCGTCATAGGCTCGCCACCATTCGTAGCGGCCGCCGACCGTCAATGTGAGACCGGGCCGTAGCGTCCAGGCATCCTGCATCCAGAGCGCGGCGGTGCGGGTGTCGCCCTTCGATTGGAGATTGAGCGCGCCGGGGGTGCCGTGCATCCAGTCCGTCGTGGCGTAGCGGTTGCTGTCGATCCGGTAGCTGTCGATATGCGCGCCGAAGCTGACGATGTGCGTCGCATCGGCATCCGAGCGCCACGCGCCCTTGGCATCGGCGGTCTTCCAGCCGGTGCCGTTCAGCCGCGTGATCGTGCCCGCGCCGCCGTCGTTCGCGGCGGGGAGCAGGCCGGTCGGGATGCGCTGCACGTCGTGCCCGAAATCGTAGAGCGTGCCGATCAGTTGCCAGTCGAAGCGCGCGCCGGTGCCGGTCGCGGATAGGGCGTGCGACCAGTGACGCTCGCTATAGCCGTAAACGCCGCTGGAGAAGGCGCCGGTATAGGCCGGCTGGCCCGTCGCGATGCTCGTCAGATAGGTCTCGGCGGCGGCATGGGTGTCGTTGAGGAACAGCCCGCCGACATAGGTGAGGCGGATGCCCCGTGCGATATCGAGCGCCGCCTTGAGCTTGAGGTTGGTTTGCTGCTGGTGCTCGATCCCGCTCGCGCCGAGCACGCGGATCGCGGCGCCGGTGCGGTTGACGTCGGCATAGCCGCCGATCGTGCCCGCCGGTTGCGAACTTGCTGTGACATAGAGCAGCGGCTGGCCGTTGCTGCTCGTATGGTCGACGCTGGCGAACAGCGCGAGCGGTCCGACACGGTCGCCGATCGTGCCGCCGATCTGGCGCGCGGGCAGCGTGTCGTGCGTGCCGTATTGGTTGAACGTCTGGACGGCAGAGCCGGCATGGATCGTGGCTTCGAGCCTGTCGGGCAGCCGTGTCGTGATATTGACCACCGCGCCGATCGAATTGCCCGCATAGGCGGCCGAGAAGGGGCCGTAGAGCACATCGATCCGCGCGATCTCCTGCGGGCTGACCAGGCTCCAGCGCGGGCTCGCGGTGGTGTTGTTGTTGCCGATCAGCGAGGAGAGCAGCGCGCCGTCCGCATAGATCAGGCTGCGCGCGCTCGCGCCCAGCCCCGAGGTGCGCGTCGCGAGCGGCGCCTGCGTGTCGCCGATATGGCGTTTGCGTACCAGCAGGCTGGGCAGATATTTGAGCGTGTCCTCGACGTTGACCGCGTTGATCGTGGTCGCGATCGTCGCGGCATCGATCGTGGCCAGCGTCGAGGGTGCGTTCTCGATCGTCTGCTTCTGCGTCTGCGCGGTGACGAGAATGTCGGCGGGGGGCGATGTATCGGCGGCGAGCGCGGGCGTCGCGGCGAACGCCAGCGGCAGGGGCGCACACAGCAGTGCGCACGAAAGACGTTTCATGGGATGTCCGATCGACTGGAACGACGTCGGCCGCGCGAACGCGGCGGGCGGGATCAGGCGATCGCGGGTGGACCTGTCGGCGGCGGCGGCGGCGCGGCGAGCCCCCGCCCGATCGAGACGAGCGTGGCGAGCATGGCCGGCATGCGCGTGACCGGCGCGATCGGCAGCGCGAGCGCGGGAAGCGGCGGCTCGGCGATGGCGAGACCGAGATGGCCGAAAGCGCAGGGATGTTCGGGCGTGCCCTGCGGTTCGCCCGGCATGTGATGCGCGGCGCCGGCCATCGTCTCGCCGTGCGCCATGCCGGCCATCGGCATCGTCATCGGGCCGGTGCCCGAGCAGAGCGTCAGATGGACGCCATTGGCGTCGCTGACCGGCATCCAGCCCGCCGGCACGAGCAGACGCAGCAGCAGCGCGCAGGCGAGCACCGCCAGCGCGAGCATCCGGGGGCGTCGCGCGCCCGATCGGAGCGTCTCGATCATGGCCGTGCTTTGCGCCGAGCGAGGGCCGGCTTCAAGTGGCACGATGGGCGGTAGCCACACACCACCCGTCATTTCCGCGAAGGCGGGACCCCATACGCGCCGCGTTCGGGGATCAGGCGCCGCATCTGCGGATTCCGGATCAAGCCTGTCCTGAGCCTGCCGAAGGGCCGGGATGACGAAGGGAGGCGGCAGCCCATATGTACGTGTCCGACGGAACCCGACGGTGTTACGGATAGCGCACCGGCTTGGGGTCGTCGGGCAGCGGGATGAACTCGCTCTCGTGCGGCACCGCGGCGAAGCGGCGCGCGCGCCAGTCGGCCTTGGCCTGCTCGATGCGGCTCGGGTCGCTCGACACGAAATTCCAATAGACCTGCCGCGGCTCCGGGAACGGCTCGCCGCCGATCAGCATCAGGCGCGCGGGGCCATGGTCGGCGCGCAGCACGATCTCGGCGCCGGGCTTGAACACGACCAGTTCGCCCTTGGCGAAGCCGCCGCCCTGACCCGCGACCGCGATCGCGCCCTTGACGACATAGATGGCACGCTCGATATGCTCGGCGCTGACGCGGTAGCGTGCACCGGCATCGAGCATGATATCGGCATAGAGCATGTCCGAGAAGGTCGGCACCGGCGAGCGCAGACCGTCGGACGTCCCGGCGATCAGCGTCAGCCTGACCCCGTCGCCGCCGGTTGTCGGGATCTCGTCGGCCTTGTGATGCGAGAAACTCGGCGCGGTCTCTTCCTGCGCCTTGGGCAAGGCCACCCACACCTGCAGGGCCGAGAGCGTCGATCCGGTGGCGCGCAGATCGTCGCCGGTGCGCTCGGAGTGGACGATCCCCGAACCCGCGGTCATCCAGTTGATCTCGCCGGGACGGATGGTCTGGACGCTGCCCAGGCTGTCGCGGTGGACGATCGCGCCCTCGAGCAGATGCGTGACGGTGGCGAGGCCGATGTGCGGGTGCGGCCGGACGTCGAGCCCGTGTCCGGCATCGAGCCGCACCGGCCCCATCTGGTCGAAGAAGATGAACGGGCCGACCATGCGGCGATGCGCCGAGGGCAGCGCGCGCCTTACGGTGAAGCCGTCGCCGAGATCGCGCACCGGCGGCAGGATCACCGTCTCGACGCCCGCGACGTCGCTCACCCGCATGGTCATGCCCGTTCCTCCCTTTCGCTCAGCCTGTCACGCCGCGTCGACGAACACCACTTCGCTGTCCTCGATCGCGGTAACGCGCAGCGTGTCGAGGTCGCTGATCGCCGCGCCGTCGCGCGCACCTACGCGCACCCCCTCGATCTCGACCGCGCCGGTCGCCGGCACCAGATAGGCGCGGCGCGCCTTGCCGAGCGCATAGTCCGCGGTCTCGCCTGCCTTGAGCGTCGCGGCGACGACGCGCGCGTCGGTGCGGATCGGCAGCGCCTCGTCGTCATCGGCGAAGCCCGAAGCCAGCGTCACGAACCGCCCCGAGCGCTCGCCCTTGGGAAAGGGGCGCGCACCCCAGCCGGGCTTCTCGCCGCCGCGCGTCGGCAGGATCCAGATCTGGAACAGCGTCGTCGGCACATCCTCCTGGTTCATCTCGGCATGGGTGATGCCCGTGCCCGCCGACATCACCTGAACGTCGCCGGCGCCGGTGCGGCCCTCATTGCCGAGGCTGTCGCGGTGGGTGATCGCGCCGGTGCGGACATAGGTGATGATCTCCATGTCGCGGTGCGGGTGCGGCGGGAAGCCCGATCTGGGCGCGATCACGTCGTCGTTCCAGACGCGCAGATTGCCCCAGTTCATGCGGGCCGGATCATGATAGCCGGCAAAGGAGAAATGATGCCTGGCATTCAGCCAGCCATGGTTCTCGCCGCCGAGCGTCGCGAAGGGGCGGAGTTCGATCATCGTGGGTCTCCTTGAGCGGCATCGTCGGATGCGCGCTGTCCTGGCAGGAGATAGGCGCTACCGCATTTCGCGAAAACCACGATAAGCTTGGGGCAACTATTCCAATTATTCGAATATGGCTCGCATCGCCCGACGGTGCGTTGTGGCGGAGGTGAAACGATCTTCATGACGGGTGGGAGAGACATGCCATGACCTATCGGACCGGGCCCCTGACCGCGCTCGCGCTCGCCGGGCTGCTCGCCGGCTGCAATAAGGCGCCCGATAACGCCGCGACCGCGACCGCGAATGCGGCGGGCAATGCCGCGCTTCCCGCGCTCCCCGCGCTGCCGCAGGCGCTGCCGATGGTGGCGGGCGGGGCGAGCGCGGTCGGCACCGCACCTGCGGCCGGCGCCCTGCCTGCCGCGCCGCCGCTGCGCGTCGCATCGTTGCCGCGATCGCGCGACGCCTATGCCTATCTCGATCGTGCCGCGGGCCAGTCCGATGCCTATGGCGATGCGCCGCCCGACTATGCGTTCGACTATGACGGCGTCAGCCCGTGGGCATGGCAGGCGGGTGACGGCTCGACCGAATATGCCGAGCCGATCGACGGCGGCTATCGCTCCTATTATTACGAGCCCGGCGAGGATCAGCCCTATCTCGTGCGCGACGGCGACTATAGCTATGCCTATGCGGGCGCGGCGCTGGTCGCGATCTATCTCGGCGGCCGGCTGCTGCCGCGCGACGAGTGGGGCGACCGCGCTGACTATGCGGGGCGCTATCGCTATCGTGGCGAGAATCTCTACCGCGCGTCGCGCGCGCATCGCCGCGGCGTCGTCGCCGCCAATTGGGCGGAGCGCCGGCCGCAGATCGTCGAGCAGCGCAGCGCCTGGACGGCGGACCGCGCGCGCGCTGCGGACTGGGCGGCCTATCATGACGAGCATGCCGCGCAGGAACAGGCGCATTGGTCGCAGGATCGCGAGCAGCGTGCGGTCGACGCGGCGCGCTTCGACGCGTGGCGCCGGCAGGGCTATCAGGGCCAGCCGCCCTATGCGCGCGCCGCCGGCGCCCGCCCCGCGGACGATCGCCGGCAGCCAGTGCCCCCGCGGGCCGTTGCCGAGCAGGTCGCGCCCCAGCCGACCGCCCCGCGCCTGCCGGGCGCACCGCCTCCGGCTCCAGAGCGGCGCGCG
>CAIQHF010000003.1 GCA_903871605.1 uncultured Sphingomonadaceae bacterium
CTCGGATCCCGCGAGGGCCTTCATCTTCGCCGTCGCCTGATGCCGGGTGGGCCTGTGCCGGAAGGCTGGGCCGTCGACCTTTGGAGCGCGGACGCGATGCGATCCCGGTTGGGGCGGACGCCTGGTTATCTGCCGGTCTCCGCGTGGCACGGGAGGCGGCAAGCAGGTGCTGGCCTGGTTGACGACAGTAACGAGGACATCCCTCCGGATGCCAGCGCGCCGGCCGTTCGGACGGTCGCCGACGCGCGGGGCCCCGGCGCCGTCCCATCCCGCTCGACGCACGCCCTGATCGGGAGCGGGGCCGAGCAAGGCTGCGTATAACCCATACGGTTCGTTTTGTCAAGTTGGGATGCGGCCTGGCGTTCGCTACGGTTGTCCTTGCAAATGAAAATGATACCGGCAAGCAATCGGTCCGGGTGAATGAAAATTGGGGGCTTTTAGTGTATCGTTTTGCTCATAGCCTCGCGGCTACCGCAATGCTTTTGATCCCGGCCGCGTCAATCGCTGCGGAGCCGGCCACGGACATGGCTCGGAGGTTCGGGGCACTAGATTTTGTCATCGACGTAAGTCTTTCGCCTGACGGCAAGCACGTGGCCTATGTCGTGCCCGGTTCAGGGCAGTCAACGGTCGTCATGGTTTCAGGCGCCGATGGAAGCGACGCGAAACCGATCGCGCGGGCGGGTGGTGACCCGCTTCGGCTCGAAGGTTGCGGATGGTCGGCCAACGACCGCGTCGTGTGCAAGGAATATGGCGTTGCCCTAGCCTATAACCAGACGAAAGCGGCGTTTACGCGGACCGTTGCGTTCGATCTCGATGGTGGACATGTCCAATCGATTGGCCGGCGGATCACGCACGATGAGACTCGCATCAGCCAATTCGACGGGAATGTCATAGACTGGCTTTCGGGTACGGACGGGATAGTGCTGATGACCCGCGACTATGTGCCTGAGCATCCGTCCAATATCGCAAGTAGCTGGAACGAACTCGACGGGGTCGGTGTCGATCTGGTCGACACCCGAACCGGGCGAGGCAAGACCGTCGAGACCCCGAGCCGAAGTGCCGATCAATATATTTCCGATGGTCGCGGTGTCGTAAGGATCATGTCCTCGGATCAAGGAGGCGGCGCGAGCTCCGAACTAACCGGAACGACGATCTATTATTACCGTACCGACAAGGACAGAAACTGGCGGAGGTTCAGTCACGACGGGCCGGGCGAGAATGCGTTGCGACCCATCGCTGTCGACGGGCAGGCGAACGTCGCTTATGCGCTGCAGTCTCTGGATGGGCGAGACGCGCTGTATCGCGTCGCGCTCGATGGCACGATGAAGGCGGAACTGGTTTACGCCAATCCGACGGTGGATATCAGCGGCGTTGTAAGCATTGGTCGTGGTGGACGTGTCATTGGCGCGAGCTACGTTACGGATCGACGCCAGATCGAATATTTCGATCCGGCATATAGATCGCTGGCGACAGCACTCACCAAGGTTCTTCCAGGGCTACCGCTTATCTACTTTCTGAGTGCGAGCGCCGACGAGAAACAGTTACTTATTTTTGCGGGCAGTGATGCCGATCCCGGTCATTATTTCTACTTCGATCGCACCGATCGTCATCTCAATCAACTCACCCTGGCACGGCCCGATCTCGACGGTGTTACGCTGGCGACCCAGCATAGTGTAAGCTACCCGGCATCTGACGGAAAGACGGTGCCAGCTTATCTGACGCGTCCGCCGGGGACTGACGGAAAGCATTTGCCCGTCATTATCATGCCACATGGCGGCCCCGCCTCGCGAGATGAATGGGGCTTCGACTGGCTCGCTCAGTATTTCGCGCTACGAGGGTTTGCCGTCCTTCAGCCGGAATTTCGCGGCTCCTCCGGTTACGGTGACGCCTGGTATGTCAGTAATGGCTTCAAGTCCTGGAAGACTGCGATCGGGGATATCACAGACGGCGCGCGCTGGCTGATCAAAGATGGTATTGCCGACCCCGATCGTGTCGCGATACTCGGCTGGTCATATGGCGGCTATGCAGCTCTGCAGTCTGCGGTGACGGATCCCAAGCTGTTTAAGGCTATCGTGGCCATTGCCCCCGTCACCGACCTGAACATGTATAAGGACGAAGCGCAGAACTATACCAATGCGCGAATCGTCGACCGTTTCATCGGTGCCGGACCTTATGTCAACGAAGGTTCGCCGGCGCGCCATGCCGATCGCATGGAGGCGCCGATCCTGTTGTTCCATGGCGACCAAGACATCAATGTGAATATCGCGGAGTCGCAGACGATGGATCGCGCGTTGCGCGCGGCTCACAAGCGATCCGAACTCGTCACGTTCAAAGGCCTGGACCACCAACTAGACGATGGCGACGCACGAGCGGAAATGCTGGCTAAGATCGACGCCTTCCTTCGCGAGGCCTTAAAGCTGCCGACGCCTTGAATCGGCCTACGATCAGGAATGGATGCTCATGCGTGCCGGAAGCGGACGTGCAGAATCCGCCATTTACGTCATCCTGACGAAGGTCAGGATCCAGATAGGCGGCGCCCGAGATGCAACATCGCGCGTCTAAATCCCCGAGCCCCGCTCGGGATGACGAAGGAAGCGATCGGGCGCTAACCACCCCCCGTCCAACAGATCACACTGCCGCGGGCAGCCTCAGCCGCACCAGCAGCCCGCCCAGATCCTCGCTCTCCTCGAGCGTCACCGAGCCGCCATAGATCTCCGCCACGTCGCGCACGATCGCGAGGCCGAGCCCCGTCCCGGGCTTGCCCGTATCGAGCCGCGCGCCGCGCTCGAAGATCTTTTCGCGCGCCGCCTCGGGGATGCCGAGCCCGTCGTCCTCGACCAGGATGTCGACCGCGTCGCCCGCACGCGCCACCGTGACGAACACGCGCCCGCCGCCATATTTGGCGGCATTCTCGATCAGATTGCCGAGCAGCTCGTCGAGATCCTGCCGCTCGACGCGCACGCTCAGCCCGCGCGCGCCGTCGAGATCGATCACCGCATCGGGGAACAGCCGGTCGACCGCGTTGGTCACCGCCTCGAGCGAGGGCCACACCGCGGCGCGGCTCTGCGCCGAGCCGCGCCGCCCGACCGCGCGCGCGCGCGCGAGATGGTGATCGACCTGCCGCCGCATCGTGCGCGCCTCGCGCATCACCGTCTGGGGAAGCTCGGGCGATTGCGCGGTCACCTCGTTCATGATCACGGTGAGCGGCGTCTTGAGCGCGTGCGCGAGATTGCCCGCATGCGTGCGCGCCTCCTCGGCCTGCTTCTCATTGTGCTGGAGCAGATCGTTCAATTCCTCGACCAGCGGCCGGATCTCGACCGGCAGCGCGACCTCGACGCGCGAGAAGCGGCCCGAGCGCACGCCGGCGATCGCCAAGCGCACGCGGCGCAGCGGCCACAGCCCGTAGATCGTCTGCAGCGCCGACATCAGGATCAGCCCGAGCCCGAGGATCGCGAAGCTGCGGATCATCGTCTTGCGCAGCACGCCGATCTGCGCGTCGAGAACGTCGCGGCTGGCGGCGACCTGGAAGCGCCAGGTCGTGGCCGATCCGGGAATCTTCACATCCTGTTCGAGCACGCGCAACGGCTCGTCCTTGAACTGCCGGCTGTCATAGGATCGCTGCTCGGGGGCGGGGCGGGCGAGATCGACGGCGAGCGTCTGATCCCACAGCGAGCGCGAAGGAAACGGCTCGTGCCGCTTGCCCGAAACCTGCCAGTAGAGCCCCGAATAGGGCTCGAGGAAGCGCTGGTCGGCGAGCGGGCGGTTGAAGCGCACCTCGCCGTCGGGGCCGATCTCGGCCTGGACGATCATCGCCTTCAGCACATAGGCGAGATTGCCGTCGAAATTGTTGGTGATCGCCCCGACCAGAACGCGATCGAGCGCGAAGCCGCCGCCCGAGAGCAGCAGCAAGATCCACAGCGCCGCCATGCCGATCATCCGGCGGGTGAGCGACCCGGTGGTGCGCGCGCCAGGCCCCCATTCGACGCCCTTGGGGCGCAGGAAGACGAGGATGCGCAGCGTGTTGACCGGCACCATCCACCAGCGCTCGCGCAGGCGCACGCCCGCCGTCGCCGACGCGCCGTCGCCTGCGCCCTCGTGCGTCACGGCAGCGGCGGCGGCCTCAGGCGGTGGCGGCGTCGGGCTCTTCAAGGCTGTAGCCCAGGCCCCGGATGGTGGTGATGATGTCGGTGCCGAGCTTCTTGCGGATGCGCGTGACGAACACCTCGATCGTGTTCGAGTCGCGGTCGAAATCCTGGTCGTAGATATGTTCGATCAGCTCGGTGCGGCTGACCACCTTGCCCTTGTGGTGCATCAGATAGGAGAGCAGCTTATATTCCTGCGCGGTGAGCTTCACCGGCTCGCCCGCGCGCGTCACCTTACCCGAGCGCGTATCGAGCCGCACCTCGCCCGCGATCAGCTCGGACGAGGCATTGCCCGCCGCGCGGCGGATCAGCGCGCGCAGCCGCGCGATCAGCTCCTCGGTCTGGAACGGCTTGGCGAGATAGTCGTCGGCGCCGGCGTCGAGCCCGGCGACCTTGTCCGACCAGCTGTCACGCGCGGTCAGCACCAGCACGGGCATGTCCCGCCCCTCCTTGCGCCAGCGATCGAGCACGGTCAGGCCATCGACCTCGGGAAGCCCGAGATCGAGGATGATCGCGTCGTAATTCTCGGTCGAGCCCAGATAATGACCGTCCTCGCCGTCGGTCGCGAGATCGATCGCATAGCCCGCGCCCTCGAGCGTGGCGCGCAGCTGGCGGCCGAGCGTGGGTTCGTCTTCGACGACGAGAATGCGCATCGGGCAGGCCTTTCGATATGGTCGTCCGCCCTATGTGGCGTGACGAACATGAACGGGCAAGCAACGATCGGGTTGCGGGGTACGGCGCACGTAGAGACGGTGTTCCCCGGCCTGCGCCGGGAACGCGCTATCGCGGCGAGCGCCGGACCTCGCGGCCGGTGCGCCCGTCGACGTCGATCCACGACACCGCGCCGCCGCGCATGAACTTCAGCCGGTAGCTGTCCGAATATTCGTCATAGTCGGAGCCCAGATAATCATAGCCCGGCATGCCGTTGCGCCATTGCTGCTGGATCTCGCGCAGCGGCGGCGCGCCCTCGCGGCGCATCTCGCGCGCGCGGAACTGGTCGGGCGGACGACGCGGCCCCGCCTCGACGGGCGCCGCGCCGACCGCCAGCAGCGAGAGAAACAGGAGGACGCGCTTCATCGACATGGACGCTGGCATGCCGGCTGCGCGTTGAACAAGCCGTGAATATGGAGGGTGTCGGGGTTTGATGCGCCGATGTGGCGCTTTTGCATCGCTCAGGGTTACATTTCGGGCACACATCGCCTAGCTCGCACGACATGGCTGCACCGATACTCTCCTATGAAGGCCTCGGCCTCGTCCAAGGCTCCGGCTGGCTCTTCCGCGGGCTCGACATCCATATCGGCCAGCGCGACCGGCTCGCGCTGATCGGCCGCAACGGCGCGGGCAAGACGACGCTGCTCAAGCTGATCGGCGGCAAGATCGACGCCGACGAGGGCCGCCGCACGATCGTCCCCGGCACGCGCGTCATCATCCTCGAGCAGGAGCCCGATCTGCGCGGCGTCGCGACTCTGCGCGACTATGTCATGGGCGGCGACGACGCGCCGATCGACTATGAGGCGGACGCGATCGCCGACCAGCTCGGCATCGATCTCGACCGCGAGGCGGCCTCGGCCTCGGGCGGCGAGCGCCGCCGCGCCGCGATCGTCCGCGCGCTGGCGCAGGACCCCGACGTGCTGCTGCTCGACGAGCCGACCAACCATCTCGATATCGCCGCGATCGAATGGCTCGAGGATTGGCTCAAGCGCTTCCACGGCGCCTTCGTCGTGATCAGCCACGATCGCACCTTCCTCACCCGCCTCACCAAGCAGACGCTGTGGCTCGACCGCGGCGCGATCCGCCGGGCCGAAATCGGCTTCGGCGGCTTCGATGCGTGGACCGAGCAGGTCTATGCCGACGAGGCACGCAATGCGGAAAGGCTCGACGCCAAGCTCAAGCTCGAGGAGCATTGGCTGCTGCGCGGCGTCACCGGCCGGCGCAAGCGCAACCAGGGGCGGCTCACCAAGCTGATCGAGATGCGCGCCGAACGCGCGGCGATGATGGGGCCGCAGGGCTCCGCCAATCTCGTCACCGGCACCGACGATGCGCGCTCGAAGATCGTGATCGACGCCAAGGGCATCTCCAAGCGCTTCGGCGAGCGGACGATCATCGACAATCTCACGCTGCGCGTCGCGCGGCGCGACCGGATCGGCATCGTCGGGCGCAACGGCGCGGGCAAGTCGACGCTCTTGAAGCTGCTCACCGGCGAGCTCGAACCCGACAGCGGCTCGATCCGCTTCGCCAAGACATTGGATGCGGTGGTGATCGACCAGCAGCGCAGCCTGATGGCCCCCGAGAAGACGGTGCGCGAGGTCGTCACCGACGGCGGCGACTGGATCGACGTGCTCGGCGTGCGCAAGCACCTGCACGGCTATCTCAAGGAATTCCTGTTCGATCCCAGCATGGCCGACGCCAAGATCGGCTCGCTATCGGGCGGCGAGCGCTCGCGCTTATTGCTCGCGCGCGAATTCGCGCGGCCGTCGAACCTGCTGGTGCTCGACGAGCCGACCAACGATCTCGATCTCGAGACGCTCGACCTCTTGCAAGAGGTGATCGGCGATTATGACGGCACCGTGCTGATCGTCAGCCACGATCGCGACTTCCTCGATCGCACCGTGACGATCACGCTCGGGCTCGACGGCAGCGGCACGGTCGACGTGGTCGCGGGCGGCTATGAGGATTGGGAGCGCCAGCGCGCGCCCAGGGCGGCGACGGGCAAGCGATCCGTCATCAAGCCGCAGGTGGCGCCGCCCCCGCCCCCGCCGGTGCGCGTCAAACTGAGCTACAAGGACCAGCGCGATCTCGACAATCTGCCGCAGGAGATCGAGCGCCTCGAAGCCCAGATCGCGCGCGACGAGCAGACGCTCGCCGACCCGGACCTGTTCACGCGCGACCCCAAGCGCTTCGACGCGCTGATGCAGGCGATCGCGACCGCGCGCGCGACCAAGGAGGCGGCGGAGCTGCGCTGGCTGGCGCTGGCGGAGATGGCGGAAGGGACGGGCTGAGGGCGGCGCTATTGCTGGCACCACCCTGTCATCCCGGACTTGATCCGGGATCCAGAGTTTCAGGCGACATCGCCCGAAGCCCTAGATCCTGATAGGGTTTTTGACCTATTTTTTGGCCGCTGGAGTGGCAGCGGCTGCGGCTGGCGAAGGCAACCCCGCTTCCTTGCCCAACTCCGCCATTTTCGCTGGATCGACCATCTTGCCCATGGCCTGCGTCTGGGCGTTTACTGCAGGATCGCTGAACAGCCCCCTCGCAGCGACCTCGCCCAATACTCGAAACCCGGTCTCCATTGCGGTCTGCCCCTCATTCTTGAGCGCAGCGACGATCTGGGGGCGACAATCGACGAGCATCAGCCGCTCGAACAAATGCGCAGCCTGCAGATTGAGCTGCTGGTGCTGGGCAGGCGTCAGCGTGCTCATGCCCGCAACCGCCGGGTGCGAGGCCATCGCGCCAAACATCCATTGCATGAACTCGGTCCGATCCGCGTCGCTCGCCTTGGAGACAAGGCAGCGGGACAGATCGTCCGTAAAGACGCCAGCAGCAGCGGGGGCAGCTACGACCATCGATGCGAGCATCGTAGCAGCCCATCGTCTAAAGCGCATTTTTACCCCCTAAGCCCTTTCTCACACAAGCAGAGCAGCGGTCGGAAGGCAATTGGTCAAACCCGCTTCCCCTCGCGCCCCGCCAGCTCCACCACATATTGCCACGCCACCCGCCCCGAGCGCGCCCCGCGCCCGGTCGCCCACGCCACCGCGTCGGCGCCGTCGAACAAAAGCCCCAGCTTCGCCGCATAGGCCGCGACCATCGCCAGATAGGTCGGCTGGTCGACATTGTGGAACCCCACCGACAGCCCGAAGCGGTCGGCGAGCGCGAGGCGGTCGTCGAGCACGTCGCGCGCGTTGATCGCGCGCTCCTCCTCGCCATGTTCTCGCGCGACGATGTGGCGGCGGTTGGCGGTGACGTGGAGGCGGGCATTGTCGGGCCGCGCCTCGGCGCCGCCCTCGAGCAGCGAGCGCAAGGTCCGCGGGCCCGCCGCACCCTCCTCGAAGCCGAGATCGTCGACGAACAGCGCGAACGCCCGCGCGCTGCGGGCGATCAGGTCGAACAGGTGGGGCAGCGTCGGCAGCGAGTCCGGCGCGACCTCGATCAGCGCGATGTCCTTGCCCTCGGCGCGCAGCGCGCCGACGACGCTCTTCACCAGCGACGACTTGCCCGTGCCGCGCGCGCCCCACAGCAGCACGTCGTGCGCGGGCAGCCGATCGGCGAGGCGGCGCGCATTCTGGAGCAGCGCGGCCTTCTGCGGTTCGATCCCGGTGAGCAGGTCGAGCGCGAGCGGGCGGAAGCCGCGCGCCGCGACCAGCACGCCCTCGCGCCAGACATAGGCGGGGTGCGCGTGCGGATCCGCGGCCGGCGGCGGCGGCGGCGAGAGCCGCTCGAGCGCGGCGGCGATGCGGGCGAGATCGGGTGTGTCGGAGGCGTTGGTCATGGGCTGGCTTTAGACAGAAGCCGGCTTCCGATCGAGCCCGTTCCCCGGCGCAGGCCGGGGCCCAGGCCCGGAGCATGTGGCGGACGCGGCGTTCGGGAAGCGAGCTGGGGCCTGGGCCCCGGCTTTCGCCGGGGAACAGCTTCTCCGTCATGCCTCTCTCCCGCTTTCGCGGGCGCCTCCCTCTCCCGCAAGCGGAGAGAATTTTATTCGCTCAGCCGATAGGCTTTGATCAGATCGTACAATGTCGGGCGGCTGATCCCGAGCAGCCGCGCGGTCGCCGAGATATTGCCGTCGGCGCGCGCCAAGGCGTCGCCGATCGCGCGGCGGTCGGCGGCCTCGCGGACCGCGCGCAGGTTGATCGGCAGCGGATCGCCGGAGGCGCCGGGCAGATCGAGATCGGCGGCGGTCAGCACCCGGCCCTCGGCCATGATGATCGCGCGCTTGATCCGGTTCTCGAGCTCGCGGACATTGCCCGGCCAGCCCCAGCCGGCGATCGCGTCGGCCGCGTCGGGGGCGAGACCGCGCACCTGCGCGTTGATCGCGGGCGCGTGGCGGCGCAGGAAATGGCGCGCGAGCAGCACAGCGTCGCCGGGTCGCTCGGCAAGCGTCGGCAGCCGCACCACCATCTCGGCGAGCCGGTACCAGAGATCCTCGCGAAAGCCGCCGTCGGCGACCATCTGCGGCATGTCGCGGTGCGTCGCGCAGACGATGCGGACGTCGACCGGGATCGCGCGGCGGCCGCCGATCCGCTCGATCACGCGTTCCTGGAGGAAACGCAGCAGCTTGACCTGGAGCGGCAGCGGCACGTCGCCGATCTCGTCGAGGAACAGCGTGCCGCCCTGCGCCTGCTCGATCTTGCCCTCGACGGTGCGCACCGCGCCGGTGAACGCGCCCTTTTCGTGCCCGAACAGCTCGGATTCGAGCAGCGTCTCGGGGATCGCCGCGCAGTTGATCGCGACGAACGGCCCGCGCGAGCGCCGGCTCGCATCGTGAAGGCCGCGCGCGACGAGCTCCTTGCCGGTGCCGCTCGCGCCGAGCACGAGCAGCGAGACGTCGGTCTGCGCGACACGCTCGACGGTGCGCGCGACCTTGAGCATCTCGGGCGCGCCGGTGACGATCGTGCCGAGCACCGTGTCGCCGCCGGCAAGGCCCGCGAGCCGCGCATTCTCGGCCTCGAGCGCGTGGACGTGGAAGGCGCGCGCGACGATCAGCCCGAGCGTGTCGATGTCGACGGGCTTGGCGTAGAAATCCCACGCGCCGCGCGCGATCGCGTCGCGCGCGCTCTCGCGCGCCTCGTGCCCCGAGGCGACGATCACCTTGGTGTCTGGCTTGAGCGCGAGAATCTCGGCGAGCGTCGCGAACCCCTCGCTGGTGCCGTCGGGGTCGGGCGGCAGGCCCAGATCGAGCGTGACGACCGCGGGTTCGTGCGTGCGGATCGCCTCGATCGCGGCCGCGCGGTCGCCGGCGACGACGACCTCATAGGCGTCATAGGCCCAGCGCAGCTGACGCGCGAGCCCGGCATCGTCCTCGACGACGAGCAGCTTGGGCAGCAGCCTGGACTTCGGATCCTCGGTCATGCCGACAGCCTCTGTTCGGGCGCCTCGGCGAACGGCAGCAGGATCGCGAAGCGACTGCCCTCGCCCTCGCGGCTGTCGACCTCGAGCCGGCCGCCGATCGCCGCGACCAGCGCGCGCGCCTCGAACGCGCCGATGCCGAAGCCGCCCGGCTTGGTCGAATCGAACGGCACGAACAGCCCGTGGCGGACGAAGTCGGCGCTCATCCCGCGGCCGCGATCGAGCACCGCGATCTCGACCTCCTGCCCGCGCCGCTCGACCGACAGCCAGACCGCCTCGTCGACGGGGCTCGCCTCGATCGCATTCTGGACGAGATGGCCGAGCGCGAGCTCGAGCCGCACCGGATCGAACAGCGCATGGATGTCGGCGCGACCCGACAGCCGGACGGGGTGTTGCGCGCGGCGGCGCGCGGCGATCGTCTCGAGCACCGCCATCGGTGTCGCGACCCTCGGCGCGTCGACCTTGGCCGCGGTCTGCGGCGCGAGCCTGGCGAGCAGATCGTTGAGCCGCACCACCGAATCCTTGAGCGTCTCGACCATGTCGGCGCGGAAGGCGGGATTGTCGGCATGGCGCTCGGCATTGCGCGCGACGAGACCGAGCTGGCTCGCCAGATTCTTGACGTCGTGGACGATGAACGCGAAGCGCCGGTTGAACTCGTGGAAACGCCGCGCCTCGCCGAGCGCCGCCTGGCCCTGCGCCTCGGCGAGATGGCTGGCGACCTGGCGGCCGGCGACCGAGAGCAGATCATGATCCTCCCAGTCGAGCCGGCGATCGATCGGCGGCCGGCCGAGCAGGACATAGCCGGCGATGCGGTCGCCATGGACCAGCGGCACGCCCGCCCAGATCGTCGTGTCGGCGACCAGCCAGTCGGGGGCGTAGCGGCGCTCCTCCTCGGTCGCGGCGGGGCTGGCGGCGTCGGCGCGCAGCGCGTCGCCGTCGAGGATGCGCGGCAGACGTTCGACCATCCGCACGAAGGCGGCATCGAAGCCGCCGCCGATCGCCTCGGGCCAGGCGCCCGCGCCCGCGGGCTCGAGCCGGCTCGCATCGGTCGGCACGAACAGCCGCGCGACGGGCGAATCGGTGATGTCGGCAAGCGCGCGCTCGATCCGCCCGGCGGGCGCGTCGCCCGCCTCGCCGCCGCCCAAGGTGCGCGTGAAGCGCAGCCATTCGGCACGATAGTCGTAGCGATGGCGGAACAGATGCTTGGAGATCTGCAGCCGGAGCCAGCTGCGCGCGCGCCCCTGGGGCATCAGCAGCATCGCCGCGAAGGTCGCGCCGAAGGTGACGACGACGCGGGCCACCCAGGCATAGGCGATGCCGAGCGGCTCGACCGCGGCGAGCAGGACGACGGTCATCGCGAGATAGGCGAGCGATGCCCCGATCGCGAGGATGCGCAGGATCGCGGTGCGCGACGGATGGAACACGCCGTTGCCGGTCGCGCTCACGATGCGCGCGCCCCTCGCCGCGGCGCGGTCATCGCGCGCCCGACGGCCAGAGCAGCACGCGCACCGTCTGCAGCAGGATCAATATGTCGAGGAAGGGCGTGTAGTTCTTGGCGTAATAGAGGTCGTATTCGAGCTTGTTGCGCGCATCCTCGAGGCTCGCGCCATAGGGATAGTTGATCTGCGCCCA
Organism: uncultured Sphingomonadaceae bacterium; assembly: GCA_903871605.1. GTDB lineage: Bacteria > Pseudomonadota > Alphaproteobacteria > Sphingomonadales > Sphingomonadaceae > Solisphingomonas. The sequence goes on from CAIQHF010000003.1 coordinate 11,835, forward strand.
GCCGGTGATGCCGGGCTTCACCATGTGCCGCTCGGCATAGAAGGGCAGTTGCGTGGTCAGCGCGGAGACGAATTGCTGGCGCTCGGGGCGGGGCCCGACGAAGCTCATCCTGCCCTTGAGCACCACCCACACCTGCGGCAGCTCGTCGATCCGGACCATGCGGATGAAGCGCCCGACGCGCGTGATGCGCGGATCATTCTCCTGCGCCCAGACCGCCAGACCCGCAATCTCGGCGTCCTGCCGCATCGAGCGCAGCTTGATCACGTCGAACTCGACGCCGAACAGCCCGACGCGCGCCTGCCGGTAGAAGGCCGGGCCCTTGCTCTCGAGCTTCACCGCGATCGCGGTCAGCAGCACGATCGGCGCCGACAGGATCAGCAGCAGCAGGCTGGCGAGGATGTCGAACAGCCGCTTGGCGACGGTCGACAGGAAGCGCCCCGAGGAGAATCCGTCAGAGAAGATCAGCCAGCTGTGGCTGGCGGTGGCGAGATCGACGCGGCCGGTCTCGCGCTCGAGGAAGGTCGACAGCTCGTTGACGTGGACGCCCGTCGTCTTGATCCGCAGCAGATCCTGCAGCGGCAGCGCGTTGCGGCGCTCCTGAAGGGCGAGCACCACCTCGGACGCCTTGAGGTTGACAACATGATCGCCGAGGCTGTCGATCGCATCGCGGTTGATCGCGCCGCGCACCGCGTCGGGGCCGTCGTTCATGCCGATGAAGCCGCAGACGATGAAGCCCGCGCCCGGCTTGTCGGCAAGCGCCTTGATCCGCGCCGCGCGGGGGCCGGCGCCGAGCACAAGCACGCGCCGCTTGAACGCCTCGGAGCCGAGCACGGTGCCGAGCAGCATCCGCGAGACGGTGAGCAGCGTCGGCGCGATCAGCGCGGCGTAGAGCGCGTTCGAGCGCCACAGCGTCACGCCGGGAAACAGGAAGGAGAGCACCGAGATGAAGATCATGCCCAGCGCGACCGCGACGATCAGCCGGACGCAGGCGAAGCGCACCGATTGCAGCGCCTCGAGCCCGTACACGCCGACCGCGACCATCGCGACCTCGACCGCGACGGCGAAGGTCAGGATCGGCCCCAGCCGCTCGGTGAAGGGCGTGATCGCCATGCCGATCTGCCACGCGCGCAGCACCCAGCTCGCCTCGGCCGTGACCATCAGCAACACGATGTCGACCAGGCCGAGCAGCAGCACGGCATGGGGAACATAATGTTTGAACAATCTGATCACGCGTGCGTCCCCGTCGGCGCCTGCTTAGCCCCGGTCCACCCGGGTGTCGCTCAAATTGACAAATATTTCCTGAAACCTTGCGCCGGTCGCGAGAATTGAGGCATCTCCCGCGACGTCCCCCATTCGGGGGAAAGCGCATCAGACAGCCAAGGTTTACGCATGACCGAACGACGCCGGATCACCCCTGTCATTCTCTCGGGCGGGTCCGGAACACGGCTGTGGCCACTGTCGCGCTCCGCGCGACCCAAGCAGTTGCTCGCGCTGACGCATGTCGAGACGATGCTCCAGCTGACCGTCGCGCGCGCCAGCGGCAGCGAGCGGTTCGCGGCACCGATGGTGGTCGCCAGCACCGCGCATGCCGACGAGATCGAGGCGCAGCTCGCCGCCGCCGGGATCGAGGTAGGTACGCTGATCCTCGAGCCCGCCGCCCGCAACACCGGCCCGGCGATCGCGCTCGCCGCCTTCGCCGCCGAGCCCGACGCGATCCTGCTGGTGATGCCCAGCGACCATGTCATCGCCGACGTGCCCGCCTTCCACGCCGCGATCGAACGCGCGGTGCCGCTGGTCGAGGCGGGCTGGCTGGTCACCTTCGGGATCACGCCCAACGGCCCCGAGACGGGCTATGGCTATATCCGTCGCGGCGACGCGCTCGCGCCCGGCGTCCAGCGCGTCGAGAAATTCGTCGAGAAGCCCGATCGCGTCACCGCGCAATCCTATGTCGAGGACGGGATGCACAGCTGGAACGGCGGCATCTTCCTGTTCACCGCGGCAAGCTACATCGCCGCGCTCGAGGCGCATGCCCCCGCCATGGCCGCCGCCGCGCACGAGGCGATCGATGCGGCGACGCATGACGGCCACCGCATTCACCCCGAGGCGCTGTCGTTCGGCCGCTCGCCCAACGACTCGATCGACTATGCGGTGATGGAGAAGGCCGAGCGCGTCGCGGTGGTGCCGGTCGACATGGGCTGGTCCGACGTCGGCAGCTGGGATGCGCTGCACGAGCTCGCGATCAAGGATCTCGACGGCAATGCGCACCACGGCGAGGTGCTTGCGATCGATACCAACAACTGCCTGATCCGCAGCGAAGGTCCGATCGTCGTCGCGGTCGGCGTCAAGGACGTGATCGTGATCGCGACGCGCGACGCGGTGCTGGTGCTGCCGCGCGGCGACAGCCAGCAGATCAAGCGCGCGATCGAGGCGCTCAAGCGCGACGGCCACGTCACGCTCGACAAGCCCTGGGCTTAGCCTTGCCGTTTCCCGGAGAATGCCGGGCCCCAGGCCTCAACTTGCTATAAAGACGGCGCGCACGCCACGTATGCCGGGCCTGGACCCCGGCTTTCGCCGGGGAACGGCAGCGCCCGAGGAACCGCCGCCTTCACCCCTCGGGCACCAGCTCCATCACGTCGGCGAGCGATTCCCACGCGGGTTGCGGCATGATCATCCGCCAGCGCCTGGACTCGACGCGCTGGACGATGCCGACGACGTCGCGATCCGCGTCGCGGCCATAGGCGATCGCCTTGACCTCGTCGCCGAGGATCATCGTGCCGAGGAAGACGGTGCGTGACGGGCCATCCTTATAGAGCCGGCCGGATGGCTTCTGCAGCCCGTTGAGCTCGATCAGCCGCGTGATGTCGTCCGACGGACGGACCTGGCAACGATGCGTCGGATAGGCAATATATGTGTCCTGCCCGGCGGTCTTGGCACCGAGCTTGATCACCCGGCAGCGATAATAGCCGACCGGCAGCGCCGGTCCGTCGATCCCAGCATCGGGGTCGAGCAGCTTGCCCTCGGCGTCGATCCTGGCGCCGGCGCCATGCGCGCGCGCCGCGGCCAGGCCGTCGACCATCGCCTTGCGCCACGCGCGCAGCCGCAGGTGATCGGGATCGGTGATGACGTCGTGCCAGTCGGGCGTGCCGTTGGCGCCCGCCTGGTCGCTCGCCGCGGCGACCGGCGGGCAGCCTCCCTTGGCCGCGCATCCGGTCATTGCCGCGAGCGTCAGCAGGGCCAGAAGCTTGGGCAGCACGCGCATCAACGACCTTTCGAGAGCAACGGGCGCGACCATAGCCCGCGCGGGCGGCCGCCGACAACGCCTGGACGCTATGCCGCGGTCCAGCCGCCATCCATCGCATAATTGGCGCCCGTCACCTGCGCCGCCTCGTCGCGGCAGAGGAACAGCGCGAGCGCCGCGACCTGCTCGGGCGTGACGAACTGCCGGGTCGGCTGCGCGGGCAGCAGCACGTCGTTGATCACCTGATCGCGGGTGAGCCCCCGCGCCTTCATCGTGTCCGGGATCTGGCGCTCGACCAGCGGCGTCCAGACATAGCCCGGCGAGATGCAATTGACCGTGATGCCGAAGGTCGCGGTCTCGAGCGCGGCGGTCTTGGCGAGGCCGGCAATGCCGTGCTTGGCGGTGACATAGGCCGATTTGAACGGCGAGGCGGTGAGCGAATGCGCCGAGGCGGTGGCGATGATCCGGCCCCATTTCGCCGCCTTCATCAGCGGGATCGCCGCGCGCATCAGGTGGAAGGCGGACGACAGGTTGATCGCGATGATCTGGTCCCACTTGTCGAGCGGGAAATCCTCGATCGGCGCGACATGCTGGATGCCGGCATTGGCGATGACGATGTCGGGTCCGCCGAGCCTGTCGTGGCACGTCCGCACCATCGCGGCGATCGCGGCGGGATCGCTCATGTCGGCGTCCGAGTGGATCGCGTCGGTGCCGCTTGCGGCGGCCAGTGCGGCGCATTCGGCCGCGATCTCGGCCGCGTCGCCGAACCCGTTGATCATCACCGCCGCGCCTTCGGCGGCGAGCGCGCGGGCATAGGCCAGCCCGATCCCCGAGGTCGAACCGGTGACGAGCGCGGTCTTGCCCGTGAGGAACATGGCGATACTCCGTTGCGGGCCGGGCCGCGGCCGAGAAGCGGCGCTTGTGGCGCGGTTGGCGTGCGGCATCAAGCGTGGGTTCACAGCGCTTTTGCAACCCTCGCCGTTCCGGGGCATTGTCGCCTCTCACCACCGGGAGACGCCGCATGCGGCTCGACGACTATCGAACCAGCGACAATGTCGGCGACGAGCGCGGCGAGAGCTTCGGCGGCGGCGGATTCGGCGGCGGCGGCGGAGGCGGGCTGTTCGGTCTGCTGTTCGGCCTCGTCGCCAGCCGCTTCGGCATCGGCGGCATCGTCGTGCTGATCATCGGCGCGCTGATCTTCGGCGCCAATCCGCTCGCCCTGATGGGCGGCGGGCAGAGCGTCCTGCAGGGCAGCGGCACCGGCGGCGAGCCCGCGCTCACCCACGAGGGCGCCGCCAAGGCGTGCGCGGCGGACGCGGCGAGCAAATTCTCCTGCCAGGTGCTCGCCTCGACCGAGGATACCTGGACCAAAATCTTCCAGCAGCAGGGCAAACAATATACCCCCGCTGGGCTGATCTTCTACGCCGGCAGCGGCCGCTCGGGTTGCGGTGCCGCGCAGACCGCGATGGGCCCCTTCTATTGCCCGACCGACAAGCGCGTCTATCTCGACACCGAATTCTACGACGAGCTCAAGACCAAGTTCGGCGCGCCGGGCGATTTCGCGCAGGCCTATGTGATCGCGCACGAGGTCGGCCATCACGTCCAGGATCTGCTCGGAATCCTGCCCAGGGTGAGCGAACAGCAGCGCGAGGTGAGCGCGACCGAGGGCAATGCGCTGCAGGTCAAGATCGAGCTCCAGGCGGATTGCTTCGCGGGCGTGTGGGCCGCCAATAATCGCGACCGGATCGAGCCGGGCGACGTCGAGGGCGGGCTCCGGGCGGCGCACGCGATCGGCGACGATACGCTCCAGCAGGAGGCGCAGGGCCGCGTCGTCCCCGACAGCTTCACCCACGGCACCTCGGCGCAGCGGATGGAGTGGCTCAAGAAGGGCATCGACAGCGGCGATCCCGCGGCGTGCGACACCTTCGCCGCGGGCGCGGACGCGTAAAGCCACCTGTGCTCCGGCGCAGGCCGGAGCGCTGTAGAGTGGCGCAGCGTCCGCTATCCAACGCTCCTGCCTTCGCAGGAGCACCTCGGCCCTTGCGTGGGCACATCGGCGTCCCCGCCGCGTTACCGCCGCGGCACCTGAACGGAGATCCCCATGGATTATCGCAAACTCGGCAATACCGGCCTCGACATCTCGCCGCTCTGCCTCGGCTGCATGACGTTCGGCATACCGACACGCGGCAACCACCAATGGACGCTCGACGAGGAGCAGAGCCTGCCGATCATCCGCCGCGCGATCGACGCCGGGATCAATTTCTTCGACACCGCCAACGTCTATTCGGACGGCACCTCGGAAGAGATTGTCGGTCGCGCGCTCAAGGAGTTCGCGCGCCGCGACGAGGTGGTGATCGCGACCAAGGTCCACGGCCCGATGCGCAAGGGCCCCAATGCCGGCGGGTTGTCGCGCAAGGCGATCCTGACCGAGATCGACGCCTCGCTGACGCGGCTCGGCACCGACTATGTCGATCTCTACCAGATCCACCGCTTCGATCCCGACGTGCCGATCGAGGAGACGCTCGAGGCGCTGCATGATGTCGTCAAGGCCGGTAAGGCGCGCTATATCGGCGCCTCGTCGATGTACGCCTGGCAGTTCGCGACGATGCTCCACGTCGCCGAGGCGAATGGCTGGACGCGCTTCGTGACGATGCAGAATTACGTCAACCTGCTCTACCGCGAGGAGGAGCGCGAGATGCTGCCGCTGTGCGAGGCGGAGGGCATCGGCGTGATTCCGTGGAGCCCGCTCGCGCGCGGCCGGCTGACGCGCGACTGGGACGACAAGACCGAGCGCTCGCAGACCGACGCGTTCGGCAAGACGCTCTACGCGGCGAGCGCGGACGCCGATCGCAAGGTGGTCGGCATGGTCGCCGCGATTGCCGCCGAGCGTGGCGTGCCGCGCGCGCAGATCGCGCTCGCCTGGGTGATGGCCAAGCCCGAGGTATCGGCGCCGATCGTCGGCGCGTCCAAGGTCGCGCATCTCGACGATGCGATCGCCGCGCTGGCGATCGAGCTCAGCGACGACGAGATCGCGCGGCTCGAGGCGCCCTATGTGCCGCACGCGGTGGTCGGCTTCGGCTGAACGCGGCGCGGCGGCGGACGGCGGGCGGCGGAGGGCGACGGCATGGACCTCTGCCACGCGCGCTGCGTTGCTACGGCGAGGAGTATGTCCATGACCGTCACCACGCTGCGCCGCGACTATGCCACCCGACCGATTCTCGACGCGCTCGACGGCGTGATGCCCGCGCTTTCCGCCACCGAGGCCGAGGCGATCGATGCGGGCGACACCTGGCTCGACGCGTCGCTGTTCACGGGCAATCCCGACTGGGCGGCGCTGCTCGCGGTACCGCCGGCCACGCTCTCGGCCGAGGAGCAGGCGTTTCTCGACGGCCCGGTCGAGCGACTGTGCGCGCTGGTCGACGACTGGAAGATCAGCTGGGAAACGCACGACCTGCCGCCCGAGGCGTGGGACCTGCTCAAGCGCGAGAAATTCTTCGGGATGATCATCCCCAAGGAACATGGCGGGCTGGGCTTCTCGGCCTTCGGTCACTCGGAGGTGGTGCGCAAGCTGTCGACTCGCTCGTCGGCGGTCGCGGTGACCGCGATGGTGCCCAATTCGCTCGGGCCGGGCGAGCTGATCCTGCGCTTCGGCACCGAGGCGCAGCAGCGCTACTGGCTGCCGCGGCTCGCCGACGGCCGCGAGATCCCCGCCTTCGGGCTGACCTCGCCCGAGGCGGGCTCCGACGCCGCATCGATGATCGACGAGGGAATCGTCACGCACGGCGAATGGCAGGGCGAACGCGTGCTCGGCATCCGCCTCAACTGGCACAAGCGCTACATCACATTGGGCCCGGTCGCGACGATCCTCGGCCTCGCGTTCAAGCTGCGCGACCCGGAGCGGCTGCTCGGCGGCGACGAGCATATCGGCATCACCGTCGGCCTCGTCCCGACCGATCTGCCCGGTGTCGAGATCGGCAGGCGGCATCTGCCCGCGATGCAGGCGTTCATGAACGGCCCCAATTCCGGGCACGACGTGTTCATCCCGATGGATCACGTCATCGGCGGCCGCGCCCGCGTCGGGCAGGGCTGGAAGATGCTGATGAGCGCGCTCGCCGCGGGTCGCGGCATCTCGCTGCCCTCGCAATCGGCCGCCGCCGCCGCCTTCGCCGCGCACGCGACCGGCGCCTATGCGCGCATCCGCACGCAATTCCATCTGCCGATCGCCGCGTTCGAGGGCATTCAGGAGCGGCTCGCGCGGATCGCCGCCAACGCCTATCTGCTCGACGGCGCGCGCCGTCTGACCTGCGCGGGGCTCGACCAGGGCCACCACCCCGCGGTGATCTCCTCGATCATGAAGCTGCACGCGACCGAGCGGATGCGCATCGTCGTCGACGACGCGATGGATGTCCATGGCGGCAAGGCGATCATCGACGGCCCCAACAACTATCTCGGCAACGCCTATCGCTCGGTGCCCGTCGCGATCACCGTCGAGGGCGCCAACATATTGACGCGCAGCCTGATGGTGTTCGGCCAGGGCGCAATCCGTTCGCATCCCTATCTGCTCGACGAGGTCCGCGCGATCGGCGAGCCCGATCGTGCGGTGGCGCTCGCCAATCTCGACGCGGTGCTGTGGAAGCATGTGACGCACGCGCTCAAGACCGCGATCCGCACCTTCGCGCGGAGCTGGACCGCGGGCGTGTTCGCCCCCGCCCCGCGCGCGGGCAAGGCGACGCGCTTCTACCGGCAGATGTCGCGCTATGCCGCCGCCTTCGCCTTCACCTCGGACATCGCCTTCCTGTCGCTCGGCGGCGAACTCAAGCGCCGCGAGCTGCTCTCGGCGCGATTGGGCGACGTGCTGTCCGAACTCTATCTGCTCGCCGGCGCCCTGAAGCGCTGGGAGGACGAGGGGCGGCAGGACGCCGACTTCGCGTTGCTGCGCTATTGCATGGAGGCGGGCTTCGCGACGATCGAGAGCCGCTTCGACGAGATCTTCGCCAACATGCCCAACCGCGCGGTGCGCTGGATGCTGCGGATCTTCGTGATGCCGTTCGGGCGGCGCCGGCGCGGGCCGTCCGACCGGCTGGTGCGGCAGTGCGCGGCGATCCTCACCGAACCATCGGCGGCGCGCGATCGGCTCACCGCCAACATCTATCTCGGCCGCGGCGACGATGCCGTCTCCAAGCTCGGCGCGGCATTCGCGCTGGTCACCGCGGCGCAGCCGATCCTCGACCGGCTGCACAAGGCGCGGATCAAGGATTGGCGCCAGGCGGGCGACCGGATTTCGGCGAGCGAGCGCGCGCAGCTCGAGGCGGCGGACACGGCGACCGCCGCGGTGATCGCGGTCGACGATTTCGCCCCCGAGGATTTGGGCGGAACGCCGATCGAATCCCGACGGGTCAGGGCGCTCGTCGACGCCTGACACCGACGACGACTGGACACGTCCTCCGTCACCCCCGGCCTGATCCGGGTGACGAGGCGGTTCGTGCCACGCCGGCCGCGCCGGAAGCGCAGGCCGGTTGACGCCGCGCCCCGCAGACGCCTTGATGCGCGGCGGGCGCGGCGGGGGCATGACGATGGCGGAACGGTTCACCGGCGAGAGCGTGCTCGGATCGCCGGTGCGCAACCTCGTCTCGATCCTCGCCTATATGGCGATCGTCGTCACCAGCGCGACGTTCGCCTATATGCAGGCCGGGTGGAGCTTCGCCGACGCGAGCTACATGGTCGCGCTCACCGTCTATACGGTCGGCTACGGCGAAGTGCGCCCGATCGACACCGCCTATCTGCACGGCGTCACGATGGCGACGATGGTGCTCGGCTGCACCGGCATGATATTGCTCACCAGCGCGATCGTTCAGCTGTTCACCGTGATGCAGCTGCGCCAGATATTGAGCCCGAACCGCATGCAGGCGAAGATCGACAAGCTGACCGACCACGCGCTGATCTGCGGCTATGGCCGGATCGGGGTGATGCTGGCGCGCGATCTCGCCACCGGCGGCATGCCGCTGGTCGTGCTCGAGCGCGATCCCGGCCGGCTCGCCGAGGCGGAGGCCGCGGGCCACCTCGCGCTCGCCGGCGACGCCACCGAGGAGCCCGCGCTGATCGCCGCCGGCATCCACCGCGCGCGCGTGCTGGCGACGGTCTTGCCCGACGATGCCGCCAATGTGTTCATCACGCTCAGCGCGCGCAATCTCCACCCCGAGCTCGAGATCATCGCGCGCGGCGAGGCGCCGACCACCGAGAGCAAGCTGCGCCATGCCGGTGCCGACCAGGTCGTGCTGCCGACGCATATCGGCGCCGAGCGGATCGCGCGGATGGTGCTCTATCCCGAAAGCCGCGCGGCGCGGGACGAGGCCGGGGTGCACGGTGCCGAGCAGGCGCTCGAAGGCGTCGGGCTCAGCCTCGAGTCGCTGGTGATCGGTGCGCGCAGCGCCGCGGCGGGGCTGACCGTCAAGGAGGCCGAGCGGCTTGGCGGCGGCACCTATCTGATCGTGCGGATCGGCCGCGACGACGAAGAGATGCGCCGGCCCGCGCCCGAGGAGCGCATCCACAAGGACGATCGCCTGATGATCGTCACGCGCGATCCGGCGGCGGCGGCGCGGATGCTGGTGGCGCCACGCGGGACGATCCGGGTGGGGCGCAACACGTTCTGAGGTAGCACGTTTTGGGGCGGCAGGGGCATGCCATGCCGGATCGGCGTGGGCCGCCCGCGATCAGGCCCGGTTTTCGATCTGCCGCGCGACGCGCTCGAGCCGGGCGACGTCGCCGACCGCGCGCAGCTGAGACTTGAGCCGGTCGCCATCCTGCGGATGCGCGCGTCCGGCCGCCCAGTCTTCCATGAAGCAATCGATCGCGAAATCGCGCGCGGCGGGATCGGTGGGGACCATCGGTGTCATGCGATCGTCATAGCATGCGCACCTTAACGGAGTGTGGCCCCGCCCGACAGCCGCGGTTCAGCCTCCGGCGTCAGTCGTCCTGCTCGACCGCAAGCTGATAGGCGAGCGCGTCGATCTCGTCGGGATTGAGCACCCAGGTCCGCGTCTTGCGACCGGTGCGCGCAACCGGCGCCGTGAGCAGGATTCGCGCATCGGCCTTGGCGGCGGGCTTGAACATCGCGAAGTGGCGAACGCAGTCGCGCACCGTCGCGATCAGCGGGGTGGTCCCGTCGAGATCGATCAGCGTGGCGGGCTGATCCCAGGGCGGCGTCATAGTCTTCTCCATCGGCGGCGTGGCTGTCCCGACCTAGATAGGCGCATCCGGCGATGTGGCCAGTGCCCGGCGCGACGGCGGCGCGCCGACAGGCAGGCCCGACCCGCACGCGATCGACCAAACGGCGACGAGCGATCGCCCAGCCGGCCGGCATCGCGCGTGGAAGGCCATGCGGTACGGCGACTACGTAGCGCGCGGGCGGCGAAGCGTTAACCGCGCCCGGGGCATAGCGGCATCGCGCCGGATGCGGCGCCCGATGCTCACTGCATGTTCGACGCGACCTTGTTGAACGTGTTCTTGAGGTTGCGGCCGACCGACTGCATCGCGGCGACGGCGATGAGGGCGGCGATCAGGCCATATTCAATCGCGGTTGCGGCCCGGCTGTCTCGGACAAATTTTCTGATACGCATGATGTTCTCCTGGACCGCGCGCGATCATCCGCCAAATTGGTAAACATATTGCACCTGCGAGCGCCGGCGCGGCGCCCACGGCCAGCGCGCGCGACGGATTAACCGCCGAGTCGAATCTATAACGGGCCGAGCCGAATCCAGCCCGATTGACCGGCCGGGCGCGCTTGACCTAGGCCGTCCCTCGCCAGCCGATTTTGGGAAGCCATTTTGCGGTGGCGGGGCCAGGCCGGGGTGGATCGCCGCCCCTGCCTGGCCCTCATTCGCGCCCACCGCATACACCCCCACGGGGGCTCGCCCCAACGACGATCGCCGCCGACCGGCCTGCGCCGCAGACCGCGGAACGCGACCATGGCCGGTCGGCCATGACCCCAATATGTCGGCGTTCGCCCCGGCGGTGGTGGAAGGGGCTTCCATTGAAACGAGCCGCTTTAATGACGGAAAACCGCCATTTTCTGGCAGCGGATTTCTACGCTACCCCCTCGCCTACCCCCGGACTGTCGGTGGTTAAATTCAGGGGCCTCTCGGCGATCCACGAATCGATCTCCGATTCGCGCCATGCGACTATGCCACCCCCGAGCTGGACGGCGGCGGGAAACTTGCCCCGCTCCATCCAGTCGTAGATCGTCGACTTGCTGACCGGCACCCGATCGAGGACTACCTTGAGGCGGATCAGGCGGTTCGCGGTCATCGTGTCGTTTCCTCTGGTCCTGGTGCCCGGCCCAGCCGCTCGATCTCAGCGACAGCGTCATCAATGCTGGTGAACGGCGCTAGCGACGCGACCGCACCACTGTGGGCGACGACGCCCTTACGCAGTGGCGCGCCGGCGCGAGTGTCGATCGCCGCATAGATCGCCCCCCCTGCGGTAGTGCGTCCGGAGATAACAGGGAATTTCATTGCCGCCCCCGCTCGGCCAGCGCTCGCAAAGCCGCCATCTCGTCGGCGATACGATGCGCCGCGCGCGCGGCGTCGACCATCGGGCCTCTAAGCCAAATGATGGTGATCGCGGTGCATGCAAATATGGCGAGCGTCATCGCGACCTCCACCATTTGCGAACGCCGCATCGTGTGCAGATCAGCTTGCTAAGCCGATGACGCTCGCGGATGGGCACAGTTGGGTGCCACGCGTGCAGGCCTATCAGGCATAGGATTTTGCTCACGCCTTGTCCTCTTGAACGCCTGCAGCATCGCGGAGCGCCAGCTTCACGCACGCCACCTCCTGGCTGATGATGATGCCCGGCCCAGGACTGATCGCGAGCAGACGCGCCGCCTCCGCCTCGGCGCTATCCCGGGTCGAGTGACGCCGGGCGGATGTCTCGAGCCTGCGGAGTGTGAAGCCGCCGCGGAAGTGGTGAGTGCGGGTGCCGGTCATGCCGCTGCCGCCATCCGGCCGACTACCGGGCCCTCGGCGGGGCGATAATCGCCGCACCATTGGGAACTGTTCATGGGCGGGAATACCTGCCACGCGCCGCCGGGCGGCTTGAGCGCTGGGCCGTTCGGGGCATAGCGTCGGCACATACCGTCGACATCGGGGAAGGCTGCTGTCGTTATCGGCACGAAGAACCGACAGCTGATGCAGCTTTCGGGGACGGTCATAGATCACCCGAATGGGGATGCAGACGCTCAAGCGACCGAATAGCCGACCACATCGCAATGATCGGGGTGTCTTCGTACTTTAGGCGCGCGTCGATGTGAGATCCGGGCAGGCTTAGAGCCGCGCTCTCTAGCCAATCCTCGACGGCGCTGATGTAAAGAGCCGCGCGGACCTTAATCGCAACACCAGCGATCGTTTCCGCATCACGATCGAAGATGATGCGATCTACCTCTCGCACCCGATGCGCATCGACAGTCCGCTCGGGGTCGGCAAGCTTGGCCTGCACGAACTCGCGCCATGCATCATGAAGCAGCGCATCCGGATCCTCCGCCGTGCGACTACTCGCGTAGGCGAACCGCGTTGCCTCTGCCTCCAGCATGGCATCCCAGCAATCGGTTTCGCGACCGCTTCCGCGGGCGACGAGATACTTGAAAGCGAAGGACGCCGCATCCGGTGACGGGATCGCCATCAGCGCATCCTCGGCGGCAGCGCGAATGTCGGTCAGACGATCTGATTCCTGCGTCAAGCGCTCATCAAAGGTCGCCATTTCGCCTTGAGCATCGGCAGCGCGGATGGCGTCGGCGTATGGACCATTGTCATACGCGTGCTCGGCTTCTTTCGCGACGAGATAGGCTTCTGCCGCGTGCCGCCAGTTGTTTGTCGGAAAGCCCTTCATCTGAGGTCTCCCGCCAGCTGCAAGAGAACTTCCCTCGTCCTGTTGGTCTCGTTTCCGTTTCCATCGAGTTCGATCTCAGCAAGGAGCCGCAACTTGGCTGAGGCTTGAGCAGATGTAACTGTCGGCAGATCGAGCAACGCCACCTCGAGCGCGCAATATTCGGCGTACCAAGCGTTTCGCACATTGTCCGGCTCGGAAAGCTCGCTGTCATAGCGGTCGCGAAGTCGGCACCAATCGGCAAGCATCGCAGCATGAGGGAGCGCGTCGGGAGCGAAATCTTTCACCGAGTCCGACTTGGCGACCCGCTCTGCCACCGCATCCGCGAAGAAGCGCCGCAGCATCTCGTCGCGATCGGTGAAGCTGCTCGGCTCGCTGACGTCCCCGACGGCATAAATGTCGCCGGCAGGCATCTCGACATAATGGTCATCCCAGAAGCTCGCGCCGCCACAGACGCCCTGCGGCGTGACCGGACGAACGGCACCATCCAGACAAAGCGCCCAAGCGATCACCGGCTCGGCGACGATGACGCTCTCCGCAAGGGTCCCGCCGATCGCTGCACGCACGAATTGAGTGCCGGGTTCGCTCGGAATGATCTGCGCGGGCCGCGATCGGATTTCGGCAATGTCATGCTCGAGGAGGTCGAACTTGCTGCCGTCGAACAACTTGGCCGTCCTAAGCTCGATCTTGTCCTTGCCGACGCGCTCCTCGCCTATCCGAATTATGGCGGAGATCGGTACCATCCCGCCGGACGACGCGGTCTCTATGAACCCGATCATAGTGCGAATTCCCTGTGCTGGTTGGCGGCGTCGCGTTCGCGCCACGCGATGCGGGACTGAATGACGGCAGGGCTTGCGGCCGGCGGCGTGCGACCGACCGTGATGCCCAGATGAAAGCCGAACCACTGAATCTCGAACTGCCAGCCCGGGCCCTCACTCTCGTCGGCGAAGTCACGGCGGTGGGTGTTGATCCGAAGGACCGACGTCTCCCCCCAGTGATACCAGGGCTCGATCGCGCGCAGGAGGCGGGCGATGCGCAGGCGAGCGGCGTGGATCATGCCGCCTGCGCCTTCGTATTGCTGTCGTGCAGCCCCGACCAGCTGGCAAACTCGGCAATCAGCGGACTGACCTCGACCGGCAAGTCGACGGCGGCGTCGTGCGCCAGCAAGAACCGCACGGCATTGTTCAGGGCGGTGGCCACGCCGCGACAGATCGTTTCATCTGCGCCTTCGGCCTGCCCAAGCACGGTGTCGATGTAGTTCGCCGCCATGCCGAGCGTGAGGAGCATTTCGCCCATCGACGTCGGCGGCTGGGACATGACGACCTCGCCGGAGTGCATGAGCGCGGTCCACGACGAGCGAGCATGGTCTCCGACAGCATCGTCCCGGCTGATCGGTGAGCCTTCGAGCGCGCGTTCGAAATCGTCGTCGAGGTCGCGCTGGCGCAAATAGATTTCCGCAAGCCTGGCGAGGCTACCTTTGCCCGCCGGAACGCGTGGTGCTGGTCGTGATGCCATCTGCCTTACTCCCTGTGAAGGAGAGCAAGGGCCTGTCCGTGCGATGTTGGCCCTCCGCAGAGGCGCCGGGTTACGCGGTGGTTAGGTCCTGCTCATCAGCCGTGTGGGGCTGATGAGGAGAATGTTCACCATTCCGGTGAACCATGTCAACACCATTTCGGTGAACTAGAAAGTTCTTGTTCCCCATACCAGACGGGCGTCCATCAAAAACGGAGTGCTACCAATCTTAATGTCTTTGTATCGCGCGTTGGTAGAAACGGACAGCAGGGACATCGATGCTTGATCGAAGCGTCTAACGATGACGCCATCGTTCGTGCCAACGCGAAGCATGAAGATGCCTTGGTCCTCGAATTCCGTCTCCGAGGGGTCAAAACCCGCGATGGAGCCATCTGGCAAAACTTTATCGATGATGTCACCTTCGACGTGCAGCGCAAAGGTATCTGGACCGCCTGCAATGCACGGCACTCGATCAGCTGCGAAATCGGTCTTTTCCCACGGCCGCTCGGATAGCGCTCCAAAAAGCGGCGCGGTGCGCATAGATCCTTCTGATACGGCACTCTCGTCTATGATCTCAGGAATGGTGACGTCGAGCGCCAATGCCAGGCGGTGCGCCCACATTACGGTCAGACGTCGCTCGCCCGATTCTAGACGGGCTATCTGCTGCTGACTCGTCTCCGCACGTTCCGCGACAGTGGCACGAGAAAGCCCCTTAGCTTCCCTGATTCGGCGGATTGCGTTTTTCATCGTGCGGTCATTGCACCGGATTGGTGAAGTTTCCATCTTCCGTTTCGGTGAAATCGACGCTAACTGTCTTTCACCGAGACGGTGAGGCCGAGAATGAAGCTGGCAGATTACCTAGACTGGAAAGGCGTGCCGGCGGGTGATTTCGCTCGGCGGATTGGGGTGAATGAACGAGAGAGCGTTCGGCGCTACATCGCAGGAACACGTATCCCTGCTCCGGCGGTTATGAGGAAGATCATGGCCGAAACGGACGGTGCTGTCACCGCGAACGACTTCTTCATCGCCGCCGAAGCCTGACCGCCATGACCCGGGGCGCATCATCGGCACGTGCAAAGCTGCCGGAGCTACGTGAGCAGGCGTGCGGTCGCTGGCGGGCTATCCTTCCGCTGCTCGGCGTTCCGCTCGGCCATTTGGACGGGAAGCAACACGCCTGTCCTATCTGCGGCGGCAAGGATCGCTGGCGCTTCGACAATCTCGACGGCATCGGCACAAGCTTCTGCAACCAGTGCGGCGCTCGCGATGGCGCCGCGCTCGCAATGGATGTCACCGGCCTCGGCTTCGTCGATATGGCGGCGCGCGTTCGCGAGCTGCTACCCGATGCGCCGGTTGCGGCCGGCAAGCTGCCCCGCGATGAGGATCGCTGTCGCGAGAACATGCGCAAGGTTTGGGGCATGTCGGTTCCGATCACCGGCACGATGGCCGAGGCCTATTTGCGATCGCGCGGCGTGTGGACGGACCAGATGGCCCAGATCGACGCCCTGCGGTTCGTGCCCAAGCTGCGCGCCACCAAGCATGAAACTGGATACCTGCCGGCCTTGATCGCCCGGGTGACCGACGTCGACGGCAACAGTGTCAACGTCCACCGCACGTTCCTAGAAGACGGGCGCCGTGCCTATCGGGCGATGATGTCCGGGCCGGTGCCCGATGGCGCTGCCGTCCGGCTCGGTGCGCCGGGCGCGACGATCGGCATTGCCGAGGGCGTCGAAACCGCTCTGCGCGCGTCGCTACGGTTCGGCGTGCCTTGCTGGTCGTCGATCAGCGCCGGCGGAATGGAAAAGTGGACGCCGCCGCCAGGTATCACGTCCGTCGAGATCTATGGCGATGCCGATCGGTCATTCACCGGGCAGGCGTCGGCCTATATCCTCGCGCGCAAGCTGACAAACCGGCGCGAGCCGATCTCCTGCAACGTCCATTTACCCGCGGTGCTCGGCACCGACTGGGCTGACGAAAGCGCCATGGCGGTGGCCGCATGACCGGGAATGTCGTGCGTGGTGCTTTCGGCAGTGAGGAAGACGGTCCGCCTGTCTGGATGATTGAGGCCGACGAAGAGTTTTACGGCAGCAATCAATCCTCTAGCGATTCTGCCGAATCCAAACGTCAGCACAAGAGGCAACCGCCTCGAGGTCCGTCTGGACAGGGGCCGGTCGACTACAATCGCAAGCCGATTATGATCCGGGCTGGCGAGCTCCACGTGATGGCTACCGAAGCGGAGTCGGCGCTCATTGCCGCAGACACTCAGTTCTTTGTCCGAGGCGGAATAGTTCGTCCGGTCATCGACGAGTTGCCAGCGTCGCATGGCCGCCGAACCAAGGTCGCACGACTATTGCCGATCGATGCAAACATGCTGGTCGACCATCTTTCAAGATCAACGCAGTTCGTGAAGTTCAATGCTAGGAAGAAGGATTGGCTGCCTTCTGACCCGCCTCTCAATGTCGCAGCTACGATTCTTGCCCGTGAAGGCGAGTGGCGTTTTCGCCCACTGTCTGGGGTGATCACGGCCCCCACGCTTCGACCCGACGGCTCCATCCTATCGAAGGCTGGCTACGATCCCGCCACAAGGCTGCTCCTACTTGATCCACCAACACTTCCTTCCATGCCGGACCTGCCGACACGAGGCGATGCGGTAGCAGCGATCGACAAGCTTGATCGTCTTCTTGACGGATTCCCGTTTGTCGATGACGCAAGTCGATCAGTTGCTCTTTCTGCGATGATCACACCGGTAGTGCGCGGGGCAATGCCGGTTGCGCCGCTTCACGCCACGTCAGCCCCCGTGGCGGGATCCGGCAAGAGCTATCTGATCGACATAGCCTCAACGATCTTAACCGGCGATCGAGCGCCGGTGCTGGCTGCAGGTCGGAACGAGGAAGAGACCGAGAAACGCCTCGGTGCTGCACTTCTTGCCGGACAGCCGATCGTTAGCATTGACAACGTCAACGGGGAGCTCGGCGGGGACAGTCTCTGTCAGATGGTAGAGCGTCCGGTCGTCTCGATCCGGCCGCTCGGCGTTTCAAAGCTGATCCGGATCGAAAGCCGTGCGAGCATCTTCGCCACCGGCAATAACATCCGGTTGGTCGGCGACATGACCAGGCGAACGCTGCTGTGTTCCCTCGATCCGAACCTAGAGCGCCCGGAGCTCCGGACATTTGACAGCGATCCGCTAGAAGCTGTGCAGGCCGACCGAGGCGGATATATCGGCGCCGCGCTGACCATCGTCCGTGCGTACATGCTGGCGGACTGCCCTGGGCAATTGCCGGCTCTCGCCTCGTTTGAGACGTGGTCGATGATGGTTCGATCGGCGCTCGTCTGGCTTGGCCGTGTGGATCCAATCAAGACAATGGAAGCTGCGCGAGCTGAGGATCCGGAGCTTACACGTCTCGGCGGCGTAATGAAAACGTGGCACGAGGCAGTTGGCGCGAGTTCATACACCAGTGGCGGCATCGCTGCCCTGATCGACACGCGCGACCCCCATGGGCGACTTGTCTATCCAGATTTGATCACAGCGCTATTGGAAGTCGCTGACAACAAACGCGGTGGCGTCGATACCCGCCGCCTCGGTCAATTCCTTGGCCGATCTACCAATCGTATCGTCGATGGGCTTCGGTTTGTCTCCGACACCGACACTCACAACAGCCAAAAGCTCTGGAAGGTGGTGCGGGTAAGTGCGGGATAGTGCGGGTATGTTTTTGGCCGTTCCGCCGCTTTTAGCAGACCCTGCGAAATCTCGTCACGTGGCTGAGAATATACCCGCAGATACCCGCGCTTACCCGCAGACCTCAAACTCGCTTCGAAAAGGATATTGCCCATGCTTGACCCCCTGAATGAATTCCTCGACCGCGCCAAAAAGGGTGACGGTCAGTTCGCCATCGCGGCCGCTCTGTGGCGCTGCTCCGACATGCTCGACCGGATCGGCTTCAACAGCGGAGGTGATTCCAGCGCTCCGGGCAATCTCGAGCACATTGCAGTGTCGCTGCGGACGATCGCAGATGAAGGGCTGTCTATCCGGAGCACGAACGATGACTGACCAAACCTGTGCAATCTGCCACTACTGGCGCTCGACCGAGACGGTAGAGTTCGCGAACGATACACCACGCGAGATCGGGCAGTGCCGGCGGCACGCGCCACGGATTGTCGACGCGTTCGTTGGCGATGCCTCCGACGAGCATCTGACGTGGCAGGCGACACGGTTCCCCGTGACGTCCGCTGATGACTGGTGCGGGGAGTTCGAGGTCCTAGGCGGGAAGGCGGCGGCGTTTGTCGCGGCGGTCGGTCGGCTATCATGACCCGCGCCGCCATCCTCTCCGCCTTGATCGCCATCTCCGGATGCGCGGCGGTGTCGCCAGCGCCAGCTGCCGACCTCACCTTCCCCGATCGCGGGCGCGCCGCCGTCGTCGACGCCGCGCACGTCCTACCGCCAGCGGATGCCGCCGCGCTGAACGCCAAGGTCGCTGCCTGGGACAACGCGACCGGCCATCAACTGGCGATCGTCACCATTCCCAGCCTGCAAGGCGACGACATCGCCGACTATGGCTATCGGCTCGGCCGCGCATGGGGCCTCGGGCGCAAGGGGATCAATGACGGGGTGCTGCTCGAGATCGCTCCGGTCGAGCACCGGGTGCGGATTGACGTCGGGCGGGGACTCGAGAGCGATCTGACCGATGCCGAGACGAGCGTGATCCTGCACGAGACGGTCGTGCCGAAACTCAAGGCTGGCGACATCGCAGGCGCGCTAAGTGCCGGTGCCGACGCGATCATGGCCGCCGTGCCCGCCGGTGCTGGCGATATCACGAATGCGCCGAAGGCGAGCGATCAGCGATGGATGCTGTGGCTCGGCATGCTGATCCTTGCGGGGATTGGCATCGTCGCCATTCTCGACCGTCGCGCACGTCGGAAACGGAACAGGAAGGCTGCCGAGGCGATACCGCCGCGCTCATCCGGCGCGCCGATGCGCGCGGCGGGGTATGACGTTGGTCCTCGATTTACCGAGGGCCACCCAGCATCGCTGGCCGCAAAGCGCGCTTCCACGCGGCCGACGGAATCGACGACCCTCATCGCGCCCGTGATCGTCAACACCTCGCCGAGCTACGACACGTCGCCCAGCTGGGGCCCGCAGTCGGGCGATGGCGGGTCGTCGTCATCGTCGGATTCTGGATCGAGCAGTGGCTTCGACAGCGGTGGAGGCGATTTTGGCGGCGGCGGTTCGGACAGCAGTTGGTGAACGGAGCGGAGCGTGGGGAAGATATGAACGACAACGAGACGCCGCAGGAGCGTCGCCACCGCCAGATCGCCGCGTCTCGCGCCGCGCTCGCTGCTGCCTACGAGGCCGACCCCGACGCGGTGAAGCGCTTCGAGGCGCGCAAGGCGAATATCGACGCGGTGCGGCGGCGCGAGCGCCAGCGCTTCGAGCATCTCGTCATCGGCAAGCCCCGGCCGAAGGCGAAGGAAACCACGGCAAAGCGACGCGGCAAGCGGAAGGTCGTTGCCGTGACCCGCGAGGTGCTCGAGCCCGGGATCGAGGAGGCCGTCGCCCTGCGAGAGGAATGGTCGCACAAGGCCAAGGGCACGCCGCAGACTTGGGAATATGCCGAGCGCACGCATCAAGGCGCTTTGGCGCAGCTGCACTTGAACGGGTCGATCAACGACGACCAGCTGGCCTGGGCAGCCGAGATCGGAAAGGCGGCCGAGGCGATCGAGCATGACGTCGACGTCCGCACGGCCAGCATGGAAGCCCGCGTCGATACAAGCCCCGGTCCTGGCGACTTTGTCGGCCAGCGCATCGCCGTCGTCCGCCTGCATGTCGCCTATACCTATTGGCGGCATTTACTGCCGGCGCCCAAGCGCCTGGTGCTCGACATGCTGATCGGCGATCCGATCGGCTTCTCGGTGGCGGCGCGACGGCATCACGTGCACAAACGCAAAGCGAAGCGCGAGCTGATCGCTGCCCTGGATCGGTGGCCGGTTTGCAAGGATCGCGCTTACCGGGATGTCAGTGAGGACGACGTCGTCAGGCTGAACGACCTGATTGTTGGCATTCGAGCGGCCTGAGGAATTGGCGCACCCTTCGGGCGGCGATCAGGATGGTACGGATGTACGCCTTCATGACTCGTTAGAACACGCGATCGTAGGACGATACTTGCGTGCTTTGTAGGGAGGGCATCAGTGCCAGTTTCAGTGAAGTACGACCGCTCGGCAGGCATCGTCCGGGTAACGGGTGATGGGTATTTTTCCCATGACGATGAGCAGAAGGCTGCGCGGGTGGCTCAGACCGCGATCGCGCAATGTCGCGCCGAGCATAACGACCTCAAGGTGCTGATCGTGTGTGCATCGATGGTGCAAGACGCTGACGTCATGCAATCGGCCGCAAATCGGGAGGCGGCGACGACCGGCCCCCGCGACCGTGTCGCGTTCCTCTGCGAAAACAGCCTCACGAAGCTCCAGGCCAGTCGCATCTTCAAAGGCGAGAAGTGTCAGTGCTTCCTGTCGGAGAATGCAGCTGTGACATGGCTTCTTGCGAACAGAGAGACCAAGGCGCGGGCCGCTTGAGGCCACGATGAACGGTTGCAGAAAGCGCTTGCAAGTGGCCCCGAAAATCGCCAAAAAGGCCTTGGAACAATTGCGTCCAGCGCAGACCGCTCCCTCTCTGACCCGCCCACCGAGGCGGGTTTTTCGTAGGGGTTTTATCGCCTCACCTCGGAATAAGGCTGGCCGCCAGCGGTCTAGCTTAGTTGGCGCGTCATGGCGTCCTGCCCTGCGATACCGTCGGCGATCTCGGCCCAAAGATCGGCCATGTGATGATCGCCCTCGCTGGCAAATCTACAAACCTGTTCGAGTGCGAAGGGATATGCCCGGTCGCCGAAATAATCGATGAGCAGCGTCACGAAGACGCGAACACGGTTCGACATGGCACGTCCCAACGCGTTTAAGCGAAGGCTCCCAGCGCCACCGTCGTCATGCTGCTACAAGCGGCGAAATTGCAGGCTATCATGGATCAAGTTCGCGTCCAATCAGCCGCCGACATCGGCACTAGCTGATCGTGGCGCGTTGCAAGTTTTCCGCCTCGCGGCTCAGGCTGTGTCGGCGGGGTCAGCGCCCAGGAGCGCTTGCGTCGCCATAGCCGGCAGATGATCCGCCGCCGGATAGCCCGTGACCGCGGAATATGGCGAGCGCCATGACTTTGCTGATCTGCTGATCGAATCTGCAGCCGATCTCGCGACCCTCTTGCCAGACGACGACAGCGGCCAGCTCGCGATCGGGAGAAACGGCGAGGGTGACGGTGTTGCCGACAGCGACGGGCTCGTCGACGGACGCGCGAAAGCCTGACCGGGAGATGTCGAGCAATGACGCGGGACGAGCGCCATCATGCGCCAGAACCGTTACCTTATGAGCGCAGTAAGCTCGGTGTTCCCCGCGCACGTCGCGCCTGAATCGATGGGTGGCGTCCATAGCCTGGTGGGCTACCGAAATTTTCTTAACGGCTGATCGCCAAGCCTATTCGGAGATATACGGATGCAGGCACAGGCGCAGCAGCTTGAGCGTCTCGCTTCCGACATGCACGCCGTAGCCTTTGATTTCGCGGAGCCGGCTCGATCGCATGCCGAAAGCGATCGTCGCATAGCTGAAGTCGAGCGCATCTGCATTGCCGCGCGGGCGATCGTTCGCGGCCGAGGCTGATGGGCCTCGGCATTCGGGTAGACCTTCGCCAAGCGCAGCAAGCGCTGGGCGACCTCGTCAATCGACAGGTCCCGTTCGCGTCCGCCCTGGCGCTGACCATGCTTGCCGAGGGCGTACAGGCGGCCGAGACCGACGAAGAGAACCGGACGTTCGATAACCCGACCCCGTTCACGCAACGCGCATTCGCGAAAACGCCCGCGACCAAGAAGCGCCTAGTCGCCACCGTGTTCATCAAGGATGCCCAGGCCAACTATCTCGCGCCCTACGTCGATGGCGGCGACCGCTTCCTCGGCGCAAAGAAGGGCATGCTCGCACCGGTCGGGCAGAAGACGAACCAGTACGGCAACCTCCCGCGCAACACGCTGGCGCGGCTCAAGGGCAAGCCGAACGTCTTCATCGGCCCGATCATGTTCAAGAAGACCGGGCGCACTGTCAACGGCGTGTGGCAGCGCAGCGCGACGCCGCGCGGTCAGCGATACAAGGGCGGCGGCGAGTACGGCACCCGCGGCAAGAACACCAACATCGTCGACGGCGTGCGCACCACGCTGACGCTGCTGATCCAGTTCGAGGACACGACCGAGGTGCCCAAGCATCTCGACTTCTATGGCCGGGCCCGCGCGCACGTCGCGAAATATGCCCAGCCGGTGTTCGAGGCGGCACTCACCCAAGCGATGAAGACGGCGAGGAAGTGACCATGACCGATCAGATCAAGCCCGGCGACCAGATGGCGGGCAAGGCCAAGACGGCCGTCGATGCCGCGCTGAAGGATGCGCGGGCGCAGTCGCTGGTGTCCAAGGCGCCCGCCAAGGCGACGCCGTCCGCGAAGGATTGACCATGGACGACAAGATCATACGCAATGGGCTGACCTTTCGATCGGGTGAGAAGGGCTTCGTCTTCTATGACGATAGCCGGTTCACCGGCGAGAGGGGCCGCGCCTGGGCATTCGCGACCGTGCAGGATGCGGCCGATTGGCTCGTAGCGCAGTTCACGGTCCCGCCGCGGCCCATCGATCCGCCGTTTGACCCGAACGCTGTCGTCGAGGTGTGCAACCGTGCTTGGCTTGACCACATGCGGGAGTCGTCCGCCTCCGCCATTGTCTGCGAGCTCGTGAGCAGGCCGAGCCTATTCGCTCGGGCCAAGGCTTGGGTGTTCGGCGATTGATCGCCCTCGTCGCGCTCGCGGTCATCCTCGCGGCGCTTGCAGTCATCGCGATGCGCACCACCATCACCGTCGTCATCAGGAAGGATCCGGACATGGCCACCATCAAGGCACGCCTCGCTGCGCTCGAAGCAGGACAGGCGGACATCAACACCTCGCTCGACGGCATCAAGGCATCCCTCGACGCGCTTGCCCATCCCGACACCGGCGCAGCGTCGGCGGCGGACCTCACCGCGCTTAGCGCGAAGGTCGACGCGATCGCCGCCGACATCGGCACCGACGCGCCGGCGGCCGACGCCATCCCGGTCGCCGATGGCACCGGGGCGCCCGGCTCGATCGATCCGATCCCCGGCACGCAATGATGTTACGCGGGATGGGTCATATATTGTTTTGGGTCCTTCCACCCCCCTTCTGAGCCGAGGGTATTGCGCGCCCCGATCCGTGTGCAGCTATGAGGTCTGAAAGGGGTCCGCACTCCAAATGTCCGCACCCCCGAGACCCGTCAGCATACGCGAGTTCGCGCGGCTGGACGGATGCAGCGACAAGCTGGTCCGGCGCGCGATAGGTGAAGGAAAACTCACGCTTTCCGCCGATGGAAAGCTCGACGCCGCGCTCGCCGGGTCGGGCTGGCGGCGCACGAACAGGCGGGCTGCGGACGGTGCGGACAAAGGTGCGGACACCGGCGGAATGTCCGCACCCCTGCGGACACCAGCGGGCAACCCACTCGATCCCGCAACGATCGACGACACCGACTTCATCGCGAACGTCCTGGCCGGTCGCTACTTCGACGTGGCGATGGCGGAGCGGGTCAAGGAAAACGGCCTCGCTGCCAAGAACCTGCTCGCAGCGCGGAAGGAGGCAGGAGACGTTGTCGACCTTGAGGTCGCGCAGGCGGTGCTGTTCGAACAGGCCCGCGCCTTCCGCGACGCTTGGCAGAACTGGCCGAACCGCGTGGCGCCCCTGATCGCCGCCAAGCTGGGCATGGCCGTCGAGCCCGTGCTGGAGGCGCTAAACGAGCATGTCCACCAGCAGCTCAGCGACCTCGGTGAACCCGACGCCGACTTCGAAGACGCTGACGAAGGTTGAGCGACTAGAACGGGCCTGGCGCAAAGGGCTTACCCCGCCACCGCGGATCAATGTCCCTCAGTGGGCGGACCGCTATCGCAAGAAGGCTGCCGGCGCCGGATCGACCACGGGCAAATGGCGAACCGGCGACGTAGAGATCGCGCGCGGGCCCATGCTCGCGGTGACCGAGCCGGGCACGGCCATCATCACGGTGATGGTCTGCACGCAGTTGATGAAGACCGCGCTGATCGAGAACGCCTTCGGCTTTTTCGCTCACCTCGATCCCTCGCCGATGCTCATGCTGCAGCCGAAGGAAGATGCGGCAGAGCAGTTTTCGAAGGAGCGCATCACCCCGCTTATCCGAGCGACGCCGATTCTGCGGGAACTGGTGGGCACCCGGAAGACGCGGAACGCTGACGAGACGATCCGCTACAAGTCGTTCCCCGGCGGGTTTCTTGCGATCGAGGGCGCGGGTAGCCCCGACAACGTCGCGCGGCGGCCGATCAAGCGCGTGTTCTGCGACGAGATCGACAAGTATGTCGCGACGCGCGAAGGCGATGCGGTTGGCCTGGCCGAGGAGCGCATGGGCACCTTCATCGGTGCCCAGTCGATCCGCGCATGCTCGCCAACCATAGCGGGCGAGAGCGCGATCGAGGCGAGCTATCTTGACGGCGATCAGCGGCAAGCCTCGGTGGCCTGCCCACATTGCCAGCACCGTCAGTTTCTCGAGTTCTTCAAGCATATCGAGTGGTACAAGGAGATCGACGACGAAGGGCGCGTGATCGCCCATCGCCCGAAGACGGCCGCGGTGCACTGCGAGGGCTGCGGCTGCGCATGGACGGAATCCGAAAGGCGCCAGGCGCTGCAGACGGCTCGGTGGCATCAGACGAAGCCCTTCCGGTGCTGCGGCGCCTACCAGGAACCGCTTTCGATCTACCATGATGCTTGGCGTGCAACCGATCAGACCCGCGACGCTGTCGGGGTCGCATGGGATTGGTGGGAAGGCGAGCGGCACGCAGTCTATCGGGCCCGGTGCAGCGAATGCGGCAGCTGGCCCGTCGACAATGAGCATGCGAGCTTCACCGCGGGCAAAGAGTTCAGCCCATGGGAGCGCGACAGTCCGCCGAAGATCGCGGCGAAATGGCTCAAGTGGAAGGATGATCCCGACCAGCGGGTGAAGTTCGACAACACCCAGCTCGGCAAGCCGCACCGGCGACAGAGCGGCGTCGATCTGAACGCGGAGGCGCTGGCTACCCGGCGAGAGCCATACCCCGCCGAAGTGCCAGATGGTGTCGCAGTCATCACGGCCGGCATCGATACGCAGAATGACCGGCTCGAGTGCGAGATCGTCGGCTGGGGTCGCGACGAGGAAAGTTGGAGCCTCGCCTATGAGGTGTTCTCCGGCGATCCGAACGACATCAGCGTCTGGGAAAAGCTCGACGCTTATCTGAAAAAGCTATGGCGCCGCGCAGACGGCCGCACGTTTGAGGTCGTGGCCGCCTGCATCGATACCGGCGGCAGCCGCACCGAGGCCGTTTATCAGTTCGCCAAGGCTCGGCTTGGTCGCCGCATCTGGGGTATCCGCGGCGATCCGGAAGCGGCGGGGCAGCGCAAGCCCGTCTGGCCGGCGAAGCTACCGCTGAACCGGACGCGTCGCAGCTATCAGCCCTTCACGATCGGCGTTAACTCGGCGAAAGACGTGATCAGGGATCGCCTCCTAGCGGAGGCGCCAGGGCCGGGATACATGCACTTCCCGGCCGATAGGGACGTCAACTATTTCGCGCAGCTGACGGCAGAGAAGCTGATCCCCGATAAGCGAACGCGCCGCCTGATCTGGGTATGTCCATCGAACCTCCGCAACGAAGCGCTTGATTGCCGGGTCTATGCCTATGCTGCGCTCTCCGGCCTTCTGCACTTCGGGTTGAAGCTGAACCGTCGGGCCAATGAAGTCGGCGCCGTCTCTTCGATCTCCGGTACGGTCGAAGATGCCGACCAGCCGGACGATCAGTCCGCCGCAGCCCCTGAGCCAATCTCCTCGGGGGATCAGCGCGGGCCCAGCGTGACCATCGACAAGACGCCCGAAGCCGCTGCCCGGAAATCACGGGCAAGCCTGCTCGCATAATAGGAGGCGGCCGATGGCACTCGTCACACGCGGCGTCTTCGCGGGCATGGACACGGCCGTTCTTCAGCCAATGCTTCTGTCCGCCCAGCTGGCTCTGATTGATCTGATGGCGGGCAAGGCCAACGTCCAGATGTCCTACACGCAGGGGGACGGCGGCAAGTCGATCACGAAAAAGATGGGCAGCGTTGCGGAGTGCACCGCGCTGATCCAGCAACTGCAGATTGCGCTAGGCATCGAGTGCCGCACGCGCCGTCCTATCCGGTTCGTCCGCGGATGACGGTGCAGATACTCGACCATCGGGGGAACCCGATGGTGTCGAGCCCTCCTCGATCGCATGCCCTGGTCGGTGGTGGCTTCAGCCGCAGCCCCTACGATGCTGCCGACGTCTTCAGTGATCAGATGGCCGGCTGGTTTCCTTACCTGTCATCGCCGGACGGGACGCTTAACGGGTATCGTGACACGATTGTCGCCCGGACGCGCGACATCGTACGCAACGACGGCTGGGCATCGGGGACAATCACTCGGATCCTGGACAACGCGGTGGGCGCCAATTTTCGCCCGATCTCGAAGCCAGATTTCAAGGCTCTGGCGTCCTACTCAGGGCTGAATGCCTTCGATGAGACATGGGCGTATGAATTTGCCCAGTGGCTCGACCCTCTCTATCGAAATTGGTCAACGGGCCGTGGTCGATGGTCGGATGTCAGCCGCAATCTGACGGTCCCGCAGATGTTTCGGCTTGGGTTCCGCCACAAGCTGGTCGATGGGGACGCGCTTGGGTTGCTCCGCTGGATGCCAAACCGCATCCGCCCGGGACGAGCGCAGTACGCAACGGCACTTCAGATCATCGATCCGGACAGGCTGTCGAATCCGACTTTGAGCTTCGACCTGCGCAACATGCGTGGCGGCGTTGAAATTGACGAAGATGGCGTCGCGATCGCCTACCATATCCGCCGCGCCCACCAGAACGACATGTGGTCGGCGGGCGACAGCATGGTCTGGGATCGGATCGACCGGGAGACCGATTGGGGTCGGCCGATCATCGTCCACGATTATGAGCATGACCAAGCCGCGACGCACCGCGGCGGCGCTGGCGTCCTCACTCCCGTTCTGCAGCGCTTGCGGATGCTGTTTCAGTACGACACCGCGGAACTGGATGCGGCGCTGCTCAACGCAATCTTCAGTGCCTTCATCGAGAGCCCGTTCGATCAAGACTATGTCGAGAGCGCTCTCGCTGATTCCGACAAGCTGAACGCGTATCAGGCGGAACGCGCGGCCTTCCATAAGGAAAAACGCCTCCGCGTCCCCGGCACGACTGCGCAGATGACCTCGCTATTTCCAGGCGAGAAGCTCGGACAGGTCGAAGCGGAGCGCCCGAGCGCAAACTATCCGGCTTTTCAGGCTTCGGTTCTCCGGAATGTAGCGTCCGCCGCTGGTGTCTCGACACAGCAGGTCTCGAACAACTGGGCGGACGTCAACTATTCGAGCCATCAGGGCGCACTGCAGGAGTTCTTCAAGACGCTCAGCCGACGCCGCGACGACTATGCGAACGGCTTTTGCCAGCCGGTGCGCGAAGCCTTCGTCGAAGAAGCGATGGAGATGGATGAGCCCCCTCTTCCAGCGGGAGCGCCGGACTTCATCGAATGTGGCGGAGCCTATGCCCGTGCGAAGTGGATCGGGCCGCCCCGCGGCTGGACGAACCCCATCGACGAAGTGAAGGGCGCCGTACTGGGCATGGACGCCTGCCTGATGGACTTCGACGAGCTTTGTGCAGAGCAGGGCATGGATGCCGATGAGATGATCGCCTCGCGCAAGCATGCGATCCGCCGCTTCGAAGAGGCCGGCATCCCGGTACCGACGTGGTCGGGAATGAACCCGATGGGCGAGCCTGCCAGCAAGACGATAGTCGATCCGGAGCCGAAGTGATGCAGCAGTTCGCACACCTTGCCACCCGGCTCTTCAACACGCCGATCGCCATCCATCCACGCAAGGCTGAGATCGCCATGGGGGCGCTCGCCGAGCGTCTCGGCATCGCAAGCATGGAGCGGTTGGGCGGCGGCGTGATCACGCCGATGGCGTTCGATGATGACGATGAGGTCATTTTTTCGGGCAAGCGGTCGCGTGGTAGCGACGGCGGCTACGATGTTCTTGGCGGCGTGGCGGTCATCCCCGTCACCGGCACGCTGGTGCACAAGCTCGGTTCGCTCCGACCTTTCTCGGGGATGACGGGGTACGACGGTATCCGTCAGGCCTGGCTCACCGCCCAGGCCGACCCCGAGGTCAAGGCGATCGCCGAGATCTATGACAGCGGCGGCGGCGAGGTAGCAGGCTGCGCCGATCTCTTCGAGACCAAGCTCGAGCTGCGCGGCAACAAGCCGACCTGGGCTATCCTCAGCGAGAGCGCATATTCCGCTGCCTATTGGCTGGCGTCCGCGGCCGACAAGATCGTCGTGCCGCGTACCGGCGGTACCGGCTCGATCGGCATCATCTGCATGCACGTCGATATGTCGTCGGCGCTGACCAAGGCCGGCCTGAAGGTCACCTTCATCACGTCCGACGGTGCCGATCGAAAAACCGATGGGCATTCGGAGATCCCGCTCTCGGAGGATGCGCTCGGCGCTATCCAGAGCGAGATCGATGCGATGGGCTCGATCTTCTACGATTCGGTCGCGCGCGGGCGCGGGCTCTCCGAAGACAAGGTGCGCGGCCTGAAGGCCGGTACGTTCATGGGCGCTGCCGGCGTCACGGCCGGCCTCGCCGACGCCGTGATGGCGCCCGACGCGGCATTCGCCGCGCTGCTCGCCGAAATCGCCTGAAACCCAAACGGAGACATTCCATGTCGAAGACCACCCTAGCGGCGGGGACGTCCCCGTTCGCCCATCTGCTCGCCGGCGCCGCAGCGCTCGGTTCACGCGCCCTCGGTCGCCGCGGCACTGCCGGCGAAGACGAGAAGCCCGGCAATGATGCTGAGGACGAAGAGGACAAGACCAACGCCGAGGACGAGAAGCCCGGCGAGGAGGCGGAGGACGAGAAGCCCGGCGCCGATGACGAGGAGAAGCCCACGGGCCGGCGTGCGCGCCGCGCCAAGGCAGAGGACGACGGCGACGACGCCGACGACGAAGCCGAGGCGAAAGCCGCGGACGACGACGATGACGAGGAGATGGCGCAGGCGCGCCGCGAGGGCTTCCTCGCTGCGCAGGCTCGCGGGCGGAAGATATTTAAGGCGGCGTCCGCCGGCCTCCGCCCCGACATGGCCGCGCACCTCGCCTTCAACGAGGATCGCTCGAGCGTCGACGCGATCGGGATGCTCAACATGGCTGCGACCGGAAATCTTCCATCAGCCGAAAGCGGCAGCCGTCTCGGCCGTCGCATGGCGCGCGTCGTGATCCCGAACCCCGGTAGCGGCGATGGAAGTGGCGCTGGGGCCAAGGAGCCGAGCTTCGGCGAGTTGGCGAAAGCCGCGGCCGTTAAGGCCGGCATCATCTGACGTGACCGGCGGCGTCCAGCGCCGCCATTTCTCATCGGGAAAGGACCCCCGCAATGACTTTGACCCCCACCCTATACGGCGATACGCCGTGGGCCCCTGGCATCACCGCCGATATTTTCGTCCCCGATCAGCTGATCGGCGGCGACATGAAAATCGTCACCGATACCCGAACGATTTCGGGCGGTGCCATTTATGCCCGCGGCACCGTCCTGGGCCAGATCACCGCAACCGGCGTGCTGACGCAGGCGCTTTCGGCGTCATCCGACGGCTCGCAGGTGCCCTATACGATCCTCGTCGACCAGGTCGACACGACGTCCGGCCCGGTGCCCGGCGGGGTTTACCTCCAGGGCGAGTTCAACGGCAATGCGCTGATTCTCGGAACGGGCATCACGCTTGCGGCGGCCAAGGCCGCGCTGGAGGCGCGCAACCTCTTCATCAAATCCCCCGTCAGCTCCGCCGATCCGAGCTGACGCTCACCACCAAGCTGAAATAGCGCCCGCCATGTGCGGGCTTTTTTACGGAGCCCTCACATGGCAGATTCCATCGCTTATACGACCGCGAAGCTCGTTCAGGTCGTCCCCAACCTCAAACTGTCGCAGAACTTCCTGCTGGATAAGTTCTTCCCCGGCATCGTCGAAGCTGACACCGAAGAGGTGCTCATCGATACCGATCTCGGCCTGCGCCGCATGGCGCCGCTGGTCTCGCCCCTCGTCGAAGGCAAACTGGTCGAGCAGCGTCGCTATCAGACGACGAAGATCAAGCCCGCCTATATCAAGGACAAGCGCGCGCCCGATCTGCGCAAGCCCGTCCGTCGCATGATCGGCGAGCGCGTCGGCGGCGAATTGACCGGACAGGAGCGCGAGCTCGCAAACCTTCAGGTCGAGATGGCCGATCAGGTCGACATGGTGAATCGCCGTCTCGAATGGATGGCGTCCTCGGTCCTTCAGACTGGCACGCTGACGCTCGTCGGCGACGGCTTCCCGACCACGGTCGTGGATTATGGCCGCCCAGCGTCGCTGACGATCGCCCTTTCTGGTGCAAATCGGTGGGGTCAGACGCTCAATTCGCAGGGCCGCGACACCAACATCGTCGGCCAGCTGACGACCTGGGCAACGCTGATCCTGAAGGCATCCGGCGCGGTTCCGACGGACCTGATCTTCACCCCAGGTGCCTGGGCGAAGTTTCTGACCGCCGAAGGCGTTCAGGGCGCGATTTACTATCCGAACCTCGCCAATGGCGGGAATGCCGTCAACCCCGGCACGATCGTCAAGAAGGGCGCTGTTTCGATGGGCCGTTGGGGCCAGTTCGACCTGTGGCTTTACAACGACTGGTATATCGACGCGAGCAACGTCGAGCAGCCGATGATCCCCGACGGCACCGTCATCATGAGCGGGCCCGACCTTATGGGCACCCGCGCTTTCGGCATGATCCTCGATCCGCGCTTCAACTACCGTCCGATGGCCTACGCCCCGAAGACCTGGATCATGGACGATCCGGCGCAGCGCATCATCATGATGCAGTCGGCGCCTATCGTTTACCCCGGCCGTCCCGGCGCTGCGCTCGCCGCGACCGTCCTCTGATCATCGAAACTCAGGAGATTACCATGCCCGATCCGATCACCCCGGCGGCTGCGCCGATGACCCCTGCGCCCGCTGCGGCGACCAAACCGGCCGCGGCCAAGCAGACCGTCGACGCGCCCGTCGCAGCCACCGTGAAAACCTTCACCGTCGCCAGTGGCCGCACCGTACACGGTGACGGCGATCCGGTTGGCCCCGGTGGCTCGATCGATCTCGATCCCGCCGAGGGGCGCCGTCTCCAGAACTTGGGCTTTCTTCTCAACGATAACGGCGATGTGTTGGTGGACGAGAAGGCCGGGCCCGCCATCATACAGGGCGCCGAGATCACGGAGTCCTGATCTCGTGTCGATCAACTGGGACGCCGAGCTGCTCGGGCCGGTTATGGCGGTCTTCGGGGAGGGGTCGGCAACCGATCCCCTCTCATGGCCGACGTACACGCCCAAGGGCGGCGCGGCGTTCCAGTTGCCCAATGCAGTCTTCGACGAGGCATACACCCAGGTAACCTCTCTCGCCGAAGGCTCGCAGGATACCACGCAGCGCCCGATCCTCGGCGTGCGCGCGTCGCTTTTCCTCATCCCGCCAAAGCAGGACGACACGGTCTATATCCCGTCGGTAGGTAAGACGTTCGGCGTCGCCGACCCTCAACCCGACGGGCATGGGCATATCAAGCTCATGCTGATCGAGGTCGCATGACGACGTCGGCGGATTTGCTCGACCTTGTCGAGGCAGCTTTGCTTGGCCCGAACGCTGCATCTGAACCGGCAGTCTACGCGACGAGCGCAGCCGACCGGGTGAAGCGTCCCGGCGATCTGCCGACGCAGGCCGACCAATACCCGATCCTGAAGCTTCGCGTCGTCAGCGAGAGCCGTCAGTCACTCGGCCGCGGCGACGTCCAGTTCGACACGACAGTCACCATTCGCGTCGTCGGCGAAGTTTCGGCACCAGCCGCAATAGGCGATGTTTCGACCTCGACCGCTGAGGCCCGGCTATGGGCGCTCAAGCGCGAATACGAGATGGCGATCATCAACAGCTACCCGCTGTTCCGCGTCGTGCAGGAGCTGGCCGGCGTGAATACTCAGCTGGCGTTTTGCGGCGAGCAGGCGACGCACCTCGCTGGCATCCAGAGCGACTTCGCCTTTGAGATTTACGAGGGCGCAGACGACTTCGCCCCGATCGAGACCGTCGCGCTGACCGACGTCACCGCGCAGGACCGCAATCACCCGCCGACCGGCTTCACCGCCGACCTCCCACAATAGGAGCGCCCTATGCGCATCGTTGCCGTGCCGGGCCGTTTGGTCCGGGACCCTGTCACGCGTCGCCCGCTCGACGCCGACGGGCTCACCGTCGATCCCAACGACTTCTACTGGGCGCGCCTCATCGCAGATGGCGACGCGCAGGTTGTGGACGACGTCGAGTCCGAGCCCGAACCCGCCGCCGAGTCGGCGCCCGCCGAGGAGCCGAAGGCATGACGATCCCCTTTGCAAACATCCCGCAGACGCTGCGCGTCCCGCTGTTCTTCGCCGAGCTCGACAACTCGAAGGCGAACACGAACGTCACGCCTCAGCGCGCGCTGCTGATCGGCCAGAAGACGTCGGCGGGAACGCTCGTCGCCAACGTCGCCCAGCAGAGCCAGTCGCAATCCAACTCGCGCCTGGCGGCCGGCCCCGGATCGATCCTCGCCGGCATGATCGACGCCTACCGGGCGAACGACCCGACGGGGGAGCTCTGGGTGCTCCCGCTCAATGACGATCCCGGCGCCGTCGCGGCGACTGGCTCGATCAGCTTCACGGGCCCGACGACGGCCGCGGGTACGCTGTCGCTGTATGTCGGCGGCCGGCTGATCGCGGTGCCGCTGCAGAGCGGACAGACGGCCGCCCAGGTCGCGACGACGGTGGCGGCCGCGATTAATGCCGCCAACGGCATTGCCGCGACGGCGGCGGTCGACGGCGTGACGACGTCCAAGGTCAATCTCACCGCGCGCAACGGCGGCGAGTGCGGCAACGACATCGACATCCGGATCAACTATCTGGGCTATACCAAGGGCGAGCTGCTCCCGCAGGGCCTCGGTGTCACGATCGTCGCGATGGCGAGCGGCGCCACCAACCCCTCGCTGACGACCGCGCTGACCAATCTCGGCGACAAGCCTTATGACTTCATCGGATGCTCGCTCACCGACACGGCGTCGGTAGCGGCGATGACCGCCCTACTCGCTGACGCGACCGGCGGACGCTGGTCATGGACGACGCAGGTCTATGGCCATTGCTGGATCGCCAAGCGCGGCACCGCCGGCACGCTCACGGCCTATGCCACGCTGATCAATAATCAGCATGTCACCTGCATCGGCATGCCGACCAGCTGTCCGACCCCGCCGTGGAAGTGGGCAGCCGGCTTCATGGGCAAGGCGGCAGTTAGCCTGCGCGCGGACCCCGGCCAGCCGCTGCAATATCTCACGGTCGCCGGTATTCTGCCGCCCGAGAGCAATTGGCTGTTCGGCATCCAGATCCAGAGCGCGACCCTGCTCTATGGTGGCGTGTCAACCTGGACCGTCGACGGCGGCAACAACGTCGTGATGCAGAACATCATCACGACCTACGTCACCAACACGCAGGGCCAGGCGGACGACAGCTATCTCGAAGTCGAGACCATGTATCAGATCCCGTATGTTCTGCGGGCATTGCGCACGATGGTCGCCGCCAAATACGGCCGCAAGAAGCTCGCCGACAATGGGACGCGCTTTGGGCCTACCTCGAATGTCGTCACGCCGAACGTCGTGCGTGCCGACCTGATCGCCAACTACAAGGAGCTCGAGGCGGACGGCCAGGTGCAGGACGCTGACGTCTTCGCGGCTGGCCTCGTCGTCGAACGCAACGCGACCAACCCGGGGCGTCTCGACATTCTCTACGACGGCATTCTGACCAACGGGCTGCGCCAGATCGCGCTGCTCTTCCAGTTCCGTCTTCAGGCCTAAGGAGCCCCCGCGATGGCAGACAGCAACCTGATCGCTGGCGTCATGTACGCCATGATCGACGGCAACAATTATCAGGTGACCGGCGAGGGGAAGTACCGCGTCAGCGCCGACAAGCGCGAGACGATGACCGGGCAGGACGGTCCGCACGGCTATTCGGGCACGCCCCAGCCCGGCATGATGGGCTGGAAGGGGCGCGATAGCTCGCAGCCGCTCATCACCGCGCTAAACGGCGCCGACAACGTGACCGTCATGTTCGAGCTTGCGAACGGCAAGACGATCGTGGGCCGCAATATGTGGCGCACCGGCGATCCGATCGAGGTTGCGACGGAAGATGCGAGCTTCGACGTCGAGTTCGAAGGTCTCGACGTCAGCGAAAATTGAAAGGGGCCGAGCCAATGACCGACCAGCCCGCCGCGTCCGCCGAGGAGGCGATTCCCGAGGAGCTGACGATCACGTTCCGCAAGGAGATCGTCCACGCGACGCAGACCTTCACCCATATCATGCTGCACGAGCCCACCGCCGGCCAGTGGGAGGAATGGGACAAGCTTGAGGGGGTCGCCGCGAGCCGCAAGGCGATCGCGACCATCGCTGCCGTCCCGGAAGCCGTCATCAAGCAGATGCTGGTTCGCGATTTCCGTCAGGCGACCGCGTACCTCAACCGTTTCTTCTAAGGCGGCCGGAGGACTGGCGCGAGGTCGTGGCGGTCTTCGCGTCCCGGTATCGCGAGACGCCTCGCACGATAAAAAAAGAGACATGGTCAGAGCTTAGGCGCTGGCATCGCGACCATGTCCGCGCGTTCGGGAGTTTCGCATGAGCAACCCGAAAGTCGCGATCGATATCGTCGGCAACAACCTCGTCGACCGCGGCGTCGGCGCCGCCGAGAAGCGGCTCGACAAGCTGGGCAAGCACGCGGCGGGCATCGGTAAGGGGATGGGCAAGCTCGGCGATCGCGGCGGCCTCGGCAATTTCGTCCGCACCTTTGCCGAGGTCGATGCGGCCGTTTCTGGCGCGTTCGGTCGGCGCTCGGTGTTCGGCACGCTCGACACGCGCCTCGGTGCGGTGCGGCGCGCGGGGTCGGCGCTCAATGCCGGGCTGGGGCGCACGTCGCAGTCGCTGGGCCAGATCGAGAGCGTCGGCGCGAGCGCGTCGGCATCGCTTGGCACGACCGCCGTCGAGGGCGTGGCAGCGGCGGAAGGAATGGAAGCGGCGGCGGGCGCGGCGGGCGGCCTCGCGCTTGCCATGGGCCCGGTGGCGATCGTCGGCGCAGCCGCAGTGGCGACGCTCGGCGCCGCGACGGTGGCGGGCTACAAGTTCGCGAGCGGCTGGGCTGCCAGCACGGCGCAGATGGGCCGCTTCGCCGACATGATCGGCGTTGCTTCCCGCGACCTTCAGGAGCTGCAAGGCGCGGCCGAGCGCTACGGGATCGGCAAGGATGCTACCAGCGGCGCGGTTAGCAGCTTCGCGCAGGGCGTTCATGACGCGCGATACGGCCGCAACAACGAGACGCTGGCGCTGTTGACCAGGTTGGGCGTCAAGTTCCGCACCGGCGCCGACGGCAACCTCGACTACTCGGCTATGCTCGCCGACACGTCCGATGCGATCGCGCGCCAGAAGGATCCGC
Organism: uncultured Sphingomonadaceae bacterium; assembly: GCA_903871605.1. Classification (GTDB taxonomy): domain Bacteria; phylum Pseudomonadota; class Alphaproteobacteria; order Sphingomonadales; family Sphingomonadaceae; genus Solisphingomonas. The sequence continues at coordinate 48,151 of CAIQHF010000003.1, forward strand.
AGACGCGGCTGATGATCGCGAACCGCTTGGGCATCGCCGGCATGCTTCCGCTTCTCAGCAAGGGGAGCGGCACGCTCCGCTCGGAGATGGCGGACGTTGGACAACATGGGGTCGTCAACAGCTCGGCTGACATCGCGACCGCGGAGAAGTTCAACCGCAACTCGGTCCTGCTCGGTCAGATGTTCGACCGGACCAAGCAGGGCCTGCAAGCGGCCACGGCTGGCAAGTATAACCCGGCGCTCGACGGCGGCGTCTATCTCGCGCAGCACGCGAGCGTCGCGGGCGCGGCGCGTGCCATCGGCGACGGCGCCGACAAGATCGACCGCGCGGCGGACAAGATGCTGGCCGCCGTGGGCGGATCATCTCGCGGTATTGTGACCGACGCGCGTTTCGGTGCCGGGGCGGCGGGCATGGCGCACCTGATTGAAACAGTCGGCGAGCGGTCCAAGCAATGGCAGCAGAGCAGCAAGGGCGCCGTGGGCGTGATGCAGCTTCTACCGGAAACAGCCCGCGCGGTAGCCCAACGAAACGGCATACCCTTCGACGAACACCGACTTCGGACCGACGCCGGCTATAATCGGATGCTCGGCAACCTCGAAGTCGGGCGTCTATGGAGCAAGTATCACGATCCAGCCCTTGTAGCCGCGGCATATAATGCGGGTGACGGGCGGTTAGATGGTCACCATGGCCGCGGGGGGTGGCTGCGAACAATCGGCGATCCGCGAACCGGAGCTATCTCCGACCGAGACTTTGCCGATGCGATCGGCATCGACGAGACCCGCAAGTACGCGCAACGGATCCTCGGTGCCCAGCAAACAGACAAGCCGGTTCACCACATTCATGAGTTTAAGGGGCTGCCGCAGGGAACGGCTGTAAAGTCACGAACCAATGGGTCGCCGCGAGTATCGATGTCATTTAGCGACGAGTAGTTATTGAGGGGCCACGCGGATCGTGTTGACCAGCGCCATGCCCATCGCGCCGGTCTGGGTGCCCGTCACCACCACTCTTCGCCCTGGCCGAAACCAGCGGAAAAACTTTTTCAGCGAAGCATCGCCCGTCTGGTCCTGATCAAAGTTTTCTTTGTATGTCTTGCCGTCGGCGGCCTTCAGATCAAAGGATGACGGCGCCGCGGCATCGCCTGAGACTCGGGTTACCGTGCCAGTCACCTGATATGACCGGCACGGGTCGTCATGCTCGGCGCAGGTATCGCCAGCACCGGACATTCCGGCGATACGACCGTGGTCAAATATAAGGTGCGGCCCATCGGCGGCGAGGCTGGGGCTTCCAATCAGACCGAGCAGAGCGAAGGCAGCAATCTTCATAACCAAAGTCCCCAGCGCTGGTGAAATAAGCGAAGCAGCCAAGGCAGAACGCGCAATCTGCCTACGAGATACCCGCCGAGCAAAACCCCAGCTGCCAAGCGGTACAGAGGCAGGCGAGAAGACTGTATCGTCGGAGCTTCGATCGGCATTCCCTTGCCGATGCGTCGCACGCTAGGCGGGGAAGGTTCCTTTTGGGCTGATGGCAGCACCACCCCGGCCGCCATCTCATCCAAGAGGTCGTCGAGGTCTAACACCTCCCCGGTGGCAGGATCTGCGACGGTGACGATGCGATCAATGCGGAATGTCCTGTTGGCCCTTCGCATGAGGCAGAATGCTTCTATCGCCTCCGGGTAGGCATCATTGCCGACCATTGATCCTGAGATTTCATAGGGAATGATTTCGCGCTCGCTGTGCTCTCGATCAGCATCGATGTAGCTCAGCAGAAGCCTGCGACCGCCTGATCCGCTTATCCGGTGCGCCCATTCCATCCGTTGCCCCCGAGTCCTTGGCGCCGAGCGTAAAGCGCAGCTGGGAGGAGACCAATATGGCATTGCTCTCCGGCGGCATCCTGCCTGGCTCGTTTCGGGGCGTGCCCTTCGGGGTTGTGGCCTCGGGCCTGGGCGGCGGGCGCCGGATCGCGCTGCATACCTATCCTGGGCGCGACGAGCCGTGGGCCGAGGATATGGGCCGCGCGCCCCGCGTCTTCCGGCTTCGCGGCTTCTTGCTCGAGGATGACCTCGTCTACCTCGGCGGCCCGGTCGAGCTTCAGCGAGCGCTGCTCACGGCCGCGTTCGAAGCGAGCGGGTCCGGCCTCCTCACCCATCCGACAGCCGGCATCGTTAACGTCTCGGTGCGTGTGTTCAGCATCTCCGAGGAGCTGGACGCGCAGCGCCGCTCGTCGGTCGAGGTCGAGTTCGTCGAAAGCGGCAAGCGCAGCTATCCGACGATCCTGAGCGCGAGCAGCGGCCTCCTTACCGCGGCCAATCTCTGCAGGGTCGCACTGGCGGTCGACGGCGTTCGGCTGATCGCGGCGGCCATATCTGTCGGCGACCGGCGATCGGACGTTTCGTCCGCAGCGACGACGTGGACGGGTCAGGTCGCAGGGTTGGGCAACGACGCCACAGCGCTCCATCGCCTCGCGGCGCAGCTGCCGGGTCAATATGGCCGCTTCGCAGCGGGCGCGAACGCCGGCTTGCAGGGGCTGCGCGCCACGCCGTTCACCGCGACCACCACGATCGCGGACCTAGTCGGCATCGCGTCCGCTGATCGGGTCGCGATCTCGACCGCCTCGGCGGCCGTCGGCGCGGCGATCGATGGCGCGGACCTTTCGAACCCGACGACGATCCCGGCCGCGATCACGGCGTTGGTCGACGCACTCTATGCGGCATGCGCGGATCCTGCGGACGCGATCCGGCTGCTGATAGAGGTGCTGACCTTCGCGCCGCTCGGCTATACCGACTCGGCGAGCGCGGTCGCGGGCATGTTCCAACGCGCCGCGGCGGCGGCGCTGACGACAGCCGTAGGCGATTACCAGCCGAGCAGCGCTGACGATGCCATGGCGCTCATGATCCGCGTCGCGGCCCTGCTCGACGATCTTGCGACCGAGGCTGCCGACGATGGCGATGACGACAGCTTCAACGCGCTCCGAGCCGCGCGTGTGTCGGTCGTTAAGGATCTGCGCGCGCGGGGCGGCTCGCTTGCGCAGATCACCACTTTCACAACGGGCCGGCCCCTGCCGTCGCTCAATCTCGCGCAGCGCCTCTATCGCGATGCGACCCGCGCCGATCAGCTGGTCGGGCAGGTCGCGTGCATCCACCCGCTCTTCATGCCGACCTCGTTCCAGGCGCTGTCGTCGTGACGTTGGTTGTGGACGTCACGGGCACGAACGCCGCGCCCGATGAGCTCGTCCTCGAGGTGGGCGGCAACAGGCTCTCCGGGTGGCAGTCGGTCGAGGCGACGCTTCGCGCCGAAGGCTTTCCGAACAGCTTCGAGATATCGCTGACGTCGAAGAACCCGGCGACCAGCAACGCGACGGTCGCGCGCGCCGGGCAAGCCTGCTCGGTGTCGCTGGGCAACGACAAGGTCATCACCGGCTATATTGACCGCGACATCCCCAGCGCGTCCGACGGTACGCATATCATCACCATCGTCGGTCGCGGGATGACACAGGATCTGGTCGACTGCTCGGCCGAATGGCCTTCGGACACCCTGCAGGGCAACGCGCTCGAAATCGCCACCAAGCTAGCGCTGCCCTACGGCATCAACGTCAAGCTGGCGGATGGCGCCTCGGCCGGTGATCCCGTCCCGCCGATCTGCATCAATTACACCGACACCGGCGCGCAGATGATCCAGCGCGTCGCCCAGAGCGCGGGTCTGCTCGTCTACGAGGACGGAACCGGCGCGCTTGTCCTTGCCACGCTGGGGACGAAGCAAGCGGCAAGCGGCGTCGTCTATGGGCAGAACGTGCAGGCCTTTTCGGTCGAGAACAGCGCGGACCAGCGCTATTCGGAGATCGTCTGCTGCTCGCAGAGCCTTGATGCCCTGAGCGACCTCGCAGGCTCCGACTTTTTCGACACGGAAACCGATCCTAATGTCAGCCGGCCTCGGCGCATGAACATGGTGATCGAGCAGGTCGCCGAGAACCCGCAGGCCTTCACGATCAAGAAGGCGAAATGGGAGATCGCACGGCGCGCAGGGCGCTCGACCGTCGTCACCGCGACCGTCGACAGCTGGCGCGACAGCGCGGGCGCGCTGTGGATGCCCAACACCCTGGTCCCCGTCGACGTCCCCGGACTACGCCTCGACGACAAGATGCTGTGCATATCGCAGGTGACGTTCCGCCGCTCGGATGAAGAAGGGACGACGGCCGTGCTCGTGATGATGCCCAGGTTCGCCTTCCTGCCCGAGCCGATCTCGCTGCTGCCGATCAACGCGGCCGACGTCATCGGGCCCGACAATGCTTGATCGCATCCGAAACCTCTTCGGCATCGGCCGGGTTACCCACATCGACGACAGCGGCGACCTTCAGACGCTGCAGGTGACCGAAGGCAGCGCCGGCAAGGGCATCGGCGACCGGGTGACCGACAACGTCCGGCGGATCCTCGAATATGGCTTCTTCAGCGTCCCCCCGGTCGATAGCGAGGTGCTGGTCGCGCGCCGGAACGGCATGCGGACCATGCCCATCGTCATCGGCACGAGCCATCGGCCGTCGCGGCCGAAGAATATGCAGCCCGGCGATGCAGGGATCTACAACGGCGTCACCGGCGCAATCGTCCAGCTGACCGCCGATGGCCTCCTCATCGATTGCGCGGGGCTGCCTGCCGTCATCCGGAACTGTCCGACGCTTCGCCTGGTCGCGACCGAGAAGGTCACGATCGACGCCCCGCTGGCCGAGATCCTGCAGGATGCTACGATCGCCGGCAATCTGGACGTCTCGGGCACGATCACGGGCGATGGGATCGCGGTCGAGCTCGGCGCGCTGCGCGATGCCTACAACGCCCACAAGCATAGCGGCGTGAAGGCCGGTACCGACACCTCCGGCGCGACGGATCACACCGTCTGATGGCTGACATCGCGACGATCTGGAACCCGTCGACCGGGACGGGTGACTGGCAGCTATCGACTCCGTCGTGGCCGCTCTGGACCGATGAGAACGGCAACAGCATCTACGACGAGCAGGGTCGCGCCGAGGGCAATCCGTTCATCGCCGGCGACGGCCTGGTGTCGGGTGCCGATCTCTACACCGCGGTGCTGATCAGCCTGTTCACCGACGCACAGGCCGATCCCGACGACATCATCCCGGACGGCACGACCAATCCGCGCGGATGGTGGGCGGGGTCGATCGGGTCGAAGCTCTGGCTGCGCGCGCGCTCGAAGGCGACGCCGACGACGCTCGCTTTGGTCAAGGCGGACATCGA
>CAIQHF010000004.1 GCA_903871605.1 uncultured Sphingomonadaceae bacterium
CGGATGGTCCCCCTCCCCCTGGCGGGGGAGGATTTTTCAGCGATCGCCCGAATGGCGATACACCCTAGGCTCCCACCTGCGCGGGAGCACGGAGGCACATGCTTGATCCGGGATCGATCGCCCGCTTCCGGGCCGATCGCGACGCGCTGCTGATCGCCGCGGGGATCGATCCGCAGGCGCGGCTCGGCATCGCCTTCTCGGGCGGCCCGGACAGCCTGGCGCTGCTGTTGCTCGCCGCGGCGGCGGGGCCGGTCGCGGCGATGACGGTCGATCACGCGCTGCGACCGGATAGCGCGTCGGAGGCGACCGCCTGCGCCGATACCGCTGCGAAGATCGGCGTGCCGCACACGATCGCGCGCGTCTCGGTCGCCGCCGCGGGCGAGGGTCTGCAAGGCGAGGCGAGGCGCGCGCGCTACGCCGCGCTCGCGGAGTGGGCCGACGCGGCAAATCTTGCCGCCGTCCTCACCGCGCATCATGCCGACGATCAGGCCGAGACGGTGCTGATGCGGCTCGCGCGCGGCGCAGGCCTGTCGGGCCTCAGCGGCATCCGCCCGTCGCGCCCGCTGGTCGAGGGATCGCCGACGCGGCTGCTCCGCCCGCTGCTCGGCTGGCGCAAAGCCGAGCTTGCCGCGATCGTCGAAGCCTCCGGCCTCGTCGCCGCGCTCGATCCGTCCAACGCCAACCCCCGATTCGGCCGCACCGGCGCGCGCCGGGTGCTGAGCGAGACGCCGTGGCTCGACCCAGCCCGAGTCGCGGCCTCCGCCGACCATCTCCGCGACGCCGACGCCGCGCTCGACATTCTGGCAGGGCGGCTGGTCGTCGAGGCCACCGAAGTCGCCGGCGACTCCGTCGTCTTCACCCCCGGCGACGCCCCCCATGAGCTGCGTCGCCGCACGCTGATCCGGCTGTTTTCCGCGCATTTCGGCGCCGCGCCGGACGGCCCCGCGCTCGCCCGGCTGCTTGCCACGCTGGCCGCCGGGGGCACCGCGACGCTGGCCGGTGTGCGTGCGCGCGGCGGCACGCGATGGACCTTCTCCCCCGCCCCGCCGCATCGATCAGCCTGATCGGCGTTGTTCCATTGCCATTAACGCGTCTCCGCCTACATTGTCGGGACATCCAGGCGATCGGAAGACCATGCAGAACGACGACAAGGAACCCCAGGGCCAGGGCAATGCCTGGATGAAGAACATGCTCGTCGTGTTCGCCATCGTCGGCGCTCTGTTCCTGTTCGTCTCGCTGTTCGACGGCGGCATGCGCGACGCGCGCGCCAGCGACACGATCGCCTATTCCGATTTCCTCGCCAAGGTCGACGACGGCAGCGTCAAGGACGTGGTGATCTCGGACAACAACATCTCGGGCAAGATCGGCAACGATCAGGCGTTCAACACCGTCTCGCCGGGCGATCCGCAGCTCGTCCAGCGGCTGCAGAGCAAGGGCGTGCGCTTCCGCGCCAAGCCCGAGGAGCAGACCTCGGTCTGGCTGCTGCTGCTGTACCAGGCGCTCCCCTTCCTGCTGATCCTCGGCATCGCCTTCTTCGTGATGCGCCAGATGCAGAAGAACGCCGGCTCGGGCGCGATGGGCTTCGGCAAGTCGCGCGCCAAGCTGCTCACCGAAAAGCATGGCAAGGTCACCTTCGACGATGTCGCCGGCATCGACGAGGCGCGCGAGGAGCTGCAGGAGATCGTCGATTTCCTCAAGGACCCGACGCGTTTCGCGCGCCTCGGCGGCAAGATCCCCAAGGGTGCGCTGCTCGTCGGCAGCCCCGGCACCGGCAAGACGCTGCTCGCCCGCGCGATCGCCGGCGAGGCGGGCGTGCCCTTCTTCACCATCTCGGGCTCCGACTTCGTCGAGATGTTCGTCGGCGTCGGCGCGAGCCGCGTCCGCGACATGTTCGAGCAGGCCAAGAAGAACGCGCCCTGCATCGTCTTCATCGACGAGATCGACGCGGTCGGTCGCCATCGCGGCGCGGGGCTCGGCAACGGCAATGACGAGCGCGAGCAGACCTTGAACCAGCTGCTCGTCGAGATGGACGGCTTCGAGGCCAATGAAGGCATCATCATCGTCGCGGCGACCAACCGCCCCGACGTGCTCGATCCCGCGCTGCTGCGTCCCGGCCGCTTCGATCGCCAGGTGATCGTCCCCCGCCCCGACATCGACGGCCGCGACAAGATCTTGGCGGTCCACGTCAAGAAGGTGCCGACCGCGCCCGACGTCGACATGCGCACGATCGCGCGCGGCACACCCGGCTTCTCGGGCGCCGATCTCGCCAACCTGGTCAACGAGGCCGCGCTGCTCGCCGCGCGCAAGGGCAAGCGGCTGGTCGCGATGAAGGAGTTCGAGGAGGCCAAGGACAAGGTCATGATGGGCGCCGAGCGCAAGTCCATGGTGATGACCGAGGACGAGAAGCGCTCGACCGCCTATCACGAGGCGGGCCACGCGCTCGTCTCGCTGCACGTGCCGGGCTGCGATCCGCTCCACAAGGTGACGATCATCCCGCGGGGACGCGCGCTGGGCGTGACGTGGAACCTGCCCGAGCGCGACCGCTATTCGATGAACATGAAGCAGATGAAGGCGAAGCTCGCGCTGTGCTTCGGCGGCCGCATCGCCGAGCAGCTGATCTACGGCCATGACGAGCTCAACACCGGCGCCTCCAACGACATCCAGCAGGCGACCGACATGGCGCGCTCGATGGTGATGGAATATGGCATGAGCGAAAAGCTCGGCTGGCTGCGCTACCGCGACAATCAGGACGAGGTGTTCCTCGGCCACTCGGTGAGCCGCGCGCAGAACATGTCCGAGGAGACTGCCCGACTGATCGACAGCGAGGTCCGTAGGCTGGTCGAGGAGGGCGAGACGCTGGCCCGCCAGGTGCTCACCGACAATCTCGACGAGTTGCACAAGCTCGCGCTCGCGCTGCTCGAATATGAGACGCTGACCGGCGACGAGGCCAAGAAGGCTATCAAGGGCGAGGACATCGGCCGCGACGACCGCGACAAGCGCGCCCCGCAGCCGCGCGCCGCGACCGGCTCGTCGATCCCCAAGTCGCGCCGCCCGGGTGGCGGCGGGGCATGGGGCGATGCGGCGCCGCAGGGGGCGTAGCGCGGGTCGCCCTTCGATGGAGGCAGAAGGCCGGGGCAGCGATGCTCCGGCCTTTGTCGTTTCAATGTCGGGCGAAAGCGAAGGAGCGCATCCGTCCCTATCCCGCCGTCATTCCCGCGGAGGTGGGAATCCATAAACGCGGCCTATCAAGAGAGGAGGTCGCGCGCCCCGAGCGCCGAGCATATGGATTCCCGCCTTCGCGGGAATGACGGGGTGTGGTGGAATGCGGTCGTTGCGGTATGGCTTTGATCCTGTGATCATCGCGACATGAAGCAACTCACAATTGAACTCGGCGGTGGACTGAAAGGCCTTCCAATCGGCTCGCCTATGGATACCGTCCGCGCGTTCCTTGGAAGTGGCCATCAACTCTTCAAGCGTTCTCCTGATAGCCACGACACAGACTACTGGCCAGAGGAAGGCGTCTTCGCCTACTACGACGCTACGAGCAGGCTGGAGGCAATAGAGTTTTCGACCCTAAGCAACCCTACACTACAGGGTGCTGCGCTCAATACTGCGACAATGCAGGAGGCGATCGAACATCTGCGTTCTCTCGATCCAGAAACGCGTGTCGAACAGGACGGCGCGACCTCTACAAAATTGGGCGTCGGTGTTTGGTCTTCGACGGGTGAGCATGACCAGCCCGTTATGTCCGTGATCACATTTGGACCGGGTTACTATGATTAAGCTGACGGTCGGCAAATGGGGCGGAAGCGGTCATGTCCTTTCGTCGTCCCGGACGTGATCCGGGATCCCGCTCTTTCTTCTAGCCGATCAGCGGGACCCCGGCTCGAGGCCGGGCTGACGACGATCCATGCCCGCCTCTGGACGATCGCGGTCATGCCCTTTCCCGCGATCACGAGGTGTGGAGCGCCGCAGGAATCCGACGGCCGAGCGCAGCGCATCGCTACCTTTGCAAGGACAACCGTAGCGAACGCCACGGCTGCATCCCAACTTGACAAAACGAACCGTATGGGTTATACGCTCCTCCGCTCGACCCCGCCCCCGATCACGGCGTGCGTCGAGCGGGATGGGACGGCGCCGGGGCCACGGTGTCGGCGACCGTCCGAACGGCCGGCGCGCTGGCATCCGGAGGGATGTCCTCGTTACTGTCGTCAACCACGCCAGCACCTGCTTGCCGCCTCCCGTGCCACGCGGAGATCGGCACACAACCATGTGTCCGCCCCAACCGGGATCGCATCGCGTCCGCGCTCCAAAGGTCGACGGCCCAGCCTTCCGGCACAGGCCCACCCGGCATCAGGCGACGGCGAAGATGAAGGCCCTCGCGGGATCCGAG
>CAIQHF010000005.1 GCA_903871605.1 uncultured Sphingomonadaceae bacterium
ACCACCGCCGCCTGCACCACCGCCGCCGAACCGGCTGCCGCCGCCGCCGAAGCGATCGCCGCCGCCGCCGCCGAACCGATCGCCACCGCCGCCGAAGCGATCGCCGCCGCCGCCGAAGCGGCTGCCGCCGCCGAAGTCACCGCCGCCGAAGCCGCCACCGCCGCCGAAATCGTCGCCGCCGAAGCCGTCGCGCTTGTCCTTGCCGCGCTGCCCGCGCCGCCCACGATCGAAACTCATGCTTAAAAAATCTTTCCCGGGTCGCCCAGTATCTCGTGGAGGTCGCACACCGGGCGCAGCGAACGACTCTCCGGGCACGAAACAAGGAGCGTGCCTATTGCGGTCATATCGCAAAAAAGGACGTGTCGCGAGCCATTTTCTTGCCACGATTGGCGACGGAAGCGCCATTCCATGGCAAGATTGCCACGCTCCGTCCGAAAAACTTGTGTGACGGGTGCGTAACGGGCAGCGTTGCGTCGTCATGACCTCCGCTCTCGCGCTTCTCGCCGATCCCGCCGCCTGGGCGGCTCTTGCCACGCTGGTCGTGATGGAGGTGGTGCTCGGCATCGACAACCTCGTCTTCGTCGCGATCCTCTCCAACCGCCTGCCGCCCGATCGCCAGACCAGCGCGCGCCGGATCGGCATCGCGCTGGCGCTGATCCTCCGGCTCGCGCTGCTCTCGGCGATCGCGTGGCTGGTCGGGTTGACCGCGCCGCTGATCGACCTCGGTATCCACGGCGCGCTGGTCGACGGGCACCGCTCGTTCGATACCGCCTTCTCGCTGCGCGACCTGATCCTGATCGCGGGCGGGCTGTTCCTGATCTGGAAGGCGACCAAGGAGATTCATCACACGCTCGACGGGGAGAGCGAGGCGCATGACGAGGCCGCGGCCAAGCCCGCGGGCTTGGGGTTCGGCGCGGCGATCGTGCAGATCGTGCTGCTCGACATCGTCTTCTCGATCGATTCGATCCTGACCGCGGTCGGCATGACCAGCGCGCTGCCGATCATGATCGCCGCGGTGGTGATCGCGGTCGGGCTGATGCTGCTCGCCGCCGATCCGCTCGCGCACTTCATCCAGCGCAACCCGACGATCGTGATGCTCGCGCTGGGCTTCCTGCTGATGATCGGCGCGGTGCTGATCGCCGACGGTTTTGGCGTGCATGTTCCCAAGGGGTATATCTATGCCGCGATGGCGTTCTCGGGGCTGGTCGAAGCGCTCAACATGGCAGCGCGCCGCCGCCGCGCAAAGTCGTCAGCGCGGCATTGAGCAACGCCCGCCAAAAGCCTATGCGCGCCGCATGACAGTCCATTTCCACGAAGAAGATCTGCCCGCCGACGTGTTCGCGCCCGGCGCCTCGGTCGCCGTCGACACCGAGACGATGGGGCTGATCACCCCGCGCGACCGGCTCTGCGTCGTGCAGATCTCGGACGGCGGCGGCTCCGAGCATCTCGTCCGATTCGCACCGGGGAGCGATTATGCCGCGCCGAATCTGCGCGCGGTGCTCGGCGATCCGCAGCGGCTCAAACTCTATCATTTCGCGCGGTTCGATCTCGCCGCGATCCGCTTCTACCTGCATACGGTCGCCGCGCCGGTCTATTGCACCAAGATCGCCTCGCGGCTGATCCGCACCTATACCGATCGCCACGGGCTCAAGGAACTGGTCCGCGAGCTGCTGGGCCAGGAGGTCTCCAAGGTCCAGCAGTCGTCCGACTGGGGTGCCCCCGAACTCAGCGACGCGCAGAAGGACTATGCCGCCTCGGACGTGCGCTTCCTCCACGCGATGAAGGACAAGCTCGATGCGCGGCTGATCCGCGAGGGCCGGATGCAGCTCGCGCAGGCGTGCTTCGACTTCCTGCCCGCGCGCGCAGAGCTCGATCTCGCCGGCTGGCCCGAGGTCGACATCTTCGCACATGCCTGACGGGATCGCCGGGCCGTTGTCGAGCGAGGCGCGCGCCGAGCGCCGCCGCCGCCGTGCCTGGGCGCTGCCGGGATCGAGCCACGATCGCGTCATCGCGGTCGCGCGCGTCACGCTGCCCGCCGCGGTGGTGATGCTCACGCTGGCGCTGGCGGCCGCCCCGATCACGTCGGGGCGCGACATCTCGTTCGTGCTTTCCAAGGACCGCGTGACCACCGCCAAGGAGCGGATGCGCGTGACCGAGGCGCGCTACAGGGGCGAGGATTCGAAGGGTCAGCCGTTCCAGCTCAACGCCGCCTCCGCTGTGCAGCAGACATCGGCGGATCCGGTCGTCAAGCTCGATACGCTGTCGGCCAAGATCCAGCTGCCGGGCGGCGCGGCGACGATCGTCAGCCCCAAGGGCCGCTACAATCTCGACAATCAGCGCGTCGCGCTCGACGGGCCGGTCGATTTCCACACCGCCGACGGCTATCATCTCGCGACGCGGGACGTCGATCTCGACATGAAGACACGGCGGCTTGCCAGCCGCAATCCGGTGTCCGGAACGATGCCGCTCGGCCAGTTCAGCTCGGACCGGATGCAGGCCGATCTCGACCAGAAGGTGGTCGTGCTGGACGGCCACGCGCGCTTGCATATGACGCGGCGAAACGGCACAGCGAAGCCATGATCCGCCGCCCTCGCCTGCCCCTTTTTGCGCTCCTCGCCCTCGCCGGGGGACCCGCATTTGCGCAGGCCAAGCATGACAGCAACGCGCCGGTCGACTTCTCCGCCGACCACATGGAAGTCCATGATCAGGACCACCGGGCCTTCCTGACCGGATCGGTGCGCGCGGTGCAGCAGGACATGACGCTGACCTCGGACCGCGCGACCGCGATCTACAGCGGCAGCATCGCGAACAGCGGCGGGGCCGCCGCAGGCGGACCGCAGATCCACCGCTTCGACGCCAATGGCCATGTCGTCGTCACGCGACCGACCGAGGTCGCGCACGGCAATTACGGCATCTATGATCTCGACAAGCGACTGGTGACGCTGATCGGCAACGTCACGCTCGATCGCACCGGCCCCAATGCGAGCACGGTGCGCGGCGGCCGGCTGGTGATCAACCTCAACACCAACCAGGCCAATATGGACGGCGGCAATGTCGGCGGCGCCGGATCGGCGGGGGTCGGCGGACGCGTCTCCGGGCGCTTCACCGTACCGCAAAAGGATCAGTCGTCGACGCCGGCCACGACGATCTCGACCAACGCCAAGACGACCGCGCGCAAAAAGCCCTGATCCGCAAATGCCCGCGACACGGGGCTTGATCGCCATGCAGTTAGCCTGCCAGATGCCCGGCACGCGGCCTGCCTCCACCAGAGACACGAAATGACCGATACGCTCCGTTCCCAGCGCGACAGCGCTTCGCCGATCCCGGCGCCGGCGCGCGCGCTGTCGATCGTCTCGATCGCCAAATCCTATGATGCGCGCCCGGTGCTGCAGGACGTCAGCCTCGAGGTCGCGCGCGGCGAGGTCGTCGGCCTGCTCGGCCCCAATGGCGCGGGCAAGACGACCTGCTTCTATTCGGTGATGGGGCTGGTCAAGCCCGATGCCGGCCGCATCCTGCTCGACGGCGAGGACATCACCGCGCTGCCGATGTATCGCCGGGCGATCATGGGGCTCGGCTATCTGCCGCAGGAAACCTCGATCTTCCGCGGGCTGACCGTGGCGCAGAACATCCTGTCCGTGCTCGAGATGAGCGAACCCGATCCGCAGGCGCGCACCGCCCGGCTCGACACGCTGCTCGCCGAATTCCACATCGCGCATCTGCGCGACGCACGCGCCACCGCGCTGTCGGGCGGCGAGCGGCGGCGCTGCGAGATCGCGCGCGCGCTCGCCGGCGAACCCTCGATCATGCTGCTCGACGAACCCTTCGCGGGGATCGATCCGATCTCGATCGGCGACATCCGCGATCTGGTCAAGGACCTGAAGCGCCGCGACATCGGCGTGCTGATCACCGATCACAACGTCCGCGAGACGCTCGACATCGTCGATCGCGCCTGCATCATCTATGACGGCAAGGTGCTGTTCCAGGGATCGCCCGAGGCGCTCGTCGCCAACCCCGACGTGCGCCGCCTCTATCTCGGCGAGGGCTTCGCGCTGTGAGACGGGCGGTCGGCTCGCAGTGCTTGCCCCCCTGCTCCGTTCGGCCTGAGCGCAGTCGAAGGCCACGCGCCACCGGTGGCTGCCCGTCGACTGCGCTCGGTGCGAACGGGGTTGTTCCGGCGGTTTCCTAGTGGGCCTCAGCCCCCGCCTCGATCTGCGGCAATCGCAATCGCTGGTGATGACGCCGCAGCTGCAGCAGGCGATCAAGCTGCTGACGCTGTCCAACCTCGAGATCGAGGCGTTCATCGCCGAAGAGCTCGAGAAGAACCCGCTGATCGAAACGGGCAATGGCGACGAGGGCGACGGACCGGACGTGCCCGCCTCCGATGATGGTGGCGGCGAAGACGGCCCGGTCGATTCGGTGACCGGGCTCGACGGCGCCGCCGACGACGCCCCGCTCGACGTCGATTACAGCGCCGAGACCTTCCATCATGATTCGCCATCCGACATGCCCGGTGCCGGGATCGACGGCTCGCTCGGCATGGCGGGCACGGGCGCCGGTGGCGGCGAAGGCGGCGATCTTCCCGATACGCTCGTCGAGGCCTCGTCGCTTGCCGATCACCTGATGGCGCAGGCGGGCGCGGTGCTTTCCGGCACCGAATGGCTGATCGCGGGGCATATCGTCGATGCGCTCGACGAGGCGGGTTATCTGACCGTGGCACTGCCCGACATCGCCGACCGGCTGGGCGTGCCGCGCGTACAGGCCGAGCGGGTGCTGGCAGTGGTGCAAAGCTTCGACCCGACCGGGGTCGGCGCGCGCGATCTCGCCGAATGCCTCGCGCTGCAGGCGAAGGAAGCGGATCGCTACGATCCCGCGATGGCGGCGCTGATCGGCCATCTCGAATTGCTCGCGCGCGGCGAACTGCCGCGTCTGCGACGGATCTGCGGCGTCGATGACGAGGATCTCGCCGACATGATCCGCGAGCTGCGCGGCTATGATCCCAAGCCCGGGTTGCGCTTCGCACCCTCGGACATGCAGGCGGTGACGCCCGACGTCTATGTCGCGCGGACGGGGAAGGGCTGGGCGATCGAGCTCAACAACGCGACGCTGCCGCGGCTGATCGTCAACCGCAGCTATTATGCCGAGCTGTCGGGCGCGGCGCATGACGCGGCGAGCAAGGCGTGGCTCAGCGAAAGCCTGCAGAGCGCCAATTGGCTGATGAAGGCGCTCGACCAGCGCGCCCGCACGATCGTCAAGGTCGCCACCGAGATCGTCAAGCAGCAGGAGGCCTTCTTCCTGCACGGCGTCGAGCATCTCCGCCCGCTCACGCTCAAGACGGTGGCCGACGCGATCGGCATGCACGAATCGACGGTGAGCCGCGTCACCTCAAACAAATATCTGTCGTGCGACCGCGGCCTCTACGAACTCAAATATTTCTTCACCAGCGCGATCCAGTCGTCCGAAGGCGGCGAGGCGGCCTCGGCGTCGGCGGTGAAGAGCCATATCGGCAAGCTGATCGGCGAGGAGCGCGCCGACGCGATCCTGTCCGACGATTCGCTGGTCGAGTTGCTCCGCGCACGCGGCTTCGACATCGCGCGGCGGACGGTCGCGAAATATCGCGAATCGCTGGGGCTGGGGTCGTCGGTGCAGCGGCGACGGCAGAAGCTGCTGTCGCGCTAGGGGGCCAGCTAGGATCCCGCCCCTTGTGCTCCTGCGCAGGCAGGAGCCCAGGATTGCAGGCGCTCTGGCTCACCGCTTGGGCTCGCGCCTGCGCAGGAGCACGGCGGCTTCGACCCAGACATTGCGTGACAGTCATCGCCGGCGAAGCGAAATGATCTCACGCTTCACACACCGGTGCTGGACTGCTGCGCAGCCACGCGTTGCCATGGCGGCCCGTGACAACGCTGGACAAAAAAAGGCCGCCTCGAGGGCGGCCTGAAGTTTTAGGAGAGGATGCCTGAAAGGCCTGATCTTTGTGCACTGCATCATTTCGGGGTGCAAGCGCGAAGGCCGAGTCGGCTGATTGCGTTGTCAGCAATAGCGATTGCAAAAACTACACATCGAGATTGGCGACCGACAATGCATTCTCCTGGATGAACTCGCGTCGCGGCTCGACGACATCGCCCATCAGGCGCGTGAAGATCTCGTCGGCGATGTCGGCCTGCGCGACCTCGACGCGGAGCAGCGAACGGTTTGCGGGATCGAGCGTCGTCTCCCACAGCTGTTCCGCATTCATCTCGCCGAGCCCCTTGTAGCGCGCGATCGCAAGGCCCTTGCGGCCGGCGGCGAACACACCCTCGAGCAAATCGGAGGGCCGCACGACCGCGATGCCGCGCGGATCGGCGGTCGGCGCGTCATCGTCCTCGCCAGCGGCTTCGGCACGCTCGCCGGCCTTGATCGACAGCAGCCGGGAGACCTTGGCATAGGCATCGGCCTGTTCGGCCGACAACGTGTTGAGCTTGCGCGCCTCGGCCGAGCCCAGGAACGCCGCGTCGACGACATGATGGTCCGATACACCGCGCCACTTGCGGACGAGATGGTAGCCGCCCTCTTCGGACGCCTCGCCGGTCCACACCGCCTCGGGATCGGCGCGCCCCAGCCAGGCCGCGACGCGCGCCGCCGCCTCGGTGCGATCGACATCGGGGGCGAGCGCGCCGGTCAGCGCCAACGCCTCGACCATCGTCGGTTCGTAGCGCCGCGGCACATAGGCCATCAGCGTCTTCATCCGCCGCGCGTGATCGATCATCGCGCGCAGATCATTGCCGGTGCGGCGCTCGCCGCCGGTATCGAGCGCCATCGTCGCAACGCCCGCATCGACCAGATATTCGTCGAGCGCAGCCTGGTCCTTGAGATAGACCTCGGAGCGCCCCTTGTTGACCTTGTAGAGCGGCGGCTGCGCGATGAAGAGATGGCCGCGCGTGATCAGTTCGGGCATCTGCCGGTAGAAGAAGGTCAGCAGCAGCGTGCGGATATGCGCGCCGTCGACGTCGGCGTCGGTCATGATGACGATCTTGTGGTAGCGCAATTTGTCGGCGTTGAAGTCGTCGCGACCGATGCCGGTGCCGAGCGCCTGGATCAGCGTGCCCACCTCCTTCGACGACAGCATGCGATCGAAACGCGCGCGCTCGACGTTGAGGATCTTGCCCTTCAGGGGCAGGATCGCCTGGTTGTTGCGGTTACGCCCCTGCTTGGCCGAGCCGCCGGCCGAATCACCCTCGACGAGGAAGAGTTCGGACTTGGCAGGATCGCGCTCCTGGCAGTCGGCGAGCTTGCCCGGCAGCGAGGCAATGTCCATTGCGCCCTTGCGCCGGGTGAGCTCGCGCGCCTTCTTTGCGGCCTCGCGCGCGGCCGCCGCGTCGATCACCTTGCCGACGATCGCGCGGCCGTGCGCGGGATTCTCCTCGAGCCATTCGGCGAGCTTGTCCGCCATCAGACTCTCGAGCGGCTGCCGCACCTCGGAGGAGACCAGCTTGTCCTTGGTCTGCGAGCTGAACTTGGGATCGGGCAGCTTGACCGAGACGATCGCGGTGAGCCCCTCGCGCATGTCGTCGCCCGTCAGCGTCACCTTCTCCTTCTTGAGCAGGCCCGACTTGTCCGCATAATTGTTGAGCGTACGAGTCAGTGCGGCGCGGAAGGCGGCGAGATGCGTACCGCCGTCGCGCTGCGGGATGTTGTTGGTGAAGCAGAGCACCTGCTCGTAATAGGAATCGTTCCACTCGAGCGCGACGTCGATGCCGACATCGTCGCGCTGGCCGGTGATCGCGATCGGATCGGGCATCAGCGGCGTCTTGGTGCGGTCGAGATATTTGACGAAGGCGGCGATCCCGCCCTCGTAGAACAGCTCGACCTCGCGACGCTCGGCGTGGCGCGCGTCGATCAGGAAGAGACGCACCCCCGAATTGAGAAAGGCGAGCTCGCGATAGCGATGCTCGAGCTTGTCGAAGTCGAATTCGGTGATCTTGAACGTCTCGGCCGACGGCATGAAGGTAACGCGCGTGCCCTTCTTGCCGTTCGACGGGCCCATGATCTTGAGCGGGGCGACCGCGTCACCGCGCTTGAAGCGCATGTAATTCTCTTCGCCGTCGCGCCAGATGGTAAGATCGAGGAAGTCGCTGAGCGCGTTGACCACCGACACGCCGACGCCGTGCAGCCCGCCCGACACCTTATAGGCGTTGCCGTCGTCGGCATTGTCGAACTTCCCGCCGGCATGCAGCTGGGTCATGATCACCTCGGCCGCCGACACGCCCTCCTCGGGGTGGATCCCCGTCGGGATGCCGCGGCCATTGTCCTCGACCGACACCGAGCCGTCGGGGTTGAGCGTGATCAGGATGCGATCGCAGTGGCCGGCGAGCGCCTCGTCGATCGCATTGTCGCTGACCTCGAACACCATGTGGTGGAGGCCCGATCCGTCATCGGTATCGCCGATATACATGCCGGGGCGTTTGCGGACCGCGTCGAGGCCCTTGAGCACCTTGATCGAGGAGGCGCCGTAATCGTTCTGGTTGCTGCCGTCTTGGGGAGTGTGTGCCATGCCGATCATATAGGGATTCGCACGGCAAAACCCAAGCGAAATGGGGCGCGCGGACGGGGTTCCGCGCGCCCCTCCGATCAGTTGAAGCTGTCGGCGCGCTGGCCGATGAGCGTCACCTCGACGCGGCGGTTGAGCTGGCGCCCCGCGGCATTCGCATTGCTCGCCACCGGATCGGCCTCGCCATGCCCGAACAGCGACAGGCGCTGCGGATTCACCCCCATTTCGGACAGCGCGTGCGCGACCGAATCGGCACGCGCGCGGCTGAGCGCGAGGTTGGACGCCGCCGAGCCCACCGAATCGGTGAAGCCGTCGATCCGCACCGTCTGGCCCGGATGCGCGTGCAGATAGCCGGCGAGCGTCTGTAGCCTGTCGGCGGCGTGCGGACGCAGCGCGGCGGAGCCGGTTTGGAACAGCACGTCGCCCATCGAGAACATCGCGCCGTAGCGATTCTGGTGGAAATGATAGGCGCGCATCCCCTGGCGATCCCAGCCACCGTCGGCGACCGGAGCCTCCGGAGGCGGGGGAGGCGCGAAACCGCGATCGCCGCCATGATCGCCCCAGGCGAAATGCGCGTGATCGCCATGCGTCATCTCGTCGAAGGCCCGATCGGCGGCACGGGCCTCGCGCGGGTTGATGAAGCCGTTGCGATCGAGATCGAAGTTGCGCATCACGAAAGCGCGGCCGCGCGGGCTGTCGCGCAACTCGGGATAGAGCAGCGGCACGCCGCGACCCGCGAGATCATAATGGCGGCGATCCTCGGGCCCGCCGCCGTCGCGATCCCAATGGCCGGGTCCGCGATCGGGGCCGGCACGATCGGGTCCATCCTGATAGCCGGGCTGGTCGTCGCCGCGATAGCCGCCATGATCCTGCGCCAAAGCGGGTGCGGCGACCGTGCCGAGCGCGAGCGCCGCGGTCAGCGTCCTTGCGATAATCTTCCGGGTCATCCTGTTCTCTCCGTCGTCCCACTCGCATACCGAGATGGGCTGGAGCGATTGAACGCACGGTGAGTCGGTTCGACAGTCGCCGTTCAGGCGGCGCCGTCCAGGCGGCGCCGTTCAGCCGGGAGCCGCGACGCCCTGCGCGACATGCAGCCGCGTCGCCGCGCCGATCCCCTCGAACAGCGCGGTCTCGGTCCCTGTCATCCAGACCTGCGTCGCCATCGCGCCGAGCCGATCGAACAGCGCGGCGCGGCGCAGCGGATCGAGATGCGCGGCGACCTCGTCGAGTAGCAGCAGCGGCGGCCGGCCGGTGCGCTCTGCGACGAGCTCGGCATGGGCGAGCACGATGCCGAGCAGCAACGCCTTCTGCTCGCCGGTCGAGCAGCGTTCGGCGGCCTGCGCCTTGCCGACATGCGTGACGGACAGATCCGAGCGGTGCGGCCCGACCAGCGTCCGCCCCGCCGCAGCGTCGCGGGCGCGCGATGCGCGGAGCTCGGCAGCCAGCGGCACCGCACCCGGACGCCAACCCGCCAGCGCCAGCCCCGCGCGCGCGAAGGGGCCGTCGGGGATGGCCGACAACCGTTCGCCGAGCGCACTCACCGCCCGCTCGCGCGCCGCGGCCACCGCCGCGCCATGTTCCGCCATCCCCGCCTCGAGCGCCGCCAGCCAGGCGGGATCGGCGCCGTCCGGCTCGGCGAGCAACTTGTTACGCGCGCGCATCGCCGTCTCGTAGCGCGCGGCGTGGTGGCCGTGCCCCGGCTCGAGCGCGAGCACGAGACGGTCGAGGAAGCGCCGCCGGCCGCTTGCCGCCTCGCTGAACAGCCGGTCCATCGCGGGCGTCAGCCACAGGATCGACAGCCATTCGGACAAGCCCGCCGCCGCCGCCGCCGCGCCGTTGATCCGCACCAGCCGCCGCTCGGGCGCGGCGGCGCTGGCGCCGGTACCGATCTCGACATCCTCGCCGACATCGGAGGCCAGCTTCGCCGCCACCGCGAAGCCGCCAGGACCGTCGCCCCGCGCCATCTCGGAGAGCGCGACACGGCGCAGGCCCCGCCCCGGCGCCAGCAGAGAGATTGCCTCGAGGATGTTGGTCTTGCCCGCGCCATTCTCGCCGGTGAGCACGACGAAGCCCGCGCCGGCGACGATCGTGGCCTGCGGATAGGAGCGGAAATCGGTGAGAGCGAGGCGCGAGACGTACATCGCCGACCCGTTTATGCTAGCCACCACGACGATACCATGCGGAAGGGAGCGAGGATGGGACTGCGGGCGGAACTGGGGACACTCGACCGCAGCCAGTGGAGCGCGGTGATCGCGAGCTTCCTCGGCTGGACGCTCGACGCGTTCGACTTCTTCCTGATGGTGTTCATGATCGACGCCATCGCGACCGAATTCCATTCGGATCATGCCGCGGTGTTCACCGGCGTCACGCTGACGCTTGCCGCCCGCCCGTTCGGCGCGCTGTTCTTCGGCTGGCTCGCCGAAAAATATGGCCGCCGCCCGATCCTTATGATCGACGTCGCGCTGTTCTCGCTGTTCGAATTCGCTTCGGCCTTCGCGCCAAGCCTCGTCGCGCTGCTCGTCATCCGCACGCTGTTCGGCTTCGCGATGGGCGGCGAATGGGGGCTGGGCGCGAGCCTGGTGATGGAATCGATCCCGCCCAGGACGCGCGGGATCGTCTCCGGGCTGCTGCAAGAAGGCTATGCGGCGGGCTATCTGCTCGCCTCGGTCGTTTTCTACTTTCTTTTCGACGCGATCGGGTGGCGTGGGATGTTCATGATCGGCATCGCGCCCGCGCTGCTCGTCATGGTGATCCGCATCTGGGTGAAGGAAAGCCCGAGCTTCGAGGCGGCGCGCCACACCGAGCGGCCGAATCCGCTCGCGCTGCTCGCCAAGCATTGGAAGACCTCGCTCTATGTCGTCGTGCTGATGACCGCGTTCAACTTCTTCAGCCACGGCACGCAGGATCTCTATCCGCAGTTCCTCAAGACGCAGCATCACTTCGACACGCATACGGTGGGGCTGCTGACCGCGATCATGAACGTCGGCGCGATTTCGGGCGGGATCCTGTTCGGCGCGCTGTCGGATCGGTTCAGTAGGCGGTGGGCGATCATCGCGGCAGCGCTGCTCGCGCTGCCGATGATCCCGCTGTGGGCGTTCAGCCACAGCGCGGCGATGCTCGCAGTCGGCGCCTTCCTGATCCAGGTCGCGGTACAGGGCGCGTGGGGAATCGTCCCCGCGCATCTCAACGAACTCGCGCCACCAGGGACGCGCGGCATCTTTCCGGGCTTCGCCTATCAAGCGGGCAATTTCATCGCCTCGATCAACGCGCGCTGGCAGTCGGGTATCGCCGAAAAGACGAGCTACGCACACGCGCTGGCGCTTGTCGCCGGCGTGACCGCGGTGGTGCTTGCCGCGTGGACGTTCGTCGGGCCGGAGCGGAAGGGCAAGGCGCTGGAATAACCAGTCATCCTGACGAAGGTCAGGATCCAGACGCGTTGCGCTCAAAGGAGTGAGGCGGCGCGTCTGGATCCCGAACCAAGTTCGGGATGACGGTTGATGCGCTTCGTCTCAAGACGGGCGGGCTTACACCCGCATCGGCATCAGCACATACAGCGCCGGCGCCTTCTCGCCCTCGCGAATCAGCGTGGGCGCGGCGGCGTCGGCCAAGTGGACCTCGACGCTGTCGCCCTCGATCTGCCCCAGGATGTCCATCAAATAGCGCGCGTTGAAGCCGATGTCGAAGCCGAGCGAGGTGTAGTCGCCGGGCACTTCCTCCGCCGCGGTACCGTTCTCGGGGCTGGTCACCGACAGGATGATCTTGTCGCGGTCGAGCGTCATCTTGACCGCGCGCGTCTTCTCGCTGGCGATGGTCGCGACGCGATCGACGCCCTCCATGAAGCTCTTGGGGTCGATCTTGAGCAGCTTGTCGTTGCCGGTCGGGATGACGCGCGAATAATCGGGGAAGGTGCCGTCGATCAGCTTCGACGTCAGGATCGCCTGGCCGAGGCCGAAGCGGATCTTGGTGGACGACAGCGAGACCTCGACCGAGCCATCGACCTCGTCGAGCAGCTTGCGCAGTTCCGCCACGCATTTGCGCGGGATGATCACGCCCGGCATCCCTGCCGCGCCCTGCGGCTGCGCGACCGTCATCCGCGCAAGCCGGTGGCCGTCGGTCGCCGCCGCCTTGAGCACGGGGCCGTCCGAGCCCTCCTCAGACGCGTGGAGGTAGATGCCGTTGAGATAGTAGCGCGTCTCCTCGGTCGAGATTGCGAAGCGCGTCTTGTCGACGATCTGGCGCAGCGTCGCGGCGGGGAGATCGAATTTTGTCGGCAGGTCGCCCTCGGCGATCACCGGGAAGTCGTCGCGCGGCAGCGTCGAGAGATTGAAGCGCGCGCGGCCGCCGGTCACCAGCATCTTGCCCTCGGCGGCGGTGAGCTGGACCTGCGCGCCCTCGGGCAGCTTGCGGACGATGTCGAACAGCGTGTGCGCCGAGACCGTCGTCGCGCCGGGCGTGTCGACCGCGGCATCGACGGTCTCGACGATCTGCAGGTCGAGATCGGTCGCCATCAGCTTGAGCCCGCCGCCCGCGGCGGCCTCGATCAGCACGTTGGACAGGATCGGAATGGTGTTGCGCCGCTCCACCACCGACTGGACATGGCTGAGCCCCTTGAGAAGCGTGGCCCGCTCGATCGTCGCCTTCATGAAATCCCCACTCGCCCGCACGGTTGTCGGGGGGTTATAGCGCGGGCGCGCCGCGCCGCCAGCCATAAGGTGCACCGCAGCGTCGATCGGTCGCAACCGCACTGGCATTGCGGCGCGCGCTGTCGGATAGAGGCGACGAGGGAGCGCGAATGCGGCAAACGGGGATGGCGGGACGGATGGCGGCGGGGCTGGCAGCGGCGGGGCTCGCCGGCGCGCCCGCGACCGCGGCCGACCGTACCGCGATCGGCGTGTTCCGCGACTGGGGCGCATTCCGTGAAGGCCCCGCCGACGCACCGACGCGCTGCTTCGCGATCGCCGAGCCGCCGCGCGGCACCGCCGCCTCCGGGCGCGGTGCCTTCGCCTCGATCGCGAGCTGGCCGGCGAAGCGCATCCGCGCGCAGATCGCGATCCGGCTCAGCCATGCGCCGCGCGGCGCGGTGACGCTCAGCATCGCCAACAGCGCATTCGTGCTGCTCGCGCGTGGCCAGGAGGCCTGGGCGCTCGATCGCCGTGCGGACGCGCGGATCGTCGCGACGATGCGTTCGGGCAGCTCGATGAGCGTCAGCGGGGTCACCGTCACGGGCGTGCCGTTCGCCGACGCCTATCGCCTGCGCGGCGTGGCGAGCGCGATCGACGCCGCATCGCTCGCCTGTCCGCCCCGGCGCTAGGACGATGCCTAGTGCGAGGCCGAATCGCTTTCGCGCACGCCGTGCGGCGTCCAGCTGATCCGTATGCGGACATAGGTGCCGAGCTGCGGCGTGCCATTGACGCGCGGCGGGCGGACCAGGAACTGCCATGCCGCCTCGCGCACCGTCCGCGCATAGCCCGAGCCGGGGGTCTCGCCGATCTCGGTGCAATCCTCGACATGGTAATGCGCGATCATCTTGCACGCGACCTCGCCATAGCCCGTGCCCCCGCCGCCGTTTTTCGGCATGTAGAAGGCGAGCTCGGCGTCGGTCGGCTCCCGGTACCATTCGACGTTGAACAGCTGCTCCCCACCCGGGCCCTCGCCGGGGCCGTAGGTCGAGCCGCTATTATTGCCGCTGCCCGATCCGTTGCCGCCGTCGCCGGCATCCTTGGTGGGCGCGGGATGCGTCGGGATCTTGGAGATGTCCGAGGCGGCGAACTGCTCGTGGCTCATCTGGATCCACGGCAGCGTCACCGGCGGCGGCGGCACGACGGGAGGCTTGGGCGCCTTGGCGACCGGCGCGACCTTGACCGGCACGGCACGCGACCCGCTGCGTGCGGCCTGCTTTTTCTTGGCGGTGCTGCGCGACGGCGACGCGCCCGATTTCTGCGGCGGCAGCAGCTTCAGGATCGTCGGCTGCGCGGCCTCGCGCACCAGCGGCGGCAATATCCCCATCCTGAGCAGCATCAGGATCATCAGTGCGATCACGAGCAGCGTCAGCGTCGCCGATGTCGCCCGGCTCCGGAACGACGCGCGATACTGATAGGAATAGGGCTGGTAGGACGCCGAACGCATGGCGGCAGGCCCTATAGCGCGGGGGCGCCTGCCGCAATCGGATCGCAACCGTGAAAAAGCGGTAACCTTGGCTGCGGCCCGCCGCGCAGACGGACGCCCGGCGCGGCTGGAAAAAGTCCGCGCTTTCGCCTATGTGCGCTGCCATGCAGACCGCCGCCAACCTGATGCCGATTCCCGGCCATGTCGATCCCGTGCCCGTGCCGCGCGCCGCCCCCGTCCGCGACGACGGCCTGATCGACCTCGTCGGGCTCACCCGCGAGCAGATCCGCGCGGCGCTCGAGCAAGGCGGGCTCGAGCCCAAGCAGGCCAAGCTGCGCGCCAAGCAGCTGTGGCACTGGATCTACCATCGCGGCGCCACCGACTTCGCCACGATGACCGACATCGCCAAGACGCAGCACCCCTGGCTCGCGGCGCGCTTCGTCGTCGCGCGGCCCGAAGTGGTCACCGCTCAGGTCTCGACCGACGGCACGCGCAAATGGCTGCTGCGCTCGACCGACGGGCATGATTTCGAGATGGTGTTCATCCCCGACGCCGATCGCGGTACGCTGTGCGTGTCGAGCCAGGTCGGCTGCACCTTGAACTGCCGCTTTTGCTTCACCGGCACGATGAAGCTGGTGCGCAATCTGACGCCGGGCGAGATCGTCGGGCAGGTGATGCTCGCGCGCGATTCGCTCGGCGAATGGCCGTCCCAGCCCGAGGGCCGCATGCTCACAAACATCGTGATGATGGGGATGGGCGAGCCGCTCTATAATTTCGACGCGGTGCGCGATGCGCTCAAGATCGTGATGGACGGCGACGGGCTCGGCCTGTCGCGCCGGCGGATCACGCTGTCGACCTCGGGCGTGGTGCCGATGATCGCGCGCGCGGGTGCCGAGATCGGGGTCAACCTCGCCGTCTCGCTGCATGCGGTGACCAAGGAGGTGCGCGACGAGATCGTGCCGCTCAATCGCAAATACGGCATCGATGAACTGCTTGCCGCCTGCGCCGCCTATCCCGGCGCGAACAATGCCCGGCGGATCACCTTCGAATATGTGATGCTCAAGGGCAAGAACGACAGCGACGCCGATGCGCGCGAGCTCGTCCGGCTGATCAACCATTATAAGCTGCCCGCCAAGGTCAATCTGATCCCGTTCAATCCATGGCCGGGCGCGGATTACGAATGCTCGACCCCCGAGCGCATCCGCTCCTTCTCGAGCATCGTGTTCGCCGCCGGAATCTCGGCGCCCGTGCGTACCCCGCGCGGTCGCGACATCATGGCGGCGTGCGGCCAGCTCAAGTCGACGGCCGAAAAGAAGAGCCGCGCCGAGCTCGACCGGCTCGCCGCGGGCATCGTCGGTTGAGCGTCATGCCGGCATGATGCCCGCCGGATTCCGGCGGCGAGGAAGCCGCTGTCACGCCGCGCTCGGCTGATCCGGCTCTATGATCTTGTGATCTTGCGGAAATGGGCGACCTGCCCCTAAAGGTTCGTCCCGAAATGCTACTCGATCCGTTCTTCCGCCGCATCATCCGCCAGGGTGAACTCATCATCACGGACGCCGCCGGGCGGACGCACCGCTATGGCGCGCCCGATCCCGCCCGCGCGCCCGTCCGCATGACCTTCCACGATCGCCGCGTGCCGTTCGACATCATGCGGCGCCCGACGCTGGGCGTGTCCGAAGCCTATATGAACGGCCGGCTCGACGTCGAGGGCGACGAGATCCTCGCGCTGCTCGATCTGTTCCGCGCCAACGTACCCTGGGAGACCGCGCGCGACGATGGCCTCGGCACCGGCGAACATCCCTGGCTGATGAAGCTGTTCCGCGCCAACTCCGCCCGCCAGTCGAAGCGCAACGTCGCGCATCATTATGATCTGTCGGACCGGCTCTATGATCTGTTCCTCGATCGCGACAAGCAATATAGCTGCGCCTATTTCAGCGAGGACAATAGCGACCTCGATCTTGACGTGGCGCAGCGCGACAAGAAGGCGCACATCGCCGCCAAGCTCAATCTCAAGCCGGGGCAGAAGGTGCTCGACATCGGTTGCGGCTGGGGCGGCATGGCGCTCTATCTCAACCGCGTCGCCGATGTCGACGTGCTCGGCATCACGCTCAGCGAGGAACAGCTCAAGGTCGCGCGTCGGCGCGCCGAGGAGGCGGGCGTCGCCGACCGCGTCAAATTCGAGCTGATCGATTATCGCGTGCTCACCGGCCATTTCGACCGGATCGTCTCGGTCGGCATGTTCGAGCATGTCGGCGTGCCCGATTTCCGCACCTATTTCCGCCGCGTCCGCGAGTTGCTGACCGACGACGGCGTCGCGCTGATCCACACGATCGGGCGGATGGGGCCGCCCGGCTATACCGACAGCTTCACCGCCAAATATATCTTCCCCGGCGGCTATATCCCCGCGATGAGCGAGACGGTGGCGGCGAGCGAGCGCGAGCGGCTGATCGTCTCCGACATCGAGGTGCTGCGCCTCCATTACGGGCTGACGATCGAGCATTGGTACGCGCGAACGGGGGCGGCGCGCGACAAGATCATCGATCTCTACGACGAGCGCTTCTACCGGATGTGGCGTTTCTACCTCGCCGGCGCGATCGTCGCGTTCCGCTGGGGCGAGATGGTCAATTTCCAGATCCAGTATGTCCGCGACCGCCGCGCGCTGCCGATCACGCGCGATTATCTCGCGCGCGACGAGGCGGCGCTGCTGGCGAAGGGGTAACGTCGCTACCAAAACCGTTCCCCGGCGCAGGCCGGGGCCCAGGCCCCGCGTTTATGATCGGACGCCGCGTTCGCTACAGGCTACGGGCCTGGGCCCCGGCTTTAGCCGCGGAACGGTTACGCAAAGGCGGCGTCCGTTAGGGGTTCGCCGGCGTCGCACCCCGAACCCTTGCAGCCTTCGCCGCCCTGTTCTTGATCTTGGCGGCGATCCGCGCCTCCTTGGGCGTCACGGTGCCGTCGTGGTTGAGATCGGCGCCGTCGAAATGGGCGAGTGCCGCATCGATGAACTGCGCGCGCGTGACGCGTCCGCTGTGCGTCTGGTCGACCGTCGCGAACTGCGCGTCGACCATCGCCCAGCCCTTGGGCGTCGGCGTGCCACCCTTGGCCCTGACGATCGCGGCGAGCGCGGCGTGATATTCGGCGAGCGTGAGGATCCCGTCATGATTGGTGTCGCTGCGATCGAACATCGTCTGCGCGCGCCGCTCGACATCCGAGCGATGCACCGGCGGGGGATCGGCGAGCGCCGCGCCCGCGATCGCGACCATCGGCAGCAGCAGCCAGCTTCTCGACATCCGTGACACTCCCGCGACTGCGCGACTTGAACCGCAGCCCCGCCGATGGCACAGGCGCGCGCGATCCGCATCCCCCTCTTTCAGTCACAAGGAACTGCCCGCCCATGACGCAGCCGGCCATCAAACGCGTCGTTCTCGCCTATTCGGGCGGCCTTGATACCAGCGTCATCCTGAAATGGCTCAAGGAGACCTATGGTTGCGAGGTGGTGACCTTCACCGCCGATCTGGGTCAAGGCGAGGAGCTGGAACCAGCGCGGGCAAAGGCGCTGGCGATGGGGGTCAAGCCCGAGCACATCTTCATCGACGATCTGCGCGAGGAATTCGTGGCGGACTATGTCTTCCCGATGATGCGCGCCAACGCGCTCTACGAGGGCACCTATCTGCTCGGCACCTCGATCGCGCGGCCGCTGATCGCCAAGCGCCAGATCGAGATCGCCAGGATGGTGAACGCCGATGCGGTGAGTCACGGCGCCACCGGCAAGGGCAACGACCAGGTCCGCTTCGAGCTCGGCTATTATGCGCTGGCGCCCGACATCAAGGTGATCGCGCCGTGGCGCGAATGGGATCTGACCAGCCGCACCCGGCTGATCGAATATGCCGAGGCGCACCAGATCCAGGTGGCGAAGGACAAGCGCGGCGAATCGCCCTTCTCGACCGACGCCAACATGCTGCACACCTCGTCGGAGGGGAAGGTGCTCGAGGATCCGTGGCAGGAGGTCCCGGATTACGTCTATTCGCGCACCGCCAATCCCGAGGACGCGCCGAACACGCCCGAATATATCACGATCGATTTCGAGAAGGGCGACGGCGTCGCGCTCAACGGCGAGGCGATGTCGCCGGCGACGTTGCTCGAGGCTCTCAACGGTCTCGGCCGCACGCACGGGATCGGCCGGCTCGACCTGGTCGAGAATCGCTTCGTCGGCATGAAGTCGCGCGGCATGTACGAGACGCCGGGCGGGACGATCTATCACGCGGCACACCGCGGCATCGAGCAGATCACGCTCGATCGCGGCGCCGCGCACCTAAAGGACGAGCTGGCGGTGCGCTATGCCGAGCTGATCTACAACGGCTTCTGGTTCTCGCCCGAGCGCGAGATGCTCCAGGCCGCGATCGATCACAGCCAGGCGCGCGTCAACGGCACGGTGCGGCTCAAGCTTTACAAGGGCTCGGTCGCGGTCGTGGGCCGCAAGTCGCCCGATAGCCTCTATTCGGAGAAGGTCGTCACCTTCGAGGACGATGCCGGTGCCTACGATCAGCGCGATGCCGCCGGTTTCATCAAGCTCAATGCGCTAAGGCTGCGTCTTTTGGGTCGCCGCGACGCGCGCTAGGTCGCGGCGGCGCAGACCGATGATGTCGATGTCGCCGGCCTGGAATTCGCCGACCACCACGCGATCGCGCGCGAGCGCGTCGGGCATCGCATCGTCGGGATCGTAAAGGCCCGGCACCACCCGGACCAGCCAGATCGTCGGGGGCAGCTTGGCGTAGCGCGTCGTCATCAGCCGCTCGATCTGCGCGGGATAGAGCGAGACGACGCCGCGGCTGCCCGACGGATAGAAGCCGCCGGATCCGAAGGCGGGAACCGGCGCCGGGACCGAAAGCAGCGGCAACCGCCGATTCTCGTCGCGCAGCGCATAGGCGAGCGGCAGCGCGCCCTCATTGGGATAGGCCCAGACCGCATCCCCCGGCGCGACCCGCGGCCCCAGCCACGCGATCGCGCCATACCAATTCTGCAGCGGCTTGCCCGCGTGAAGCCGGTCGACCGAGATCATCGGCGCGATCAGCACGGCCAGGACCGGCAGCGCCAGCGATTGCCACCGCCCCGGCCAGACCAGCCCATAGCCCACGACCAGCAGCGCGGGCACCGTCGCGGCGCTGAGCGTGCGCGTCAGAAAGACGGGGCTCACCGTCGCCGACAGCAGGATCGACAGCGCGACCGGCAGCAGGGCGAGCACCAGCAGGCCCCCCGCGATCCGCCCGCCGCCGCGCCGCCGCGCCAGCATCACGACGCCCGCGACCGCGA
The DNA here is from genome assembly GCA_903871605.1 of uncultured Sphingomonadaceae bacterium. Classification (GTDB taxonomy): domain Bacteria; phylum Pseudomonadota; class Alphaproteobacteria; order Sphingomonadales; family Sphingomonadaceae; genus Solisphingomonas. The sequence continues at coordinate 19,940 of CAIQHF010000005.1, forward strand.
CCGCGAGCCCGATCAGCCGCGACCAGCGGTTCCAATTGAGATAGATATAAGAGATGCCGTCGGGCACGCCGGCGGGCTCGAAGGTCAGCCAGGTCGATTTCACCCAGGTCGGCGCCTGGCTGGCGAGGATCGCCAGTGCCGGGAGATAGACCAGCCCCGCCGCCACCTGCCCGCCGACGAGCCACGCCCAGTCCGTGCGGCTCAGGACCCGGCGCGGCACGACGACGAGCAGCGCGATGAAGGTCGAGAGGCCGAACAGCGGCCCCAGGCTGTGCAGCCACAGCACCAGCGCCTGGGCTGCGAAGAACAGCGCGATCCAGCGCCGCTCCGGCGGGCGGAGCGCGGCGCCGTCCTCGGCGAGCCGCAGCAGCGCATAGAGGCCGATCGCATAGCCCAGCGTCATCACCGGATAGGGGCGGACCTGCGCGGTCATGTCGACCATCAGCGGCTGGAACGCCGCGAGCGTCAGCGCGATCGCGGCCAGCCAGCGCCGCGCGACGGGATCGCGCCCGGTCAGCCGACCAAGACGATCGGCGGCGAGCCCGAGCATCGCGACCGACGCCAATCCGCACAGCAGCCCGAGCGCGCGGCGCGCGAACAGCGAACGCCCGAATACGCCGCTCCACAGGTGCAGGATCGTGTAGTAGAGCGGCGGGTGCGTCTCGTAGCGCGGCACGACGTGCCACAGGAAACCAAAGCCATGATCCGCGGCGAATGCGCTATAGGCCTCGTCGAGCCACAGCGGCGGCTCAGCGATCGTCCGGCCGCGGATCGCGATCGCGCAGACGACTGCGAGCGCCGCCAGCACCAACGGCGCAAGCCTCTGCCATGACGGCGCCCGTGCGGTTTCCGATCGCTCCGTCATAGTCGCCCTCGTCGTCTGTCGCCCCCGCCTAGCCCAAGTCGGGAATCGCCATAAGTCGTTAACCCTAAATTATCTCTCCCGACCGCATTGCCTGTCGCTAGGACCAGTCGGGGAAGCGCCAAGTGAATCATCGAGCCGATCGCGCGGACGTCGCCATCATCGGTGCCGGCCCCGCAGGCCTCACCGCCGCCTATCTGCTCACCAAGGCCGGCAAGCGGGTGACGGTGATCGAGAAGGATCCGGTCTATGTCGGCGGAATCAGCCGCACGGTCGAGCATCAGGGATTCCGCTTCGATATCGGCGGGCACCGCTTCTTCTCCAAATCGCGCGAGGTGGTGGATCTGTGGAACGAGATCCTGCCCGACGACTTCATCGAACGCCCGCGGATGAGCCGCATCTATTACGAAGGCAAATTCTACTCCTATCCGCTGCGCGCGTTCGAGGCGCTGTTCAACCTCGGCGTGTGGCGCTCGACGCTGTGCATGGCGAGCTATGCGCGCTGGAAGCTGTTCCCCAAGAAGGACACGCGGTCGTTCCAGGATTGGACGATCAACCAGTTCGGCGCCAAGCTGTTCGGCATCTTCTTCAAGACCTATACCGAGAAGGTGTGGGGGATGGCCTGCGACGAGATCTCGGCGGACTGGGCGGCGCAGCGGATCAAGGGGCTGAGCCTGGGCGGCGCGGTGCTCGACGGGCTGAAGCGCTCGCTCGGGCTCAACCGCAAGCCCAATGACGGCATGGCGACCAAGACGCTGCTCGAAAGCTTCCGCTATCCGCGGCAGGGGCCGGGCATGATGTGGGATGCAGCGCGCGACCATGTCGTCGCCGGCGGCAACCAGGTGCTGATGGGCCACGCGCTCAAGCAGCTCAGCCAGGATTCGGACGGCTGGCGCGTTGCCACCGCCGGCCCGGGGGGGGAGTGCGTGATCCACGCCGATCACGTCATCTCGTCGGCGCCGATGCGCGAACTCGCCGGCCGCATCCATCCCCTGCCCGCCTCGCTCCCCGACGCGCTCGATCTCAAATATCGCGACTTCCTGACCGTCGCGCTGATGATCCGCTCGCCCGATCTGTTCCCCGACAACTGGATCTACATCCATGATTCGAAGGTGAAGGTCGGCCGCATCCAGAATTTCCGCTCCTGGTCGCCCGAGATGGTGCCCGATCCCGACCTCGCCTGCGTTGGGCTCGAATATTTCTGCTTCGAGGGCGACGGCTTGTGGACGAGCAGCGATGCCGATCTCGTCGCGCTGGCGACACGGGAAATGGGCATTCTCGGGCTGTGCGATCCCGATACCGTCGAAGGCGGCGTCGTGGTGCGGCAGGAGAAGGCCTATCCGGTCTATGACGACGCCTATGCCGATCATGTGCTCGCAATGCGCAGCGAGCTGGAGGCGGCCTATCCCACGCTGCACCTCGTCGGGCGCAACGGCATGCATCGCTACAACAACCAGGACCATGCGATGATGACCGCGATGCTCACCGTCCGCAACATCCTGGCGGGCGGCCGGCAGTACGATGTCTGGGCGGTCAACGAGGATGCCGAATATCATGAGGCGGGCAGCGAAGGAACGTCGCTGTTGACGGCGCCTGCTCTCGACGACGACGCGCGCGCCGCGCTCGGCTCGGTTCGCGCCGTGCCGCGCCGCCTCAAGGTGGCGTGACCGCGCCCGTCGTGCCGAGCCCCGCCGTGCCTGCAAAGATGCCGCGCCGCGTGCGAGCAGGTCAGGGGCTGATCATGCTGCTGATCTGGCTGATCGGCTCGGCGCTGCTGATCGCCTTCTTCCACGACGCGATCGCGGCGCGGATGTTCTACGATCCCGACGACGACATGCGCATGCAGGAGGTCCGCGACTGGATGGCGGGCCAGAGCTGGTTCGACGTCACCCAATATCGCTTCGGCCCCGCTTCCGGCCTGCCGATGCACTGGTCGCGGCTGGTCGATGTGCCGATTGCCGCGGTGATCCTGCTGCTGCGTCCGCTGCTCGGCGCGATCGACGCCGAAACCGCCGCCTGCGTGCTGGTCCCGCTCGTCACGCTCGGCATTGCCGGCCTGCTGACCGCCGCGATCGCACGGCGGCTGCTCGGCCCCGCGGCGGGGCTAGCCGCGATGGCGTGGTGCATGATCGACCCGCTTCTCGTCATCGCCGCCCGCCCGATGCGGATCGATCATCATGGCTGGCAAATCGTCTGCGCTGTCGCCATCGCGCTGGCGCTGATCGGCAATGCCTCGCAGCGACGCGCGGTGATCGCAGGGCTGTGCGCGGCGCTGTGGATGCAGATCTCGCTCGAGGGGATGGTGTTCACTGCGGCATGCGGCGCCTGGCTGGGGCTGCGCTGGATCGCCGCGCCCGCGCATGACCGACGTCTACCGGCCTATCTCGGCGCCGTCGCGGGTGGTGGACTGCTGCTGTTTCTCGTCGCACATGGCGGCGCGCTGTTCGATCGCACCTTTTGCGACGCGGTATCGCCGATCCATCTCGTCGTGTTCGCGCTTGCCGCGGCCGGGACGGCGATCGCGATCCAGCTCAGCCCCGCGCGCTGGCCGATCCGGGCCGCGATGCTGGGCGTCTGCGCGCTGGCCGGCGCGGCCGCGTATCGGCTGGGCGCGCCGCAATGCATGGCGGGACCGTTCGGCGCGCTCGATCCGCTTGCCTACCGGCTCTGGTATCTGACGATCGCCGAAGGCCTCCCATTGTGGAAGCAATCGCCCGACATGGGCGCGATCACGATCATCTATCCGCTGATCGGGATCGCCGGCGCGGTCATCGGCTGGCGCCGCGCGCCGGTCGCGGCGCGCGGCGGGTGGCTCGATTTGATCGTCCTGCTCACCGCGGCGACGCTCATCGGCGTGATGCTGTCGCGCGCGTCGACCGTGTCCAACACGCTGGCGGTCCCCGGCGCGCTCGCGATCGTCGCGGCGACGATCGATGGCGCGCGCAATTCGCGCAGCGCGGCGGTCCGGGTCGTGGCGATCGCCGCGGCGGCCCTGGTGGCGCTGCCGCCAAGCGCGGACATGATCGGCCTCGAGCTGGCAAACGCTGCCTTCGCCACGCAGGCGCCGCCGCACGATACCGGGCGGCCCGAGGCGGCCGCCAACATCGCCGCATGCATGGCGCCAGCCAATCTCGCCGCGCTCGACCGACTGCCGCCGAGCCTGATCCTGACCCCGCTCGATGCGGCACCCGCGCTGATCGGCAGCACGCGTCACCGTGCGGTCGCCGGCCCCTATCAGCGCGATCCGCTCGCGCTGCATGACGTGCTGGCGATCTTCACCGCGGATCCGGCGACGGCACGCGCGCTGATCCGCACACGCCAGCCCGCCTTCCTGTTTTTCTGCGTCGCCGATTCGGATCTCGCCAAGCTGGCGCGCGCGGCGCCCGGCGGGCTCGCCGCCGCGCTCGGACGTGGCGCGCCGCCGCATTGGCTGCGCCCCGTCGCGGTCGCCGGACTGCGCGGAGGCCGCGTGTTCGCCATCACCCGCTAGGCGCCCCGCAAAGCCCGCTTGCCCGAAAGCCCCGCGACGGCTTATCGCCAAGCCGCATGATAGAAACGCCGCCGCAATCGCGCCCGCCCGAATGGTGGGAGACACGCCTCTTCGCGGTTGCGATGATCCTGCTGGCGATGGTGCCGCTGCTGCTCCCGCCAATCCCGCCGCTGACCGACCTGATGGGGCATATGGGGCGGTATCGCGTCCAGCTCGAGATCGGCCAGTCGCCCTGGCTGCACCATTATTACAGTTTCCACTGGGCGTTGATCGGCAATCTCGGCTGCGACCTTCTCGTCGAGCTGCTCGGGCCGATCGTCGGGCTGGAATTTGCGGTCAAGCTGATCGTGCTGACGATCCCAGCGCTCACCGTCGCCGGCCTGCTGCTGGTGTCGCGCGAGATCCACGGCCGCGTGCCGGCCACGGCGCTGTTCGCGATGCCGCTCGCCTATGGCTACCCGTTCCAGTTCGGCTTCATCAACTTCGCGCTCGCCATGGCGCTGATGCTGCTGCTGTTCGCGGTCTGGCTCAGAATGGCGCGGACCGGATGGCTGCGCTGGCGGGCATGGGTCTTCCTGGTGCTCGGGCTCGGCCTGTGGGTCGCGCACAGCTTCGCCTGGGGCGTGCTCGGCATCCTCTGTTTCATCGCCGAGGTGGTGCGTGCGCGCAAGGCCGGAACGGGCTGGGTGCGATCCGGCTGGGAGGCGATCCTCGCCTGCCTACCGCTCGCGCCGCCCGCCCTGCTCCTCGTGCCATGGCCCGGGCGAGGCGGCCAGGCGCCGCACGGCACCTTCGACTGGTTCCACTGGTATTTCAAATGGCTGTGGCTGAGATCGGTGCTGCGCGAACGCGTCGAGGCGTGGGATCTGGCCGGCGCGGCGCTGCTCTATGCGGTCGCGCTGTCGGGGCTGCTGTGGAAGCCATGGCGGCGGTACGAGCCGACGTTGGGCGTCTGTGCCGTCCTGCTGATCGTCGTGTTCGTCGCGTTGCCGCGCGTGCTGCTGGGCTCGGCCTATGCCGACATGCGGCTGGTGCCCTATATGCTCGCGATCGCGATCCTCGCGCTTCGCCCGATCGCCAACCGCCGGATCGCGACCGCGATCGCCACCGCCGCCATCCTGTTCTTCGCAGGCCGGGTGGCCGTCTCGACGCTCGCCTTCCTCAAGTTCGAACGCAATTACGACGTCCAGCTCAAGGCGCTCGACCATGTCCCGATGGGGAGCACGGTCATGGCGCTCGCCAACATCCCGTGCCGGAGCGTCTGGTACACCTCGCGGATGGAGCATCTGAGCTCGATGGCGACCGTCAGGCGGCGTTCGTTCGTCAACGACCAGTGGGTGGCGCCAGGCGCGCAGCTGCTGCGCATCGCCTATCCCGCCGCGGGCCGCTATTTCAGCCACGATCCGTCGCAGATCGTGCGCCGCCCCGATTGTCGCGCGCGCAACGAGCCGATCCTCGAGCTCGCGCTCGAATATTTCCCGCGCGAGGCGTTCGACTATGTCTGGATGATCGACATGCCGCGCGACCGCTGGCCGGTCGATCCCGATCTCGTGCCGATCTGGACGGGCAACCGCTTCGGCATTCTATACCGGATCGTGCATCACCCCGCGGCGGGTTCGGCGACCGCGAGCAGCGAGACGCCGAAAGGCAGCGAGGCCCACGTCACCCAATAGCGTTCGGCGGCGAAGACATGCTCGAGCAACGCGTTGAACCCGACCGGCGGCATCGCATCGTCGTCGCCTTGGCGTCCGGTGAGCTTGCCGATGATCCGCGCCGCCGCGACCACCGGATACAGCAAAGTGTTGAAGTGGCTGATATGGCGGATGTGGAAGCCGCCGTCGAACAGCGCGTCGTGCAGCGCTTGCCTGGTGTAGCGCCGCTTGTGGTGATGCTTGACGTCGTGCGCACTCCACAGCCAGGGCGCCGCGGGCACGGTCAGGACCAGCCGCCCGCCGGGCGCGAGCTTGCGCCGGAGCAGTTGCAGCGAGCCGCGATCATCCCCGATATGCTCGAGCACGTCGAGCAGCACGATCAAATCGTAGCGGCCATCGGCCAGCTCGACCTGATCGGGAAGCAGCCCGCCACCAACCGCGATGCCGCCACGCCGGCTGGCGAGCGCGCGCGCCGCCTCGTCGGGCTCGATCGCGTCGACCCAGCCGAAGCCTTGCAGCATCGCCAGGTTGGAGCCGGTGCCCGCGCCGACCTCGAGGATGTTCGCATCCGGCTTGAGCGGCACCTGCCGCCTGATCAACGACGCGACGATGCGGCGGCGCGCGGAGAACCACCAATGCTCGGCGTCGATCTCCGCCATGCGATCGTAGATAGCGCGATCCATCAATATCCGCCCATCAACCGACCACCGGCTGCAGCGCGGCGCCGATCGTCTCGCGCACGACGTAGATCGGCCGGTGCTTGGTCTCGACGAGGATCCGCCCGACATATTCGCCGAGTACCCCCAGCGAGAGCAGCTGCACGCCGCCGAGGAACAGTGTCGCGACCATCAGCGAGGGATAGCCCGGCACGTCGCCGCCGTGGATGAACGTGCGGATCACGACATAAATCGCATAGATCAGCGCGCCCACCGCGACCACGCCGCCGAGATAGCTCCACACGCGCAGCGGCAGCGTCGAGCCCGAGGTGATCCCGTCGAGCGCAAGCGTCCACAGCTTCCAGTAATTGAACTTGGTGGTGCCGACGTCGCGCTGGACGCGATCATATTCGACCGCCGCCTGGCGGAAGCCGGCCCAGGCGAACAGCCCCTTCATGAAGCGGTTGCGCTCGGGCATCAGCCGGATGACGTCGACTACCTTGCGATCGAGCAGACGAAAATCGCCGGCATGTTCGGGAATCTTGTCGGCCGAGAGATAATTGTGCGCGCGGTAGTAGAGGTCCGCGGTGAGCCGCTTGGGCAGGCTGTCGCTGGCCCGGTTGCGACGCACACCATAGACGACGTCGAAGCCCTCGCGCCAGCGCGCGAGCATCGTGCCGATCACCTCCGGCGGATCCTGCAGGTCGACGTCGAGCGGGATCACGACCTGCCCGGTGGCGTGATCGAGCCCCGCCGACAGCGCCGCCTCCTTGCCGAAGTTGCGCGACAGCGAGATGCAGCGGATGCGCGCATCGGTGCGATGCTCGGCCATGATCGCGGCCAGCGTCGCGTCGCGGCTGCCGTCGTCGATGAACAATATTTCCCAGCCCTGCGCCTCGCCCAGCGCATCGAGCACCGCGCGCACGCGGCCGACGAACAGCGCGATCGCTTCCTCCTCGTCCTTCACAGGCGCGAGGACGGTGATCAGTGGAACCCCCTCCATCATGGCGTCACCATAGCCGTGTTCGCGTTCAATCGAAAACCCACTTGCGGTTGAGCACGAACAGCAGCGCTGGCGTGGCGAAGAAAAAGGGAACCGACGCCCAATGCGCCGACAGGCCGAATTGCTTTTCGATCAGCCAGACCCAGACGCCGTTGACCGCAACCCCGATCAGATTGACCGCGAGGAAGCGGCTGACGGTGCGCTTGAAATCATGCGCATCGCCCTTCGCCTCGAAGGTGAAGCGGCTGTGGATCGTATAGCCGACCACCATCGCTGCGGCGCTCGCAAGGATGTTGGCGATCTGCGGGCGCTGGTGGCCGGCGCCGAGCAGCAGATTGTACAGCAGCGTCTGGAACGTGGTGATCCCGACGCCGACGACGCCGTAGCGAAGCAATTGCGTCGCCAGCGCACGATGCTCGTCCGCCAGCCCGTCCCATAGCCTTACCAATCCGTCACGCACTCGACCGACCCTTGCCCCACGTACCGCAGCGACTAGAGCGGGACACGCTAAACCTCAAATGCTATCGGACCGTAACCAGCGCATGACCGAGCTTCCCGCCCCATCCGATACCCACGGCTTCGAGGCGAAGGTCGGGCGTTTCGTCGATACGCGCTGGCGACTTATCACCACGCTGGTCTGGGCCGCGGCGGCGATCACGCTGATCGTCCAGATGTGGCACGCGATCCACTGGTTCTCGCTGAGCGATACCGACGACAATATGCGCTTCGACCAGGTGCGCGACTGGCTGGGCGGGCAGGGCTGGTACGATCTGCGCCAGCATCGGCTCAATCCGCCGATCGGGTTCAGCATCCACTGGTCGCGGCTGGTCGATCTGCCGCTCGCCGCGCTGATCCTGATCCTCAAACCCGTGCTCGGCACGCAACTCGGCTATCGCTGGGCCTGCGCGATCGCGCCGGTGCTGCCGATGCTGCTCGCCTTCTGGATGATGGCGATGGTGGTGCGCCGGCTGGTCTCGGCGAAGAGCTATCCGCTCGCGCTCGCGATCCTGCTGTGCGGCGGCGACGCGCTGTCGATGTGGTCGCCGCTCAGGATCGATCATCATGGCTGGCAGCTCGCCTTTCTGATGATGACGATCGCGGGGCTGACCGAACCGCATATGCGCCGATCGGGCGTGATGATCGCGATCTCCTCGGCGCTGTCGCTCGCGATCGGGCTCGAGATGCTGCCCTATGTCGCCTTCGCCGGCGCGGCGGTGGCGCTGCATTGGGCATGGGACCGCGCCGAGACGATGCGTATGCGCACCTACGGCGCGACGATGGCGGTCGCGACCGGGCTCAGCTTCCTCGTCTTCGCCTCCAACGACAATTGGCATGCGGTCTGCGACGCGCTGTCGCCGGTGTGGCTGACGACGGTGGGCGGTGCCGCGCTGCTGCTCGCGGCGATATCGTTCGCGCCGGCCGAGAGCCGCTGGATGCGCCTCGCGCTGGTGATCGGCGCGGGCGCGATCGCGGGCGGGCTCTATGTCGGGCTGTTCCCGCAATGCTTCGGCCACCGGCTCGAAGGCATTCCGCCCGAGGCGGACAGGCTGTGGCTGAGCCATGTCAGCGAGGCGCGGCCGGTCTATCTCCACCCGCTTTCGACGATCATACCGATGGCGGCGCTGCCGATCGCGGGCACGATCGGCAGCATCGTCGCGGTGTGGCGCCGCCGCGGCACGCGCGCGGGGGCCGACTGGTTGCCCGTCACGCTGTTCGCGACGCTCGCGACGGGGTTGATGCTCTGGCAGATCCGCACCGGCCCGAGCGCGCAGATGCTTGCCGTGCCCGGCGCCACCTATGTCGCGCGCTGGGGCTTCACGCGGCTGCGCGACAGCGACTCGATGCTGGCGCGCGTGATCGGACCGGTCGCGGCGTTCCTGATCGCCTCGGGACTGCTCGCCTCGCTCGCGCTCGACCGCGTGCCGCAGCGCTATGCCGATCTCAAGCTCGCCAATGTCTGGGCGATCGCAACGGGCAGGCAGGGGCTGCCGCAGCCGCCCAAGACAGCGAAGGGCAAGCCCAAGCCCGATCTCACCAAGCGCGCCAACCGTTTGTGCCCAACCATCCCCGCGCTCGCGCCGATCGCGCGTTTGCCGGCGGCGACCTTCTTCACCTTCATCGATTCCGGACCGCGGTTGATCACGCTCACGCACCACAGCGCGGTGGGCGGGCCCTATCACCGCAACGCGCAGGCGATCCTCGACATCGAGCACGCCTTCCGCGGCACGCCCGACCAGGCGCATGCGATCATCGACGCGCACCACGCGCAATATCTGCTGGTCTGCCCGCACATGTCCGAGGCGACGATCTACCAGTCCGAGGCGCCCGCGGGTTTCTATGCCAAGCTCGAGAGCGGCTACACGCCGGCATGGCTGGTCGCGCAACCGCTGCCCAAGGATTCGCCGTACCAATTGTGGAAAGTGGTGGGGTAGCCGGCACGCGGCGCGGAGCGTTGAGGCGTGGCTCCGGCGTTCGCCGGCAAGCGACTAGGTGAACGAAGCCTTGAGCCCGTCGATCACGAACTGGGCGGCGAGCGCGGCGAGCAGCACGCCGAGCAGCCGCGTGATCACCGCCTCGACCTTGAAGCCGAGAATACGCATCAACGGCCCTGCGGCGAGCAGCGATCCCATCATGATCGCCAGGTTCGCCGCGAGCGCGGCGAGGACGACCGCGTGCGCGGCGAGCCCATGGCTGCGCTGCATCATCAGCATCGCCGACGCGATCGAGCCCGGCCCCGCGATCATCGGCATCGCCATCGGGAAGATCGAGATGTCGTCATAGTCTTCGGGGTGGCTGGCCACCTCATTGGCGCGGTGTTCGCGGCGCTGGGTGCGCTTCTCGAACACCATTTCGAGCGCGATCAGGAACAGCATGATCCCGCCCGCGATGCGGAAGGCGTCGAGGCTGATCCCGAGCGTGCGCAGCAGCGGTTCGCCGAGCAGCGCGAAAGCGAGCAGGATCGCGGCGGCGACCAGCGTCGAGCGGATCGCCATCGCGGTGCGGTGCGGCGTGTCGGTGCCCGCGGTCAGCCCCGCGAAGATCGGCGCGCAGCCGGGCGGATCGATCACCACGAAGAAGGTGACGAACGCCGAGAGGAAAAGCGCGATCATGCCCCCGTCCCCGTCACATCGAGCACCGCGAGCCGGTAGCGTCGCCCGTCCCACGACCAGACCCTCAGCAGGTGCGCGCCGGCCTTCGCGCCGAGCACCGCGTTGATCCGCCAACGCAGCGTACGATCGGCGGACATGCCCTCGGCATCGACGCCGCCCAGCCGCAAAGCCACCGGCATCGCGCCATCCGATGCGGCGACCAGATTGGCGAGCGCGCCGCCGGTCAGCGCCGCGATCCGGATCGGCGTATCAGGAAGCGCTTCGGCGATCGCGCCGACCGATCCGAGCGGCCCGGGACATGCCGCCTGATCCTGCTCGAGCGGCCCGGTCGGTGCGGCATCGCCGTCATGGCCACCGTCGTAAATCCATCTCCAGCCGCTCGCGTCGCGCCGCCAGATCGTATCGAACACGCCCGTCTTGCCATCGCTGCGCGCCCAGGGCCCGGTCGAGAAAGCGAGCGTCCCGTCGCACGAGGTCAGCGTCCTCTGCGGCCGCCAGTCGAGCCGCGCGGCGGTCTCAGCGCCGTGCGCGAGCGCGGGGGCGGCGAGCGTCTTGCGCGGCGTGTAGAGGATCGCATCGGGCGCGGCATAGGCGCGGAACGCTGCCCATTGGCCGTCGCGCGCCGCCTGGGCCGCGAAGCCGCGCTCCGCATCGGCCACGCTCGGGGCGGCGAGCAGGAGCGCGAGGAGGATCATAGCCCCGCTGGCGGCGCGAGCCCCGCGCGCAGATGCGCGGCGACGAGCGTGTTGCGGAGCAGGACGGCGATCGTCATCGGCCCCACCCCGCCCGGCACCGGCGTAATCGCGCCCGCCACTTCGGAGAGGCCGGCGAAATCGACGTCACCGACCAGTTTGGTGCCGCCGGCGCCATCGTCGATGCGGTTGATCCCGACGTCGATTACCGTCGCGCCGGGCTTGACCCAGTCGGCCTTGACCATTTCCGGTCGGCCGACGGCCGCGACCAGGATGTCCGCGCGGCGGCACACCGCGGGCAGATCGCGCGTGCGGCTGTGCGCGAGCGTGACCGTGCAGCTCCTCGCGGTGAGCAATTGCGCCATCGGCTTGCCGACGATGTTCGAACGCCCGATCACCACCGCGTCGAGCCCGGCGAGGTCGCCGAGCACATCCTCGAGCAGCATGACGCAGCCGAGCGGGGTGCAGGGCACCAGCCCGGGCAGGCCCGCCGCCAGCCGCCCGGCGTTGACCACATGGAAGCCGTCGACATCCTTGTCGGGATCGATCGCGGCGATCACCGCGCTCTCGTCGATATGCCGGGGCAGCGGTAGCTGGACGAGGATGCCGTCGACCGCCTCGTCGGCGTTGAGCGCGGCGACCAGCGCGAGCAGCTCCGCCTGCGTCGTGTCGGCGGGCAGGCGATGGGTCACGCTCGCCATCCCGGCTGCCTCGGTCGCCTTGCCCTTCGAGCGGACATAGACCTGGCTCGCGGCATCCTCGCCGACGATGACAACGCTCAGCCCGGGCACGCGGCCGGTGGCCGCGCGGAAGGCGGGGACCGCGGCCGCGACGCGCTCGCGCAGCGCCAGCGCGAACGCCTTGCCGTCGATGACGCGTGCGCTCACGCCGCGCCCGCGCCGACCAGCGACATGAAGATGTTGGGGAGCAGAATCTTCTGGAGCACGCCGATGATCAGCAGCACGACCATCGGCGAGAAATCGATCCCGCCGAAATCGGGCAGGATGCGCCGGATCGGCCGATAGATCGGCTCGGTGATCGTATCGAGCCCGCGGACGAGCTGGCGGATGAACTCATTGTGGTGGTTGATGACGTTGAACGCGAACAGCCATGACAGGATGACCTGGATCATGATGATCCAGAACAGCACGGTCAGCAGCAGCTGCAAAATCTCGTAGATCGAATACATCCGTATCCCTTTCGGTTCGCGCGCATCCTAGCGGAGCGCGGCGCCGCTTGCCATCAGTCCGGCACGGGCGCCGCGCGCACCAGCGTGCCGGCGCCCTGGCGGGTGAAGATCTCGAGCAGCAAGGCGTGGCGGATCCGCCCGTCGAGGATCACCGCGGCATCGACGCCGCCCTCGATCGCGGTGACGCAGGTTTCCATCTTGGGGATCATGCCCCCCGAGATCGTGCCGTCCGCCTTCAGTCGCTCGACATCGGCGGGGACGAGATCGGACAGCAGATTCCTGCTCTTGTCGAGAACGCCGGCGACGTCGGTAAGCAGGAAAAGCCGCGCCGCACCGAGCGCGGCGGCGATCGCGCCGGCCATCGTGTCGGCGTTGATATTGTAGGTGTCGCCATCCATCCCGATCGCGATCGGTGCGACGACCGGGATCACGCCCGAGGCAGAGAGCTGGTCGAGAATGGTACGATCGACATGCTTGGGTTCGCCGACGAAGCCCAGATCGACATGCCGTTCGATTCCCCGATGCTTGTCGGGCTCGGCACGGGACACCTTCTCGGCGATCACCATTCGCGCGTCCTTGCCCGACAGACCTACCGCGCGGCCGCCCGCCTGGCCGATCCAGCCGACGATCTCCTTGTTGATCGAGCCTGCCAGCACCATTTCGGCGATGTGAGCGGTCTCCGCATCGGTGACGCGCAGGCCGTCGACGAAGCGTGATTCGACGCCGAGCCGCTTGAGCATCTGCCCGATCTGCGGCCCGCCGCCGTGCACCACCACCGGGTTGATGCCGACCATCTTGAGCAGCACGATATCCGAGGCGAAGCTCTTTGCGAGCTCGGGATCGCCCATCGCATGCCCGCCATATTTGATCACGAAGGTCGCGCCGGCATAGCGCTGCAGATAGGGCAGCGCCTCGGTCAGCGTCTCGGCCTTGGCGAGCATCGCGGGTTCGGGGAGGAGATCGGGGAGCGACGTCATGCCGGGCGCCATAGCGGGCGGGGAGAGCGACCGGAACCCCGGAAAATGTCAGCGCGGCGCGCGGTCCAGCCGTCGTCCGAACGCTACCATCATGTAGATGAGCGGCGGCACGAGCACCGCGGACAGCACCACCTTGGCGATCATCTGCCCGATCATGATCCCGGCGATCGGGAAGACGCCGTAGAAGGAGATGGTGACGAACAGCAAAGTGTCGACGATCTGGCTGGCGATGCTGGCGACCCCCGCGCGAAGCCACAGTAGCGGCGCCCCTTCGCGGCCCTTGAGCCATGAGAAGATCGTCACGTTGAGCGACTGCGAGATTCCGTAGGAGACGAAACCCGCGAGCATCATCCGCGCGCCCTGGCTCAGGATCAGCGCATAGGCGGCGAGCCGCGCCGCGGAGGCCGGATCGGCGGTCATCGCGGGCGCGGCGGGAATCCGCAGCAGCAGCTGGATCAGCAGCACCGAGCCGAGCAGCGGCACGAAGCCGAAGCGCACCAGCCGCGTCGCGATCCGCTGCCCGTAGAGTTCGGCGACCGCCGACGAGGTGATGACGAGCAGCAGGAAGGCGAAGATCCCGCCCTCGACGGTAAGCGGCCCCAGCGCGATCAGCTTGTTGCCGAGCACGCCCGCGATGCACACCATCCCGCCGTAGAAGAGCGAGAACAGGAACAGGGCGGGGGGAATGGCGGGGGTTTCGGTGGACGGCATTCGCCCTGCTATCGGGATTTGGGCGGTGCTCCTAGAGCGGATATCCATATGGGCGTACCGCCAGGCTCCTGCGCAGGCAGGAGCGCGACGTGTGTCGCGGTGCGTTCTATTCCTCACATCACAAATTCGGCCTAGTCTCGGTTTGCGGTCCTCCGCCGCATCATCGAAGGTCTCGTCGCCATGGCCATGCTGGGTTTTCTCGTCGTCCCGCTGATCTTCCTGCTCGTCGCCGCGCTGAAAACATTCGGAATCAACCAGGAATATGAGCGCGCCGTGGTCTTCCGACTGGGCCGCGTCACCGAACCCAAGGGGCCGGGCTGGTATTGGCTGATCCCGTTCATCGATCGCGCGGTCCGGGTCGACACGCGCACGGTCACGATCGCGCTCGAGACGCAGGAGACGGTGACGCGCGACGGCGTCGCGGTGCGCGTCAACGCGGTGCTGTGGTTCCGCGCGACCAACCCGGTGCGCGTGCTGACCGTCGTCGAACAATGGCAGCGCGCGGTGCTGCAGGCCGCCGAGACGGGGTTGCGCGATTCGATCGGCCAGTCCGATCTCGACCAGTTGCTCAAAGACCGCACCGCGATCAACCAGCGGCTGATGGGGATGCTGACGCGCGCGGTCGAGCAATGGGGCGTCGCGATCGACGCGGTCGAGATCAAGGATCTCGACATCCCCGAGAATATGCAGCGCGCGATCGGCCGCGAGGCCGAGGCGATCCGCGAGAAACGCGCGCGAATCATCAAGGCCGAGGGCGAGCAGGAGGCCGCGCAAAAGCTGGCGGACGCGGCGCGCACGATCGCGACCAGCCCCGGCGCGCTCGAGTTGCGCCGGCTGCAGACGCTCTCCGAGATCGGCGCGGAGCACAACAGCACGATCGTCACGATGCTGCCGGTAGAATTGCTCGAGGCGGCCAAGGCGATCACCGGGCGCGGCGGCTGATCCGGCCGCCAAAGCTGTCGCGTTGCTGACGAATAGGTTCAGCGCCTCGTCAGCCCTCTTCTTGCATCATCGCAATCGTCAGGTGCATCACGCGCCGACGACGACAAGAGGTGAGTGGGATGCGACTGATCATATCTGCGGCGCTGCTGCTGGCGTCGACCGCCGCGATGCCCGCGCTCGCGCAGGACAATCCGCAGCATCACGATGATGGCGGGCACCGCGATGGCGATCGTGGCGGCGGCCAGCGCGGCGGCGAACAGCGCGGCAATGGCGGCGGCCAGCCGCAGACACGCCCGGCGCCGCCCGCCGGCAATTATGCGCGAGCGCCGCAGGGCGCACCGCCACAAGGCCGCCCCGCTCCGGGTGGCGAATTCGACCGCGGGCGGCAGCCCGGCCGTCCCGAGGGCGGCGGCGACCAGGGTCGCCACATCGCCGGCCGCCCCGACGGCGGCGTGCAGGTCTGGCGCGACCAGAATGGCCGCGGCCCCGACGGCCGTGCGCTGGACGGTCGCGACGCCTATCAGCAGGGCAATCGACAGGCCTGGGCAAACCATCCCTATGCGCATGGCGGCGACGGCGGCTATCGCCCCAATGGTGGTTATGATCGCGGCCGGCCCGGTGGTTATGATCGCGGCCGGGGTGGCGACGACTGGAATCGCGGCTGGCGGCAGGATCGGCGCTACGACTGGCAGGACTATCGCGACAGCCATCGCGACGCCTATCGCGTCGGCCGCTATCGTCCGCCGAGCGGCTATGGCTGGGGCTATCGGCGCTTCGGCATCGGCGCTGCGCTGGAGGCCGGATTCTTTTCGCAGGATTACTGGATCGGCAATCCGGGCTATTACCGCCTGCCCCCTGCCTACGGCCCCTATCGCTGGGTGCGCTATTATAACGACGCACTGCTGGTCAACATCTATAACGGCTATATCGCCGACGAGATACCAGACTTCTTCTATTGATCTCGGTCAAAATGCCCGTCGCGACATCATCGCGGCGGGTATTTTTTTGCCAATCTCAGATGAACCGACAATAACTGCCCCATTCCGGCCGGGTTCACGAGAACAGGGCTACGCCTTTGCTGTAGCACGGCTTGCAGTCGTGACTAGGGACCAAGGGAAAGGACGAAACCATGCGTAAGCTTATTCTCGCCTCCGCCATCGCGGCGGCGCTGCTGCCTGCCGCTGCGATGGCGCAATCCTATGGCGAGGTTCGCCAGGATCAGCGCGATACCCGCCAGGATGCGCGTCGCCTCCAGCACGACCGCTATGCCGGCGATCCGCGCGACGTCCGCGCCGACCGTCGCGACATCCGCCAGGATCGCCAGGAGACGCGTGAGGATTGGCGCGACTATCGCCGCGCGCATCCCGACGTCTATCGCGGCGGCGGCTATGTCGGCCCGCGGGCCGACTGGCGCTATCGTCCCGTCGCGGTCGGCTACCGCTTCGATCCGGTGTTCTACGGCCAGCGCTATTGGGTCGACCCGGTGCGCTACCGCCTGCCGGCCGCGGCGCCCTATACGCGCTGGGTCCGCTACGGAAACGACGTCGCGCTGGTCAACGTCCGCACCGGCCGCGTGATCACCATCTATGGCGGCTTCTTCCTCTAGGCCGACGGCGCTTGCCGGGCCGTAGTCCGGTCGATAAGCCTCCGCGATCATCCCGATCGCGGAGGTTTTTCATGTCGTTCGCCCGTTCGCTCCGCCTCGGCCTGCTCGCCGCCGCGATGCTGCCCGTCGCCGTCCAGGCGGTCCCCTCGGGCGATGCCGACGCGCGGCTGAAGAAACTCTTCGCGGACACCGACGAGGCGGCGCTCCATCGCAACCCGATGATGGCGCTGTATCGCGGCGACATGCGCTTCGCCGATCAGCTCGGCGATCCCTTCTCGGACGCGCACGATGCCGCCGAGAAGGCCGCCGACGAGGATGCACTGCACATGCTCGCCGCGATCCCGCGCGCGCAGCTGACCCCGACCGACCAGATCGCCTATGACGTGTTCAAGCGCAGCACCGATCTCGATCTCGAAGGCTACCGCGCCGATGTGCTGAAGTTCAGCCACGCCATGCCGATCACGCATTTCTACGGGCTGCACCTCGATTATGCCGATCTTTCCTCGGGCCAGGGCGCGGCGCCTTTCAAAAGCGTCAAGGATTATGACGACGCGCTCAAGCGTCACGCGCAATATCCGCATCTCGTCGACGAGGTGATCGGCCGCTTCCGCGCCGGCATGGCCGAGGGCATCGTCGAGCCCAAGCTCGTCATCAGCAACATCATCGACCAGCTCGATCTGCAGCTCGCCGGCGGGATCGAAGGCTCGCCCTATTACGGCCCGGTCAAGGCCTTCCCGGCGACGATTTCGGCGGCCGACCAGGCGCGGTTGCGAGCGGCCTTTGCCGCCGCGATCCGCGACGAGATCGCGCCCGCCAACACGCGGCTGCGCGACTTCCTCAAGACCGACTATCTGCCCAAGGCGCGCGACACCGTCGGGCTCGGCCAGTTGCCGGGTGGCCAAGCCTATTACGCCTATATGATCGAGGCGAACACCACGCTGCCGCTGTCCGCGCAAGCGGTGCATCAACTCGGTTTGAACGAGGTCGCGCGGATCACCAAGGAGATCGAGGCGGTCAAGGCCAAGGTCGGCTTCCAGGGCGATCTCCACGCCTTCTTCCAGCACATGACCACCGATCCGCAATTCGCGCCGCCCTCGCGCGACTGGCTCGAGAAGCGCTACCGCACGATCGAGGCGCGGATCGAGACGCGCATCCCCGAGCAATTCTCGCTGGTCCCCAAGACCCCGCTCGATATCCGGCCCGACCCCGCCTACAAGGAAAAGAGCTCGGCGGCGGGCGAATATATGCAGGGCACGCCAGACGGCTCGCGCCCCGGCGTCTTCTATTATAACGGCTACGACCTGCCGACGCGCTTCACCTGGGGCGAGGAGACGCTGTTCCTCCACGAGGCGATCCCCGGCCATCATTTCCAGATCAGCCTCGCGCAGGAAAACAAGGATCTGCCCAATTTCATGCGCTTCGGCGGCAACACCGCCTATGTCGAGGGCTGGGCGCTCTATTCGGAATCGCTGTGGCCCGAACTCGGCATGGAAACCGATCCCTATCAGCGCTTCGGCGGATTGAACGACGAGATGCTGCGCGCGATGCGGCTGGTGGTCGACAGCGGCATCCACGCGATGGGTTGGACGCGGCAGCAGGCGATCGATTACATGACCACCAACTCGGCGATGGGGAAGGCCGACGTCACCGCCGAGGTCGAGCGCTATATCGCGATCCCCGGTCAGGCGCTCGCTTACAAGGTCGGCCAGCTGACCATCGCCAAAGAAAAGGCCAAGGCCAAGGCGGCGCTAGGCGCCAAATTCGATCCGCGCGCCTTCCACGCGCAGGTGCTCGATACCGGCGCGCTGCCGATGACGGTGCTCGAGACCAAGATCGACGGCTGGATCGCAAGGGGTGGGCGATAGGCTTTCCTCCTCCGTTCGTCCTGAGTAGGGACTGGGCGTAGCCGAAGGCCCGTATCGAGGATGCTGGCCTGGCGGATCGATCCTTCGATACGCCATTTCGACAAGCTCAATGGCTGCTCAGGACGAACGGGTGGTCAGGGCGTAACGGGAAAGACCTGATCATGCCGACCGAACCCCGCGCCCCGCGCCTCGCCGTGCTGATCGACGCGGACAACGCCTCGCCCAAGATCGCGGCAGGGCTGTTCGCCGAGATCGCGCAGATCGGCGAAGCGAGCGTGCGCCGCATATATGGCGACTTCTCCAGCCCCCGGCTCAAGAGCTGGTCGGACATCCTCGCCCGCCACGCGGTCCAGGCGCACCAGAGCTTCGCCTACACGACGGGCAAGAACGCCTCCGACATCGCGCTGGTGATCGACGCGATGGACCTGCTCCACACCGGCCGCTTCGACGGCTTCTGCCTGGTCTCGTCGGACAGCGACTTCACCGCGCTCGCCGCGCGCATCCGCGAGCAGGGCGTCGACGTCTACGGCTTCGGCGAGCAGAAGACGCCCGAGGCGTTCCGCCAGGCGTGCCGGCGCTTCATCTACACCGAGAACCTGCTCCCCGAGGCGCCCGCGGTCGACGAACCGGAGCGCCCCGATTCGCGCCCTGCCTCGGTCGCGCGTAGCCCCAGCACCGCGGTGCCGCTGCTACGCCGCGCGATCGCGCAGCTCGACGAGGACGACGGCTGGGTGTCGCTGGGCGGGGTCGGCCAGCGCCTCTCCACGCTCGCGCCCGATTTCGATCCGCGGACGTTCGGCCAGGCCAAGCTGGTGACGTTGGTCGAAAAAGCGGGCGCGTTCGAGGTGCGGCGACCCGCGGGGGGCAGCGTTCAGATCCGGCTCAAGACGGCGCGATAACGGCCAGGATGCTCCCCTCACAGGGAGGATGTCAGCGGCTCAGCTCAGCGATCCGAACGGCAGCAATTGTGCCGCCAGCTTGCTCGCACCCGCGCCGTCACCCGCCTGGAGAAGCGGAATCAACCGTATCGCGGCCCGCTGGAGGATGCGATCGATCGGCGTCGTCGCCGCGTCGCCGGCCGCGCGCTGCGCGAGCTTGAGTGCCGCTGCCGTATCGGACGAATTGAGCTTGATCCGGATCAGCGCGGCATAGCCCGCGAAAAAGGCGTGGTTGCCACCCAGCGCCACCGCCTGATCAAGCGAGGCAAGCCCCGCGGACCGGCTCGCCCCGAGCACCGAGCGCGCAAGGAAGTTACCGAGATCACCGACCGCGGTCAGGTGCCAGCCGGCGATCGCGACCTGCGCTTCAGGATCGCGCGGATTGGCGGTGGCGAGCGACAGCAGCGCGGCGTGCGCCGCCTTGGCGTCACCCAGCGAGCGGTTGAGCTGGCCGCGATAGCCGATCGCAAGCGCCTGTTGCAGCCTGGCCTCGCCATCATTGGGTGCCTGCGCCAATGCCGCCCTGGTCTCCGCATAGGCCTGGTTGACCAGCGTCAGCGCAGCGGCCTTGTCGTGCGTCAGGAAGGCGGCGCGGATCAGCGTGTCGCGCGGCGTCGTCGCCGTGACGCCGGCGGTGGCGGCAAAGACGAGAATCGTGGCAGCGACGCTATGGGCAACGAACTTCATGCACACTCCTTATCGGCCGATCGATGAAGGGGGCGTGAAGCGCGCGGCCCTCGTCGATCGGGCCATCATGGACCTCGCCCCCATTGGCCGCGCCGTGCGGAAGCGGCGGCGCGGCCGATGCAGCGCGCCTGGCAGCGCACGGGACATCAGTCCGAAAGGGGATGGACCATATGCGATAACGTTCGAGACGCCGATTCGTTCGGATGCGATCGCCCGCTTCGACCAAATGCCGATCAATCGGCGTGGGCGAGCGCCTCGGCGATCAGCGCGCGTGTCTCGGCGAGACCGTAGAGTGCCGCGAAGCTGCCCATGCGCGGACCCTGCGACGAACCCAACAGCGTCTCGTAGAGCGCCTTGAACCAGTCGCGCAGCGGCTCGAAGCCGGCCGCCTTGCCGGCCTCATAGACCTCGTTCTGGATGGCCTCGGCCGAGGCATCGGCGGGCAGCGCCGCGAAGCGCGCGTCGAGATCGGCGAGCGCCGCGCGTTCGCGCGCATCGGGTGCGCGCCGCGCAAGCGTCGCGGCGACGAAATCGCGGAAATAGGCGACCGCATAGCCGAGCAGCCGGTCGATCGCGGGATGCGTCGCGGGGCTGACCTGTGGCGCGTAGCGCTGGACGTAGCGCCACAGCAACGCCTTGTCCTCGGTCATCGCGACCGAGACCAGGTTGAGCAACAGCCCGAAGGTCAGCGGCATGTCGACGGCGGGCACCTTGCCGAGATGGACATGGTGCACCGGATTGCCGAGCTGCTGCTCGATCGGCTGCGTCGGGTAGCTGGCCAGGAACTGATAATATTCGTCGACCGCGCGCGGGATCACCGAGAAGCTCAGCGCGCGCGCCTTCTTGGGCTCGCGGTAGATGTAGAAGGCGAGGCTCTCGATCGGCGCATAGGTCAGCCACTGCTCGATCGTCAGCCCATTGCCCTTGGACTTGCTGATCTTGGCGCCGGCTTCGTCGAGGAACATCTCGTAGTTGAAACCCTCGGGCGGCTTGGCGCCCAGCACGCGCGCGATCTTGCCCGACTGCACCACCGAATCGATCAGGTCCTTGCCCGCCATCTCGTAATCGACGTCGAGCGCGACCCAGCGCATCGCCCAGTCGACCTTCCACTGGCACTTCGCCTGGCCGCCAAGCACCGACTGTTCGCGGCGCTCGCCGGTCTCGGGATCGGTGTAGGCGACGAGACCGGCCTCGGCGTCGACCACCGCGATCGGCACCTGCAACACCTTGCCGGTCGCGGGATGGATCGGGAAGATCGGCGAATAGGTCTTGCGGCGTTCCTCGCCGAGCGTCGGGAGCATGACGCCCATGATCGCGTCATAGTGGCGCAGGATGCTCTTCAACGCCTCGTCGAAGCGACCGTCGGCATAGGCGTCGGACGCCGCGATGAACTCATATTGGAATCCGAACTGGTCGAGGAAGGCGCGCAAGCGCGCGTTGTTGTGCGCAGCGAAGCTCGGATGCGTGCCGAACGGATCGGGGACGACGCTCAAGGGCAGGTCGAGATGCGCGCGCAGCATGTCCTGCTCGGGCAGGTTGTCGGGCACCTTGCGCAGCCCGTCCATATCGTCCGAAAAGGCGACCAGCCGCGTCGCGCCGCCGGTCATCTCTTCATAGGCGTTGCGCACCATCGAGGTGCGCGCGACCTCGGTGAAGGTGCCGATATGCGGCAGGCCCGAGGGGCCATAGCCGGTCTGGAACAGCATCGCGGCCGGCTTGCCGTCGGGCCAGCGCTTGATGAGCTTGCGCGCTTCCTCGTAGGGCCAGGCCTTGCTGGCGAGGGCGGCGGTGCGGAGATCGGGGGCGGGAGCGTCGGTCATGTCGCGCGCGGTCTTAGTGCGATCGAGCGAGATCGCCAACCTCGCGCGCGGGCGTGCACCAAGCGCCCCCTATCCCCGTTCGACCTGAGCGCAGTCGAGGCCATGCGCTAATGGTGGCTGCGCTTCGACTTCGCTCAGCGCGAACGGAAGAGGGCGTACGCGTCCAGTCCTTCGACTTCGCTCAGGACGAACGGAGAGGGGTGGAACGCACGCATCCCCGTTTCCCCTCCGTTCCGCATCGCCTATATCGGCGGCGTGACCCACTCGCTCCCGCCCCTCGCGCTGCATGCGACCCATGGCGGCACCTGGCTTGCCGAGCGGGGCGGCGCGGTGCGGGGCCTGTCGCGCGGCGAGGCGATCGCACGCGCCGCAGAGCGGCCGCTCGTCATGCTCAACGCGCCGCTGGTCGGGCAGCGGCTCGGCTATGCCGAGCTGGCGGGGCTTGACCTGCTCGAGCTGTTCGCCTTCGTCCACCCCGCGCGCTTCGCGGTGCCGACCCCGGCCGGGCTCGCCCGCGCGCTGGGAATCGACCCGCCCGAGGACGATACGAGCGCGACCGCCACGCTGCTCGCCTGCGCCGACGCACTGCTCGCGACGGTCGAGAGCGACTGGCCGGCCAGGCACGGCGCCTGGGACGTCGCGCATGCGCTGATTCGGCTGCGCTGGCCGTGGGCGCAGGCGATCGTCGCGCGGCTGACCGAGCCCGAGCGTACCGAACGCGGGCTTTTCGCCAAGCTGCCCGAATGGGAGGAGGCGGCGCCGCGCCCGCAACCGCGCAGCGTCACGATCGGCGAGGCCGCCGCGGTCGCGAAGCTCGGCGAACTTACCGGTGCGGGGGCGGAAACCCGGCCCGGCCAGCGCCGCTATGCGGCGGCGGCGGCCAAGATCTTCGCGCCGCGCATGGCCGAGGGGCGGCCGCGCGTGGTGCTGGCCGAGGCCGGCACGGGCATCGGCAAGACGCTCGGCTATCTGGCGCCCGCAGGTCTCTGGGCCGAGCAGGCGCAGGGCACCGTCTGGATCTCGACCTATACGCGCGCGCTCCAGCGGCAATTGGATCGCGAGACCGAACGGCTCTTTCCCGATCCCGAGGAGCGCCGGCAGAAGGTGGCGGTGCGCAAGGGGCGCGAGAATTATCTGTGCCTGCTCAATCTCGAGGATGCGCTGTTCGGCGGCTTTCAGAACCGCGCCGCGGTGCTGGCGCAACTGGTGGCGCGCTGGGCGGCCTATACGCGCGACGGCGACATGGTCGGCGGCGACCTGCCCGGCTGGCTGCCCACGCTGTTCCGCCGCGCCGGCGCCACTGCGCTGACCGACCGGCGCGGCGAGTGCGTCTATGCCGGCTGCCCGCATTACCGCCGCTGCTTCATCGAGCGTTCGGTGCGTCGTGCCGAGGAGGCCGACATCGTCATCGCCAACCACGCGCTCGTCATGCTGCTCGCCGAGCGGCGGCGCGAGGAGGGCCGCGCGCTCGGCCGGATCGTGTTCGACGAGGGCCATCATCTCTACGAGGCCGCCGATTCGACCTTCTCGGCCGCGCTGACCGGGCAGGAGGCGATCGAGCTCAGACGCTGGATCGCGGGCCCCGAACGCGCGTCGAGAGGACGGCGGCGAGGGCTCGCCGCGCGGCTCGCCGACGTCGTCTCCTATGACGAGGCGGGCGCGCTCGCGCTCGACGGCGTGATCCACGCGAGCGCGGCGCTGGTCGCGACCGACTGGTTGTCGCGGATCGCCGAAGGGATGCCGCTCGGGCCGATCGAGAAATTGCTCGCCGCGGTACGCGCGGTCACGCTGGCGCGCGCGACCGCGGCGGATGCAGGCTATGGCATCGAGACCGAGGCGGCGGCGCTCGACGGCGCCACCGTCGAGGCGGCGGGCAATGCCGCGGTCGCGCTCGAGGCGCTGATGCGACCGATGGTGGCGCTTGGCGGGCGGCTCACCGCGGTGCTCGAGGAAGCGCCCGATTGGCTCGACGGGCCCGCGCGCGCCCGGATCGAGGGAGCGGCAGCCGGCCTCAACGTGCGTGCGCGGACGCTCGCGAGCTGGCTGGGGCTACTCGGCCGGCTCGGCGGTCCGCCCGATCCCGACTATGTCGACTGGCTCGCGGTCGATCGCATCGAGGGGCGCGAATATGACATCGGGCTGCACCGCCACTGGCTCGATCCCGGCCGGCCGCTCGCCGCGGCCGTGCTTGCCCCTGCGCACGGCGTGCTGGTCACCTCGGCGACGCTGACCGGGCCGCAGGCGGGCGCCGACGGCGGCTGGTCGCGCGCCGAGACGCGCAGCGGCGCGCGCCATCTCGATACGGTGGTCGACCGATTCGTGGCGCCCAGCCCGTTCGACTATGCCAGCGCCGCCGAGGTGCTGATCGTCACCGACATCAAGCGCGGCGATACCGCGCAGCTCGCGCACGCCTATGCGCGGCTGGTCGAGGCCAGCCGAGGCGGGACGCTCGGGCTGTTCACCGCGATCTCGCGGTTGAAGGCGGTCTATGCGCGGATCGCCGACCGGCTCGCACGCGAGGGCCTGCCGCTCTACGCGCAGCATGTCGATCCGATCGACACCGGCACGCTGGTCGACATTTTCCGCGACGATCCGCACGCCTCGCTGCTCGGCACCGATGCGCTCAGGGACGGCATCGACGTTCCCGGCCATTCGCTGCGGCTGGTGGTGATGGAACAGGTACCGTGGCCGCGGCCGACCGTGCTTCATGCCGCACGCCGCGCCGCGGGCGGCGGGACCGCCTATGACGACGAGGTGGTGCGCGCCAGGCTCGCACAGGCGTTCGGCCGGCTGATTCGCCGGGCCGACGACGCCGGGCGATTCGTTCTGCTTTCGGCGGCGACGCCGACGCGACTGCTCGACGCCTTCCCGCCCGGTTTAGCCGTCCGGCGCGTCACGCTCGACGAGGCGGTCGCGCGGATCGCGGCCGGTCTTCCCTCCGGCACGCACATCGGGCATCAGGTTCAAGAACCGGCGAGTGGAGAGGCGGCATGAAGAGGCTCATCATCTTCCGCCATGCCAAATCGGGCTGGGACCAGCCCGCGCTGCGCGATTTCGACCGCGCGCTCAACGACAAGGGCAAGCGCGCCGCGACGACGATGGGGCGGCATCTGCGCCAGTCGGGCGTGGTGTTCGACCATGTCATCGCCTCGCCCGCGGTCCGCGTGATCGAATCGCTCGACGCGATGTTCGAAGGCTATGGCAGGCGGCTCGCGCCGAACTGGGACCGTCGCGCCTATCTGGCGTCGGCGGCGACGCTGCTCGAGATCGTCCAGGAGGCGCCCGAGACGACCGACGCGCTGATGCTTGCCGGGCACAATCCCGGCGTCGAGGAGCTGGCGCTGCTGCTTTCGACCGATGCGGGCGAAGAGGAGATTGCGACGCGCGCGGCGCTTGGCGAAAAATATCCGACCGCGAGTATCGCCGAGCTTCAGTTCGACGTCGCGCATTGGGCCGAAGTCGACGAGGGCGGCGGCCATCTGGTGCGCTTCGTGCGCCCGCGCGATCTCGATCCGGCGCTGGGGCCCGACCGGGTTTTCTAGATCGTATTCCCGCGTACGCGCGAGCCAGGTGAAGCGAGCGCCGCGCGTGCGGCACTGGGCTCCTGCCTGCGCAGGAGCACCGTACGCTTGAATTCACGCCAGCGCTTTCGCCAGCAGGGTGCGGATCGCTTCCAGTTCGTCGAGCGGCAGCGTCGCGGGCGGCGGCGCGGGCAGAGGCGTCGCGACAGCCTCGCCGCCTTTCGCCCCGAGCAGCTTCTGCACCCCCTTCACCGTATAGCCATCCCGACTGAGCAGGCCGTGGATCCTGCGAACCAGCGCGACGTCGGCGGGGCGGTAATAGCGGCGATTGCCCGCGCGCTGGATCGGCCGGAGCTGGGGGAAGCGCGTTTCCCAGTAGCGCAGCACATGCTGCGGTACACCGAGCTCGTCGGAGACCTCCCCGATCGTGCGGAAGGCGGCGTCCGATTTCTCCACGTGCGCGATCAGTCCGCCTCGGCGATGCGATCGCGCAGCATGTTGGAGGCGCGGAAGGTCAGCACGCGGCGCGGCGCGATCGGCACCTCGATGCCGGTCTTGGGATTGCGGCCGACGCGCTCACCCTTGTCGCGCAGAACGAACGTGCCGAAGCCCGAGATCTTGACGTTCTGACCCCCGGACATCGCGTCGCACATCATCGTCAGCACCTGCTCGACGGTCGCGGCCGAATCCGCGCGCGAAAGCCCGATTTCACGGTGCACCACGTCACTGAGATCGGCACGGGTCAATGTGTGTGTCTCGCTCATTGCGTGCCCTCCTGATAGCCTCGGCTGGACATTAGACCCCCGGGAAGAAAACGCAAAATATCGCCGCACAAATTGTAACGGACTAGAAACGCACCACCGATGCGCCCCAGGTGAAGCCGCCGCCCATCGCCTCGAGCACGAGCAGATCGCCGCGGGTGATCCGCCCGTCCCGTACCGCGACGTCGAGCGCGAGCGGGACCGAGGCGGCCGACGTATTGGCGTGCTGGTCGACTGTGACGATGACGCGATCGGGCGAGAGGCCGAGCTTGCGCGCGGTGGCATCGAGGATCCGCGCATTGGCCTGATGCGGCACGAGCCAGTCGATATCCGCCGACGTCAGCTCGAGTTCGGCGAGCACCTCGTTGAGCACCCCCGCGAGATTGACGACCGCGTGACGGAATACCTCGCGGCCCTTCATGCGCAGCTTGCCGACGGTGCCCGTGGTCGAGGGGCCGCCGTCGACATAGAGCAGATCATTGTGGCGGCCGTCGGCGTGCAGCCTGGTCGAGAGCACGCCGCGCGCCTGCGCCGGATCGGCGGGGCCGTCCTCGGCGGTGAGCACGACCGCGCCCGCGCCGTCGCCGAACAGCACGCAGGTGCCGCGATCCTCCCAGTCGAGGATGCGGCTGAACGTCTCGGCGCCGATCACCAGCGCGGTCGTCGCGGCACCGCTGCGGATCATGCTCTCGGCGACCGACAGCGCGTAGAGGAAGCCCGAGCACACCGCCTGGACGTCGAACGCGACGCAGTCGTCGATACCCAGCAGTGCCTGCACCTTGGTGGCCGACGAGGGGAAAGTCTGGTCGGGCGTCGCAGTGGCGAGCACGATCAGCCCGACGCTCGCCGCCGCGATACCGGCACTTTCGAGCGCGCGCCTAGCGGCATCGGCGGCAAGCGTCGCGGTGGTCTCGCCGTCGCCCGCGATGTAGCGCGCGCGGATCCCGGTGCGCTCGACGATCCATTCGTCGGTGGTATCGACGGTCTCGGCGAGTTCGGCGTTGGTGACGCGGCGCCTGGGGAGCGCGGAGCCGGTGCCGGCGATCACCGCGCGGCGGATCAGATCCTGGGTCATGCGGCGGCCACGGGCTCCGCCGATGCGGCCCGATAATCGGCCAGATCCTCGGCAATCAGCCGGTTGAGATCGTCGCGGACCAGCTTGGCGGCGACGCCGATCGCATTGGCGACGCCCTTGGCGTCGGCGCTGCCGTGGCTCTTCACGACGATGCCGTTGAGCCCGAGGAAGACCGCGCCATTATGGTTGTTGGGATCGAGATGGACCCGCAGCAGGTGGAGCGCCGGCTTCGACAGCAGGAAGCCCATTTTCGAGCGGAACGAACTGGTGAAGGAACGCCGCAGGAGATCGGTGACGAAGCGCGCGGTGCCCTCGATCGCCTTGAGCGCGATGTTGCCCGAAAACCCGTCCGAGACGACCACGTCGACCGCGCCGCGGTTGATCCGGTCGGCCTCGACATTGCCGACGAACTCGAACGGCAGCGTCGGACGCGCGCGGAGCAGCGCGGCGGCATCCTTGAGCTCGTCGGTACCCTTGAGCGCCTCGGTGCCGATGTTGAGCAGCGCCACCTTGGGGTGCGCGATCTCGAGCGCGGTGCGCGCATAGGCCGCGCCCATCACCGCGAACTGGACGAGATTGTTCGCGTCGCACTCGGTATTGGCGCCGAGATCGAGCATCACGACATCGTTGGCGCCGAGCGTCGGCATGATCGCGGCGAGCGCGGGGCGGTCGATCCCGGGCAAGGTCCGCAGCGACAGCTTGGCCATCGCCATCAGCGCGCCGGTGTTGCCGGCGGACAGGGCGCCACCCGCCTCGCCGCTCTTAACAGCGGCAATGGCGAGCCCCATCGACGTCGTCTTGGCGCGACGCATTGCCTGGCTGGGCTTGTCGTCGCCGGTGATGTGATCGGGCGCATGGCGCACCTCGCTCACCGCCGCGAGCGCCGTGTGGCGCGCAAGCTCGGGCCGGATCACGGCTTCGTCGCCGACCAGCAGGAAACGCAGATCGGCGGATGTGGTGAGCGCCAGAGCGGCACCTGCCAGCATCGTGGCTACGCCGCCATCACCTCCCATCGCATCGATGGCGATCCGCGGCGCGTCCACGATATATTCCGATCCGTGCGTAAGACTCAGGCCTCGGCCGAGACGATCTCGCGGCCGTTATAATGGCCACAGCTGTTGCACAGATGGTGCGGGCGCTTGAGCTCGCCACAGTTCGGGCATTCCTGGAAGCTCTCGACCGACAGCGCATCGTGGCTGCGGCGCATGTTGCGCTTGGAGGGCGAGGTCTTTCGCTTGGGGACGGCCATTTCGGCACCTGTTCTTAGATCAATGGATGCAGAGGCCGCAAACCATCCAAGTCGCCACGGCCGGATAGGGGCCGCGGTTCATCGGGCGGGCGGCCTCGTCGCGAGTGGGGGCCTATAGCGGATTTCCGCCGTGTTGCAACCCGGCGCGTGGCGTGCGAGCGAGGGGCGTCGCTGCCGGCCTTCGGCCAGTCTCTTGAGGAGCCCGTCGCCATGCTGCCCGTCTCGCTCACCTTCGCCGGCGCGTTTGCGCTGGTTGCCCTATGGCTGGCCTACCGCGTCGTTCGCGTGCGGATGAACGCCGAGGTGATGGTCGGCGACGGCGGCCATCCGCTGCTCATCGCGCGGATGCGCGCGCAGGCCAACTTCGTCGAATATACGCCGTTCGTGCTGATCCTGATGGTGCTGATCGAGATGGCGGGCGGATCGGCCTGGGGGCTGCGCGTGGTCGGCGCGCTCTATGTGATCGCGCGCGTCCTGCACGCCTTCGGGATGGACAAGCCGACGATGCCCGCCCCGCTGCGCGCGACCGGCGCGTGCGCGACGTGGCTGATCCTGCTGGCGCTGGCGATCTGGGCGATCTGGCTGGCGTCGCACGGGCCGGCGGTGCCCGCGGTCCGCTATCTCTAAGGCTGGGCGATAGCGAATCGGGCGGCCGCCCTTCCGTCAGACCGCCTCAGCCGAATTGCGAATCGGCGACGAACGGGTTGGTGGCGCGCTCGGCGCCGAACGTCGAGGTCGGCCCGTGGCCCGGCACGAAGACGGTGTCGTCGCCCATCGGCCACAACCGCGTCGTGATCGCGTCGATCAGCGCCGCATGGTCGCTCATCGGAAAATCGGTGCGCCCGATCGAGCCGCGAAACAGCACGTCGCCAACCATCGCGAAGTGCGACGGCGCATGGTGGAAGACGACATGGCCAGGCGTGTGGCCGGGCGTATGGCGAACCGAGAGCGTCAGCTCGCCCACGCTCACCGTGTCGCCGTCGACCAGCCAGCGATCGGGTTCGAAGCTGCTGCTGGGGATCTGCCACTGGCGGCCGTCGTCGTCGAGCCGCGCGATCCAGTAGCGGTCGGCTTCGTGCGGGCCCTCGATCGGTACGCCGATCTGCTTGGCGAGCACGCCCGCCTGCCCGCAATGATCGACATGGCCGTGGGTGAGCAGGATCTTTTCCACCGTCACGCCGTGCTGCTGCGCCGCCGCGATCAGCTTGGGCAGGTCGCCGCCGGGATCGACGAAGGCGCCGCGCATCGTGCCGGTGCACCATAGCAAGGTGCAATTCTGCTGGAAGGCGGTGACGGGTACGATCGCTGCGCGCAGCGGCGGGACGGGCTTGACGGAGGGCTCGCTCATGGCGTCCCTGATGGGTGCGCGGACGATGCGATGCAAGCCGCAGACGCATCGAGGCTTGCCCCGCCAGACCAGCTGCGGGAAGACGGGCATGATGAATGCCCGCCTGCCCCTCGATCTGTCGCGCCCGTTCGTTCTGCTCGACGATGCCCGCGCGACCGGCGCCGCGCCGGCGCGGCTGTACCGCGATCCGGTCGAGACGATCGCGACCGACGATCCTGCGCGCGTGCCCGCCTGCCTGGCGGCGCTCCGCGAAGCGACGCGGGGCGGGCTGCATGCCGCCGGTTGGCTCGCCTATGATGCGGGCATTCCTGGCGAGCCCGCCACCGCGACGCCTGGCGCGCCGCTCATGTGGTTCGGGCTGTTCGCGCACTATGCGACAATCGCGCCCGAGGCGGTGCCCCGGCTGCTGCCCGATCCCGCCGGCGCATGGGCGAGCGCGCCGCAGCCGTCGATCGGACAGCCCGCCTACCGCGCCGCCTTCGATCGCGTGATGGCCTATATCGCCGCCGGCGACATCTATCAGGCCAATCTGACCTTCCAGGCCGCGCTGCGCTTCGCCGGCGACCCGCTGGCGCTCTATGCGCGGATCCGGCGCCAGGCGGCGGCGGGCTGGGGCGGGATCGTCCACGACGGGAGCCGGACGCTGCTGTCCTTCTCGCCCGAGATGTTCTTCAGGCTCGACGGGCGACGGATCGAGACGCGCCCGATGAAGGGAACGGAGGCGCGCCGCGCCGATCCTGTCGCCGACGACGCGGCGGTCGCCGCGCTTGCCGATGATCCCAAGCAGCGCGCTGAAAATCTGATGATCGTCGATCTCATCCGCAACGATCTCTCGCGGGTCGCGGTGCCGGGCAGCGTCGCGGTGCCGAGGCTGTTCACCGTCGAGACCTATCCGACGATCCACCAGATGACCTCGACCGTCATCGCCGACCTCGCCGAAGGCCATGACGCGGTGTCGCTGATCGAGGCGGCGTTTCCGTGCGGATCGATCACCGGCGCGCCCAAACGTCGCGCGATGGCGATCGCCGCCGAGGTCGAGTCCGGTCCGCGCGGCCTCTATACCGGCGCGATCGGGCGGATCGATGCGGATGGCGCCGCCGCGTTCAACGTCGCGATCCGCACGCTCCTCGTCGATCGGGCGGGACGCGCGACGATCGGGCTCGGCTCGGGCATCGTCGCCGATTCGGATGGCGCATCCGAATGGCGCGAATGCCTCGCCAAGGCGGCCTTCGTCCGTGCCGCCTGCCCGCGCTTCGATCTGATCGAGACGATGCCGTTCGATCCGTTCGAAGGCATGATCGATCTCGATCGTCACCTCGCGCGGATGAAACGCTCGTCCGACGCGCTCGGCTTCGCCTTCGATCGCCACGATGCACGCAACGAGCTGCAGGCCGCGACCTTCCGCCTGCGCGAGCGGATGCGGATCCGGCTGCGGCTATCGCCGTCGGGCCGGGTCGCGATCGAGGTGCGGCCACAGCCCGCCGAGCAGCGCGAGCCGGCGATCGTGCCGGTCGTGGCGCTCCCCGTCGCGCCGAACGACTTCCGGCTGCAGCACAAGACCAGCGACCGGGGCTTTTACGACAGCGCACGCGGCGACGCCTTCGAGGTGGTGTTCGCGCGCACCGACGGGTGGTTGACCGAGGGCAGCTTCACCAATCTCTTCGTGGAGCGCGACGGCCGGCTGCTCACTCCGCCGCTCGCCCGCGGTCTTCTCCCCGGCATATTGCGCGAGCGGCTGATCGAACAAGGCAGCGCGATCGAGCATGATCTCGCCGAGGCGGATCTGCGCGACGGATTCTTGCTTGGCAACGCGCTGCGCGGACTGATTCGGGCGCGGTTGCCCTGAGCGGCGACATGGGTCTATAGGCGCGCCCGCCTGCCCCCCTGATCGGAAAGCCCAGACAGATGCGAACCACATCGGAAGCGCTCGGCCGCATCCAGCCGTCCGCCACGCTCGCGATGACCAGCCGCGTGCTCGATCTGAAAAAGCAGGGGATTGATATCATCGGCCTCGCCGCGGGCGAGCCCGATTTCGACACGCCCGATTTCGTCAAGGAGGCCGCGATCGAGGCGATCCGGGCGGGCAAGACCAAATACACCAACGTCGACGGCACCGCCGAGCTCAAGGACGCGATCGCGGGCAAGTTCAAGCGCGACAACGGCCTGACCTATGCGGCGAGCGAGATCAGCGTCAACGTCGGCGGCAAGCAGACGCTGTTCAACGCCTTGGTCGCGACGATCGACAAGGGCGACGAGGTGATCATCCCGGCGCCCTATTGGGTGAGCTATCCCGACATCGTCGCCTATGCGGGCGGCACCCCGGTGATCATCTCGGCGGGCGCCAACCAGCGCTACAAGATCCTGCCCGAGCAGCTCGAGGCGGCGATCACGCCGGCGACGCGCTGGGTGATCCTCAACTCGCCGTCCAACCCGACAGGCGCCGCCTATTCGGCCGCCGAACTCAAGGCGCTGGGCGAGGTGCTCGAGCGGCACCCGCACGTCTTCGTGCTTACCGACGACATGTACGAGCACATCCTCTACGACGATTTCCAGTTCGCCACGATCGCGCAGGTCTGCCCGTCGCTCTACGAGCGCACGCTGACCGTCAACGGCACCTCCAAGGCCTATGCGATGACCGGCTGGCGGATCGGCTTTGCGGGCGGTCCGGCGTGGCTGATCAAGGCGATGGCCAAGCTCCAGTCGCAGTCGACCTCCAACCCCTGCTCGATCGCGCAGGCGGCGGCGACCGCGGCGCTCAACGGCGACCAGGGTTTCCTGAAGGAGCGCTCGGCCGCCTTCCAGCGTCGTCGCGACCTGGTCGTCGCGGGGCTCAACGCGGTGCCCGGTATCGATTGCCCGACCCCCGAAGGTGCCTTCTACGTCTATCCCGACGTCTCGGGACTGATCGGCAAGACCACCCCCAAGGGCGTCAAGATCGAGACGGACGAGCTGCTCGTCGGCTATCTGCTCGACGAGGCCAGGGTGGCGCCCGTGCAGGGCGCGGCGTTCGGGCTCTCGCCCGCATTCCGGATCAGCTATGCGACATCGGACGCGATCCTGACCGAAGCGTGCAACCGCATTGCCGAGGCGGTGTCGGCGCTCAAATAAGGCTTAGGTGCGGGCATCTCCCCTGCGCGTTCGTCCGGCGCGAGCGAGCGCGGGCGCGCTGTAACTCTTTCGCGAACGCTAGCGTATCTCCGGGACATGCTCTCCCGGAGAAAATCGATGGCCCGTCTCGCTCCCTTCGCCGCTGCTGCCCTTATGGCCGGCGCCGCGTTGTTCGTCGCGCCCAGCCTTGCCGCCGAGGGCGTCGTCAATGCGCCCCGCCCCGCGCTGATCGAGCCCGCGTCGGGCCACATCGAGACCGCGATCTTCGCGGGGGGCTGCTTCTGGGGCGTGCAGGGGGTGTTCGCGCACGTCAAGGGCGTGACCGCGACCACCGCGGGCTATGCCGGTGGCAAGCCGGCGACTGCGGACTATGAGACGGTGTCGGGCGGCCAGACCGGCCACGCCGAATCGGTGAAGGTCGTGTTCGATCCGACCCGGGTCAATTATGCCGACCTGCTGCGAATCTATTTCTCGGTCGTCGCCGATCCGACCGAGGTCGACCGCCAGGGACCCGACGAAGGGCCGCAATATCGCTCGGCGCTGTTCCCACAGTCCCCGGCCCAAGCCAAGGTTGCGCGCGCCTATATCGCCCAGCTGGGCGCTGCACACATCTACGCCCGCCCGATCGCCACCCGGCTCGAGCAGGCGCCGGGCTTCTACCCGGCCGAGGCCTATCACCAGAACTTCATGGCACATAATCCGGATTATCCGTACATCGTGATCAACGATCGCCCCAAGGTCGAAGCGCTCAGGCGCCTCTTCCCGCAGAGCTATCACGCCTGACCGGGAGCCCCGTCGCCCGGCGGCGCGTTGACGCCGCGGGCGCGAACGGAGGCCAGGGCATGAGCGAATGGGGCACGGGTGCGTATCGCGATCGACACATCCCGCGCTCGAGCCTCTTGCTCGCCTCTATCCCGATCCTGCCCCTGCCGCTCGCCGCGATCGGCTGGCTGCTGCTGCCCTTTCCCTGGCCCGGGGTCGTGCTGTGGCTGGCGGTGTGGTGGGGCGGCGCGATCCTCACCTTCCTTGCCGGCGTGCGGCGCGGTTTGAGCTTTCAGGGGATCGGCGCGAGCCTGGCCGAGCTCGTCCTGATGAGCTGGCTGTTCCTGATGGGCGCAGGCGCGATCGCCGCCGCGCTGGCGGTGCATACGCCGCTATTGCCATTGACGATGCTGGTGCTCGGCTATGCGACGATCGCGATCGTCGACCCGGCGTCGGCGCGGCGCGGGCGTGCACCCGCGCATTTCGAGACGCTGCGCCCCTGGCAGATGGGCGTAGCACTGATCGGGCTGGTCGGGCTCATCGTCGAATGGTGCGTGACCAAGGTGCCGGTCTAGCGGCGGGTCTCACGCCGCGATCGGGAAGCGCAGCAGCCGGTCGGCGAGCGGTACCAGAGCCTCGGCGGGCCGCCCCGCGACCGCCGCGCGGATCACCGGATGACCGGCGTCGAGGCCGCCGGTCAGGGCGCCGAAGGCGGGCAGGATGAGCTTGGTCGCGGTCGCCACGAAACAGCGCCGGGCGACGTGACGCCCGCGCAAGGTGAGCCTCAGCTTGGGATGGAAATGCCCCGACAATTCGGGCCGCGTCTCGGCGGGATCCGCCTCGTGGCGCAGCAGCAGCCCGTCGACGTCGGCCTCGCCGACGACCTCGCCGCCGCAATGATCCGCGAGCCTGACCGCGGCGACGTCATGATTGCCCGCGATCCATGTCCAGCGCGTCCGTGCCGTCAGCCCGCGGAGCAGCGCGCGCGTGTCGTCCGCCAGCCGCTCGCAGCCCGCTGCATCGTGGAAGCTGTCGCCGAGGCACCAGACCTCCTGCGCGCCCGTCGCATCGACCAGCGCGGCGAGATCGCGCAGCGTCGCATGCGTGTCATAGGGCGGGAGCATCTGCCCGCCGGCCGCATAATAGCTCGCCTTTTCGAGATGCAGGTCCGCCACCAGCAGCGCACGCCGCGCCGGCCAGCCGAGCGCACCCGGCACCAGCGCGGCCATTTCGGCCCCTGCGAACGAAAAGCGAACCATGCAGCTCCCTTAGCATCCCGGCCGCCGCGGGCAAGCCGGCTTGCGAGCGGTGGCTTGGCGGAATAACACAGCATCGGGGGAAGTCGCTTACAGGGGGAGACGGGCCGATGCAGATCCAGCACGCGCAGGCGCCGTTGATGAGCTATGTCGTGCCGGTCGTCGTCGTCACGGTGGTGATGGCGCTGCGCTGGCGTCGGATGAGCCGCGCGCGGCGATTGCGGCTCGAGACGTTGTGGATATTGCCCGCCGTCTATGCGGTGATCGTCGCCTATGTGTTCGCGACCGCGCCGCCGAGCGCATCGGGGTGGGTCTGGTCCATGTTGGGGCTCGCGACCGGCGGTATGATCGGCTGGTATCGCGGCCGGATGATGCAGATCCATGTCGATCCCGAGACGCATGCGCTCAGCCAGCAGGCGTCGCCCGCCGCGTTTCTGCTGCTGATCGTGCTCGTCGTGGCGCGCAGCGCGGCGCGCGAGGAATTGGCTGGCGGGTATCAGCCGGGGCACCACGGCGTGGCGCTCGCGACCGATATCGCGATGGCATCCGCTCTGGGGCTGATCGCCGCTACGCGGGTCGAGATGACGTTGCGCGCGAAGCGGCTGTTGCGCGCCGCGCGCCGAGGCTGATCAACCCAGCGAGTCGATCACCGCGCCGACGATGTCGGGTGAGGGACCCGACAAATCCTTGCTCGGCTGCGCGATCTGCACACCCGATCCCGCCGCCCGGCCATAGATGAAGCCGTAGACGGGATAGGCGGTGGTCCCCAGCCCCTTGCTGTCGCGCCACCAGACGCGGACCTGGCTCCAGTCATTGTCCGCCGACACATCGACCAGCGTCACGTCGCGCTCGATTTGCCCGCGCACGCCGCCGATCCGCGACCAATTGGCGTGCGTGACCATCAGGATGCGATCGGAGACGATACGACTGACCACGGCGACGTGGCCGAGCTTCATCAC
This sequence comes from uncultured Sphingomonadaceae bacterium, assembly GCA_903871605.1. Lineage (GTDB taxonomy): Bacteria > Pseudomonadota > Alphaproteobacteria > Sphingomonadales > Sphingomonadaceae > Solisphingomonas. The sequence continues at coordinate 56,179 of CAIQHF010000005.1, forward strand.
GCCATAGGGGCGGAATACGAGGACCGCGCCGACCTTGGGCGTCGCGCCCTCGGCATAACGGCCCGACGCCTGGTTCCACCAGGTCCATGCATCGCCGAAGATCTGGATTCCCGAGACCTGCCGCGCGAAGGGCACGCATTCGAGCCCGGTACCGATGCGGCCGTCTTCGGCGTCCTGCGCCGTCGCGGGCGCGCCCAGGGTGGTCGTCACGGCCAGGGCCGCAAGGATCAATGCTTTCACGCCAATACCTCGGCAAATCGCTCCCCCGAGCCCCCACAGGCCTAGACAGGAATTCTGAGTCGGGGGTTAATTACTAAGGTTAATATGGAGATGGGATCGATTCGGACGGCCGCCCCATCGCCTCGGCGACGAGCGCTTCGGCCTCGACCAGCAGCGCGTCGTCGGCGCCGCCCGCCGCCACTTTTTCGCGGCCGATCAGCACCAGCACGGGCACCGCGAGCGGCGAGACGCGCTCGAGCGCGACATGCTCGATCCGCTGCGCGGCCGTGTCGAGAAGCCGGCCGAGCCGGCCGACGTCGGTCATCCGCGCCTTGGCATCCTCCCAGGCGGCCTCAAGCAGCAGATGCTCGGGCTCGTAGCGGCGCAGCACATCGTAGATCAGATCGGTCGAGAAGCTGACCTGCCGCCCGGTCTTGCGCTTGCCGGGATGCTGGCGCTCGACGAGGCCGCCGATCACCGCGACTTCGCGGAAGGCGCGCTTGAGCAGCGACGACTGCTGCACCCAGTCGACGAACTCATTGTCGAGGATATCGGGCGAGAACAAGGCCGCCGGATCGGTGACGGGTTTGAGCGAATAGGTCGCGATCGCATAGTCGGAGGCGACGAAGCCGATCGGTTGCAGCCCCGCCGTCTCCATCCGCCGCGTCACCAGCATGCCGAGCGACTGGTGCGCGTTCCAGCCCTCGAAGCTGTAGCAGACCATGTAGTGCCGCCCCTCGCGCGGAAACGTCTCGATCAGCAGCCGGTCGGGGGCGGGCAGGATCGAGCGCTCGCGCTGCGCCTCGAGCCATTCGCGGACATCGGGCGGGAAGCGCGGCCATTGCTCGGGCTCGTGAAGGAAGTGGCGGACGCGGTCGGCGAGGTTGGTCGAGATCGGCATGCGCGCGCCGCCATATGTAGGGATTCGCGCGGGGCGGCTGGTCGCGCGGACGAACAGGTCCTCGCCCTTCACCCCCTCGACCTCGAGGCTGAGCCCCGAGAAGAAGAACGTATCCTTCGGCGAGAGCGAGGCGGCGAATCCCTCCTCGACGCGGCCCAGCGAGCGGCCGTTGCGGAAGCGCACGGTGAGCATCGCCGCCTCGACGATGATCCCGGCGTTGAGCCGGTGCTGCGTGACGAAGCGGGGATGGCTGACGCGCCACAGCCCGTCCGGCCCTTCGACGATCCGCTGATATTTGTCGTAGGCACGCAGCGCATAGCCGCCGGTCGCGACGAAGCCGAGCACGCGGTCGAACGTGTCCGCGGGCAGTGTGGAATAGGGCGCCGCCTCGTGGACCTCCGCCAGCATCGCGTCGCGCGTGAACGGCGCCGCGGCGGCGAGCGCCATGATGTGCTGTGCCAACACGTCGAGCGCGCCGGGGCGGAAGACGTCGGGATCGCGCTCGCCCGCCTCGACCGCGTCGAGCGCGGCCTGGGCCTCGAGATATTCGAAGCGGTTGCCGGGCACGATCAGCGCCTTCGACGGCTCATCGAGCCGGTGATTGGCGCGCCCGATCCGCTGCAGCAGCCGCGACGAGCCTTTCGGCGCCCCCATCTGCACGACGAGATCGACATTGCCCCAATCAACGCCGAGATCGAGGCTGGCGGTCGCGACCAACGCACGCAGCCTGCCGTCGGCCATCGCCTGCTCGGCGCGTTCACGCGCCTCGCGGTCGAGCGAGCCGTGGTGGATGCCGATCGGCAGATGCTGTTCGTTGACCGCCCACAGATCCTGGAAGATCAGCTCGGCGAGGCTCCGCGTGTTGCAGAAGATGATCGACGTCGTGTGCGCTACGATCTGCTGCATCACTTGGGTCGCGGCATAGCGCCCCGAATGCCCCGCCCACGGCACGCGGCCCCGCGGCAGCAGGATCGCGATGTCGGGATCGGCACCGGCATCGCCCTCGACCAGCGCGACCGTATCGAGATCGCCGTCGCCCGACAGCCAGCCGCGATACAGCGTCGGATCGGCGACGGTGGCAGAGAGCGCGACGCGGCGCATGTCGGGCGCGAGCCGCTGCAGCCGCGCCATGCACAGCGCCAGCAGATCGCCGCGCTTGGAAGGCGCGAAGGCGTGGACCTCGTCGATCACGATCGTCCTGAGCGACGCGAACATCTCGGCCGAATCGGGATAGGAGAGCAGCAGGCTGAGCGATTCGGGCGTGGTCAGCAGCATCTGCGGCGGGCGGAGGCGCTGGCGCGCCTTCTTGTCCGACGAGGTGTCGCCGGTGCGCGTCTCGACGCGGATCGGCAGCCCCATCTCCTCGATCGGCGTCATCAGGTTGCGCTGGATGTCGACCGCGAGCGCTTTCAGCGGCGAGACGTACAGCGTGTGCAGCCCCTCGGTCGGCTGTTCGATCAGCTCGACGAGGCTGGGCAGGAAGCCCGCGAGCGTCTTGCCCGCGCCAGTGGGCGCGACCAGCAGCGCGCTTTTCCCGGCACGCGCGGCATCGAGCATCGCGAGCTGATGACGCCGCGGCGTCCAGCCTCGCGCCGAAAACCATTGGTCGAGAATCGGGGGAAGATCGGACATTCGAGTCCGAATATCGGGGCTTGGTGGCGCCAGCACCAGCCCTCGCCATCGGCGCCGTCTCGGACTAGGATGGCGACGCAATCAGGAGAGCGCGAGATGGCCAAGGGTCAGGCGAAGAGCACCAAGGAAGCCAGAAAGCCCAAGAAGGAGGTCAAGAAGACGATCGCCGCCAATCCCTCGACCAAGGGCAAGGTGATCGCGGACTGATGGCCGAAGGCTTCGTCCGCCACAAGCAGCCCTGGACCTCCGACGAGATCCAGAAACTGCATCGTCTCGCCGCCAAGGGCATGGCCCTGAAGGCGATGGGCAAGGCGCTGACGCGCTCGGAGGAATCGATCGCGGCGCGCGCCAAGCTCGACGGGCTGAAGATTTCGAAGCTGCGGTAGTCGATAGCGTTCCCCGGCGCACGCCGGGGCTCAGGCCTCAGCGCACTGTTCACGCGTGGCGTCCGCCACAGGCTACGGGCCTGGACCCCGGCGTGCGCCGGGGAACGGATGGAACTTGTAGGGGCGCCGCCCATATAGATTGAATGCCCCGCCTCGGCGCCTGGATCGAGCCCCATCCCGAGGGCATCTACATTCCCGCCTGCGATGCGTGGATCGATCCCTCGCAGCCCAAGGCGCGTGCGCTGGTCACCCACGGCCATGCCGATCATGCGCGCGGCGGCCATACCGCGGTGCTCGCGACCCCCGAGACGCTCGCCATCATGGAGACGCGATACGGTCCGCAATCGGGCCAGCCGGTGGCCTATGGCGAAACGGTGACGCTCGGCGACGTCAACGCGCGCTTCGTGCCCGCGGGCCATGTGCTCGGCTCGGCGCAGATCGTGCTCGAGCACAAGGGGGAACGGATCGTCGTCTCCGGCGACTATAAGCGCCGCTCGGACCCCACCTGCGCGCCGTTCGAGCCGGTCCCGTGCGACATCTTCGTCACCGAGGCGACCTTCGGCCTGCCGGTGTTCCGTCACCCCGATACCGGCGCCGAGATCGACCGGTTGCTGGCAGCGCTCCACGCCAACCCCGATCGCTGCGTGCTCGTCGGCGCCTATGCGCTGGGCAAGGCGCAGCGTCTGATCACCGAGCTCCGCCTGCGCGGGCATGACGATCCGATCTACATCCACGGCGCGCTCGAGCGGCTGTGCGCGCTCTACGAGGAGCTCGGCGTCCCGCTCGGCCAACTCGTCCCCGCCACCGCCGCGTCGAAGGAGCAGCTGCGCGGCAAGATCGTGCTGGCGCCGCCGGGCGCGCTCAACGATCGCTGGTCGCGCCGGCTGCCCGATCCGATCACCGCGATGGCGTCGGGCTGGATGGGGGTCCGCCAGCGCGCGCGCCAGCGCAATGTCGAGCTGCCGCTGATCGTCTCCGACCATGCCGACTGGGACGAGCTCACCGCCACCGTCAAGGAGCTCGCGCCCGCCGAATTGTGGGTGACGCACGGGCGCGAGGAGGCGCTGGTCCACTGGTGCATGACGCGCCAGATCAAGGCGCGCGCGCTGGCGCTGGTCGGCTACGAGGACGAAGACGACTGATTGCCCACGGGCAACCGGTACACCGCAACGGCCGATACGACTGAGGATGACGCACCGCGGCTACGTCATTGCTTCATCGAGCGTTCAGCGGCGGCTGCGATGGAGGGCGGCACAGTCGCTCGGCCAGTCTCGGTCACGTGTAAGGATGGCGGATTGATGTCCACAGTCGCGGCCGCCGTGCCGCATTTTGCGCGAATTCGGCCGTCGGCGCCGGCCTTCAGCTATGATCTGGCGGTCGTGGTTCCGACCTTCAACGAGGCGGACAATGTCGAGCGGATCGTCGCGTCGCTCGATCTCGCGCTCGATGGCATCCGCTACGAGATCGTCTTCGTCGACGACTGGTCGGGCGACGGTACCGCGGCGCGCATCGCGGCCATCGCCGCCGATCGCACGGACATCCGCGTCATCCGGCGCTTCGACCGGCGCGGCCTGTCCAGTGCGGTGATCGAGGGCATGATGGCGACGATGGCGCCGATCGTCGCCGTGATCGACGGCGACGGCCAGCATGACGAAAAGCTTCTTCCCCGCCTGTTCGCGCTCGTGCGCAGCGGCAATGCCGATGTCGCGATCGGATCGCGCTACTGTGCCAACGGCTCGACGGGCAACTGGGATTCGCTGCGCCTGCGCTGCAGCCGGGCAGCGACGCGGCTGTCGCAAATGGTGCTGCAATCGCCGGTCGCCGACCCGATGAGCGGCTTCTTCGTCGTCCGGCGCGACCGGGTCGAGGCGCTGCTGCCGCGCCTATCGGGGCGCGGCTTCAAGATCCTGTTCGACCTGCTGAGTTCGAGCCCCGAACCGCTTCGCGCGATCGAACTGCCGTTTGAATTCCGCGCGCGCACCGCCGGCGAAAGCAAGCTCGGCACGGGCGTCGTGCTCGATTATCTGGTGACGATCGCGGATCGGCTGATCCGCCGCGTATTGCCCCCACGACTGGTGATGTTCGCCACGGTCGGCACGCTCGGGCTCGGCGTCCACGTCGCGGTCCTGCGGGCGATGCTGGCATTCGAGAATATGCGCTTCGCCACGGCGCAGACCGTCGCGGTGCTGATCGCGATCGCGTTCAACTTCCTGATCAACAACGCGGTCACCTTCCGCGATCGCACGCTCAAGGGCTGGCGCTTCGTCGCCGGGCTGGGGAGCTTCTATGCGGTATGCGGTATCGGCGCGCTCGCCAATGTCGGGATCGGCGTCGTGCTGTTCTCCGAACATCATCGCTGGTGGGTGTCGGGCGTCGCGGGCGCGCTGGTCGGCTCGCTGTGGAATTTCGGCGCGGCCATGCTGGTGACGTGGCGCAAGCGGTGACCGCCGCGATTGTCGGCGCGCCACGTCGCGCCACGGCGCCAGCGCGTCCTCGCATCGACCTGCGCGTCGCGGCGATCGCGCTCGCCGTCGTCGCGACGCTCGCACGCTGTCGCGTGTTCGGCGACCCCGTGATCCAGATCGACGAGCAATTCTATCTGCTCGTCGGCGGCCGGATGCTGCACGGCGCGCTGCCCTATGTCGACATCTGGGATCGCAAGCCGATCGGCCTGTTCCTGCTCTATGCCGGATTCCGCGCGCTGGGCGGCAGCGGCGTGCTCAGCTACCAGGTCGGCGCGCTGATCTCGGTCTGGGCGACCGCGCTGCTGCTCTTCGCGATGGGCCGCCGGATCGCGCCGCCGGGCGGCGCGCTCGCCGGCGCTATCCTCTACGTTCTATGGCTCGATCTGGCTGGCGGCGAGGGCGGCCAATCGCCGGTCTTCTACAATCTTCCCGTCGTCGCGGCCATCGCGACAGTGTTCTTCCTGCGCGACACCGCGGCGGAGCGTCGCGGCGATCTGCGGTGGCCGGGCATGGCCGCGATGCTGCTGTTCGGCATCGCCATGCAGATCAAATATACCGCGCTGTTCGAGGGCATGTTCGCGGGCGTCATGCTGCTCGCGATCGCCCGGCGGGCCGGACGGGGCTGGCCGGCGCTCGCCGGGGACGCTGCGCTGTGGATCGGGTGCGCGATCGCGCCGACCCTGGCGGCTGCCGCTTTCTACGCAGCGATCGGGCATTGGGGCGACTGGTGGTTCGCCAATGCGACGTCGATCGCGAAACGCGGGCCGGGACTGCGCTCGGCCACCGTGCAGCGCGTCCGGATATTGGCCTATCTGATCGTGCCGCTGCTCGTCTGCGTGCCGCTGAGGCGCTGGCTCGGCATCGCGCCGACGACCGCATCCGAGCGCGAGGACCGACGCTTCGTCGACGCCTGGACGGCAGTCGCGTTGCTCGCCGTCGTGCTGTTCGGCACCTGGTTCAATCATTATGTGCTGCCGTTGTGCGCGCCGCTCGGCGTCGCCGCCGCGCCGCTCTGGACGCGCCGCACGGGGCGGATCTGGTTGCTGGCGCTGGTCGGGGCGAGCGCCGTCTGGGGGCAGCGCGTGCTCTGGCATCACCAGATCACACGCGGCGACGCGCGCGTGCTGGCGCACGCCGCCGCTGCGATGCAGGGCTCGCGCGGCTGCGCGTTCGTCTATGACGGCTACCCCGCCTTCTACGACGTCACCCATTCCTGTCTGCCGACGACACACGCCTTCCCCGCCCATCTCCAGGCGCGCAACGAGATGGGCGCGACCGGGATCGACGAAGCCGCGGAAGTCCGCCGGATCATGGCGACGCGCCCCGAGCGCGTGATGGTGATGGGGCCGGCCTATGACGAGGAAAACCTGGCGGCGCGCGCCGAGCTCCTCCGCGTGCTGCGGCCCGACTATCAGCCGATCTACGCCTATACCGCGCTCAAGCGCGCGCTCATCGTCTATGGCCTGAAGGGCACCGTGCACACGCCGCCGCTGCTCGAACAGCCCGGCGCCGATCGGCTGTCGCCGCTTCCCTGAATCGGCCGCCGGTCCGCGGGGCGGCACCGACGGGGACGACGCCACGCCGGCGAGCTGCTAATGGACGGCATGGACGATATCGAACAGCGCGACTGGCGGCGTGCGGCATGGAGCGGTTTTGCCGGACGTTGCCCGCACTGCCACGCGGCGCCACTGTTCGCGGGCTGGCTGCGCGTCGCCCCGCACTGCCCGGCCTGCGGGCAGGATTGGAGCCCGCAACGCGCCGACGATTTTCCATCCTACCTCGTCATTCTCGTGCTCGGGCACCTGCTCGTACCGCTGATGATCGCGGCCAATCTCTGGTGGGACTGGCCGACCGGAATCCAGATGGTGGCGTGGCCCGGGCTTGCCGCGCTGCTCGCCGCAGCGCTGATCCGGCCGGCCAAGGGGGCGGTGATCGGCGCACAATGGGCGCTTAGAATGGGCGGCTTCGCGAGCTCATGACGATCCCCGCGCTTTTTCCCGCTGCTGTCGAGGTCAACAAAAAAGGGCTCCCGTCTCCGGGAGCCCTTTCTCGTTCATCCTGATCCGAAGGGATCAGTCGTCGTCGCGGGTCAGGAAGGCCGGCGCGAATTCGGGCGCGGGACCGTCCGCATTGCCACTGTCGTTGCGCTCGCGGCGCGGGCCACGATCACCCCCGTCGCGCGGCGCGCCGTCACGGCGCGGGCCGCCTTCGCGGCGGGGGCCACGATCGCGGTCGCCACCGCCGCCTTCACGGCGCGGGCCACGATCGCCGCGGGGACGGTCGCCACCTTCGCGCGCCTCGCGCGGCGGACGCGTGTCCTCGAGCTCGGCACCCGTCTCCTGGTCGACGACGCGCATCGACAGGCGAACCTTGCCGCGCGGATCGATCTCGAGCACCTTGACCTTGACCTCCTGGCCCTCGGACACGACGTCCTTGGGGCTGGCGACGCGCTCGTTCTTCATCTCGGAGACGTGGACGAGGCCGTCCTTGCCGCCCATGAAGTTCACGAACGCCCCGAAATCGACGATGTTGACGACCTTGCCATCATAGATCTTGCCGACTTCGGCTTCCATCGTGATGCCCTGGATCCACTTGCGCGCGGCCTCGATCTGCGCCGGATCGGACGACGAGATCTTGACCGTGCCATCATCGTCGATGTCGACCTTGGCGCCGGTGGTGGCGACGATCTCGCGGATCACCTTGCCGCCGGTGCCGATGATGTCGCGGATCTTGTCCTTGGGAACCGACATCGTCTCGATCCGCGGCGCGTGCGCCGACAGCTCGGTGCGCGTGCTGTCGAGCGCCTTGGCCATCTCGACGAGGATGTGCGCGCGGCCTTCCTTGGCCTGCTCGAGCGCGACCTTCATGATCTCCTGCGTGATGCCGGCGATCTTGATGTCCATCTGCATCGTGGTGATGCCCTCGGACGTGCCCGCGACCTTGAAGTCCATGTCGCCGAGATGATCCTCGTCGCCGAGGATGTCGGAAAGGACGGCAAAGTCCTTGCCCTCGAGGATCAGGCCCATCGCGATACCCGAAACGGGGCGCTTGATCGGCACGCCCGCATCCATCAGCGCGAGCGACCCGCCGCACACCGTCGCCATCGACGAGGAGCCGTTGCTCTCGGTGATGTCGGAGGTGAGGCGGATCGTGTAGGGGAATTCCTCCTTGGTCGGCAGCACGCCGTGCAGCGCGCGCCACGCCAGCTTGCCATGGCCGACTTCGCGACGCCCCGGCGCGCCGAAGCGGCCGACTTCACCAACCGAATAGGGCGGGAAGTTGTAGTGCAGCATGAAATGCTCGTAGCGCAGGCCGGTCAGGCCATCGATCATCTGCTCGCTTTCCTTGGTGCCCAAGGTGCAGGTCGAGATCGACTGCGTCTCGCCGCGCGTGAACAGCGCCGAGCCGTGCGCGCGGGGCAGGAAATGCGCCTCGGCGACGATCGGGCGGACCGTGCGCGTGTCGCGGCCGTCGATGCGGCGGCCATCCTTGAGGATCGCGGTGCGGACGATGTCCGCCTCGAGCTTCTTGACCAGCTTGCCGGCGACGAGCTGCTCCTGCGGGGTCTTCTCCGCCATCGCGGCCTTGGCCTTGGCGCGGACCTCGTTGAGCGCGTTCGAGCGGGCCGACTTGTCGGTCAGCTTGTAGGCCTTCTCGATGTCCTTGCCGACGAGCTTCTTGAGCTCGGCCTTGACCTTGGCGTTGTCGGCGCTGCTCGGCAGGTCCCAAGGCTCCTTGGCGGCCTTCTCGGCGAGCTTGATGATCGCGTCGATCACGGTGCGGCAGGCGTCGTGCGCGAACATGACGGCGCCGAGCATGACCTCTTCCGACAGCTCCTTGGCCTCGGATTCGACCATCATCACCGCGTCGTAGGTAGCGGCGACGACGAGGTCGAGCTCGCCCTCGGCGACCTCGGCGTCGGTCGGGTTGAGGATGTATTCGCCATCCTTGTAACCGACGCGCGCGGCGCCGATCGGGCCCATGAAGGGCACGCCCGAGATCGTCATCGCGGCCGAGGCGGCGACCATCGCGAGGATGTCGGGCTCGTTCTCGCCGTCATAGGAGAGCACCTGGCAGATGCAGTTGATCTCGTTGTAGAAGCCATCCGGAAACAGCGGGCGGATCGGGCGGTCGATGAGGCGGGAGACGAGCGTCTCCTTCTCGGTGGCGCCGCGCTCGCGCTTGAAGAACCCGCCGGGGATGCGGCCCGAGGAGAAATATTTCTCCTGATAGTGGACGGTGAGCGGAAAGAAGTCCTGCCCTTCCTTCACGGTCTTGGCGGCGGTCACCGCGGCGAGCACGACGGTCTCGCCGAGCGTGGCGAGCACTGCGCCATTGGCCTGGCGGGCGACGCGGCCCGTCTCCAGGGTCAGCGTCCTGCCGCCCCACTGGATTTCCACCTTCTTGGTATCGAACATATGATTTCCTTCTCCGGCGACCCAATGTCGGCCGGGACAGCGTGCGGGCTAGCCGGCCCGCGGCGGTGTGGAGCGCTTTTGCAGCTCCCGGGGACCGGCCGGATTGCCGTGCCCCCGATGCGAAACGGCCCGCCAGAGGCGGGCCGTCCGAAACTTACTTGCGAAGGCCGAGCTTCGCGATGAGGTCGGCGTAACGCTGCACGTCCTTCCGCTTGAGATAGTCGAGCAGCGAACGCCGCTTGTTGACCATCATCAGCAGGCCGCGACGCGAATGATTGTCCTTCGCGTGCGTCTTGAAATGCTCGGTGAGGTTGCGGATCCGCTCGGTCAGGATCGAGACCTGGATCTCGGGCGAACCGGTGTCCTCGGCGCCACGGGCATGGTCCTTGATGACCGCGGTCTTGCGCTCTGCAGTGATCGACATCGGGTTACTCCTATTTCTAAAGGTTGAAACCGCGCACCACCTTGAGCCCCGTCCCGTCGGATTCGACGAGCGCGACCGGAACAGACATGTCGGTCGCGAGATAGGGGCCCGGTGTTGCAGCGATCCCGATCACCGGACGCCCCTGGCGGAGCGCCCCTGCCTGATCGGGGGTGACGGACAGGGCCGGGATGTCGTCCAGCCCCGCCGTCAGCGGCAAGAGTGCCTGTTCAAGCGCGCGCCCTTGCCCGAGATCGGCCAGGGTGTCCAGCGAAATCGCGGGTTGGAGGGTAAACGGGCCGGCCTTGGTACGGCGGAGCATGGTGACGTGACCGACCGTGCCGAGCGCCACCGCGATGTCGCGCGCGAGGCTGCGGATGTAGGTGCCCTTGGAGACGGTGGCGAGGAGGGTGGCTTCCTCCAACGTCATTTCTCCGTCGTCCCGGCGAAAGCCGGGACCCGTAGACGGCGGCACCTCGCCAGCAGACGCGCCGTATCCATGGGTACCGGCGTCCGCCGGGACGACGGTTAGGGAGCGGATCGTGACGCTCCGCGATGCGAGCACCACCTCGTCGCCCGCCCGCGCCAGATCATAGGCCCGCCGCCCGTCGACCTTGAGCGCCGAATAGGCCGGCGGCACCTGCTCGATCGGTCCAGTGAACTGCACCAGCACCGCTCCGAGCGTTGCCATCGTCGGCCGCATCTCCGACGTCGCGATCACCGCGCCCTCGAGATCGAGCGTATCGGTCTGCTCGCCGAAGCGAACCGTGAAGGCATAGGCCTTGTCGGCATCGAGCATCCGTCCGGACAGCTTGGTCGCCTCGCCGAGCGCGATCGGCAGCACGCCCGACGCCAGCGGATCGAGCGTACCGCCATGCCCGACCTTGACCTTGGCATAGCCACCCGCGCGGAGCGCGCGCTTGACCGCCGAGACGATGCCGGTCGAGCCGGGACCTACGGGCTTGTCGATCACCAGCCAGCCGTGGAGCGCGGGGCCGTTTCTGTCGGAATGTGCCATGGCCGGCTGCGCTAGGGGCGGGGCGCCGTGGCGGCAAGCCTCAAGGCAATGGCGGCCACTCGTCGCGCAGGATCGAGAAGACCACCGTATCGCGGACATGCCCCGTCCAGCAGATCCGGTCGCGCCGCAACACGCCCTCGCGTATCGCGCCGAGCTTGGCGACCGCGGCGAGGCTGCGTGCGTTGCGGACGTCGACACGCAGTTCGATACGATCCACGCCGCAGGCGAAGGCATGTTCGATCATCAATGTCTTGATTCGACGATTGACGCCCGTGCCGCGGACAAACGGCGCCAGATAGGTCACGCCGATCTCCGCGACATGATGCGCCGGCACCATGTTGATGAAGCCGGTCAGGCCTGCGACCACGTCATCGATCAGGACCGCCGATAGATAGCGGGCCGGATCGAGATACTGCGCATCGAAGGTCGCATCGAAGTGCTGCCCGTAGAAGCTGACCGGATAAATGTCCCAAATTTCGGGATCCGCGGCGCAGGCCGCGCGCAACGGTTCGCGATGGGCTTCGGAAAGCGGCTCGAGCCGCAGGTCGCCGTCGGTCAGGACCGTGCGCAGGGCGTCCGCCTTCACCGGCCGACCTGTTCCATATAATGGCGCCGGCACAGCGCCACATAGCGGTCGTTGCCGCCGATTTCGGTCTGCGCGCCGTCGGTGACCGCGTGGCCATAGTCGTCGACGCGCAGGTTCATCGTCGCCTTGCGCCCGCACGCGCAGATCGTCTTGATCTCCTGCAAGGTGTCGGCGAGCCCGAGCAGCGTCGCCGATCCCTCGAACAGCTCGGCGCGGAAATCGGTGCGGAGGCCGTAGCACAGCACGGGCACGTCGAGCCGGTCACACACCGCCGCGAGCTGGAACACCTGGCGCTTGCTGAGGAACTGCGCCTCGTCGACCAGAACGCAGCCGATCCGTCCACCCTCCAACGCGTCGGCAACCGCCGCGAACAGATCGGTGTCCGCCTCGAACGCGGTCGCGTCGGCCTGCAGCCCGATCCGCGAGCGGATCGAACCGAGCGCGTCACGGTCGTCGATCGCCGCGGTAAACAGCAGCGTGCGCAGCCCACGCTCGGCATAGTTGAAGCTCGATTGCAGCAACTGCGTCGATTTGCCCGCGTTCATCGAGGCGTAGTAGAAATAGAGCTTGGCCATCAGCGGAGCGTCTCGACGGGCACGGGGCTGTCGGGACCGGCGGCGCGGGCGACTCCGTGATCGAATGTCGCGAACGCGGCCTGGTGGCGCGAGGTGGCGATGTGGATCATGTCCGCGATCTGCGCACCCTTCGCGCTGCGGCCGATCGCCCAGCGCACCATTTCCGGCTCGGGTACGACGACTCCCGGCAACGCCAGGATCACGCTCAACGCCGCTGCGACATCGCCCGGCGAGCACTGATAGTTCGAGCGGAGCACCGATGCCGTCTCGAGCAGCACCGTCAAAGGGATGAACGCGCCGCCGACCAGCATCTGCTCCGCTACGACCGTCTGGCCGGGGTCGTCGCGCGCGATGAACCGCACCAGCACATTTGTATCGACCGCCCTCACCAATCGCCGCGCATGCCGCTCTTCGCCCATTCCTCGTCGATGGTCGCGTTCATCTGCTCGATCGAGACTGGCGGCCCGTCATATTTGATGATCTCGCGGAGGCGGGCGATGGCCTCCTCCATCGTCAACGTCGTTCCCGCTTGCGCCGGCCTCAGCACGATCGCGCCGCCGCTTTCGCTGACGTCGAGCTTCTGGCCGGGCTTTAGGCCCAGGCGATCGCGGACGTCCTTGGGGATGACGACCTGACCCTTGCCCGACATGGTAGTCCGCGCGTTCATCCCGGTAAGATGCGTCTTACCGGAAAGGCTGTCAATCGTCGGCGAGATCCTGCGCGACCTTGGGATCGCGAAGCAGCCTGTCGATATGGCTGCCCTCGTCGAAGCTCTCGTCGGCGCGGAACTTGAGCTTGGCGGCATATTTGAGCTGGACGCGGCTGGCGACCGCGCGCTGGAGATAGGCGGTGTTGGTGCGAAGCGCCTTGAGCACAGCCTCCTCGTCTTGCCCGAGCAGCGACTTGATGAAGACGACGGCGTGCTTGAGGTCGGGCGACATCCGCACCTCGGTCACCGACACGGTGTGGCTGGCAAGCACCTCGTCGTGGACGTCGCCGCGGGTCAGTACGTCGGAGAGGATGTGGCGCACCTGCTCGCCCACGCGCAGCAGGCGGACGGACTTGCCTTCGGGGGATTCGGTCTGGCGCATTTTGACTCCTTCCCCTCTGCTCTCCGGCGAGAGGGCGGGGCCCGCCGCGAAGCGGTGAGCGGGTGAGGACAGGCAGCCTCGGGCTTCGCGCCCTCACCCATTTCCGACCAGGCGCATCGCCGCCCAGTCTGCACGGTCCTCGCCCGCGAGGGAGCGGGCTTAGTTTACAGCGTCCGTTCGCGCATCTCGACCTCGAACGTCTCGAGGAAGTCGCCCGGCTTGATGTCGGTGTGACTCTCGAAGGTGACGCCGCATTCGAGGCCCGCGCGGACCTCGGCGACATCGTCCTTGAAACGCCGGAGCGAGGCGATCGACCCGTTGTAGACGATGACGTCCTCGCGCGTGATGCGCGCGCGCAGCGCCTTGCGGATGAAGCCATCGGTAACGAGCAGGCCCGCCGCCTTGCCGTGCTTGCCCGCCGAGAACACCTCGCGGACTTCGGCGCGGCCGACGACATGCTCGATCGCCTCCGGCCCGAGCTGCCCCGCCATCGCGGCGCGGATCTCGTCGAGCAGGTCGTAGATCACGTCGTAATATTTGAGCGCGACGCCGTCGCGCGTGGCGAACTGGCGCGCCTTGGCATTGGCACGGACGTTGAAGCCGATGATCGGCGCCTTCGAGGCCGCGGCCAGACTGACGTCGCTCTCGGTGATCCCACCGACGCCCGAGTGCAGGATGCGCACCTGGATGAGATCGGTCGAGATCTTGTTGAGCGAGCCGACGATGGCCTCCACCGAGCCCTGCGTGTCCGCCTTGACGACCACCGGGAACTGCTGCGCCTGCTTCTCGCGCAGCGCCGAGAACATCGTCTCGAGGCTGGCGGGCGCGAAGGTGGTGCGCTTGGTCTGGATAACGCCGGCACGGTAGGCGGCGACCTCGCGGGCGCGCGCTTCGTTCTCGACCACCGACAGCGGATCGCCCGCACCCGGCACGCCCGACAGGCCGAGCACCTCGACCGGCTGCGACGGACCCGCCGACTTGATCTGCTTGCCCTTGTCGTCGATCATCGCGCGGACCTTGCCGCTCTCGGCACCGACCACGAAGATGTCGCCGACTTTGAGCGTACCCTTGCGGATCAGGATCGTCGCGACCGGACCGCGGCCCGTATCGAGCTGCGCCTCGACCACGGTGCCTTCCGCAGGAACGTCGGGATTGGCCTTGAGTTCGAGGAACTCGGCCTGCAGCAGGATCTTCTCGATGAGCTCGTCGAGCCCGGTCTTGGCGGTCGCCGAGACCTCGACATCCTGGACGTCGCCGCCCATGCTCTCGACCTGGACGTCATATTGCAGCAGCGCCTCGCGGACCTTCTGTGCATTGCCGCCGGGCTTGTCGATCTTGTTGATCGCGACGATCATCGGCACGCCGGCCGCCTTGGTGTGGTTGATCGCCTCGATCGTCTGCGGACGGATGCCGTCGTCGGCCGCCACCACGATCACCACGATATCGGTGATGTTGGCACCACGCGCGCGCATGTCCGAAAAGGCCTCATGGCCCGGCGTGTCGAGGAAGGTGACCTTCTCGCCCGACTTCACCGTCACCTGATAGGCGCCGATATGCTGCGTGATCCCGCCCGCTTCGCCCGCGGCCACGTCGGTGCCGCGCAGCGCGTCGAGCAGCGAGGTCTTGCCGTGATCGACATGGCCCATGATCGTGACCACCGGCGAGCGCGGCACCGCGCCCTCGTCGGAATCGGTGTCGGTCGAGGCGACGATGTCGACGTCGCTGTCGGACACGCGCTTGAGGTTGTGGCCGAATTCGGTGACGAGCAGCTCGGCGGTATCCTGGTCGATCGTCTGGTTGACGGTGACGGGCATGCCCATCTTGAACAGCGCCTTCACCAGATCCGCACCGCGCTCGGCCATGCGAATCGCGAGCTCGCCTACGGTGATCGTCTCGGGGACGACGACATCGCGGACCTGCTTGGTCTGCGGGCCTCCCGAGGCGTGGTGGCGCTTGTCCTTCTCGCGCGAGCGCTTGAGCGCGGCGAGGCTGCGGGCGCGTGCACCGCCCTCGTCGTCGAGCGCCTTGGTGACGGTGAGCTTGCCCGACTGGCGGCGATCGTCGGCACCGGGACGTCCGCTGCGTGCGGGCTTGGGCGGCATCTTCGGGCGCTCGGGCGAGGCAACCGGCGTGAAGCGACGCGGCGGCGGCACGCCGTTGCTCGGGCGCGCCTCGGGTTCGGCGCCAGCCTCGATCGCAGCGGCAACCTCGGGCTCGGCGGCAGGCGCCTCGACGGCGGCGGGCGTCGGCGCGGGGGCGGCCTTGTCCTCGACGGGTGCGTTATTCGCGGTCTCGGCGCGGATCTTCTCGTTCTCGATCGCCTCTGCCTTGAGGCGCTCGTCGCGACGACGATTCTCCTCATTGGCCGCCATGCGCGCCTCTTCGGCCTCGCGCAGCAAGCGCTCCTGCTGTTCACGACGCTCGAGCGGCGTCAGCGGGCGCGTATTGACCTGCGGCGCGCGTTGCACCGGGGCGGGCGCGACGGGACGCGGCGGCGGTGGCGGGGGTGCCGCGACGACGGGCGCGGCGACCGCCGCCGTCCGAACCTCGGGCTCGGGCGCCGGAGCGGCCTCGACGGGGGCCTCGACCTGCGGTTCCTCACCTGGTCGGCTGAGCACGCGACGACGCTTCACCTCGACCACGACGGTGTTCGAGCGGCCATGGCTGAAGCTCTGCTTCACCTTGCCCGTCTCGACCGTGCGCGTAAGGCCCAGCGGCGCACGCATACCCAGTTTCGGCTTGTCCTGATCGCTCATCGACTACTCTAATCCCTACGGTCATTCCCGGTGACGTCGCCACCGGTATCGTTCACGCCGGCAGCGTCGCCGCCATCGGTGTCGTTCTGCCCCGACGGCGCGCTGCCGTCGGCCTCGTTCGTCATGGTCGAAACCGGAAGGCCCCGCGAAGAATCGCGAGGCTCGGCCTCACCATATAGTCCGATAAATCCACGCCAACGTGCGAGCGCATGTGATACGCGCTGAGCGGCAGCCCGGTCTATGAGGGCGATATGTACCACATTCTCGCGCCCGAGCGCCATCGCCAATATGGTGCGCGAGACGGGCAATGCCACCCCCCGCAGGCCCGAGCCCTCCTCGTCGCGTCCGACGCGCAGCGCCTGGTCGAGCTTGCGCGATCCATCGGTCCCTGCGTCTGCTGCATGCAGCAGCAGTTGGACGCGGCCCTTGCGGGCCGCCTCCTCGATCCGATCCGACCCGAGCACCAGGGCACCCGCGCGCGATTCCAGCCCGAGCCGGTCAAGGAACGCGCGTTCGAGCGCGCTCTCGATGCGCGCCCCGAGATCGTCGGGAACGGTGAGCGGCTTGCCCTTGAACGAGCGAGCGAGCGCGCCCTTGAGCTTGCCCTTGGTTTGCGCGGCCTCGAGCGTCTTTCGATCGACGCCGATCCATGCGCCGCGGCCGGGCGCCTTGGCGCGCACATCGGGCAGCAGGTCGCCATCGGGCGAGATGGCGAGCCGGATCAGATTGGCACGCGCGTCGTGGGCCCCGGTGAGGATGCACCGGCGCTCGGGGACGTGCGGAAACTCCCCCTCGCTTGCAAGGGAGGGGGTTGGGGGGTGGGTGACGTCGTCTGGGGTCGGCGGCGAGCCATTGATGGACTCACCCACCCCAACCCCTCCCTTGAAGGGGAGGGGCTTGTCTTCGTCAGGCGTTACAGCGCTCGGGGTCTCATTGTTCGCCATCCGCGCCAGCGTCCTCCGCTGGTTGCGGCTCGTCGTCGAACCAGCCGGCGGCGTGGCGCGCGGCCATGATGATCTCGTTGCCCTGCTCTTCGGAGAGGCCATATTCGGCGAGCACGCCGCCCTTGTCCTCGGCGCGCTGCTTGACCGGCGCGGCGCCCTCGGCACGGCGGCGCGGTTCGACGCGCTTCTTCTGGACGAGCTCGTCGGTGGCGAGATCGCCGATGTCGTCGAGCGTCAGGATCTTGGCCTTGCCCAGCGTCACCATCATCGCTTCGGTGATGTAGGGCAGCTCGCCGATCGCATCCTCGACGCCGAGCGCCTGGCGCGCCTCACGATTGGCGGCCTCCTTGCGCTCTAGCGCCTCCTGCGCGCGGTTCTGCAGCTCGGCGGCGAGATCGTCGTCGAAGCCCTCGATCGCGGCCAGTTCGGACGGATCGACATAGGCGACCTCCTCGAGGCTGCCGAATCCTTCGGCGACGAGCAGCTGCGCGAGCGTCTCGTCGACGTCGAGCTCGCCCTCGAACAGGCCGGTGCGCTCGGTGAATTCCTTCTGGCGCTTCTCCGACGCATCGGCCTCGGTGAGGATGTCGATCGCCTTGCCGGTGAGCTGAGACGCCAGGCGGACATTCTGGCCGCGGCGGCCGATCGCGAGGCTGAGCTGGTCGTCGGGGACGACGACCTCGATGCGCTCGTCATCCTCGTCGATCACGACGCGCGCGACATGCGCGGGCTGGAGCGCGTTGACGACGAAAGTCGCGACGTCGGGCGACCAGGGGATGATGTCGATCTTCTCGCCCTGCATCTCCTGCACGACCGCCTGGACGCGGCTGCCCTTCATGCCGACGCACGCGCCGACCGGATCGATCGAGGAGTCGCGCGAGATCACGCCGATCTTGGCGCGCGAGCCCGGATCGCGAGCGGCCGCCATGATCGTGATCACGCCGTCGTAGATTTCGGGGACCTCCTGCGCGAACAGCTTCTTCATGAAGTCGGGATGCGCGCGAGAAAGGAAGATCTGCGGGCCGCGGACCTCGCGCGCGACCTTGAGGATCAGCGAGCGGATGCGGTCGCCGACGCGTACCACTTCGCGCGGGATCTGCGCGTCGCGGCGGATGACGCCCTCGGCGCGGCCCAGGTCGACGACGACATGGCCGAACTCGACGCGCTTGACGACGCCGGTGATGACCTCGCCGACGCGGTCCTTGAACTCGCCATATTGGCGTTCCCGTTCCGCATCGCGGACCTTCTGGAAGATGATCTGCTTGCTGGCCTGCGCCTGGATGCGGCCGAACTCGATCGCGGGAAGCGGATCGACGATATAGTCGCCGATCGCGGCGCCCTTCTGCAGCTTCTCGGCGTCGGGCACCGAGATCTGGGTGAAGTAGTTCTCGACCTCCTCGACGACCTCGACGACGCGCCACAGGCGGAGCTCGCCGCCCTTGGGGTCGATCTTGGCGCGGATGTCGTTCTCGGCGCCGTAGCGCGTCTTGGCGGCGCGCTGGATCGCGTCCTCCATCGCCTCGATGACGATCTCGCGGTCGATCAGCTTCTCTTTCGCCACCGAGTCGGCGATGGCGAGCAGTTCGGCCTTGTTGGCGGAAATGGCGGTGGCCACGAGGTCTATCCTTCCTTCGAGATGCTGTCGTCGCCGTCGTCGGGCGCGATTTCGATGATCTTGTCCGCACCCTCTGTCGACGTATTTTCGTAGACGACCTCGTCCGCTTCCGCGGCCGAGAGGGGCGCGGTGGCCTTGATGAGCGCGTCGGTCAAGATCAGCTTGGCCGAGGCGATGGTGGACATGTCGGTCGCGAACTCGCCGGCGTCCTTGGAAAGCGCGAAGCGGACGGTAGTGCCGTCGGTGCCGAGAATGCGCCCATCGAGATGCTTGCGCCCCTCGATCTTGTCGACCAGCCGGACGCGCGCGTCGAAGCCGGCCCAGTCGTCGAAGTCGGCGAGACGCGTCAGCGGCCGGTCGATACCGGGCGAGCTGACCTCGAGCCGATAAGCTTCCTCGATCGGGTCGTGCTGGTCGAGCACGTCGGAGATGCGGCGGCTGAGCGCTTCGCAGTCGGAGAGGTCGAGCTGGCGCGTATCGGGACGCTCGGCCATCACCTGCAGCGTCGGATCCGAGCGGCCGCCGTTCATCTTGACGCGCACCAGCGCGAGGCCGAGCGCGTGCGCTTCGGGCTCGATCAGGCGGGCGATGTCGGCGATGTCGGTCATGCGGTCCTTGGCGACAGAAAGCGTGGAAATGTCGAGCGCCTTCCAGCCGGCCCCGGGTGGGACCAGCCTCGGCAGAGTTTCCAATGTCGAGAAGGCACCGGCTATATAGATCGAGTCGTGCGTTCGGGCAAGCATGTGCGTATTCCATCCCCCGCTCGCCTCAGGCCGGACGGGCGCCCACCGGGAGAATCGAAGATATGCGTCCGATGCTGTGTGCCGCGCTGATGCTGCTTGCCACCCCCGCGATCGCCGAGGTGAATGCCGGACGCAACAGGCCCAATCCGGTCAAGCCGTTCGTCGCGACGGGCATCGCGACCTTCGACTATCCCTGGGCGATCGCCTTCCTGCCCGACGGGCACATGCTGATCACCGAAAAGCCGGGCAAGCTCTATCTGGTCAGCCAGATCGGCGCGAAGCAACAGGTTACCGGGGTGCCGCGGGTCAATTACGACAGCTCGCAGGAAGGGCTGCTCGATGTCGCGGTGTCACCACATTTCGCCAGCGACCACATGATCTATCTGACCTATTCGGAGCCGGGCCCGGGCGGATCGGGACTGGCGCTGGCGCGCGCACGGCTCGCCGGCACGACGCTCGCCGGACTGCAGGTGATCTGGCGCCAGCTGCCGCGCGGTCATGGCGGGCAGGACGGCGGGATCGTCGCCTTCGATCCATCCGGGCAGCATCTCTTCCTGAGCGTCGGCGAGCGCCAGCGCTTCACGCCCGCCCAGGATCCCAATCAGGCGACCGGAAAGATCCTGCGGCTGACGCTCGACGGCAAGCCCGCGCCAGGCAATCCGATGGCGGGAAGGGTCGGCGCGAGCGTCGTGACCGTGACCGATCCGCCCAACGATACCGTTGCTGCGAAGACCGCGCCGGGTCGCAAGGTGACGCTGGCCGGCCCCAATCTGACGCCCGCCGAGACGTGGAGCACGGGACACCGCAATCCCTACGGCCTTGCCTTCGATGCGAAGGGGCTGTTGTGGGAGATCGAGATGGGACCGAAGGGCGGCGACGAACTCAACCTGATCAAGCCCGGTCGCAACTATGGCTGGCCGATCGTCTCGAACGGAATCAACTATGACGGCGTGCCGATCCCGCGCCACGACACGCATCCCGCGTTCGAAAAGCCCGTCGTCTATTGGACGCCGGTGATCGCACCGGCGGGGCTCGCCTTTTATTATGCGGGGTTGTTTCCGCAGTGGCTCGGATCGGCGTTCACCGGCGGGCTGGCATCGGACGCGCTGGTGCGGATCGGTTTCGACGGCAAGGGCGGCGCCAACGAGGCCGAGCGCTGGGACATGGGGCACCGCATCCGCGACGTGAAGGTCGGCCCCGACGGCGCACTGTGGCTGCTCGAGGACGAAGAGGGCGGCCGGCTGCTCAGGCTCACACCGAAGCGATGACCGACGGCACCGACCGATCCGAGGAGAGGTCACGCCCGCCGAGACCGGCACGGCCCCCTCAGCCGGCGGCGGCCACGCGGTTCCGTCCCGCCTCCTTGGCGGCATAGAGTGCCGCGTCTGCGCGGGCGTAGAGGCTGTCATAATCTTCGCCCGCGCGCATCTCGGCGATGCCGAGGCTAGCCGTCACGCGGATCACGCCACCGTCGACCTCGATCGCCCCCGCAGCGATCGCGACGCGCAGCCGATCGGAAAGCAACCTGGCGCCTTGGCCGGTCGTATGCGGCATCAGCAACGCGAACTCCTCGCCACCGATTCGACCAACCATGTCGGTCGAGCGGACATGCTGCGCGAAGACGCGACCGACCATCGCCAATACCGCGTCGCCGCAGGGATGCCCCCATGTATCGTTGATGCGCTTGAAGTCGTCGAGGTCGACGACCGCGAGGCTGACCGGAAGGTGGTGGCGATCCGCCAGCGCGATCAGTTCGTTGGCCCGCTCGAGGAAATGGCGACGATTGGCACAGCCGGTCAGCGTGTCGGTCATCGCCAGCTGCGCCAGCCGCTCATTGGCTGCACTCAGATCGGCGGTCCGCTCGGCGATCTGGCGCTCGAGCTCGGCCTGGCGATGGCGGAGATACGCGGTGCGGCGACGGATCAGGATCGCGATCCCGACCACCAGCAACGCGATCGCGGCCAGCCGCAGCCAGAGCCGCTGATACCATGCCGGTCGGACATCGATCCGCAATGCCAGGCCACGCTCGGTCCACGCACCGGCGCGATTGGATCCGCGCAGGCGCAGCGTGTAATGCCCCGGCGGCAGATTGGTATAGGCGGCGAGCCGGCGGGTCGAGTCGGTCTTGGTCCAGTCGCTGTCGAACCCGTCGAGCCGATAGGCATAGCGATTATGCTCGGGGGCGGTGAAATCGAGCGCCGCAAACTCGACGGCCAGGCTGTTCGTCTCGGGCGTCAGGACGATCGGTTCGGCATTGCCGCGGTCGTTGAACGGCGCGACCGGCACCGAGACGCCACCGACGCGGATGTCGGTGACGATCACGCGCGGCCGGAAGCGCCACATCGGCAGCGATCCCGGCCGCACCACGGTGAGCCCGTCCTTGGCGCCGAACAGCGCCTCCCCCGCCGCATCGGCGCCTCGCGCGCCGACGAAATAGTCGCGCAGCGCAGATCCGTCCGCAGGACCGACGCCGCGGATCGCGAGACTGTCCGGATCGATCCGCGCGAGCCCGTCGTCGGTGCCCGCCCACAAGGTGCCGCCGCCGTCGATCGACAGGCTGTCGACATTGACGTGCGGAAGCCCTTGGGCGGTGCCGAACCGGCGGAACCGCAGATGCCCGCCTGCGTCGCGCCCCGTCAGCAGCGCGAGGCCGCCGCCGAAGGTGCCGACCCATAGCCGGCCCCTGCGATCGATCTGGAGCGCCGAGACGAAACGCCCGGGCAGCGCATGCGGATCGGCAGGATCGGCGGCGACCGCCTCGACCGCGTGGCTCGCCAGATCGATCCGGTTCAGCCCGTTGCGCGTGCCGACCCAGAGGTCGCGCCCGGTGCCGCGCAGGATGATGTTGACGTCGGGATTGGACAGTTTGGCGGCATCCGCGGGCCCGAAGACGATCCGTCCCGTAGATCCCGGCGACCTGCCCGGCGCGATGCCCCATACACCGTCATATTCGCCGCCGACCCACAGCACACCGTCGTCATAGGCAAGAGCGTTGATCGCGAGATGGGGATCGCGGCCGGCAACCCTGACCAGCCGCGCCCCGCGGGCCGCGAGACCGGCGGCGTAGAGACCACGACGCGTGCCGAGAAAGACCTGGTCACGCCCGGCCTCGACCATCGCGAACACCGATTCCTGCGGCAGCGAGCGATCGGGCCGGGCCGGATCGGGCCGCAACGCCGCGATCCGCCCGCGCATCGGATCGATCACGTCGGCGCCGCCATCGATATAGCCGAGCCAGACATGGCCGTCGCGGGTCGGCAGGATCGACAGAACATCGCCCGAGCTGAGGCTGCCTGGGCGATCCTGCATCCCGAAGATGGTGGTGACCAGCCCGGGATCGGGGGGATGATAGCTCAGCCCGCCCGTGCCGCCGGCCCACAGCGAGCCGGCATTGTCGACCAGCAGCGCCCAGATGTCGTTATGCGCCAGGCTGGTTGGCAGCGTCCGATCATGCAGGATGCGGACCGCGGCCCCCGTCTGCGTATCGATCGAGACGATCCCCGAAGCGCGCAGCGACGCCCATATCGTGTGCGGCCCCGCGGCGGTGATCGCCGAGATCGAGCTCGGCGGCAGATGCGCCTCCGCGCCGATCGCGCGCGGTGCGGAACCGGGTCGATCGATGACGAACAGACCGTTGCGCACCGTGCCGATCCAGATCCGGCCGTCGCCATCCTGGAAGAGCGCGGACACCCCGAGCGTCTGCCCGCCGAGCGGCACGGCGAGAAATTGGCGCGCCTTGGCGACCCGCCGCGCAAGGCCGGTCGGCGTGCCGATCCACAGCGCGCCGGCACGATCGCGCAGTGCCGCCTGGATGCGCCCCGCCGGAAGCCCCGCCGCGCCCGCCATGCCGGCGCGCAAAATGCCGACCGCGCCGGTTTCGGGATCGAGATGGCGAAGCCCGTCGTCGGTGCCGATCCACAGGCCGCCGGCGCCGTCGTCGATGATCGCGCCGATATGGATGCGCCCCGCCTCGAGACCGAGCGCGATCAGGTCGAATCTGTCGCGGACCGGGTCGTAGCGCGCAAGCCGGCCCGCGGCGGTGCCGATCCACAGCCGGCCGGCCGGATCGACATGCAGCGTCTGGATCCAGTCGTCGGGCAGGCTGCCGGGCACCTGCGGATCCGCCCGGTAGGATTTGAACCGATAGCCGTCCCAGCGCGCCAGCCCGCCCTGCGTGCCGATCCAGAGAAACCCGTCATGGTCCTGCGCGAGCGCGGTCGCGACGGGATGCGGCATCCCCTGATCGTGGCCGTAATTGCGGAACACGACCGAGCTCAGGCTCGCCCAGCGGCGATCCCCTTGCGCCCGTGCGCCCGTCGCGCTCCAGACCAGTGCCGCGCCCGCGATCACGCACAGCCACGGCTTGACGCGCAGCCCGAACGCCCTCGCGCCGGCGCGGCGCCCTCCCCCCCGCGCCGACGGCAGCGGACCGTCGCCGGCGCGAACGGCGGCTTGGACATCGCTTCGTGCGGACGATGTGCGGTCGGAGGGCATCACCGCGCGGTTATCAGTGGATGGTTAATAACGCCACCGTTACGCTTTCGTGGATGATCTTCGGTAAAATCGTTCCATCCGCCGTCCCGGCGCACGCGGTATCGGGTCGGCGGCATCGATCGGTCGCAATGGCTAGCGGCGCGGGTCCCGAAAGTACCAGAGATCGCCCTCAAAATTCCCGTATATGCCTGGCTATGAAGCGTAAAATCCGACCAATCATCGATCGGTAAAGGGGTCCTTGCATAGCGTACAAGATTATCCGGCGAGGGGTCGCGGTCCGGCGTCCACATAATGGACGCACTGCGGGACAGGGATCGATCTCACCCGCGCCGTCGGTCTGAGAGAAGCATGTTCCTCCCGCCCAGGCTGACACAAACCCGGCAGAAACCGGATCGAGCCGCTCTCGCGAGAAGAAGCCCCATGGCATACCGCGAGGTACGCGAAGATCGAGAACGCGGATGTGGCGTCATCGAAGTGCGAAGCGAGGCATGCGCGCATCATGCGGGCGCCGGGCCAATTCGATAGCCGATCGCCGGGAAATGCACCGCGATCTCACCTGTCGATTCGGCCGAGCGGCGCAGGACGATGGTCTCATCGGTCACCGACGCCAACATACCCGTCACGGCGGTTTCCTGATGCGCGACCGGAAAGACGGCTACATGTCTTCCCGGCGCAACAGGCGGCAGCAAGGTCGATCGGGCGATAGCGAGCGCCTCGGTCGCGCTCATCTCGGAACGCGACCCCGTGCCGTGGGCCGCAAGGCGGGCGTACCACCGTTCGAGATGCAGTTTGCCGTCCATCAGTTCCCGGCCCTTGGGTATGTGATGCGTAATCATCCAGAAGGGGAAGAAGGCGCCGATATCCACCCATTCGGGCTGATCACCGAGCAGATAGCGGCGGCCATCTGACAGCTGGCCGTCGACCAGTGCGGCGTGCGCGGAAATCTGCGCGCGGAAATGATCCGCATCTTGCGAGAATCGGGTGAAGTCGAGATCGGTGAAATAGCGCGATCGCTCTTCGAGCAGGCCGTCGGGCATCGCCGCGGCGCCGAGGTGCATCGCCAACGCCGCGCCAGGTGGGAACACGGCGTCGTCGCTCCAGTGCTGCAAGCCGAAATTGACGAGCGGACCCGATCGCAGCAATGGCGTGGCCGGGTAGCGCCGTTCCAGCTCAGAAATGATGAGCCGCGTGTCGCAATAGACGTCGGCCCCGATCTGCAGGACGGGCGTACCGCGATAGCCGCCCGTAAGCGCTATGAGATCGGGCTTCGGCATTGCCATCGGCACCTGTACCGAGGACCAGGCGAGCCCCTTGATCCCGAAAACCAGCCGGATTTTCTCGGCGAATGGCGACGGGTCGTGATGATGCAGGATCAGCGTGTCGGTCATCGCTTGCCGGCCTTCCGAAATTCGATGTCACAGGGTGAGACCGTCGCCCGCGCGACGAAAGCTCCCGGCGATCAGGCGGCGAGCATGTCGTCCATGCAGACCGTGTCGAGTTCGAGAACGTGCGTCACGCGACCCATTGCCATCCAGGCCGCCACGCAGAGCGTCAGATCGACGGTCTCATCGTCGGAGAAGGCGCGATGAAGGCGCTGCCAGTAGACCTCGTCCTCGGCGAAGCCTTGCGGGTCTTCCGCCATCCGCTCGGCATGTTCGATCGCCAGTCGCTCGGGCTCGGAGAATAGCGGGCTGTCGCGCCATGCCTCGATGGCGGCATAGAAGGCCTCGTCGGGCGACGCGCCCCCTCGTGCGACGATCGAAGCCGAGGCGTCGCCCCCGCTTCCGGCGAGCATCGGATCGACATGCTTCGCCGCCCGCATGCCCTGGCAGACCATGCAGCCGTTGATCTGGGCTGTGCGGTAGCGGGCCGCTTCCAGCACCCGCAACGGCAAGCGCGACGATTGATAGACGGCCGTCGCGAACGCCATGCCCGCCGATCCGATGTTCGATGCATAGTTGCCGAGAACATAGCCTAAGGGATTGCATGCGGCTGTGTCCGGCACTGCCACTCGTGCCATTTATTTTCTCCCAAAAAATCAAATATGATCTAATTTCTAGTCGATCGAGATTATTTTTCGATTTTGTATTAATCTAATATTAAATATTTGTTTTTTTCTGTTGCACTATTCTAGGTGATGTTATTATTTGTTGTCTTTTGCAGCAGATCTCAAGCTGAGGAGCCCCTTTTATGGTCGAACGCAAGCTTCTGCGCGACAAGGTCGCCATCGTTACCGGCGCAGGCAGCGGGATCGGCGAGTCGATCGCCAGGCGCTACGTGGAGGAAGGCGCTCTCCTCCTCGCGATCGACCTGCAGGCACCGGGCTTCGCTCCGCATGACGGCCGGGTGGCGATGCTCGCGCTCGACATCACCGAGAGCGACGCGCCCGCGCGCATCCGCGACGAAGTGGAGCGACGGTTCGGCCGGCTGGACATCCTGGTCAACAATGCGGGCATCTGCCAGCCGGGATCGATAGAGGACCAGACGGCGGAAAGCTGGGCACGTACGCTCGCGGTGAACGTAACGGCACCGTTTCTGATCACGCAGGCGCTCGTTCCATTGCTGCAAGACAGCAAGGCGGGCCGGATCATCAATCTCGGCTCGATCATGTCCGATTTCGGCGGCCCCGATCTGTGCGCCTACGGTACGTCCAAGCACGCCATGGCGGGTTTCACCAAATCGCTGGCCTGCGATCTCGGCCGTTACGGGATCACCGCCAACTATCTGCAGCCGGGATCGATCTGGTCGGCGATGTCGCGCCCACACATGGCCAACCCTGATTTCCTCAGATATTGGGAGACCAAGACGCCACTCGGGCGGATCGGCGATCCCGAGGATGTCGCCGCCCCCGCGGTATTTCTGGCGACCGACGAGGCGAAGTTCATCACCGGCGCGGGCATCCGCGTGTGCGGCGGCGCCATGGCGAGCTTCTGAGCCGGGCATGCGGCTGCCCCGCGTCCAGGCGACTGGCGACGCCGGCCGAAGCCGTCCATCGCACGTGAAGTCGAGTGACATGCAGTCGGAAGAACGCTGAGGTTCCACGGTCTACATCTCGCGCACCGGGCGCGTACCGTCCCAGTGCCTCGCCGCGGACCTGATGCTGTCGAACAGCGCGATCATCGGCGGCTTCGGCTCGATCAACTCGACCATCGTTCCAGGAAACAGCGTGTCGGTCTCAACATAGGCGAAGCGCGACATCGGCAATGCGCCCTCGAGCGCGACGCCGATCCTCGCCCGGCGCACATCCGCCATCTGCTCGTCGTAGCGATCGGTGAAAGTGCCAACATGGTGGACGCCCACCCGGCCGGCATCGACGAAGTCGCGATAGGTGGACGGCGCCGATCCCGGCTGGATCAGCTCGATCATCGTATCGCCGCTATAGGCGATGGCGACGGCGGCATACATGTCCACGTCGTTCGGCACCCGCTTGCCGTTCACCTCCAGCCAGTCGAATTCGAGCGGAAGCGGAAAGCGGAAGAACGGGCCGACGCCCATCGTTCCCGTCCAGTGCGCGAGATGCGACTCGATATCGGCGACCACATAGGCAAGCTGGAAGATCGGCCCGAACGCTCGGCTCATCGCTTTTATCCTCTCGCTCGGCACGCTCGGGAGGCCGGCGCGCGATTCTGCTTGCCAAACATTCATGCATGTTTTTTTATTGATGTCGATCCGCGCGAAGACGGACTCGCTGCCGTAGTGGCCGAACCCGATGGAGAGTGAGGATGAATTTCGATTTTCGCCTGTGGGATATCCACATCGGCGCGCCCCACGCGTTCAACGAGCGGGCGCCTCAGATCGACAACGGCGCAACTCGCCCGTCACCCGACCGCTACCACGACAAGGCATTCGCCGATGCTGAATGGGAGCAGGTGTTCGCCAGGAGTTGGCTGTTCGCCTGCCCGGCCTCCGACGTTCGTGAACCCGGCGATTTCGCGCGATTCGATATCGGGCGAGAGAGCTTCATCATCGTGCGCGGCGAGGACGGCGACGTCCATGCGCACTATAATGTCTGCCCCCATCGCGGCAGCCAGCTGGTGCTCGACGATGTCGGTTCGCTGGCGAAGTTCACCTGCCCGTTCCACAGCTGGCAGTTCGATCTCGACGGCCGCAACATCGCAGTGACGGACCCGGAGACGTTCCGCCCCGAGGTGCTGTGCCACGATCGCGACATGACGTCGGTGCGCTGCGAGGTCGCGGCGGGGCTGGTGTTCATCTCGATGGACCCAGAGGTCGCACCGCTGACCGAGTGGCTCGCGCCGATCCTGCCGCATCTCGAGCTTTACGAGATGGATCAGATGTACGTGATCCAGCATCGCAAGTCGGACTGGGGTGCCAACTGGAAGGGCGGCGTGGATGCGTTCGCGGAGATCTATCATCTCCACGCCGTCCATCCGCAGACCCAATGCCTGATGGACGATCGCACGCAGATCGATCTCTATCCCAACGGCTTCAGCCGCCAGTTCGTGCCGTTCGCCCAGCCGAGCCGGCGCTTCGCCGATCAGGAAGCGGTCAACCCCGGCATTGCGCTGATGCTGCGCGACGCCGGAATCGACCCCGAACAGTATCAAGGCACCGCGCACGAGACGCGCGCCGACGTCCAGCGCGCCAAGCGCAAACGTTCGGATGAGCTGGGTCTCGGCTACGAGCGGTTCAGCGACACGCAGCTGAGCGACTCGACCGTCTACAGCGTATTTCCCAACACGCAGCTCGGTTGTCACCCCGAGGCGGTGTTCCTGCACCGCTTCCTGCCGCACGCGACCGATCCCAACCAGTTCACCTACGATACGATCATCCTCTATCGGCACGTCGATGCGCCGGGCTACCGGCCGCCGGCCTGGATGGGTTTGAGCGAGGAGATCGACACCAGCGGTGAGACGCGCCCGGATGTCGTGCGCACGGGCCTCGGCGAGCCGCCGGGGCTTGGCGAGGTGCTGGATCAGGATTCCGATCTGCTGCCGATCGTCCAGGCGGGGGCGCGGTCGCGCGGCTTCCGCGGGCCGCTGTGGAGCGAGCAGGAGGCCCGGCTGCGCCATTTCCATGCCGAGCTCGATCGCAGGATGCAGGGAGCGACATCATGAACTACGATCCGCGTGGCTGGGCCGTCCACAAGGATAGCCGGCATCCCTTCGATCAGCCTGCCCCGCATATCGACAATGGTGCGGATCGGCCCGATCCCGCGCGTTACGTGTCACCGGCCTTCGCCGCCGCGGAGTGGGAGAAGGTGTTCACCAAGACGTGGCTTATGGCCGGTCCGGTCAGCGACGTGCGCGAGGCCGGCGACTGGATGAAGTTCGATATCGGCATCGAGAGCTTCATCATCGTCCGCAAGCAGGACGGCACGCTGGCGGCGCATTACAACGTCTGTCCACATCGCGGCAGCCGGCTGGTGCTCGACGATGTCGGTTCGCAGAACAGCTTCTCATGCCCGTTTCACAGCTGGGCGTTCGATCTGGACGGGACCAACATCCAGGTCACCGATGCCGAGACGTTCCGTCCCGAAGTCCTCTGCCACGACCGCAGCCTGACGTCGGTGAAGGTTGCCGAGGCGGCGGGGCTGGTGTTCATCGCCATGTCGGACGACGTGCCGCCGCTTGCGGACTATCTCGGCGCTATCCTGCCGATGCTCGAGACCTACGAGATGGACAGGATGCACGTCGTCCAGCATCGTCGCTCGGACTGGGCGGCCAACTGGAAAGGCGGCATCGACGCGTTCTACGAAAGCTACCACCTGCACGCGATCCATCCGCAGACGATGGGCACGCTCGACGATCGCACCCATATCGACCTGTTCGACCATGGCATGAGCCGCCAGTTCGTGCCGCTTGGCCAGCCCAATTCGCACTTCCCCGACCAGCAGGGGATCAATGCGGGCCTCAAGGCGATGCTGGCCGATGTCGGGCTCGACCCGGAGACGTTCGAGGGAACGGCCGCCGAGACGCGATCCGCGATCGCCATGGCCAAGCGGGACCGCGCCGCCAGGATGGGGCTGGACTATGACCGGTTCAGCGATGCCCAGCTGACCGACGCGACGATCTTCGGCATCTTCCCCAACGCCCAGATCGGCTGCCATCCCGAGGCGGTATTCCTGCATCGTTTCAAGCCGCATGCCGATGATCCCGAGCAGTTCACCTACGACACGACGATCCTCTATCGCCACGTCGATCTGCCGGGCTACGGCGCGCCATTATGGATGGGCCTCGGCGACGAGGTCGATCTGACCGGTGAGACGCGGCCCGATGTCGTCCACACAGGCCTCGGCGAACCGCCCGGAATGGGCGAAGTGCTCGATCAGGATTCGGACCTGCTGCCGATCGTGCAGGCCGGTGCCCGCTCGCGGGGCTTCCGTGGCCCCTTGTGGGGCGAACAGGAGGCGAGGCTGCGCCACTTCCACACCGAACTAGATCGCTGGCTGGCCCAATAAGGCTCGCAGCTGAGGGCCGCGTCGAAGTGCGCGGCCCCTTCGATGTCAGAACGGCCGGATCGTGACGCCGTTGTCGACGACCATTTCGGCGCCGTTGACGAAACGCGATTCGTCGGAGGCGAGGAACAGCACCATCGCGGCGACATCCTTGGGATGGCCGCTCTGGCCGGGTTTCAGCACGCCCTCCGGCACGGCCTGTTCCTGGCCCGCACGGCCCTCGGCCTGCTGCACCATCGGCGTCTCGATCGAGCCCGGATGCACCGAGTTGCAGCGGATTTTGTAGCCTTTCTCTTGACACATCACCGCGATCGACTTGGTCATCGATCGCACCGCTCCTTTGGCGGCGGAATAGGCGAAGAAGATCGGATAGCCGAGCAGAGCGCCGGTCGACGACATATTGATGATCGATCCGCCGTCATTTCTGTTCATCAGCGGGATGGCGTGCTTGCAGCCGAGGAACACGCCGTCGCTCATGACCGCGTTGACCCACCGATATTGTTCGAGCGTCGTTTCCTCGACATCGGCGTTAAGGACCACTCCGGCATTGTTGACGAGGATATCGAGCCGGCCGAATCGCTGCTCGATCGCCTGGATGGTCGCAATCCATGCCTCTTCGGCCGCGACGTCGAGCGCCAAAGCGACGGCACCGTTGCCGATCCGGTGGGCGACACGCTGCGCCGTCTCGATCCGTACGTCGGTCACCACCACCGTCGCGCCCTCGCGCGCGAGTGCCTCGCAATCGGCCGCGCCGAGCCCCGAGCCGCCGCCTGTCACCAGCGCGACCTTGCCCTCTACGCGTCCCATAGCTCTCTCCCTGACAGCGACGGTTTCACGGGCTCAGGCCGCACCGCCCTCGTTGAAATAGTCCGGCACCCCGCCCGGCCAGATCACCCCCCACTGGGCCTGCCCGCCATCGATGATCATGAGATCGCCATTGACGAACCGCGCGGCCGGGGAGGCCAGATAGGCGATCGCCTCCGCCACGTCCCAGGCATCGCCGCGTATCTTCATCGGGTTCGCCATATGGAAGCGGGCGAGCGCCTCTTCCGGATAAACGCCGAAGCCCTCGGTCTCGATTACGCCCGGGCCGATGCAGTTGACCCGGATATTATGCGGCGCCCACTCGGTCGCCAGCGTCTTCGACAGGTAGATCACGCCAGCGCGCGCCGCGCAGGTGTGCGCCGCATGTGGCATGCCTCGCTCCACGTTGGCGACGATGGAAACGATGTTGCCGGGCTGGCCCTTGTCCCGCCAGACCTTCGCCGCCTCCTGCATCATCCACCATGTGCCGTTGAGGTTGGTGTCGATCACCGCGAGCCAGCCCTTGCGACTGAAATCGATCGCATCCTGCGGGAATTGGCCGCCGGCGTTGTTCACCAACGTATCGATCCCACCGAGCGTCTCGTGAACCTCGCCGATCAGCGCCTCGACTTCGTCCGGATCGCGGATCGTCATCGACCTGGTAAGGATCGTCTGGCCCGTGGCGGCATGAATTGCCTCCTGTGTCCGCGCGAGCTTGTCGGGATTGCGGCCGCAGATCGCAACCTTCGCGCCGAGCCTGGCGGCGAGGAACGCGGCGGCCTTGCCCATGCCGCTGCCGCCGCCGGTAATGAGGATCCGCTGGCCGGCCAGCATATCGTCGCGAAATACGCTGGGGCGGGTGCCCAGCGCCGCATCATCGAGGCCTCTTTTGGGCCGCGAGGGATCGTTCGGGTCGGGCCGGACGTGTACCTTGTCGTTCATGAACCTACCCGCTCGTGTTGCGCGTCGAGCCTAGCAGCGCTTTCGTCAAAAACAATCAACATTGTTTGTTTCCTTAGACGTTCGTCTCGCTGGATTTGCCGCGTTGCAGCGCGATTAATCCGTGGATCGCGGGCATCTTCATGATAATCATGGTCTTGATAAAAGCAGTCATGACTGTCTTTAATTATCAACGGCAAGGAGCGGGTATGAGCGAACTGACGGGCAAGGTCGCGATCGTGATGGGCGCGGCGGGTCGTGGCAATATGGGCCAGACGATCGCACGACGGCTGAAGCGCGACGGTGCCCACGTCGTTGTCGCCGGGCGCGACTCGTCGGCGCTGGCGGAACTGGCGGCGGACGTGGACGGGCTCGCCGTCGGCGAGTGCGATATGACCAGCGAGGCGGACCTCGTCCGGCTGGCTGCAGCCGCCGTGGATCGGTTCGGCGGCCTCGATATCGCCGTGAACGCGACAGGCTGGGGACTGCTCAAGCCGTTCCTCGATACCACAAAGGACGAGATCGAGAAGATCACCGCGTTGCAGTTCACCGGCGCGATCCTGTTCTATCAGGCGATGCTGCGCGCCATGCGCGACGGCGGATCGCTGATCCAAATCTCGTCTGCCACCGCCTCGATCATGCTGGAGGATCATGCCGCCTATATGGGCACGAAGGCCGGCACCGACCATGTCATCCGCTGCATCGCCAACGAGTTCGGCCATCGTGGCATCCGGGCAAACTCTGTCGCGCCCGGTTTCACGATCACGCCAATGACCGCGAAGGCCGGCCGCAATTCGGCGATCATCGACACCTTCGCCAAGGAATACCCGCTCGGCCGTGTCGGCACGAGCGAGGACATCGCCGAAGCGATCGCTTGGGTCGCATCCGACGCCTGCTTCATGACCGGGCAGGTGCTGCAGGTGAATGGCGGCGTGACACTACGGCGCAATCCCCGCAATGCCGAGATCGTGGCCGCCGTGAAACAGGCCCGTGCCGCCGCCGGCGACGCCCCCGGAGCGCGCCCATGATCCTCGGGGTTCACCATCTCGCGGTCTCAACGCCCGACATCGATCGCTTCGTGGATCATTACGAGCGCTGGTTCGGCTTCGAGCGGCATGGCGGCGGCGGTTGGGAAGCCGGCAATGCCCGGATCGACCGCATGACCGGCCTCGAGGACAGCGCGGCGCGCTATCAGATGATCCGGCTGGGCAATCTCTATATCGAGGTGTTCGAATATCATGCGCCGCAAGGCCATGCCGTGCGGCCACGGATGTGCGACCACGGCATCATCCATTTCTGCCTCTACAGCGACGACGTCTTTGCGGACTATGAGCGCCTGTCCGCGTTGGGAATGAAATTCCGCTGCCCACCCGGCGGCGAGGCGGCGACGCGTGCGACCTACGGCTTCGATTGCGACGGCAACGTCGTGGAATTGCTCCAGATCGTCCAGCCCGACTGTGCCTTTCCGTTCGCCAAGGCCGTCGCGCTGGTGCCTTCAGCCTAGCTCGCGCAGCAGGGTCGCCGGGTCGCCATCCCAACGGTCTGCGGCCTTGCGGATTGCCCCGAAGAACGCCCGGATCGCTGGCTTGTCCTCGATGATCTCGATCATGTGGCCGAGATCGGGCACGGCATCGACATATGCGTATCGCATCGGGCCAAATGCTCCGTCGGCGACAATGCCGTGCCCCTGGCCGAGATGATGCGCGAGCGCGGCATCGAAATCCTCCGCCACGAAGGCGACGTGGTGAAAGCCCGTCGCGCCGGCCGGCACCGTTTCGCGATACGCAGACGGGCCGTCGCCGAGTTGCTCGACCAGCTCGATCTGGACGTCGCCGTGCTGCGCGACGGCCGTCGAGAACCGTGTCGCCGACGGATTGCCGCGATAACGCGGACCGATCAGCTGGATATCGCGATTGACGAGGAAGGGACCGATACCCGTCGCCTGGTGCCAGCGCCTGGCTGCTTCCTCCAGTCTGGGGACAACCCACGCATATTGGATGATCTTTGGCTTCACGAAGCTCATGACGCGATCCGCGCCTGCGGCACCCTCGCGAGGAGCGCGCGCGTCGCCGCGACGGCACGGCGAATACGCTCTTCGGGCGTCACGCCGGCCTTGCGCGCGGCATCCTGCGGCACCTCGATCTCGATGACGGCGTTCCGTCCAAGACTTTGCATGATGTCGATGATCGGGAAATCTCCGTCGCCCGGCAAAGCTCGCTGGCGGATCGCCTCGGGCCAGCGGTCCGCATCCGCGATCGTCGCCGGGCCGTCGCTGATCTGCGCATAGCCGATGCGATCCGCCACGGCCGCGACGTCGGCCGCCGTCCCGCCACTTCGCACCAGATGCAGCATGTCGCAGACCAGTTCGCCGTTGGACTGCCCCGCCCCCTGCACGATGGTCGCCGCCGACGCGATGTCCTTGACCGCGGAGAAGGAGTTGAATTCGAGCCCCGCGATAATGCCATGTTGCGCCGCCATCGCGCAGAAGCGCGCAAAGCGCGTTATCGCCGTATCGGCATCGGCGTCGTGGATGTGCGCGGTGGCCCGCGTCGCGCCCAGCGCGGCGCCCACCCGCAACGCTTCTTCGAACGCCGCCGGATCTTCCTTCCCGTCCAGCGGAAAGACCTCGATATTGCAGAGCGTCACGCCGCTGGCGCGCATATGATCGGCCAATGCGGGGACGTCGTCCGCCTGCACCATGGGATAGAATCGCCGCGCGGCGTCCGGTACGTAGGTGAACAGGCAGACGCGGTAGCACCCGGCCGCGGCGGCAAACGTCACCAGTTCGGCTGGCGACACATCCAGCGCACAAAGATGGTGTAGCGAAAGCGGCCAGCCTGCCCCCTCATTCCGGTCCTGCAAAAAGTCATTCATGATTGTTTTTATGCTGGACTGTGATAGGCCGAGTCAACTGCGCCGCTCAAGCTATCGGACGAGGACCATGGACGCCATCACCAGCGAGACCCCCCGCGACGATTTTCAGCGGATGGATTATGAGCGGGCTCGCAAGGAGCCGCCGCAGGGTTTCCCGAAGCTGCCCGACATTCCGGGGCTGCGCTACGTGGACCAGGAATTTCTGGCGCTGGAACGGGAGCGCATGTGGAAGCGCGCGTGGCTGTATGGCGGTCACGTCGATCAGCTGCCCAATCCCGGCTCCTGGTTCCTGACTCGCAACACCGGCTCGCCCGTGATCATCGCCCGCGGCATGGACGGCGTGATCCGCGCCTTCTTCAATACCTGCCAACACCGCGGCGCGCCGCTGGTGACGGAGGATGCCGGCGAATCGCGCGGCTTCGTCTGCGGCTATCACGGCTGGAGCTACACGCTGGAAGGCAAGCTGACCGCGGTGCGCGACAGGCGGGATTTCGTCGATCTCGATTTTGCGTGCCGATCGCTGGTGCCGGTTCGCTGCGAGACGCTCGGCAACCTGATCTTCGTGAACGAGGACCCGGAGGCCCAACCGCTGATCGAGCATCTCGGCCCGATGGCGGACGAACTCGATCAGTTCGCGCTCGATACGCTGCGTCTGGTCGACAGCCAGAGCTACGATGTCGAGTGTAACGTCAAAATTCTGCTCGACGCGTTTCTGGAAGTCTATCACATCAAGTCGATCCACCAATCGACCGTCGATCGCTTCCTCGATCACCGGGGCATGATCGTCACGCTCTGGCCCAACGGCCACAGCCGCATGGCGACGCCCAATCGCCGCCCCGACTGGAAGGATCCGGGCACGATCGGCATGCCCAAGATCGCGAGCGTCACCGAACTCCCGGCGAACAACAACGTCAGCTACCATATCTTCCCGAACTTCATCATGCCGCCGTCCGACAGCGGCATCCCGATCCTGCAATTCTGGCCGATGGGCGATCGCAAGTGCCGCGTCGTATCGAGCTGGGTCGCGCCCGATCACGATGCTGCCAACCCCAACCCGCTGTGGAAGACGCGGATCGCTAACTGGACGCGCATCCTCTACGAAGACCTGCAATATGCGCCGCAGATCCAGGAATCGCTGGAGAGCGCCGGCTTCCGTGGCATGCCGCTCAACTATCAGGAGCGGCGCATCTATCATTGGCACGAGGAACTCGATCGGCGCATCGGCCTCAATCGCGTTCCCGTCGAAGCGCGCGTCGAGCCCATGCTGCACGAATGGGTAGATCGCTAGTCGCACCTCCGACGATCGAATGAAGCGCGCCGGGACAGGCGCGAGCAAGGGAGAGCCATGGATTTCCGACTGACCGTCGAGCAGGAAGCGTTGCGCGAGGCGGCACGCGCCTTCGCCCGCGCCGAGCTGCCCGTGATCGCCGCGCAATGCGAACGCGATAATACGCCCCCCAGCCACGCGCTGGTGAAGCGCTATGCCGAGATGGGTTTTCTCGGCATCAACGTGCCCGCCGAACTCGGCGGCCTCGGCCTCGGCAACGTCGAGGCGCTGATCGTGCTCGAGGAATTCGCCAAGATCAGCTCGGCGGTCGCCTTCCCGATCTTCGAATCCTCGGTCGGCCCGGTCCGTGCGATCGAGCATTTCGCCTCCGATGCGCTGAAGCGGCGTATCGTGCCCGCCGTCTGCAGCGGTGATCTGGTCGTCGCGATCGGCATGTCGGAGCCCGACGCGGGCTCGGCGCTGACCGACCTCAAGACCAGGGGCGTGATCGCAGGCGACAAGGTCGTCATCAACGGCACCAAGCGCTGGTGCTCGGGTGGCGGGCATGCCGATGCCTATCTGGTCTATTGCCGCCTGTCCGACGATCCCGGCCCCAAGGCGATCGGGGCCGTGCTGGTCGAAAAGGATGCGCCGGGGCTGACCTTCGGGCCCAACGAGGAATTGATGGGGTTTCGCGGCGTCCCGTCCGCCGATCTCAATTTCGACGATGTCGAGGTGCCGATCGACAACGTCGTCGTGCCCGCCGGTGGCTTCAAGAAGCTCATGGAGGCCTTCGATCTCGAACGCTGCGGCAACGCCACGATGGCGCTTGGCCAGGCCTCTGGCGCGCTCGAGGACGTTGCCGCCTACGTCCAGGAGCGCAAGCAGTTCGGCAAGCCGATCGTCGAGTTCCAGGCCGTGCAGATGAAGCTCGCCGAGATGCACATGAAGGTCGATGCCGCCCGCCTGCTGATCTGGCGCGCGGCCGCCAATGCGCAGGACGGGCTGCCGTCGATCCTCGATTCCTCCACGGCGAAATGCTTCGCCAACGCGATGGCGCGCGAGGTGGCGGGCGATGCGGTGCAACTGATGGGCGCCTACGGCTATTCCAAGGATTTCCCGATGGAGCGGCGCCTGCGCGACAGCTGGGGCTGGGGCATCGCCGGCGGTGCGATCGACATCCAGAAGGTCAACATCGCCTCGGCGCTGCTCGGCCGTCGCTTCGATCAGCGGCGCTGAGCATGCGGCACCGGATTGCCGCGCTGTCCGACGTGCCGGAGGGCGGCAACAAGGCGTTCGAGATCGGCGGGCGATCGGTTTTGCTGTGCCGTTCGACATCCGGCGTCTTTGCGGTCGAGAATATGTGCAGCCACGCGCTCGCGCACCTCGAGGGCGGCAAGATCAAGGGGCCGCACATCTTCTGCCCGCTGCACGGCGTCCGCTTCGATCTGCGGACGGGCGCACCCAACGGCACGCTCACCAAGAAACCGATCACGATCTACCCGGTCAGCGTAGAGAATGACGAGATCTTCGCCGAGCTTCCCCATGCGTGATGGCGCGAACACCTCCTCGAGCTATCGCGACGCCTGGGACGGCCGCGAAGGCGTGCCGGCCGATCTGTTCGATTTCGAGGAAGTTGCACCCGACTGTTTCCGCGTCCCGCCGACCGGTGGACCGTTGGCGCGACTGTTCGGCGGTCACGTGCTCGCCCAGGCATTTTCGGCCGCGCAACGCACGGTGTCGCCGGACCGGCCGGCGCATAGCTGCCACGCCTATTTCGTGCGTTCGGGGCGCACCGACCTGCCGATCGATTACATGGTGACGCGCGATCGCGACGGCCGCAGCTTTTCCGCGCGACGGGTCGCGGCGATGCAGGGCGACACGCTGATCTTCAGCCTGTCGGCCTCGATGCATCGGCCCGAGGACGGGCGGGTACAGCAGGCGGCATTGCCCGACGTGCCGCCGCCCGAATCGCTTCCCCCCCTCGACGCGGTGATCGCTCGATCGATGGCCGGCATGCCTGCCGCGCGGCAGGCCTTCTGGGATCGCGATCTCGGGCTGGATTTCCGGGCCGTCGAGCCTTTCGTGACGATCGATCCGCCCGTGACCCCGCCGCGTCGGCATATGTGGGCGCGCGTGCGCGACCGTCTTGGCGACGACTCGACAGAACATCAGCGCATGTTCGCCTACCTTTCCGACCTGTTCGTGATGCACACCGGCCTCGGGCCGATCGGCGTCAGTTGGGCCAGCATGCAGTTGCAGGATGCCAGCCTCGATCATTCCATCTGGTTCCACCAGCCCTTTCGCGCCGACGAATGGATGCTGCTCGCGATGGACAGCCCGTTCACCGGAGGCGCACGAACGCTTGGCCGAGCGACGGTGTTCGCGCGGGACGGCCGGGTCGTCGCATCGGTGGCCCAGGAGGGAATGGTCCGCGTTCTTCGAACAGGCATCGAAGGCTAAGCATGCCGGCCAACCGCTCAGCCGCGTCGTTCGCGCCCCCCGCGGGTATAGACGAGGTTGATGCTGGTGAAGGTCACCGCCTCGACACCGTCCTGCGTCACCACCGCGTAGCGTGTCAGTGCAGTGCCCCGATCGGTGCGGCTTTCGGATGGCCGCAACGCAACGATCTCGGAGGTGACGTGGATCGTGTCGCCCGCGCGGATCGCACGCCTAAGCCGCAGTTCGTCCCAGCCGACGCCGCAGACATGATCGATATCGGAATTGATCTCGTGGTCCATCTGCCGCCACAGCGCGAGAACGTGAATGCCGCTCGCGACCACTTCACCGAACACCGAGTGCCGCGCGCGCTCCGGATCGGTGTGGAACCATTGCGGGTCCCATTGCCTCGCGAAGTCGAGGATCTCCTGCTCGGTGATCGTGCGTGGCGTCGATTCGCGATATTCGCCGATGGCCAGATCCTCGAAGCATCGGCTCGGGTTCGCGGCGGTGAATGCGGACATGTATCGTCCGGTAGGGCGCTCATCCCCGCCGGGTCAAGGCGCAGGTCGATCGAGAGAGGAGAATGGCGATGACCATCGATCTGCGGCTCGACCGGCTCGAGGCGGAGAGCGCGATACGCCAGCTGATCGCGCGTTATTGCTTCACGATCGACGATCGCGATCTGCCGGGCATCGAGACGCTTTTCACGCAAGACGCGCGCGTCGCCTCGGAAGACGGCATGATGGACGCGCTGGGCGCGCAGGCGATCATGGATCAATATCACGGCCGCTTCCGCGTGCTCGGCGCGGGCGCGCATTACATGCACGATGTCGCGCTCGACTTCATCGACGGCGACCCGGATCACGCGACGGGCCGGGTCTCGGGCCATGCCGAGCTGTGGCGGGCAGGGCAGATGATGGTGGCGGGTCTGCGCTATCGCGATCGCTACCGGCGGACCGCTGCCGGCTGGCGCTTCGCCGAGCGCATCATCGGCTTCCTCTACTATGTGCCCGTCGAGCAGTATCCCGGTATCCTCGCCCACCCCGACCGCAACCGGGCCTACGACGTGCCGCGCCCGGCGGACTATCCCGAGGCGCTGCCTAGCTGGACCGGCTACGCGAAGGCCTATCCCGATGGATGAGCCCGCCGGACTGCGGATCGAGCGCCGAAACGGGCTGGCACTCTTCACGATCGATCGTGAGACGCGGCGCAACGCGCTGGACAGCGCGACATCCGCGGCGCTCGATGCGGCCGTCGAGGCGGCCGAAACCGATCCGGCCATCCGCGTGCTGTTGCTCACCGCCGCCGGCGACAAGGCGTTCTGCTCGGGCATGGACCTCAAGGAGGCGGCACAATCGGGCGCCGGCAACGGGCTGGTCCCTGGCCGAGGCTTCGGGGGATTGACCGAACGCCGTCGTCGCAAGCCGCTGATCGTCGCGATCAACGGCGCGGCGGTGGCGGGCGGGTTCGAGATCATGCTGGCCGCCGATATCGTGATCGCGGCCGAGCATGCGATCATGGGCCTGCCCGAGATCAAGCGCGGGATGTTCGCCTTCGCCGGCGGCATCCAGCGCCTCTCCCGCGCTCTCCCGCGCGCCGCCGCGCTCGGCCTGATCCTGACCGGCGAGACGATCGACGCGCGCCGGGCCTGGCAGCTCGGCCTCGTGACCGAGGTCGTGCCGGCCGCCGAACTGATGCCCCGCGCGTTCGCGATCGCCGATCTGCTGCTCGGCTACGATCCCGCGATGGCCGCACGATCCAAGGCTCTGCACGATTTCGCCGCCGCCGCGCCGATCGACGAGAGTCTCGGCTTCGGCCGCGCCTGGGGGCAGGAAACGCTGCAGTCGGCCGCCGTGCGCGAGGGGATCGGCGCCTATGTCGAAGGTCGGGCGGCCGACTTCGACGGTTCGGCGTCATCCTCGCGTCCCGTCAGATCGTCGCCATCGATCCCATGATCACCGTCGCCTGGCTGGACAGAACGCCGCCGCTGCCGTGGGCAAGCGCAACCTCCGCGGCTTCGATCTGATTCGCCGCCTCCCCGCGAATCTGCCGCGCCGCCTCGACCATCGCGAACAGGCCGTACATGCCGGGATGGCAGCAGGAGAGGCCGCCGCCATTGGTGTTGACGGCAAGCGATCCGCCGGGCGCGATCCGCCCGCCCTCGACGAACCGGCCGCCCTCGCCCTTCGGGCAGAAGCCAAGATCCTCGAGGAACAGGATCGTGTTGATCGTGAAGGCGTCGTAAAGCTGCACGACGTCGACGTCGGAGGGGCCGAGCCCCGCCATCGCATAGGCCCGCGGGCCGGATTCGGCGGCAGCGGTCGTCGTCAGATCGGGCATTTGCGAGATCGAATAATGCCAGGTCGCTGCCGCCGCGCCCAGCACCGGCACCGGCGGCTTCGGGCAATCGCGCGCACGGTCGGTCCGCGTCATCACGATGGCGGCGGCCCCGTCGGTGACCAGACAGCAATCCTTCACCGACAACGGGCTGGACAGCATCCGCGCGCCGAGCACGTCGTCGATGGTGAGCGGCCCTTGCGCAAACGCATCCGGGTTGCCGTTCGCCCAGCCCCGCGCCGCCACGGCGACCTCGGCAAGATGCACGCGCGTCGTGCCGTATTCGTAGAAATGCCGCGACGCCGCCAAGGCATAAGCGGACACGGGAAAGAGCGGCCGATAGGGCGCCTCATAGCGGCTGCTCTTGGCCGGCGTCGACAGCTTGCCGCCCGCGGTGCGCTGGTTGGAGCCGTAGGTAATCAGCGCGGTGTCGATAGAGCCGGCCGCCAGCATCGTCGCCGCCACCGCGAGATGACTCATGAATGCCGAGCCGCCGGTGCGATTGCAATCGGTGTAGCGCGGCGCGATGCCGAGATACTCGGCAAGCGCGAGCCCC
Organism: uncultured Sphingomonadaceae bacterium; assembly: GCA_903871605.1. Taxonomy (GTDB): domain Bacteria; phylum Pseudomonadota; class Alphaproteobacteria; order Sphingomonadales; family Sphingomonadaceae; genus Solisphingomonas. The sequence goes on from CAIQHF010000005.1 coordinate 98,080, forward strand.
CCGAAAAATTCGTCCGGAAGGCAGACGAACAGCGCATCGACATCGCCCAGCGTCATCCCCGCCTCCGCGATGGCATCGAGGCCGGCGCGCGCGGCAAGCTCGATCGCGCTCCAGCCGGGCGCCTCGCCCATGCCGAACGTAGCGAGGCCGGCGACGGCGGCCGCACCGCGCGGAAAATTGCCTCCCACGGTCAGACGGGCTCGAACACGAGCAAGGGCTGATCCTGATCCTCGATAATCCGCGCCCGCACGCGTTGACCGATCGAGATCGTCTCGGGTGCCTGCTCCGCGATCCGGCTCATCAGGCGGACATGTTCGTCGAGATCGATAAGCACCACGTCATACGGCTCGGCCGGCGGGCGCGGGTGGACGACCGTCACGGCATGGATCGTCCCCATGCCGCTCGCCTCGATCCATTCCAGATCCTCATCGCCGGTGCCGGGCTCCATCAGGCGCGGCGGAAAGATCACGGTGCCGCTCGAACGCGCGCGCTGGAGGAGCAACCGCCCCTCCCGCAGCGCTGCGCGCCAGTGGGCTTCGGGCAACATCGTCATGCCGGGATGCTCGCGGGCGCTTGGCCCAGCAACGCATCGATCGCAGCCGCGCCCACGCCCGCTTCGGCCAGGATATCCCGGCTGTCGGCACCGAGCGCGGGACCGGGATCTCCGATCGCGCCGGGCGTCGCCGAAAATCGCGTCGGGATGCCGGGAAAGCGGAGCGTCCCGAACTCGCTGTCGCGTTCTTCCCAGAAGCCGGTCGCCTCGAGATGGGGATCGTGGAGCAGATCGCTGGTGCTGGCGATCTGCATCGCAGGCACCTCAGCCTGCCGAAAAAGCTCGACCCAATCGGCGGTGGTGCGCTCCTCCATCACGTCGGCGAGCTTGGCGAGCACAACGCCGATATTCTCGGTGCGGCTGCGCATCGTCGCGAACATCGGATCGCGCGTCCATTCCGGATTGCCGAGCGCGGCGAAGAAGTTGCGCCAATGCTTGTCGTTGTAGATCATCACCCCGATGAAGCCGTCTTTGGTCTTGTAGGGGCGGCGCGCGGCCGCGGTGACGCGCGGATATTCGGGCGGCCCCAGCGGCGGATCGAACAGCGAACCGCACAGATGCTCGATCATCGTGAAGGATACGAGCGTCTCGAACATCGGAACCTCAATCTCCTGTCCCGTGCCGGTGTTGGCGCGGCTGAACAGCGCGGCCATGATCGCATAGGCGCCGGTCAGCCCTGCGACCTTGTCGGCAACGACGGTGCCGAGATAGGTCGGCTGTCCGCCCGACAGCCGCGCCTGCAGATCGACGAGGCCGGAGGCTGCCTGCACGATGTCGTCATAGGCGGGATAGTCGCGATAGGGGCCGGAGCGCGCGAAGCCGTAGAGGTTGCAATAGACCAGCCGGGGATTGGCGGCGCGCAGCGACTCGTAATCGAGGCCCAGCCGCTTGATCGCGCCAGGCCGCATCGAATGGACGAACACGTCCGCCCCCGCGATCAGCGTTAGCAGCGCGTCGCGCGCGGCCGGCTGCTTGAGGTCCAGTGCGAGGCTGCGCTTGCCGCGGTTGACGTTGAGGAACATGCCGCCCCGGCGGGGGTCGGGCCCGGGCGGCAGATAGCGGGTGGTATCGCCGTCGGGGCTTTCGACCTTGATCACGTCGGCACCGAGATCGGCCATGATCTGGGTCGCATAGGGACCCATCAGCACGCTGGTGAGATCGATCACGCGGACGCCGGCGAGCGGCCCCTGAAGCTTGCCGCTCATGCTCCGATCCCTATTGCCAGCGCGATCGGAGCGCATAGCCTCACGCGCATACGCACGGGAGAGGGCAGGACATGCGGGTTCATCTGATCGCGGCCGGAAAGTTTCACGATATCGACTTCGCGCGACTGGAACTGCTGAAACTGCTCGCCGAGCACGCCGACATCCGAACCTCCTGCGCTTCCGATTATGCCGATACGGCGAGCCTCGCCGTCGCCGACCTGCTGATCACCTACACCTGCGATCTCGTCCCCGATCAGCTCGGCACAGATGCGCTGGCCGCCTTTCTCGCGCGCGGCGGGCGCTGGCTGGCCCTCCACGGCACCAACTCGATCCTGCGCTTCGGCGAGGACGGGGTCGTCGACACGCCGGACGAGGCGCCCATATTCACCGGGCTGCTCGGCACCCGTTTCGGCGGCCACCCGCCGATCGCGCCCTTCAAGGTCATGGTCACCAAGGCCCATCCGCTGACGGACGGGCTGCGCGACTTCCGCGTCGAGGACGAACTTTATCTGACGCACCGCACCGGCGACATCGACGTGCTGCTGCACACCCGCTTTTCCGGGCAGTGCCCCGAATTCGGATCGGCGCAGTGGGACGAGGACGAGGTGCCCGTGCTCTACGAGCGCCGCGTCGGCGCGGGCGCCGTCCTGTATCTCACGCTCGGCCATTGCCGCGGCCATTACGATCTGCGGCCGGTCGCCGATTTCTGGCCGCATCCCCAGCGCTGCGCCTGGAACTATCCCGTATTCTACGAGCTGCTCCGCCGCGGCATACGCTGGGCCCGCCCTCAACCCGCGTGACCCTTGTGCATCGCGGGATTCATCTCGCGGATCTGCTTTTCGAGCAGGCACAGCATCGGCTCGACCATCGCCTCATCCATCGCGCCGGTCAGCAGGTTGATCGCCATCCCCTCGAGCAGCGTCTGCGACAGCGTCATCGCGACGTTGAATCCCACGATGTCGTCCTGCCATTCCGGAAACAGCGCGACCGCCTGGGAGTTGAACCTGTCGCGAAACTCCACCTGGAGGGGCTGGAGAATTCGCGCCAACTCAGGATGCGTGCGCGCCGCGAGAGCCAATTCGTGGAAGGCGACGAATGCCGGCTTCTGGAGCTGGCGCCATTGCGTGCGGACCAGCGCGGTCGTGTCGTGGTTATCGGTGTCGGCAGCGCGGCGAAAGGCGCGGAGACGCTTCTCGTGAAGCTCGACGATCGCGGCCTTGATCAGGGCCTGTCCATTCTCGAAGTGATGGAGCATCGCGCCGCGCGACAGGCCGGCCTCGGCCGCCACCTGCGGGGTCGTCGTATTGGCATAGCCGACCTTGACGATGCACCGGATCGTCGCGTCGATCAGCCGTGCACGGGTTTGCGCGCTTTTCAGCGACTGTTGTGTCTGCCCGCCGGCTCCCCGCTCCCGAGGTTGGCGGGCCGGCGTGCCCGATCGGACTGCTGCTAGGGCCATCGAAGCTCCTTACTCAAAAACATGCATGTTTGTTTTTCGTGCCGCCTGTCAAGCGGTATCGCGCGTGCTGCATAGCACGATGATCTGCAACGGGTCTGCCCTCTGCAGCTACCACATAAAAAAAACATACATGCTTGTTTCATGCTTGCCGATCGTCCAAGACAGGTTCAGACAGCGAGTCGATACGGGGAGGGCATCGCCCCCCGGTACGCGGAGGGAGAGAAGCGTGGATCTCGGGCTTCAGGGCAAGAAAGCGATCATCGTCGGGGCAGCGCGCGGTATCGGCATGGCCGTCGCCGAGACGCTGGCGCGCGAGGGTTGCGATCTCGCCATCACGGCCCGGTCGGAGGATGGCGTGAAGGACGCCGTCGCCAGCCTGAAGCGCTACGGCACGAAGGTCGTCGGCAAGGCCGCCAACGTCAAGAAGGCCGACGACTACAAGGCCTGGCTCGCCTGGGCGGTCGAGGCGCTCGGCGGCTGCGACGTCCTGATCCCGATCAGCTCGGCCGGGGGCGGCATGGGCAGCGAGAAATACTGGCAGAACGCCTTCGATGTCGACGTGATGGGTCCGGTCCGCGCGGTCGAGGCGGTGCTTCCGACGATGACCGAGCAGAAATCCGGATCGATCATCCTCATCGCCACGACCTCTGCAGGCGAAGCGATGGGTGGCCCGCAGGCCTACAACGCGATGAAGGCCTCGCTGATCACTTGGGGCAAGCAACTCGCCCTGTTCCACGGCAAGGACGGCATCCGCGTCAACATCGTGTCCCCAGGCCCGATCGAGTTTGAGGGCGGCAATTGGGACATGATCAAGGGAACGATGGAGAAGTTCTACCAGTCGCAGCTCTGCCAGCAGCCGAGCGGGCGGCTGGGCACGCCCGAGGAGGTCGCACGGTGCATCGTGTTCCTCGCCAGCCCCGCGGCGAGCTGGTGCAACGGATCGCATCTGGTCGTCGACGGCGGCTTCACCAACCGGACGCATTTCTGAGGGTCGATCTGCGATGGACGTGAAGCGCCATGTCGACGTGATTCGGGTCAATCCGCAGGACTGGCCGAACGGCACGCCCGCCTGGAAGGCCGAGGACCCCGATCTCGGCCACGATATCATTCCTGCAGCGCGCTACACGTCCGCCGAGTTCATGAAGCTCGAATGGGAGCGGATCTGGACCAAGGTGTGGCTGCTCGGCGGCCGATCCGACGATCTGAAGGAGCCCGGCGACTATATCTGCACCGACATCGGCAAGGAAAGCGTGCTGATCGTCCGCCAGCAGGACGGATCGGTGCGCGCCTTCCCCAATATCTGCCTGCACCGCGGCAACAAGCTGCGACCGGAAGGGCTCGGCAACGTCGAAAAGTTCCAGTGCATGTACCATCACTGGGCCTATGGCCTGGATGGCGCGATCGAGCGTATCCCCGATCTGGACACGTTTCCGCAGGGTGGTCCTCCGGGCATGCGCCTGCCGAGCTATCCCTGCGCCGAATGGGGCCATTTCGTCTGGTTCTCGCTCAATCCGGATGTCGAACCGCTGGCCGATTTCCTGGCCCCCATGCCGCAGCATCTCGATCCCTATCATTTCGAGCGGATGGCTTGGACGCGTGACATCACGGTCGAGTGGGATTGCAACTGGAAGGCGAGCGTCGACGCGTTCAGCGAGGTGTATCACGTCCAGGGCATCCACCCGCAGCTGCAATGGTATCTCGACGACACCAACGCCCAGATCGACGTCTATGAGCGTCACAGCCGCTATCTCGTGCCGTTCGCGAGCATCTCGGGCCGCGTTGCCCTGCCGTCTGCAATCCCGCCGGCGATCTACGAGATCATGGTCAAGGCAGGCATGGACCCGGCCGATTATGACGGCCGGATCAGCGACATCCGTCGCGACGTCCAGCTATTCAAGCGGCAGCACGGCGCCGAACAGGGCAAGGATTATTCCGAGCTCAACGACGATCAGCTGACCGACGACTATCACTACACGATCTTCCCGAACGTCTCGCTGAACGTCCACGCGGACGACGTGATGATGTTCCGCCAGCGCCCGCATCCGAGCGATCCGGACAAGATGCTCTACGACATCTGGATGTTCGAGCTGATGCCGGACGGCGAGGAATGGCCCGAGCGGCCGAAGCACAAGCGTTTCAAGCATGGCGACCGCTCGATCGGGCAGGTGCTCGATCAGGATGCCTTCAATCTGCCGACGGTGCAGAAAGGCATGCATTCGGACAGTTTCAAGGGCCTGTGGGTCGGCGATCAGGAGCTGCGCATCCGGCATTTCCACAAGGTGTTGGACGATTACATCTATGGCCCCGGTGCCAAAACGCCGGCCGACCTGTGAAGGACGTTTGGATGCAGTTCAGCCGAGACGACCTCGTCGGCGCCTATCGCCGCATGAAGACCATCCGCGCCTTCGAGGAACGGCTGCACGACGAGATCAAGACCGGCGAGATAGCGGGCTTCACGCATCTCTATGCCGGCCAGGAGGCGGCGGCCGTCGGCGTGTGCGATCATCTCACCATCGAGGACATGATCGTTTCCACCCATCGCGGCCATGGCCACTGCATCGCAAAGGGCTGCGACGTGAAGGGCATGATGCTCGAGATCTACGGCCGCGGCGGCGGCCTGTGCAAGGGCCGCGGAGGCTCGATGCACATCGCCGATCTCTCCGTGGGAATGCTGGGTGCCAACGGCATCGTCGGCGGCGGCGCGCCCCAGGCGGTCGGCGCGGCGATGGCCGCCAAGCTCGATCGCAAGGGCCGGGTCGCCATCGCCTTTTCGGGCGACGGCGCGTGCAACCAGGGCACGACGTTCGAGGCGATGAACATGGCGGTCGTCACCAAAGTGCCCGCGATCTTCGTGTTCGAGAACAACCATTATTCCGAGCACACCGGCGTCGATTATGCGGTCGGCACCAACAAGGACATCGCCAGTCGCGCCGAGGCCTTCGGCATGAAGGTATGGCGCGCCAATGGCTGCGACTATTTCGACACCTACGAGACGATGCGCGCGTTGCTCGACTATGTTCGCGCGGGCAATGGCCCGGCGGCGATCGAGCTGGATACCGAGCGCTTCTACGGCCATTTCGAGGGCGACCCGCAGCGCTATCGCGGCAACGGCGAGCTCGACCGAATCCGCGACGAGCGCGATTGCCTCGCGGCGTTCCGCACACGGGTGTTCGACGCCAAGCTGATCGATCCCACCATGCTCGACGCGGTCGACACCGAGGTGGCGACGCTGATCGATGCCGCCGTCGCCGAAGCGCGCGCCGCGCCGCCGCCTGATCCGGCAACCGTCGCCGAAGATGTCTATGTCGACTATGTTTGAGGAGCGCCGCTGACATGGCCGTGATGACCATCCGCGACGCGATCGTCTCCACGCTCCACTCGGAAATGGAGCGCGATCCCGACATCATTCTGCTGGGCGAGGACGTCGTTGGCGGCAACGGCACCGCTGGCGGCCCCGAGGCGATCGGCGGCATCTGGGGAACGTCCGGCGGTCTGTTCGCCAAGTTCGGGCCGGATCGCGTGATCGACACGCCGATCTCCGAAAGCGCCATCGTCGGCGCGGCGGCGGGTGCGGCACTGGCCGGAAAGCGCCCGGTCGCCGAGCTGATGTTCGCGGATTTCGTGGGCGTCAGCCTCGACCAGATCTGGAACCAGATCGCCAAATTCCGCTACATGTTCGGCGGCAAGACGCGCTGCCCCGCGGTCGTGCGCCTCGTCTACGGCGCCGGCATGCAGACCGCCGCGCAGCACAGCCAGTCGGTCTATGCGATGCTCACCGCCATGCCGGGCCTCAAATGCGTACTCCCGACCACGCCGGCCGACGCCAAGGGCCTGCTGACCGAGGCGCTGCGCGGCGACGATCCGGTCATGTATTTCGAGCATAAGGCGCTCTACGGCGTGAAGGGCGAGGTGCCCGACGGCGAGCATCGCCAGCGCTTCGGTGAGGCACGCATGGTGCGCGAGGGTGGCGACGTCACGATCGTCGCCTGCGGCCGGATGGTGACCTTCTCCGAAAAGGCCTGCGACAAATTGGAGGCGGACGGCATCGGTGCCGATCTGATCGACCTGCGCACCACCAGCCCGCTCGACGAGGAGGCGATCCTCGATTCGGTCGAGGCGACCGGGCGACTGGTGGTCGTGGATGAAAGCCCGCCCCGATGCAGCCTCGCCGCCGATATTGCGGCACTTGTCACTACAAAGGCATTCACCAGCCTCAAGGCGCCGCCCGAACTGGTGACGGGCCCGCATAGCCCGATCCCGTTCGCGCGCGAACTCGAACGTGCCTGGGTGCCGTCACCGCAGAAGATCGAGGCCGCGGTGCGCCGCGCCCTCGCTTTCCGCTAAGGCGCGAGCGATGGCGAAACTCAAGGCCTTCACCATGCCCAAATGGGGCATCGAGATGAGCGAAGGCACGATTGCCGAGTGGCTGGTGGCGGAGAATGCGCCGTTCACCAAGGGCACGCTTCTCGCCCTGATCGAGACTGACAAGATCACCAACGAGGTCGAGGCCGACGCCGACGGGCGACTCGTGCGGCTGATCGCCGAGGCCGGCCAGACTTTTCCGGTCGGCGCTCTGCTCGCCATATTGTCGGACGGCAGCGAGGCCCAGCCCGCCGAGATCGACGCGGTCGTCGCCGGGTTCAAGGCATCCGACACCGGCTTCGGCCCGGATGGCGATGACGAGGCGTCGGCGGCGCCATCGGTCGGCACGGCCCCCGCCGTGGCGCCACGGACGGTTCCGGATGGCGTGTCGATCAGTCCTGTCGCATGGGCAAAGGCGCAGGCCGGCGGGATCGATCCGTCGCATGTCGCCGGGACGGGGCGGAACGGCCGGATCACCGCGCAGGACATCGACCAGGCAACCCGCCCGGCAATCTCGCCGACGTTGGTCGGCGCGTTGCCGCAATCGGTCAGTACGGCATTCGCGACGCCGATGGCCAAGCGGCTCTCAACGATCCACGGCGTGGCGCTGGAGGGCATCGCCGGGAGTGGCCCGCGCGGCCGGATCCGCAAGGCCGACGTAATCGCGGCAATCCCAGCGCCCGTATCCGAGCAAGCGCCACCCGTCGTCGCTGCGTCGAGCGCCATCCCCCCGTCGGGCACGGTCGATGTCGTGCCGATGACCTCGATGCGCCGGACGATCGCGCGGCGATTGACCGAAGCCAAGCAGCAGATCCCGCACTTCTACGTGCGGCGCCGCGTCCGCGCCGATCGACTGCTGGCGCTGCGCGGCGCCGTCCAGGTGCAAAAGCCCAGCGTCAACGATTACCTGATCCGCGCTTGTGCGCTGGCGCTGATGGAGGTGCCGCAGCTGAACATCCAGGTGCATGGCACCGACGTTCATCACTTCGGCTCGGCCGACATCGCCGTCGCGGTCGCGACCGAGCGAGGACTGGTGACGCCGATCGTGACATCGGCCGACACGCGCAGCGTCAGCGGGATCTCCGCCGAGATGGCGGGCCTCGCCCAACGCGCGCGGACCGGAAAGCTCAAGACCGAGGAGTTCACCGGCGGCAGCTTCTCGCTCTCCAATCTCGGCGGGTTCGGCGTCGAGCAGTTCGACGCGATCATCAACCCGCCGCAGGGCGCGATTCTCGCGGTCGGCACGGCGCGACCCGAGCCGATCGACGATGCCGGTGCGATCCGCATCGTGCCGGTCCTGCATCTGTCGCTGTCGTGCGATCATCGCGCGATCGACGGCGCGGACGGTGGCCGCTTCATGGCCGCGCTGGCGAAGCTCATCGAGAATCCCGAACTACTTTAGGAACGGGGCACGCCCGCCGGCAAAACCATCGCCGACGGGCGGCGCCGCCGTCAGCCGAGCGAGCGATAAAAGGCGATCTTCATCTCGCCATCGACGCAATCGAGGATCGGCGGCACCAACCGATCGTGAAAATCGATCTGCATATGATGATCGAAGGCAGCGTCGTTGCGGAAGGTGGCGACGATCTGGAAGACATCGGGGTCGTCGTCGGACCGGAACAGCTCGTAGACCAAGGCATCCGGCTCGCGTTCGAACACCAGCCGCTTCAATTCCGCCTGCAGCGCGATCAGTTCGTCCGCCCGACCCGGCTTGGCACGCAGCTCGGCGATGAAGCTCTTGCCCGTCATGCCGCCTGCTCCAGGCCCAGTTCCTCGATCAGCTGCGCACGCAGCCGGTATTTCTGGATCTTGGAGGTCGACATCGGCCATTCCTTCACGAACCTCACATGGCGGGGGATCTTGAAGCCGGCCAGGCGGCCCTTACAATGGGCGATGAGCTCGGCCTCCGTCGCCGCGCTGCCGTCCGCCATCTCGACGAAGGCGGCAGGCACTTCGACATACCGCGCATCCGGAATGCCGACCACCTGCGCCAGCTTCACCGCCGGATGGGACTGCAGCATCGCCTCGATCTCTGCCGCCGCGACATTCTCCCCGCCGACCTTGAGCATGTCCTTGGTCCGTCCGTGAAACATGATGTGGCCGCTTTCGTCGACCGATCCGATGTCGCCGGAGAAGAACCAGCCGTCGCGCAGCACCTCGGCGGTCTTGTCCGGCGCGTTGTAATAACCGCGCAGCATGTTTGGCCCGCGCGCGACGATCTCCCCGCGTTCGCCGAGACCGCATTCGCGGCCGGATTCGATATCGACGATGCGGACCTCCCACTCGTCGAGCGGGACGCCAAGCCGGCCGGTGCGCAGATCGTAGCTGTCGTCGACACGGCTGGTGGTGATCGTTCCGGCCCCCTCGGTCAGGCCATAGGTGCCGACCTGGATGGTGTGCGGCATCGCCTTGCGCACCGCCTCCTTGATCCATGCAGGCTGGACGGCGAAGTTCGAGTTCATCAGCCGCAACTGAGAGAGATCGGTGCTGGCGAAATCGGGATGGGTGATCAGGTCCTGCATGATGGTGACGAAGCTCGGATAGGCGATCGTTGCGCCCTCCTTCCCCAGCATGCGCAACGCGGTCGCCGCATCGAAGAACGGCACGGTGAGATAGGCCCCGCCAACATCGACGATCATCGTCATCGTCAGGATGCCGGCAATGTGGAAGATCGGCAACGGCGACCAGACCTTGTCCTCGGCCGTCGTGCGATAGCGGATGCCGAGGTTGCGGCTGTTGCCGATGATCGCCCGGTGGCTGATCATCGCGCCCTTGGGATTGGCGGTCGTCCCCGACGTGTAGAGGATGAGCGCGATATCCTGCGGATCGACCGAATCGATCCGGGAATCGAGCACCTCGTCCGAAATCGCATCGCCGAGCGCCAGCGCCTCGGGCTTGTCGATCATGAACGGCGGGCACGGCGGATCGAGACAGATGATGCGCTTGAGCTTGGGCGCCTCCGCCAGCGCAAGCGCATGCGGATCGCTCCCCGTCAGCACGGGAAACGCCGCCTCCAGCCGTTCGGCGAAGTTGAGCTGGTCGGCCACTCGGCCGGTCGTGACGAGCGTCGTCAAATCGGCGTCGGGCACGACGAACGCCAGTTCGTGGGATTGATAGCGCGCGTTGAGCGGCACCGCGGTGGCGCCCGTCATCGCGATCCCGAACAGAAGCTCGACGAAATCGGTGCGCGTCGTCAGCAGGACGCCGACATTCTGTCCGGGCCCGATTCCCATGGCTAGAAAGGCCTTAGCCCAGCGGCGTGCGGAGCGATCGAGCGCGGCATGGCTCACCCGGCAGTCGGGAAATACCAGGGCATCGCGGTCGCCGTGCGCAGCAGCGCTTGCGCGCAGCATCGCGCCGTAGGTGTAGATCGGCGCGCTCACTGCTTGCCCTCGAGATCGTAGAGCATCTCGCGCTCGTAACCGCCGTCCATGCAGGCGATCATGCGCTCGATCAGCGGCTTACCGTGGTCGGTTTCCATGTGCGCCTTGTCGGCGGCTTCATCGGCAAAGGACTCGAATACGGCAAACATCCCCGGCTCGCCGAGCCGGAAGAACTGGAAGCGCAGCGTGCCCGGCTCGCGATCGACCAGCCCTTCCATCTGCCGCGCCAGGCCGACGAAATCATCCTCGCATTGGGGCTTCACGCGGAACCGCGACAAGAAACTATAGGCCATCGCTCATCTCTCTCTTGGCAACCGGGCTCACTCAGCGTCCCAGATTGAAAACAATCATGCCTGACTTTTCAAGCGCTGTCTCGTCGCTTGATATCGTGCTGCGCTGCATCAAAAAGCGCTGCGGTACCTAAGAATAGGGCTCGGTAAAAAACATGCATGACTGATTGCAATTGTCATCGGACCGGGTATCTTCCGTTGAGATCAGGCAGAGCCGCGCATCGACGTAGGCCGCAGTATCGAGGAGGCGGAGGGGAATGATCATGCATCGTTGTCGCTTGATATGTGCCAGCAGCATTCTGGCGATGGCACTCGCCGCACAGCCGGCCATGGCGCAAATGGGGGGGGCGGTCGGACCGTCCGCTGCAGCTCCATCCGGGGATCCAACCACCAGCCCGGCGGCAGGCGAACCGCAGAGCGCTCTTGGAGAGATCGTGGTCACGGCAACCCGCCGGTCGACCAACCTGCAAACGACGCCCATCGCGGTGTCTGCGGTCGACTCGAAGCTGATCGCGCAGTCGAGCCCCCGCAACATCGGTGATCTCGCCGCCTTCGTGCCCAATTTTTCGGCGGCGACGATTACCGGTTTCAATGCGGCGTCATTCTCGATCCGCGGCGTCGGCCAGAACAACATCATCGTCTATTTCGAGCCGCCGGTAGCCGTGCTGGTGGACGATTTCGTCGTGCCTTCGGTGCAGACCCAGTTGCTCGACACCTTCGATGTGGCGCAGGTCGAAGTGCTGCGCGGGCCGCAGGGTACGCTGTTCGGCAAGAACACCACGGGCGGCGCGGTCGTCGTCAAGACGAAACGGCCGGAGCTCGACAAGATCAGCGTCGAGGGCCGCATGCAGGTCGGTAGCTTCGGCACCGTCATACCGCAGGGCGCGGTCAACGTCCCGATCGGCCATACGCTGGCGTTTCGCGGCATCATCGGCCACACCCAGTCGCACGGCTATTATAAAAATGGCGGCTGTTTCGGTCCCGTCAAGCCGCTCAACGATTCGGCGTTCGCCCAGAGCTACGCCGGGCAGAGCGGCTGTGGAGACGGCAGCCATCTCGGCGGCACGGATGTGTGGAATGCCCGCGCCAAGCTGCTGTGGGAACCCAGTTCGAATTTCACGGCTCTCGCGCAATACGAATATCTGCGTGATCGCTCGGACAGCGTTCCTGCGATCAATCTGACACCGGATTCCAGCGCGTTCCTGTTCTCCACGCTCGGCCTCGGTGCCAGCGCGAACGTCCACAGCGATCCGCTCGACAATGCAACGATCACAGGTCGTCAGGGCGCCCTCATCAAGGAGGGCAGCGGCCAGAAGATCAGCGTCGACGGCGCCTATCTGAACATGGATTACCGGACCGACTTCGGCACGCTGACGTCGGTCACCGGATATCGTTTCCAGCGCTCGCGTCTGCCCAACACCTACATGGGCAGCGCGCCCGTGAGCGCGAACGGCACGGTGCTGTCGCTGTTCGACGCGCAGCGCGACGACAATCGCAAGACGTTCCAACAGGAACTGCGCTTTGCCTCTCAATTCTCCGGGCCGTTCCAGTTCGTCGCCGGCGGCTTCTACCAGCACGACAAGACCGATTTCTGCGTAGCGCAGGTCCTCGGTTTCCTAGACCTGTCGAGTGGACCGCTGGCGTTCGGACCCTGGAACAACAACCCCTATATTCTGTGCAACGCGCAGAAGGCGAGTTCTACGGCCGCCTATATCGAAGGCAATTACAAGATCACGCCCGCCATCACGCTCACCGTCGGCGGCCGCTACACCTGGGAGAAGAAGACCTGGTATGGCCGCCAGCAGGTTTTCTCGCAGCAACTCGACGGCGGCTTCGATCCGTCGATCGTGCTGAGCGACGCGTTGCAGGCGAGCGTGTTCAATTATCCCGCCGGCGTCATTCGAGTGAAGGACAAGGCCAATGAGCCGACATGGCGCGCCAGCCTCGGCTGGCAGATGACCCCGCGTATCTATGGCTACGCCACCTATTCGCGCGGCTTCAAGGGCGGCGGGTTCAATGACCAGATCGGCAGCTTTCATCCGTTCGTGAACGCCAACGGTTCAGACGACCAGGCTGCGTTCGCTGCCGCCGCATCCGCGACCAAGCCGGAAAAGGCCGACAGTTACGAGGCCGGCGTCAAGACCGAACTGTTCGATCGGCATCTGCGCTTCAACTTGACCGGCTTCTATGTGAACTACAGCAATCTGCAGAAGCAGATCGTCGTCCCGCTGGTGGTCGACGGCAATCAGTTTCAGGTGACGCGCTTCTTCAACGCCGCGAAGGCGACGGTGAAGGGCATCGAGCTTGAAAGCACGCTGATCCCGGTGAAGGGCCTGACGCTACGCGGTGTGCTCGGTTATCAGGACGGCAAGTACAAGAAATACATCACCCCCATCCCCGCCGGATACGATCTCTCCACTGCGCCGCTCGACCGGCTGCCCAAATGGCAGTGGACGGTCGATGCGACGTACGAATTGCCGCTGGGCGACTCCTACAAGCTGCAGATCAATGGCGACGTGAACTATGTCGGCCGCAACCTTGCCACCCAGTCGATCACCAGCCCGAACGAGAACACGTATCTGAACGCCCGCACGCTGGTGAATGCGTCGATCACGGTCGCCGAGATCAGCGACAAATATTATCTTCGCTTCGTCGGCCGCAATCTCACCGACAAGCGCTACCTCACCGCCGCGCAGGTGGTGGGCGGCCTGTGGGCGGACGGCCAATATGCGCCGCCGCGCTACTTCGGTGCCGAAGTGGGCTTCAAGTTCGGCAATTGATTGCACGCGGGCGGCGCTTCTTCCCGGCTCCGCCCGCGTGGTTCGTCCGGTGTCGAGAGAGGTGGATCGTGTCCCAGCATGATGTGTATGATTATCGTCTGACGTGGCCGATCAATCCCGACGCACCGGCCGACAGCGCCGAGGCGAAGGCGCCCTTCGTCGATCATGGCACCGCGCCGATCTCGCCCGAGCGCTATTATTCCGCGCAGTGGATGGAGGCCGAGCGCCGGCTGCTCTGGCCCAAGGTCTGGAACTGGGCGGCGCGCGAGGAGGATATCCCGGAGCCGGGCGACTATGTCGTCTTCACGCTCGGGCGGGAAAGCTTCATCGTTTCGCGGGATGACGACGGCGGCTTGCGGGCGTTCTTCAACGTCTGCCCGCACCGTGGCAACCGGCTGGTCTCGGACGATGGCGGATCACGGCCGGGCGGCTTCACCTGCCCCTTCCACAACTGGCGCTTCGCGCTCGACGGCACCGTCGATCACATCACCGACCGCGAGACGTTCCGCGCCGAGGCCCTGTGCCGCAAGACGGACCTGGCCGAGGTTCGCTGCGAAAGCTGGGAAGGCTTCGTCTTCATCAACATGGATCCCGACGCGAAGCCGCTGACCGAGCACCTTGGACCGCTCGTCGAGCATGCCAGGCCCTATCGTCTCGCCGAGATGCGGATCATGCGACGCGTACGGGCGGTCTGGGAATCGAACTGGAAAATCGGCGTCGACGGCTTCAACGAGGCCTATCACGTCCACGCCATCCATCCGCAGATCCTGCCGGTGTTCAACGACTATCATGCGCAGATCGACCTCTATGCCAACGGCATGAGCCGGATGCTGACCAAGTTCGCGCACGAGAGCCCGCGCGCCGGCAACGCCGCCCTGAACGCTGCGCTGCACGCGACGATGCGCGAAGTGGGGATCGACGCGGACGCCTTCTCAGGTGGGCCTGCCGACGTCCGTCCCGCCGTGCAGACCGCCAAGCGCGCCCGCGCCGAGCGGCTGGGGCTCGATTATTCGGGCTTCCTCGACAATCAACTCACCGATGACTGGAACTATGACATCTTCCCCAACATCCAGATGGGTATCCATCCCGAAGGGGTCAGCATGCTGTACTTCCGTCCGCACCCGGACGATCCACGCAAGTTCATCTTCGACGTGATCGTGATGATGCACCCACAAGCCAACGCCGAAATCCTCCCTCCGGCGTATATGGGCCTTCCCCAAGGTTGGGACATTTCGGGCCGTGAACCTGCCGAGATCGAGCAGATCGATTGGCGCGAGGGCGGTCTGGGCGAGCTGTTCGATCAGGATGCCGGCCTTTTCGCCGAGGTGCAGCGGGGGATAGAGAGCCTGAGCTTCAAGGGATCGATCCTGTCCGAACAGGAACAGCGCATCGGCCACTTCCACGCGGAACTCGAACGCTATCTCGCCGCCCGCTGATCCCGTCGTCCCGGAACCGTCCATGCACGCCAAGACCATCGGCTCGCTTCTCCTCGGCGCAGCGATCGCCCTTCCGCCGCTCTCGGGATGTCATGCTCCGGCGGACAATCAGAACGAGAGGTCGCCCGCGCCGACCCGCGACGTCGGCCCCGCCGGCTGGCGTGCGCAATTGACCGACGGCAGCAACGGTCGCGACTGGCCGGCGTTCGGGCGAACCTATGGCGAGCAGCATTACAGCCCTTTGAACCAGATCGACACCGCCACGGTGAAGCGTCTCGGCCTGGTCTGGTCCGCGGACCTGCCAGCGGGCAATCCCGCGACCGGGCCGATCGAGGTGGCAGGCATCATCTATACCGCCACCGGCTACAGCGTCGTGCGTGCGTTCGACGCGCCGACCGGCAAGTTGCTGTGGACCTACGATCCGCACGCGCCCGAAGTCTCTGGCCACAAGCTGCGCCAGGGCTGGGGCAGCCGTGGCATCGCCTACTGGAACGGCAAGGTCTATGTCGGCACGCAGGACGGGCGGCTGATCGCAGTCGACGCCGCGACCGGCCAGCCGGTCTGGTCGGTGGAGACCTTCGGCAAGGACGAGCAACGCTTCATCTCCGGCCCGCCGCGCGCCTTCGACGGGATGGTGATCATCGGCCATGGCGGCGCCGACGAGGCCCCGATCCGCGGCTATGCCACCGCCTACGACGCCGAGACCGGCAAGCAGATGTGGCGCTTCTACACAGTGCCCGGCGATCCCGCGAAAGGCTTCGAGAACAAGGCGATGGCGATGGCCGCCAAGACATGGTCCGGCCCGTGGTGGACATATGGCGGCGGCGGCACGGTGTGGAACGCGATCACCTACGATCGCGATACCGATACGATTCTCCTCGGCACGGGCAACGGCGCGCCGTGGAACCGCAAGATCCGGTCTCAAGGAAAAGGCGACAACCTGTTTCTGTGCTCGATCGTCGCGGTCGACGCGAAGACCGGTGCCTACAAATGGCATTACCAGATAAACCCCGGCGAAAGCTGGGACTTCAACGCCGCGATGGACATGGAGCTGGCCGATCTCACCATCGACGGGCGGCCGCGCAAGGTGCTGATCACAGCACCCAAGAACGGCTTCCTCTACGTGATCGACCGGACCGACGGCAAGCTGATCTCGGCCAAGCCGTTCGTCACGACGACCTGGGCGAAGAGCATCGACCTCAAGACGGGGCGCCCGAACGAGGCGCCGAACATCCACTATGAGAACGGATCGGTCACTTTCCGGCCAACGCCCGTCGGCGCGCACAGCTGGCCGCCGATGGCGTTCAGCCCGCAATCCGGGCTGGTCTATATCCCCGCGATCGACCTGCAGGTCACCTACGACGATCGCGGAATCACGCCGGCGAACTTCAAATGGATCGGCGGCATGGCGCTCGATTACGGCGTTCGTTCCGACGTGCGGGTGCCTGCCGGTGAAAAAACGCAGGGCTACCTGGTCGCGTGGAATCCCGTCACGCAGCAACAGGCCTGGCGGCTGCCGATGGCCAGCCACTTTAACGGCGGCCTGATGGCGACGGGCGGCGGGCTCGTCTTTCAGGGCCATCCCGATTCCAGTTTCACGGCCTATGATGCGAAGACCGGAAAGATCCTGTGGAGCGCCGATGCCGGAGCCGCGGTGGTCGCGCCGCCGATCACCTATTCGGTAGGCGGGAAGCAATATGTCACGGTGATCGCCGGGATGGGGACGAGTGCCGGTCTGTTCGGGCCGATGCTCGCCAAGTTCGGCATCGACTATCGAACCCAGGCGCGCCGCGTGCTGACCTTCGCGCTGGATGGCAAGGCGAAGCTCCCACCCAGGACACGCTACACGCCGAAAGCAGTGGACGATGCTGATTTCAAGCTCGATCCCGCCGCAGCAGCCGCAGGCGAATCGATTTTCAACATGCGTTGCGCGGTGTGCCATGGTGGCGGCGCGGTGGCCGGCGGGACGGCGCCCGACTTGCGCACGTCCGGAGCGATCCTGTCGCCCGATGTCTTCACGTCCATCGTCCATGACGGCGCGCTGGTAGCCAACGGCATGCCGCGTTTTGAAGAGCTGAGCGCGGAGGATCGAGAGCATCTCCGTCAGTATCTGCGCACGCGTGCGGCAGACCTGAAGCAAGCCTCTGTCAAATCCCATGAGTAACGAGCGAGCCGGATGGTTGTCCCGACGGATCGCCATTCTCGCGGCCTGTATGCGCACGCATAGGACAGCTTAGCGGTCGCGTTCGTAAGCGCGCGAAGAGGCAAAATGGGGGCCGGCCCATCTTCGGGTGGGCCAGTTTTGCCGCGTGCAACTTCGCCGCTCGCAGCATATCTCCGATCATCGATTCCGATCCAAGGCGGTCGCGCGCCGGCCGGGCGATGTTCACGCCTGCACAGCCAACGAATGTCCGGAAAGCCGCGAGCGGGTCTCTTAGGGGAAAAGATGAAGCCGCGCCGATGACGGGAGCCCACCCCCGGGCAGCGGATGTGCACGATCGTGCGATCGATTGCAGGTCGCGCCAAAATCGCGACGTTTCGCGTCAACGGCGCCGGTAACGGAAGTACCAGACCTCGTGGCCCTTGGCGCGCGCCTTGGCCTCGTAGCGCGTCTCGGGCCAGTCATCGGGGCGGACCAGGAAGTCGCGCGGCTCCCTCGCCAGCCATTCGAATGGCGCCAGACCCGCCATCACCATCATCGCCCAGCGCACATAGACCGGATGATCGGTGCCGAAGCGGAATTCGCCGCCCGGCTTGAGCTTGGCGGCCAGCAGCCCGATCGGCCCGGCATTCATGAACCGCCGCTTGGCATGGCGCGCCTTGGGCCAGGGATCCGGGTGGAGCAGCCAGGCGCGATCGAGGCTGGCATCGGGCAGTCGCTCGAGCACGTCGATCGCATCGCCCATGTGGATGCGGACGTTGGTCAGCGCCCGGTCGCGGACCTGCATCAGCGCGCCGACGACGCCATCGAGGAAAGGCTCGCAGCCGATGAAGCCGGTGCCTGGCGCCATCTGCGCCTGCTGCGCCATGTGCTCCCCCTTGCCGAAGCCGATCTCGATCGCGAGCGGGCAATCCTTGCCGAACAGCCGGGGCGCATCGAGCGGACCTTCGGCGGGCACCTCGATGGTCGGCAGCAGCGCGTCGACAAGGTCGGCCTGCCCGGCGCGCAACGCGTGGCCCTGCCTGCGGCCATAGAGCCGTCGGATCGTCAGCGGATCGGTCATGCGGGGCCCTTAGCGGGCGATGGCGTGCTTTGCACGCCCGGAACGTGCGCGCGAACGGCTCGTTGATCCGGCAGAGGAGAGACATCATGACCGACACGTCCACCACGCCCATCGACGACGCGGCGCTCGACGGCATCGCGGTCGCCCCGCCCGAGCCCGACGCGGCCGATACGGGCCCCGATACGGGCAGCCACGCCGATCAGGCGGACGGCGCGACGTCGGTCGTTCGCGAGGCGCATGATGCCGGCGACCACGCCGCGCTGGCCCGCGATCCGCACCATGAGGATGCCAAGCTCGACGTCGGGCTCGACGAGAGTTTCCCCAGTTCGGACCCGCCCGCCATCACCGCACCGGGGCACGACGAGCCCGCACCCTCCTCGGGATTTGACGAGGATGCAGAAAAGGCCCGGGAATCCGCCAAAAAATAGTCGCGCCACTGCAACAGTATCGACATATTCTGATCACGTGACGGGCGCATGCGCGCTCCGTGTTGCGTCGCAGCACGTTTCCTGCTTCGATTCGGTTAATGACTAGGACTGGTTAAGCCTCAAGTAACCGCTCGGGGCGTATCGTCAGGTCGTTCGATGGTGGGGAAATGGCATGGGCACGCAAGCACGACCAGCAGACGGCGCGATGACATTGGCGGAGATAAAGGAGTTCGCCTCCTTTCCCGCTTCGACGCAGCGCTATATTCGGCGCTCGCTCGACGTCGGGCTGATGCGGCAGGACGCGCTCGGCCGCTGGTCGCGCGATGTCGTCGAGGCCGCCAGCATCCGCGCGCAGACGCGGGTCTATGACCGGCTGACCGGGCTGCGCCAGATCATCCCCGACGATAGCGGCCTCGAGGCGGTCGAGCCGTTCATGGCACCGCTGGTCAGCATTTCGGCATTCGATCTCGGGCAGGATCGGCTGAGCAGTTTCGGCGCCTATCGCTTCCTCTACGAACGGCTGCTCGGCGCGCCCGTCCGGCCCTGGCTTCCGGGCGCGTTCTGCGCCGCCGCGGCGCTGCCGCATCTCCATCCCGAGCGGCGGCGTTCGCTGCTCCAGTCGATCAGCGAGGCCGCCGCGACCGCGGCGGGCTGGTCGGCGCGCGAGCCGAGCTTCTTTCCCGAATGGGTCGAGAAGGTCGATACCCGGCTGGCGAACTGAGCGTCGCGATCCGCCTGCTGGTGCAGGCGGATATCCAAGGCGCGTCGGCGACGCTGCGCGCCTGTCAGGGACGTTGCGCAGCACAGGCGACGAAACGCATCGCCACCGGGCGCGTTCGATGGCAGGGAGATCAGCAACCCGCCCGGAGACAAGCCCATGTCCGTCATCCGCCTCGAGACCAAGCGCGTCGAGAAACCGTGGGGCCGCCACGATCTGTGGCCGGGCTTTGCCGATGCCCCCGCCGACGGTCCGCCGATCGGCGAGGTGTGGTTCCAGGCGCCCAAGGGCGTTGGCGAGGACGACCCCGAACTGCTGATCAAATATTTGTTCACCTCCGAGCGGCTTTCGGTGCAGGTCCACCCCAATGACGTCGATGCGCGCGCGCGCGGCCATGAGCGCGGCAAGAGCGAGGCATGGCAAATCCTGCGCGCCGATCCGCACGCGACGATCGCGATCGGTACGCTCAAGCCGATGACCAAGGACGAATTGCGCGCATCGGCCGAGGACGGCTCGATCGTCCAGGATCTCGACTGGAAAGCGGTGCAGGCGGGGCAGTTCTGGTATTCGCCGGCGGGCACGGTGCATGCGATCGGGCCCGGACTGGTGGTGATCGAGGTGCAGCAGAATGTCGATCTCACCTATCGACTCTACGACTATGGCTCGGATCGCGAGCTGCATCTCGATGACGGCATCGCGGTCGCCGATCCGGTGCCCTATGTTGCGCCGTTCCAGCCCTATGATCTTTCGCCCGGGCGCCGCATCCTGTCCGCCGAGGGTGCGTTCGTCACCGAACGCTGGACGCAGCCGGTCTCGGGCACGCTGGCGGCGACGCACGACCGGCCGGTCTGGCTGGTGCCGCTCGGCGGCGAAGGCAAGATCGGCGACGAGACGGTGGCGCCGGGCGGCGTCTGGCTCGTCGATGGCGAGACGTCGTTCGACCTGCCGGCGGGCATCGATCTGCTGCTGGCCTATCCGGGTGGTGCGGTCGACGCGGCGTTGCCGGGCTGAGCGCTGGCTTGCGCTATGCCCTGTCGTCGATCTCGCCGCGTCGCGGCGGCAGCCAGCTGAGGTCGATCGCCGCATAACGGTCGACATGGCTGCCGATCCCCGCAAGACGCGCCTCGTCGGCAATGCGGACACGCCCGTTGCTGCGCACGATCAGGCCGTCGTCGGTGAGATGGCGCATCATCCGGTTGACATGCACCGCGGTCAGCCCGGTCGCGTCGCCAATTTCTTCCTGGGTCAGCGGCAGCACGATGCCCTCCTCGACCGGCTCGCCGCCGGCGCGCAGCCGGCGCAGCACATCGACGAGCAGCGCCGCGACGCGCGACTTGGCCGAGGTGCGCCCGATCGAGGCGAGGCGGTCGGCCAGCGTGACGCGCTCGATCTGCGCCAGCAGCAGCAGCAGCGCAGCGATCCGCGGCTGATCCTCGACGATGCCCCGGATCGCCGCCTTGTCGATCACGCGCACCACCGTGTCGGTCGCCGCGGTGATCGTGAACGGCGCCTTCTCCCAGGCGAGCCCGACCTCGCCGGCGAACTCGCCCGGCAGATGCATGCTCAATATCTGGCGATTGCCGTCGAACAGCAGGATCGAGCTGTACATCCAGCCGCGCCGTACGACGTAGAATTCGCGCGAAGCCGCATGTTCGGCGCGCAGCATCGTCCCACGGGGCACCAAACGTTCGGTGTCCTCCAGGGCCGCGAGCGCACGAAGCTCCGGCTCGGCGAGATGCAGAAAACGGCCGAGCCGGTCCGCAAGACAGCTTTGATGCACCGTTGCTCCGCTCGGACCCCTGTAAACGACAATGTGTAGGCGGAACGATCCCCGGCTGCGCTAAACACGATCAAGATTAGAATGACTTGGCAGATGCTTGCCCCGGCCGGCTTGCGCGTCTGCACGGATGCTCTAGGAGGCGATCGATGGACAGGATCGTCATCCGCGGCGGCGCCGCGCTTTCAGGCCGGCTCCCGATCTCGGGCGCCAAGAACGCCGCCCTCACGCTGCTGCCGTGCGCGCTGCTCACCGACCAGCCGCTGACGCTGGGCAATTTGCCGCGTCTCGCCGACGTCGACGGCTTCGGGCATCTGCTCAACGGCATGGGCGTCTCGACCGCGACCGCCGGCACCAGCCCCGACGCGTTCGGCCGCACGATCACGCTCGACGCCAGGCGGATCAGCTCGACCACCGCGCCCTATGACTTCGTCCGCAAGATGCGCGCCTCGATCCTCGTGCTCGGCCCGCTGATCGCGCGCATGGGCGAGGCGACGGTGTCGCTCCCCGGCGGCTGCGCGATCGGCAACCGCCCGATCGATCTGCATCTCAAGGCGCTCGAGCAGCTTGGCGCGGAGATCGAGATCACCGCCGGCTACGTCAAGGCGACCGCGCCCGATGGCGGTCTCAGGGGCGGCAGGATCACCTTTCCGATCGTCTCGGTCGGCGCCACCGAGAATGCGCTGATGGCCGCCAGCCTGGCATCGGGCGAGACGGTGATCGACAATGCCGCGCGCGAGCCCGAGATCGTCGATCTGTGCCGCTGCCTCGTCGCGATGGGATCCGAGATCGAGGGGATCGGCACCGAACGGCTCGTCGTCCACGGCCAGCCCCGGCTTGGCGGCGCTGACTATAAGGTGATGCCCGATCGGATCGAGGCGGGCAGCTATGCCTGCGCCGCGGCGATCACCGGCGGCGAACTCGAGCTGGTCGGTGCCGACATCGACGACATGGGCGCGATCCTCGCCGCGCTGTCCGAGACCGGGCTCGACGTCGCCGCCACCGCCGACGGAATCCGCGTCGCCGCCAACGGGAGGCTGAGGCCGCTGACGCTGTCGACCGCGCCCTATCCCGCCTTCCCGACCGACATGCAGGCGCAGTTCATGGCGATGCTGGCGCTCGCCGACGGCGCCTCGGTGCTGACCGAGACGATCTTCGAGAATCGCTACATGCATGTCCCCGAACTCTCGCGGATGGGCGCGGACATCCAGGTCCACGGCCGCACCGCGGTGGTGCGCGGCGTCGACAAGCTGGTCGGCGCCGACGTGATGGCGACCGATCTGCGCGCGTCGATGAGCCTCGTGCTCGCCGGACTGGCGGCCGAGGGCGAGACGCGTGTCCACCGCGTCTATCACCTCGATCGCGGCTATGAGCGGCTCGAGGAGAAGCTCTCCGCGGTCGGCGCGCAGATCGAGCGCGAAGCGGATGGCTGACCCACCGGCGACAGCCTGACCGACGCCGGCCTCGGCGGATTCGCGGCGAGCGGCCTTTTCGGCTATACGTAGAGGGCTTATCGGTTCGCGTGCCCTGTCGCCGGGAGAGAGATGGTGTCGAGCCGAGCCGTGACCAAGACGCCGTGGCACCTTTGGGTCGTCGGCCTGGCCAGCCTGTTGTGGAACAGCGGCGGCGCGACCGATTATGTGATGACCAGATCGCATAACGCCGCCTATCTCGCCAAGGCGACGCCCGAGCAGATAGCCTGGTTCGATGGTTTCCCGCTGTGGATGACGATCGCCTGGACGGCGGGCGTGTGGGGCGCGGTGGCGGGGTCGCTGCTGCTGCTGTTGCGCCACCGTTTCGCCGAGCCGGCATTCGCGCTGTCGTTCGCCGGGCTCGCGATCGGCACCTTCTATCAATATGGCATCGGCCACATGCCCGCGAGCCTGCATAGCCAAGCGGGCATGCTGTTCAATGCGCTGCTGTGGGCGGTCGCGATCGCGCTGCTCGGCTATGCGATCGCGATGCGCAGGCGCGGCGTGCTGCGCTAGAGCGGGGCGTCACGCCCACAGATCCACGACATGGATGGCGAGGCCGACAAGCCCACCGACCAGCGTGCCGTTGATCCGGATATATTGCAGGTCGCGGCCCACCGCCTGCTCGAGCCGCCCCGTCACTGTCTTGGCATCCCAGCCGCGCACCGTGTCCGAGACGAGCCGCACGATGCCGTCGCCATATGCGGCCGCGATGCCCACCGTCGCACGCCGCGCGAACAGGTTGATTGCACGCGCCAGCCGTGGCTCGGTCTGCAGCGTCGTGCCGAGTTGGCGCAGCGTTTCGCCCAGCCGCCCCGCCATCGCCGCGCTCGGGTCGCGCGCGCCGCGCAGCAGCGCCGCACGCGCCTGGCCCCAGAGGCCGTCGAGCCATGAGGCGACCGCGGGGCTGGCGATGATCTCGTCCTTGAACGCATTGACCCGGCGCTGGAGATCGGGGTCCGCGCGCAGCCGGCGGGCGAGATCCGCGAGCCCCTCCTCGGCCTTGTCGCGGAGCGGATGGTCGGGATCGGCGCCCACCTCCTCGATCAGCCGGTAGAGGCCGTCGAGGATCTTGTTCGACAGCGTCTCGTCGAGCCCCGTCCAGCGCAACACCGATCCCGCCTTGGCCGAGATCATCGCGCGGATCGTTTCCTCGTTGGCGACGAGCGTGCGGCCAAGCCAGTCGATCGCGCCGTCGAGCAGCGGAACATGGCGGTCGCGGTCGATCGCCGCCTCGAGCGCCTGGCCGAGGATCGGCGCGACATCGAGCGCGGTCAGCCGCTGCGCCACCACCGATCGCACCATGCCCCCCAGCCGCTCGGCGTCGAGCGCGGCGACCAGATCGGCGATCAGCCGCGACGCGCCGAGTCTCAGCCGGCCCGCGCGCTCGGCCTGTCCGGCGGGGGCCGCGAGGAAGCGCCCGGCGGCGCCAGCCAGATCGAGCCGCCGCATCCGGCGCGCGACGACCGAAGGCGTGAGGAAATTCTGGCGCAGGAAGCTCGCCAGGCTGTCGCCGATGCGATCCTTGTTGCGCGGGATGATCGCGGTATGCGGGATCGGCAGACCGAGCGGATGTCGGAACAAAGCGGTCACCGCGAACCAGTCGGCGAGGCCTCCGACCATCGCGGCCTCGGCGAAGGCGCGGAGATAACCGAGTGCCGGATGATCGGCCTCACCCAGCCGCGCAGCGACATAGACCCCGGCCATGACGAGCAGCAGCCCCGTCGCGACACGGCGCATCGTCGTCAGACCACCCGGGTTCGCGGCGGCTTCGGGGGCGGTTGTCGAGGCAGGCACTGCGGTCATGCTGCCCCAAGCCACGAGCCGGGGGAAGGTTCATTCCGCGGCGTGCGGAATCCGCGTCGGGTGCGGTGCGCTGGTGCTGAGCAGCCGACCGAACCTCGCACCCAGCCAGCTCTCGATCCCGTCGGCGAGGCTGAACCCCGCGGGCACGATCACCAGCGTCAGCAGGGTCGAGAGGATCAGCCCGCCGATCACCATCACCGCCATCGGCTGATTCCAGGATCCGTCGCCGCCGATTGCAAGCGCGGTCGGCATCATGCCCGCGACCATCGCCACCGTCGTCATCACGATCGGCTGCGCGCGCTTGTGCCCCGCCTCGATGATCGCCTCGTCGCGGCTGCGCCCGGCACGCATCTCCTCGATCGCGAAATCGATCAGCAGGATCGAGTTCTTGGCGACGATGCCGATCAGCATCAGCAGCCCGATCAGCACCGGCAGCGAGATCGGCATCTGCGCGATGTGCAAGGCGAGCACCCCGCCCAGCGGCGCGAGAAGCAGCGAGCCGAGATTGACCAGCGGCGGGACGACGCGCCGATAGAGCAGCACCAGCACCGCGAACACGAGCAGCACGCCCGACAGCAAGGCGATGATGAAGTTGGTGACCATCTCGCTCTGCCACTTGGCCTCGCCGGCCTCGGCATAATGCACGCCGATCGGCAGATGCTTCATCGCCGGCAGGTCCATGACGTGCTGGCGCTCTTCGCCGCTGATCGCGCCGGGAGCGAGATCCGCGCTGATCACGATGCGGCGCTCCTGGTTGAAGCGGTCGATCTCGGACGGGCCGGCGCCGAAGCCGATGTCCGCGACGACGCGCAGCGGCACGCTGCCGCCAGAGGCGGTCGGCACCGGCAGGTTCTGGATCGTCGAGAGGTTATGACGGCTATTCTCGTCGAGCGCGACGCGGATCGGGATCTGGCGATCGGACAGCGAGAATTTTGCGGTATTCTGATCGATGTCGCCGAGCGTCGCGATGCGGATCGTCTCGGATAGCGCCGCGGTGGTGACGCCGAGATCGGCGGCGAGATCGAGGCGCGGCTTGATCACGATTTCGGGTCGCGGCAATTCGCCCTCGATCCGCGGCGCGACCAGCTTGCGCAGCCCACGCATCTGATCGACGACGGCGTTGGCCGCCTGGGTCAGCTTGGCCGGATCATCGCCGGCCAGCATCACCGAGACGTCGCGCGAGCTGCCCCCGCCGCCATTCTGCGATTCGAAGGTGACTCGCGCGTCCGCGGTGCGATTGAGCAGCGGCGCAACCTCGCGCTCGAACTCGACGCTGGTCCGCTTGCGATCGTCGCGCAGCTTCATCGAGATCACCGAATTGCCGACGTCGATGAACTCGACCGCGGTCTGGACCTCCTGCTGCTTGAGCAGCGTTCGCGTCACCGCATCGGTCACCGCCTCGGTCTGCTGCAAGGTCGTCCCGGGAGTCAGTTGGATGTCGACGCGGCTGGTGTCGTGATTGACCGGCGGCTGGAAGGTGAAGGGCAAGGTCGCGAAGCCGACGATCGTCGCGACGAACGCCAGCGTCGCCATTCCCATCGTCCAGATGCGATGGTCGTGGATCCAGCCGAAGAAGCGACCGATACCTCGGCGACCGCTGGCGGACCCGCTGCGCCCCGTATCGAGCGTCCAGGCGAGAAGGCGTGCGTAGCGGCGTGCCAGCGGCCCGTCATTATGCGGCTGCTCGCCATGCGCCTTGAGGAAATAGGCGGCGATCATCGGCGTCATCAACCGCGCGACGAGCAGGCTCATCAGCACCGCGACGACCACGGTCAGCCCGAAATTCTTCATGAACTGCCCGGCGATGCCCGGCATCAGCCCGACCGGCAGGAACACCGCGACGATCGAGAAGGTGGTCGCCACCACCGCGAGACCGATCTCGTCGGCGGCGTCGATCGAGGCCTGATAGGCGGATTTTCCCATCCGCATGTGACGCACGATATTCTCGATCTCGACGATCGCGTCGTCGACCAGCACACCCGCCACCAGGCTGAGCGCGAGCAGCGTCATCTGGTTCATCGTGAACCCCATCAGGTCCATGATCCAGAAGGTCGGGATCGCCGACAGCGGGATGGCGAGCGCGGAGATCAGCGTCGCACGCCTGTCGCGCAGGAAGAAGAACACGACCACGACCGCAAGCACCGCGCCCTCGATCATCGATCGCATCGCGGCGCGATATTGCGCCTTGGTATAGTCGACGCTCGCCGAGCGCTTGGTGAAGTGGACCTTGGGATTCTCCTTCTCGATCTGCGCGAGCACCTTCATCGTCTCTTCATAGACGGTGACATCGGAGGCGCCGCGCGAACGGTTGATCGCGAAGGCGACGGTCGGGCGCCCGTTGAGCTTGGCGATCTCGCGCTGCTCGCCATAGAGATCCTTGACGGTCGCGATATCGGACAGCTTGACCGAGCGCCCGCCGCCAATCGCGATCTGCGTCTGGCCGAGCGTGAAGGCGTCGTCGGCGTTGCCGAGGATGCGCACCGACTGCTCGCTGCCGGCGATCTCGGCGCGGCCGCCCGCGGCATTGGTGTTGACCGCGCGCAACTGCTCGTTGACCGAGGAGGCGGTGATGCCGAACGCCTGCATCCGCGCAGGATCGAGGATGACGCGGATCTCGCGGCTGACACCGCCCGATGTCTTGACCGCCTGCATGCCGTCGATCGCGAGCAGACGGCGCGCGACGTCGTTGTTCACATACCAGGAGAGTTGCTCCATCGTCATGTCGGTCGCGGTGGCCGAGAAGCGCGCGATCGCGTCGCCATTGACCGTGATCCGCTGGACCTGCGGCTCCTCGATCCCGTTGGGCAGCTCGCCGCGGATCTGCGAGACCGCCTCGCGCACATCGTTGGTCGCGCGATCGACCGGCGTGTTGAGCGTGAAGGTGATGACGGTCTCGGACTGGCCTTCGGTCAGCGTCGTGTTGATCTCGTCGACGCCCTCGAGATTGCGCACCGCCGCCTCGACGCGCTGCGCGACCTGCGTCTCGAGCTCGACCGGGGCGGCGCCCGGCTGCGAGATGTCGACGACGACGCCGGGGAAGGTGATTTCGGGCGTCTGGTTGACGTCCATCCGCATGAACGCGATCAGCCCGGCCAGCGTCAGCGCGGCGAACAGCACCAGTGCCGGCACCGGGTTGCGGATCGACCAGGCCGAAATGTTACGCATCGCTCGTCATCCTGCCGACGGTCATGACGCTCACGCGCCGTGCTTGAGATCGGGCGTCACCGCCTCGCCGGGGGTGAGGAAGGCGCCGGCCGAATAGACCACGCGCTCGTCGCCCTGCAGCCCCGACAGCACCGCGACGCCGGTGTCGGACACGTCGCCGACCTTCACGGCGCGCCGCACGACATGGTTGGTGGCGTCGACCAGATAGACGTAATTGCCCTGCGCATCGCTCTGCACCGCCGACTCCGGAAGCACCGGCGCGGTGGTGCGCTGGGCCGACAGCAAGGCGGTCGCGAAGCCACCGGGGCGCAGCGCGGCATTATAGGCGAGCTGGATCCGAACCACGCCCTGCCGGCTGGTCGGATCGATGATCGGCGAGACCTGCCAGATCGTTCCCGAGAAAGCCTGCGCGCCGCCGATCGGCGTCACCGTCACCGGCATGCCGACATGCACCGCGGCGAGATCCTGCTCGGCGAGCCGCGCCTGCATCTCGAAGATGCCGTCCATCGCGATCCGGAACAGCGCGGGCGAGCCCGAGCTGATGATCTGCCCCGCCTCGATGTTGCGCGTCAGCACCAGCCCGGCGGCGGGCGCCCGGATATCGAGCCGGCTGAGCCGCGCGCTCATCTCGCGATACTGCGCCTGCGCGAGCTTGACGTTGGCATTGGCGGCGTCGCGCGCCGCGGTGCGCGAATCGATATCGGCCTTCGAGATGAACCCGCGCGACACCAGCGCCAGCGCGCGATCGAGCTGGCTCTGCGCGAGCTTGGCATTGGCCTGCGCCGAAGAAATCTGCGCCTGCATCTGGCTGGTCTGCGCGGCCTGTACCGCAGGATCGACGGTCGCCAGCGTCTGGCCGGCACGCACCCAGTCGCCTGCATCGACAAGCACGCGGCTGACCATGCCGCCTTCGCCCGCGACGCCGACCGGCATGTCGCGCTTGGCCTGAAGCGTGCCGGTGGCCGTGATGCTGTCGGCGACCGAGACGCGACCCGGAACGACGACGGTGACGGTGGGGGGGGGCGCCACGGCGGCGGCCGGCTTGTGGCCGCGGCCAAAGACGAAGGCGAGCGCGGCGATCACGACGATGATCGCGCCGAACACGAAGATCAGTCGCCGCCGACGCATCGCGACGGCGCCCGCGGGATCGCCGACTTCGCCGTCTTCCTGCCAGGCGCCCGTGTCGTAATTCATGCCCCACCCATATTGATCGGTGCGATCCGCAGCGGATCGCGCCGGTGTATTATCTCAATACATCACCAGTGGCAAGCCATGTGCCGCTCGGATGATCGGCCACTATAGCCGATCGCGCGGCCGGCGATAGAATGAACCGTGCCGACCCGGCCCGTTCAGCGGCGGTTGATCGAAACGGTGCCACGTGATGCGATGCCGGGTCCAGCCGGCACGGAGGGAGATGCTATGAGGCTTCGATATTTCACCACCGCGGCGATCGCCGTGGCGATTGCCGGTTCGGGCGTCGCGCGCGCCGATACCCCGGCGACCGCGCCGATCGCGGGCACCCGGCTTGACCTGAGCGCCGAGGGCGAGGTCACCCGCGCGCCCGACATCGCGACCGTGAGCGCGGGCGTGGTCACGCAATCGTCCAGCGCGGCGGCCGCGATGGCGGACAATGCCAAGCGCATGGCGGCCGCGATCGCGGCGCTGCGCCACGCGGGCGTCGCCGACAAGGACATCCGGACCTCGGCGCTCAGCCTTCAGCCGCAATATCGCTACGCCGACAACCAGCCGCCGGCCATAACCGGCTATCAGGCGACCAACCAGCTCACCATCACCTTCCGCGACATCGCGCGGACCGGCGCGATCCTCGACGCGCTGGTCGGCCAGGGGGTCAATCAGATCAGTGGCCCCGACTTCGCGCTCGAACATCCCGACGCGGCGCTCGACGAAGCGCGGGCGCAGGCGATGCAGAAGGCGCGCGCACGCGCTGACGTCTATGCCAGGGCAGCGGGGCTTGCGGTCAGGCGGATCGTCGCGATCAGCGAGGCGGGCGGCTATTCGCCCGCGCCGCAGCCGCGCGTGTTCATGATGGCGCGCGCCGAGAAGGCCTCGAGCGACATCCAGCCTGGCGAGGAGAAGATCGGCGTGACGCTGCAGGTGACATTCGAGCTGCAATAGCGACGGAGGCCGGCCCATCACGGTCCGCACTGCGGTCCACCGGACGTGTAGCCCTATCGTTCGCGGTGGCCGGCAAATAAAAAAAGGCCGCGCGCCTTGCAGCGCGCGGCCTCTTCGGCATCAGTCGATCAGCGGACCGAGCCGCGACGTACCAGGTTAACGATCGCAAGCAGGATGACCGCGCCGACGAACGCCTCGATCAGCGCCGGCAGCGTGAAGTCCATATTGTTCATGTCGTGGTTGAAGATGATGCCACCGATGAAGGCACCAACGATGCCGACGACGATGTTGAGGATGATGCCCTGCTGACCGTCGGTGCGCATCAGGATGCTGGCGAGCCAGCCGATGATGCCGCCCAGGATCAGCCAAATGATGATTGCCATATTCTGTCTCCTCCACCGCCGCAGACCCTGTTGTAATGATGCGGCTTTCCGGTGGGTTGATACGCATGAGCAACAAGTCTGTTCCTGCGGAGCGTTTCCGATGTGCGGCGAATCGAAACGGCCGCGGCATCGGAATGCGCACGGCCGTTCGTCTATCGCGTCGATTGCAGGTCAGTATTTCTGCTGACGCTCGTACATCGACTTATAATATTGGATCCGCGTCACGCGCAGCCCGTGCATCCCCGATCGATCGACCGCGCGCTGCCAGCTGGCGAATTCCTCGAGGCTGAGCGCGTAGCGCGCGCACACCTCGTCGACCGTGAGCAGGCCGCCCGCGACCGCCGCGACGACCTCGGCCTTGCGGCGCACGACCCAGCGCCGCGTTTCGGGCGGGGGGAGACTGTCCAGCGTGAGCGGTTCGCCGAGCGGACCGATCACTTGTGCCGGACGAAATTTCTGGTTCTCGATCATGGGTACCTCAAACTGGGCCGCAGCCAACGATGCTCCCCCATCGTCTTCCGCGCTTGTAACGCCAGGCTGTTGAAGGATCGCTAAAGCGCCAAGGTAAAACTCCGCTTCATCAATCCTAACGACGCACCCTAACGATGGTCCTTGACCGCGGCGCGCGCGACGTGCGGATGAAAGCTGCCGTCGAGCGCGTCGGCGGCCTCCGCATCATGCGTCGCGAACACCTCGATCAGCGCGGCCAGCGACGTATCGAAGCGCCGGCGGCGCTGTCGCGCGATCCGCTGTGCGAGCAACGCGGTCGGGCTCGCGGCCTGGCTCACCGCCGCACCGGCGACGAGGAGCGCGTGATCGAACGCGGCATCGGCCGTGTTGGGGCGGAACTCGTCCATACGCACTCGCGATGCTGCCGATAAGGAAACATGGCTCGTCGCACGCGAATGCTAAGGAATGGTTAACCCGGCGCCGGCCCGAACCGGTTTTGCGGTGCACGCGCGGATCGGCTATGCGCGCCGCCGATGAACGCCGATTTCCAGCTTGGCCCCGACCTGAAGGGCCGCCGCATCGTCGTCGCCATGTCGGGCGGCGTCGACAGCTCGGTCGTCGCGGCGCTGGCCGCGCGATCGGGTGCCGAGACGATCGGGATCACGCTCCAGCTCTACGATCATGGCGAGGCGGTCGGCCGCGCCGGCAGCTGCTGCGCCGGGCGCGACATCCGCGATGCGCGCGCGGTCGCCGACAGTCTCGGCATCGCCCATTATGTCTTCGACTATGAAAGCGCCTTCCGCGAAAGCGTGATCGACCGCTTCGCCGACGAGTATCTGGCCGGTCGCACCCCGATCCCCTGCGTGCGCTGCAACCAGGGCGTCAAGTTCACCGACCTGCTGCGCCTCGCACGCGAGCTCGGCGCGGATTGCCTCGCGACGGGCCATTATGTCCGCCGCGTCGCGGGCGCGGCGGGCGCCGAGCTGCACCGTGCCTTCGACCCTGCGCGCGACCAGAGCTATTTCCTGTTCGCGACGACTCAAAGCCAGCTCGACTATCTGCGCTTTCCGCTCGGCGGCATGCCCAAGGCCGACGTCCGCGCGATCGCCGCGGAGATCGGGCTGGGGGTCGCCGCCAAGCCCGACAGCCAGGACATCTGCTTCGTCCCCAATGGCGACTATGCCGCCGTCGTCCGCACGCTGCGCCCCGAGGCGGGCGCGCCGGGCGCGATCGTCGATCTGTCGGGCCGCGAGCTTGGCGTGCATCGCGGGCTGCTCCATTTCACCGTCGGCCAGCGCCGCGGGCTCGAGATCGGCGGATCGCCCGAGCCGCTCTATGTGATCCGGCTCGAGGCGGAGACCAACCGCGTCGTCGTCGGGCCGCGGCGGGCGCTGGCGGTGGCCGAGGCGGTGCTCTCCGACATCAACCGGCTCGCCGACGACGTGAGCGGCCCGGTGACCGCCAAGGTCCGCTCGATGGCGAAGCCGGTGCCGGCATATTTCGACGGCGACTGCCTGCGGTTCGAGGCCCCCGAATATGGCGTCGCGCCGGGGCAGGCGGCGGTGCTCTACGCCGGCGACCGCGTGCTCGGCGGCGGCTGGATCGAGACGACGGTGGCCGCGGAGATGGCGGTCGCCTAGCATGGGCTCCTGCGTAGGCAGGAGCACGGCGGTACCTAGAGCAGGAACCTGCCTTCGATCACGGTCACGCAATTCCCCGTCAGCATCACCCGGTCGCCCGCCAGGCGGCACCCGAGCCGACCGCCGCGCGCCGAGGCCTGATAGGCCGTGAAGCTGTCGCACCCCAGCTTCTCGGCCCAATAGGGCGTCAGCACCGCGTGCGCCGATCCCGTCACCGGATCTTCGTCGATGCCGCCGCCGGGCGCGAAGGCGCGACTGACGATGTCGCTGTCGGTGCCGCGCGCCGAGACGATGGTGAGCCAGTCGCCCTGCGCGGCGAGCGCCCGAAAATCGGGCATCACCGCACGCACCGCCGCCTCGTCGGCGACGATGACGAGGCCGTAGCGGTTCGCGTGCCACAGCGTCTCGATCACATGCTCGACACCCAGCGCCGACACGATCTCCGGCAAGGCCTTCGGCGATGGCGTCCAAGCGGGCAGGCTCAGCATATAGCCCGCGCCGTCGCGCCCGACCTCGAGGATGCCCGCCTGGCGCGTGCGGAACGTCACCCGCCCGCGCTGCGGCTCGGCCGAAAGGATCGCATGTCCGCTCGCCAGCGTCGCGTGGCCGCACATCACCACCTCGTTGGTCGGCGTGAACCAGCGCAGCTCGTAGTCCGCCGCGCCCGTCGTATCGGCAAGCAGGAAGGCGGTCTCGGACAGGTTGTTCTCGGCGGCGATCGCCTGCAGCGTCGCGTCGTCGAGCCAGTCGTCGAGCGGCATCACCGCGGCCGGATTGCCGGCGAAGGGCCGGTCGGCGAAGGCGTCGATCTGGAGAAAGGGCAGCTTCATATCTCGCTCCGCTCGGCAATCGCGGCGGGCAGCGCGCCTTCCGGCTCGACATGCCCGATCGGATCGGGATGGATGATCAGCTCCAGCCCGGGAAAGGCGGCGACCAGCCGTGCCTCGACGTCGTCCATCACGTCATGCGCGGTGCCGACGCTGGTCTCGGCGGGGAGCACCATGTGGAACTGCGCGAAATCATGCGCGCCGCTGCTCCGCGTGCGCAGATCGTGCATCCCCGACAAGGCCGGGATGGTGGCGGCGACATCGAGAAAGGCGCGACGCTTGGCTTCGGGCCATTCGCGGTCCATCAGCTGGTCGATCGCGTGGCGCGCCGACGACCACGCGCCCCAGCCCAGCCACAGCGCGATGGCCAGCCCGAACAGCGCATCGGCGCGGGTGAAACCGGTATAACGCTGAAGCAGCAACGCGACGACGACCGCGGCGTTGAGCGCAAGGTCGGACTGATAGTGCAGATAATCCGCGCCAATCGCGAGCGACCTCGTCGTCGCGATCACCGCACGCTGATAGCCCAGCAGCAGGATCGTCGCGGCGGCCGCAATGACCGAGACCGCGATCCCCGCCTCGGGCGACCCCGCCGGCGTCGCATCGATCAGCGCCAGTGCAGCGCGCACCGCGATCGCGATCGCCGAGGCGCCGATCAGCATCGTCTGGAACAATGCGGCGAGCGATTCGGCCTTGCCGTGGCCGAAGCGATGCTCCTCGTCGGCGCGCTTCGCGGCGATGTGGACGCCGTAGAGCGTGACCAGCGAGGCGACGAGATCGAGCAGCGTGTCGGCGAGCGACGCCAGCATCGCGACCGATCCCGTCACAACGGCGCCATACCCCTTGAGACCGAGCAGCAGCGTCGCCATCGTGACGCTGGCGAGCGCGGCACGACGGTTGAGCGCGCCCGAGCTCGGCGTGGCGGCGGGATGCGCGCTCACGGGTAGAGCAGGCCTTCGCGCCACCCCTGCCCGTCGCGCGTGAACAGCCGGCGCTCGTGCATCCGGTGGGCACGATCCTGCCAGAATTCGATGCGCAGCGGCGCGACGCGGTAGCCGCCCCAATGCGGCGGGCGCGGCACGTCCGCGTCGGCGAAGCGCGCGCGTGCCTGCTCGACGCGCGCCTCGAAGGTGGCCCGCGAATCGAGCGGGCGGGACTGGTCCGACGCCCAGGCGCCGAGCCGCGAATCGCGGCCGCGGGTGGCAAAATAGATGTCGGCCTCGGCGGCCGAGACGAGGCTCACCGGACCCTCGATCCGCACCTGTCGGCGCAGGCTCTTCCAGTAGAAGAGCAGCGCCGCCTGCGGATCGCCCGCCAGCTCGTCGGCCTTGCGGCTCTGCTGGTTGGTGTAGAATACGAAGCCGCGGGCATCATGGCCCTTGAGCAACACGATCCGTACGCTCGGCATCCCGTCGGCGCCGACCGTCGCGACCGCCATCGCGTTGGGATCGTTGAGTTCGGAGGCCTCGGCCTCGCCAAGCCAGGCATCGAACAGTGCGTGCGGATCTGCGGCGGAATATTGTGTCATGAGCCGCCTCATAGCGTTCCTCGCGCTCTTGCGTTAGGCGTGACAAGGCCCAATCTCATCTGTTGCAATAAGGCAACAGTGAGTGATGGCAGGACGGCGACACAGGCACGGCATGGCGGACCCATATCAGACACTGGGCGTGGCCCGGAACGCCGACGAGGCGGCAATCAAGAAAGCGTATCGCAAGCTCGCCAAGGAGCTGCACCCCGATCGCAACACCGACAATCCCAAGGCGGCGGACCGCTTCTCGTCGGTGACCAACGCTTATGATCTGCTCTCCGACAAGGACAAGCGTGCGCGATTCGACCGCGGCGAGATTGACGGCGATGGCAATCCGAAGGCGCCGTTCGGCTTCGGCGCGGGCGGACCGCAGCCGGGCGGCAATCCCTTTGCGGGCCGCGCGGGCGGGTTCCGGCCGGGCAGCGGTCCTGGTGGGGCGGCGGGATTCGACGGCGGCGGCGATTTCGGCAGCATCTTCGACGATCTGTTCAACGGCGGCGGCGGCGGCTTCGGCGGTCGCCGCGGACCGCCGCCGCAGCAAAAGGGCGCCGATGTCGCCTATCGCCTCGCGGTCAGCTTCGAGGATGCCGCGGCCCTACGCCCGCAGCGCGTCGCGCTCGGCAATGGCAAGACGATCGAGCTCAAGCTGCCACCGGGCGTCGAGACGGGCACGCAGCGCCGGCTCGGTGGACAGGGCGAACCCGGCCCCGCTGGTCCCGGCGATGCGATCGTCACGATCGAGGTCCAGCCGCACCGCTTCTTCACGCGCGACGGCGACGACGTCCGGCTCGACCTGCCCGTCCGGCTCGACGAGGCGGTGCTCGGCGGCAAGGTCAAGGTGCCGACCGTCGACGGCCCGGTGATGGTGACGGTGCCCAAGGGCTCGACCTCCGGGCGCGTGCTCCGGCTCGGCGGCAAGGGCTTCCACCGTGCCGTCGGCAGCGGCCGCGGCGATCAGCTGGTGACGCTGATGATCGATCTGCCCGCCGACGATGCCGCACTCCTGTCCTTCGCCGAGGGCTGGAGCAGCGACAGGGCACGCAACCCGAGGGCGGGGCTGGGCGTCTGACGCCCTGATGAAAGCCGTCGCGTGAAAGATATCTCGCCAGAGAGCCCGGAGGCGCGCGCCGCGAGCCCGACCGCGATCGAGCGCGCCTCGGCGCGGCTGGGCGTGCCCGCGCGGAGCTTCGGGGTGATCAAGCGGATCATCGTCGGCGTCTATTCCGACGGCTTCATCCACGCGGGCAACCTTGCCTATCTGACGCTGCTCGCGCTCTTCCCCTTCTTCATCATCGTCACCGCCCTGGCGCAGCTGTTCGGGCGCTCGAGCGACGGATCGGCGGCGGTCGACAGCTTTCTTCACGTGATGCCGCATGGCGTCGCGGATCTGCTGCGGCCGGCGATCGATTCGGTGCTGACGGCACGGACCGGCCCGCTGCTCTGGCTCGGCGCGATCGTCGGGCTGTGGACCGTCGGCAGCTTCATCGAGACACTGCGCGACATCCTGCGCCGCGCCTATGGAACGCGCGCCAGCGCCGCCTTCTGGACCTACCGGCTGGGCGCCGCCGCGATCATCATCGTCGCGGTGATGCTGATGATGCTGGCGTTCGCCGCACAGGTCGCGCTGACCGGGGTCGAGCAATTCGTCTATCGCGTGCTGCCGTTCGCGGGCGAGGCGGCGGGGTGGATCGGGGTTTCGCGGCTGGTACCGGCGGTCGTGATGTTCGGCGCGCTCTATATCCTGTTCTACACGCTGACGCCGAGCCGCTATCGTTTCTCCGACTGCCCGAAATGGCCCGGCGCGCTGTTCGTCTGCGGCTGGTGGCTGGCGACGACCGCGGTGCTGCCGGTCATCCTCGGCAAGCTGGGCAATTATAACCGGACCTACGGCAGTTTGGCGGGGGTTATCATCATGTTGTTCTTCTTCTGGCTGGTGGGATTCGGCATGGTGATCGGGGCGCATGTCAACGCGGCACTGGCGGAATCGCCCGTGAAGCGCCTAAGGGACACGCCCGAAGAGGCTTGAGGAGGCGGCATGGCCGGTTTGATGGAAGGCAAGCGCGGGCTCATCATGGGGCTCGCCAACGACAAATCGCTGGCGTGGGGCATCGCCAAGGCGCTGCGCGCGCATGGCGCCGAGCTTGCGTTCAGCTACCAGGGCGAGGCGCTCGAGAAGCGCGTGCGCCCGCTCGCCGACCAGCTCGGCTCGGATTTCCTGATCGACTGCGACGTCTCCGACATGGCCGCGCTCGACCAGACCTTCGCGACGCTGGCGGAACGCTGGGCGACGATCGACTTCGTCGTCCACGCGATCGGCTTTTCGGACAAGAGCCAGCTGCGCGGCCACTTCTATGACACCACGCTCGACAATTTCCTGATGACGATGAACATCTCGGCATACAGCCTGGTCGCGGTCGCCAAGCGTGCGCGCGAACTGATGCCCAATGGCGGCTCGATCGTCACGCTCACCTATTACGGCGCCGAGAAAGTGATCCCGCACTACAATGTCATGGGCGTCGCCAAGGCCGCGCTCGAGACCAGCGTCAAATATCTGGCGGTCGATCTCGGCCGCGAGAACATCCGCGTCAACGCCATCTCGGCGGGGCCGATCCAGACGCTCGCGGCCAGGGGCATTGGCGACTTCAACTACATCCTCAAATGGAACGAACTCAATTCGCCGATGAAGCGCACCGTGACGATCGAGGATGTCGGCGGC
This sequence comes from uncultured Sphingomonadaceae bacterium, assembly GCA_903871605.1. Lineage (GTDB taxonomy): Bacteria > Pseudomonadota > Alphaproteobacteria > Sphingomonadales > Sphingomonadaceae > Solisphingomonas. The sequence continues at coordinate 135,818 of CAIQHF010000005.1, forward strand.
GCGGGGCTGTACCTGCTCTCCGATCTGGCGAGCGGGGTGACCGGCGAGATCCATCATGTCGACGCGGGCTACAACGTGATCGGCATGAAGGCCGAGGACGCGCCGGACATCGCGCTGGTCTAATATCCCTCTCCCCGCGGGAGAGGGCGGGGCCCGCCGCGAAGCGGTGGGAGGGTGAGGGCACGATGCGTCAGGCGGAAGGCACCGAAGCACTAGCGCGAGCGCGAAGCCTCCGCCGCGCGGCGACGCCGCAGGAGGGGAGGCTCTGGCACGCGCTGCGCGGGCGACGCCTCGCCAAGGCGAAATTCAAGCGGCAGATCTGGATCGGCCCTTACATCGCGGACTTCTTCCGCCTGGAGGCGGGTCTGGTCGTCGAGCTTGACGGCAGCCAGCATGCCGATCAGGTGGCCTACGACGCGAGGCGCACCAAATACCTCGCAAGCAAGGGACTGCGCGTGCTGCGGATCTGGAACAATGACGTCGATCGGGATCTCGATGCCGTGCTGGCGGCGATCGTGCTCGCGCTTGGCGTGCCCTCACCCTCCCACCCGGCTGCGCCGGGCGGGCCCCTCCCTCTCCCGGAGGGAGAGGGACAGTGAGCGTCAACAGCTTCGGACGCGTCTTCCGCTTCACCACCTGGGGCGAATCGCATGGGCCCGCGCTCGGCGCCGTGGTCGACGGCTGCCCGCCGGGGCTGGCGTTGTCGGAGGCCGATATTCAGCCCTGGCTCGACAAGCGCCGCCCCGGCACCTCGCGTTTTACCACGCAGCGCCAGGAACCTGACCAGGTCCGCATCCTCTCCGGTGTGTTCGAGGGCCGCACGACGGGCACGCCGATCAGCCTGATGATCGACAATGTCGACCAGCGCTCGAAGGATTATTCCGAGGTCGCGGTCTCCTACCGCCCCGGCCATGCCGACTACGCCTATGACGCCAAATACGGTTTCCGCGATCCGCGCGGCGGCGGGCGGTCGTCGGCGCGCGAGACGGCGGCGCGGGTCGCGGCGGGCGGCGTCGCGCGGATGGTGATCCCCGAGGTGCGGATCCGCGCCTATCTGGTCGAGCTCGGCGGCGACCGCGTCGATCCCGCCGCGCATGACGACGCGCAGATCGACGCCAACCCCTTCTTCTGCCCCGATGCGGCGGCTGCGGCACGCTGGGAGGCGATCCTCGACGCGACGCGCAAGGCGGGCTCTTCGGTCGGCGCGGTGGTCGAATGTATCGCCGAGGGCGTGCCCGCCGGCTGGGGCGCGCCGGTCTATGCCAAGCTCGACAGCGAGCTCGCGGCGGCGTGCATGTCGATCAATGCGGTAAAAGGCGTCGAGATCGGCGACGGCTTCGCCGCCGCGCGGCTGACCGGCGAGCAGAATGCCGATCCGATGCGCCCCGGCCCCGACGGCAAGCCGATCTTCCTCGCCAACCATGCCGGCGGCGTCGCGGGCGGGATCGCGACCGGGCAACCGCTGGTGCTGCGCGTCGCGCTCAAGCCGACCTCGTCGATCCTGACCCCGGTCGAGACGATCACGCGCGACGGCGCGGCCTCGGAGATTCGCACCAAGGGGCGCCACGATCCGTGCGTCGGCATCCGCGCGGTGCCGGTGGTCGAGGCGATGGTCGCGCTGGTGCTCGCGGACCAGAAGCTGCTGCACCGGGCGCAGGTGGGATAAGACACACCGTCGTCCCGGCGAAAGCCGGGCCCCATAGACGGCGGTGCGTCTGAACTCGAGCGCGACCGTCGCAAACGAATGCCGTCACGCCAAGCCGCTGGCGCTCCGTGTCCATGGGTCCCGGCTTTCGCCGGGACGACGCTGGTAGCTCAATCCGCGAACGGATCGCGCACCAGGATCGTGTCGTCGCGCTCGGGGCTGGTCGAGACCAGCGCCACCGGGCAGCGGATCAGTTCTTCGACCCGGCGGATATACTTGATCGCTGCCGCCGGCAGATCGGCCCAGCTGCGCGCGCCCTGCGTCGATTCGCTCCAGCCCTCGATCGTCTCGTAGATCGGCTGCACCGCCGCCTGGTCGGAGGCGTGGGGCGGCAGATAGTCGTAGCGCGTGTCGCCGATCGTGTAGCCGACGCAGATCTTGAGCTCGTCGAAGCCGTCGAGCACGTCGAGCTTGGTGAGCGCGATCCCCGAGATGCCCGACACAGCCGCCGCCTGGCGCACCAGCACCGCGTCGAACCAGCCGCAGCGGCGCTTGCGTCCCGTGACCGTCCCGAACTCGTGGCCGCGCGTGCCGAGACGCTCGCCGGTCGCATCGTCGAGCTCGGTCGGGAACGGCCCCGAGCCGACCCGCGTGGTGTAGGCCTTGACGATGCCGAGCACGAAGCCGACGCCGCCCGGCCCCAGCCCCGAGCCACCCGCCGCCGTCCCCGCGATCGTGTTGGACGAGGTGACGAACGGATAGGTGCCATGGTCGACGTCGAGGAGGATGCCCTGCGCGCCCTCGAACAGGATGCGCTTGCCGGCCTGCTTGGCCTCGTTGAGCGTCACCCACACCGGCTTGGCATAGGGCAGCACGACGTCGGCGATTGCGCGCAGGTCGCCTAGCAACCGCTCGCGGTCGATCGGCGGCTCGCCGAAGCCGGCACGGAGCGCATCGTGATGCGCGCACAGCCGCTCGATCTGCGGGCCGAGATCGTCGAGATGGGCGAGGTCGCACACACGGATCGCCCGCCTGCCGACCTTGTCCTCATAGGCCGGACCGATGCCGCGCCGCGTCGTGCCGATCTTGCCGGCGCCCGAGGCGTCCTCGCGCAGCCCGTCGAGGTCGCGGTGGAAGGGGAGGATCAGCGGGCAGGTCTCGGCGATCTGCAGATTGTCGGGGGTGATCGTCACGCCCTGGCCGCGCAGCTTGGCGATCTCGGCCTCGAGATGCCACGGATCGAGCACCACGCCATTGCCGATCACGCTGAGCGCGCCGCGCACGATCCCCGAGGGCAGCAGCGAGAGCTTGTAGACATTCTCGCCGACGACCAGCGTGTGGCCGGCGTTGTGGCCGCCCTGGAAGCGGACGACGATCTCGGCACGCTCGGTCAGCCAGTCGACGATCTTGCCCTTGCCCTCATCGCCCCACTGGGCGCCGACGACGGTGACATTGGCCATGATTGGTAATCCTCAGACGATGGGGACGAGGGCGTCGTTCGCCCAGCGGTGCGTGCAGCCGAGCGCTACGGCGTCGTCTGCGTCGGAAAGCGCGGCGATCGTGGCGAGGCCCTGCTCGCGCAGGCCCGCGGCGACGGTGGGATCGGTGCCGAGCGGCACGAACACGCGGTCGCGCGCGAAGCCGGCGACGCCGGCATCGACGATCGGATCGAGGAACAGCGAGAAGCCGACCGCGGGCTCCTCGGTCCCGTCGGGATGCAGGATGGCGTAGCTGCCGCCGCGGCCAATCTCGCCGCGCACGCCGGCGGCGAAGATCGAGAAGCCGATCCAGCTCTGATATTCGAAGCCATGGCGCTCGGCAGGGTCGAGCGTGACCGTCGCGCGTCCGTCGATCGCGGCGGCGATCGCGCGCACGCCGTCGAGCCGCGAGGTCAGCAGGCCGCCGGTATCGAGTGCGGCGAGCTTGGCGGTCGCGGCGGTGACCGGGCCGGCGGCCTCAATCAGCGGCAGATAGGCGGAGGCGCCCAGATCGGCGAGCGCGCCGGCATCCTTGCCGTCGAGCTCGTGGATGACGGTGTCGATCGTGTCCGCCGGCAAGGGCATCGGCCCGGCGGCGAGCAGCGGCACCAGATCGGGGAGCGTGAGGTCGATCGACAGCCCGGTCGCCCCCGCCGCCGCCAGCGCATCGAGCGCGACGCGGATCGCCTCGACGACCGCGGCGACGCTGTCGGTGCCGACGATCTCGCAGCCCGCCTGGCACATCTCGCGCTCGGGGCGCAGCATCGTGCCGCGCACCTTGAGCACCTGCCCCGCATAGCAGAGCCGCAAGGGGCGCGGGCGGTGCGCCATCCGCGTCGCCGCGATCCGGCCGACCTGCGCGGTGATGTCGGGGCGCAGCGCCAGCGTGCGCTGCGAGATCGGATCGATCACGCGCCACAGGTCGGTCGGCCGCGACGATTTGAGCCGGCCGAGCAGGGTAGTCTCGAACTCGGCGAGCGGCGGCTCGACGCGCGCATAGCCGTTGAGCTCGGCGACCCACAGCACCGCGCCGCGCACGCGCCCGAGCGCCTCGGCCTCGGGGGGAAGCCGGTCGCGCAGGCCTTCGGGGAGCAGGGAGGGATTGGTCATGGCGGGAGGGTGTTTAGCGGGATTTCGGGCGGGCGCCAGCGTTTCGGTAAAGCGGTGATTCGGCTTGCGGTCAGCACCGCAAGGCGCCGGAAGTTTACGAAAGTTACGGCACGTCGGGTGGGGGTACCGCTTCCGGTTCGGATTTGAGCGGCGACGATGGAGACGGAGCGCAGGCGTGGGTGCGGTCACCAAGAGACGGTGGCAGACGAAATCCTACATTGGAAGGGGTGGTGTTAACTGCGGATCATGTCTGATCAGCGTGTAATCAGATCTCATTCTATCAGGACAGACGGTCCGGGCGCCTTCGCATGGAGAACCTCGACCTCGCCATCCGTCGCTTTCATCGTAATGATGAAAACATGACCCGGCTCCAAGAGCATGACGATATGCTGTCGCAGTAGATTTCGAATCCGAATAACCCACCCCTGAATGGCGTCAACGTTGTATCGCCTTTGCTCGCCCGTGAGGGCCTCTTTCAGGAGGCCCCGATGAAGCAGCTTTCCGCATTCGGTGTAAATCGATTTCAGCTCTAACGCCGTCAACTCTGTCTTGAGAAGCTCAATTTGCAATCCTCCGTCGTTCCGATTCATTTTGATCGCGCGCGGGAAGCAGTTCGAATTTACTCGTTTAAGGAGTGCGAAGGCGCGACTAGCATGGCCTTCCTTACAGAGATCGTTCGAAAGTCCAATTTGATGATGTGCCGCTAACGCGGCTAAAGCGATTAACTCGCAGATATATCGAACTTGAAGGATGCAAGATTCTACATCCACGTAGCCATCGCTCACGAGAGGAGTGCCGGGCCGAATTCGATGGAGAATTCTTTTGATTGCGGAAACGCGCTCCTTAATTTCTCTCATAAATTGCAAGTAGAGACCTAGGTCGCGCTGTACATCAATGGTTTGTGATTGGCAGACCATAAGAATCGTCTTAGACAGAGTTGAGTGAACCAGAGCGCGGCACCCATATGCGGATCGCAATGAGCGGGCTGATATTACATGCTTTGCAATCGTCGCAATAGGTCTCTCTCTATGTTAGCGTCATCGCCGATCTCGCACGGCGGGCTTAGAAGTATCGCGAGGGGATCGGCTCCCGTCTTCGCAGGAGCGACGTCATATTGGGAGCACGCCGGTGAGACGACCTTATAAGCCGTATGTCTCGCAGACGATTGGCGAGCTGAATGAAAAGCTCGGATGGATGATGTTGAACGCTCCGACATTCAAGGACCGGACCGGATATTTCCCCGAGCGTAGCATCGACACGGCCTTTTGGGCCTTGAATGAAGGTCTCGATACCCTTCGCAGCAAGCTGGGCGAGGAGCGTTATGCAAAGATGCGTGAAATGTCCGACCAGATGCGCGCGCTATTCGAGTCTGATCCGGACAGCAAGAACGGCGGTTCGAAGGCCGGCCGCATGACCATTTACGAAATGGAATTGATGCTACGTCGGAAACGGGCGGCTCCGAACCAATGAAGCCGCCCGCCTGGAGCGATCAGAAGGTCAGCGCCTTGACTGTCTTCACGCCGGGCAGGCGGCACACCTGCCACAGCAGCGGCTCATCCACCGCACCGTCAACCGAGAGCAGCAGCACCGCCTCGCCGCCGGCATCGCGGCGCCCGAGGTGGAAGGTGCCGATATTGACCCCCGCTTCGCCCAGCGTCGTGCCGAGCCGGCCGATGAAGCCCGGCGCGTCCTCGTTGACGATGTAGAGCATCGCGCCGGACAGGTCGGCCTCGACCTTGATCCCGAACATCTCGACCAGCCGCGGCGAGGCGCTGCCGAACAAGGTGCCCGCGACCGAACGCTCGCCAGCGTCGGTCTGGACGGTCACGCGCAGCAGCGTCTGATAGTCGCCCTCGCGGTCGTGGCGCACTTCGCGCACGTCCAACCCGCGCTCCTTGGCGAGCGTCGGCGCGTTGACCATGTTCACCGTGTCCGAATAGACGCGCATCAGCCCGGCGAGCACCGCGCCGGTGATCGGCTTCTGGTTGAGCTCGGCGGCGGCACCCTCGACCTCGATCGAGACGCCCTTGATCGCGTCGCGTTCGAGCTGGCCGATCAGCGAGCCGAGCTTTTCGGCGAGCGCCATGTACGGCTTGAGCTTGGGCGCTTCCTCGGCGGACAGGCTCGGCATGTTGAGCGCGTTGGTGACGCCGCCCGAGACCAGGAAATCCGCCATCTGTTCGGCCACTTGAATGGCGACGTTGACCTGCGCCTCAGTGGTCGACGCCCCGAGATGCGGCGTCGAGATGAAGTTGGGCGTGCCGAACAAGGGCGAGGCGCTCGCCGGCTCCTCGACGAACACGTCGAGTGCCGCACCGCCGATGTGGCCGCTGTCGAGGCCGGCCTTGAGCGCCGCCTCGTCGATCAGCCCGCCGCGCGCGCAGTTGATGATCCGCACGCCCTTCTTGGTCTTGGCGAGATTCTCGGCGGACAGGATGTTGCGCGTCTGGTCGGTGAGCGGGGTGTGCAGCGTGATGAAGTCGGCGCGCGCGAGGAGTGCATCGAGTTCGACCTTCTCGATGCCCAGATCCTTGGCGCGCTCGGGGGTGAGGAAGGGATCATAGGCAATCACCTTCATCTTGAGCCCCAGCGCACGGTCGGCGACGATCGAGCCGATATTGCCCGCGCCGATCAGGCCGAGCGTCTTCTGCGTCAGCTCGACGCCCATGAACCGGTTCTTCTCCCACTTGCCGGCCTGCGTCGAGGCATCGGCCTCGGGGAGCTGGCGGGCGAGCGCGAACATGAGGGCGATCGCGTGCTCGGCGGTGGTGATCGAATTGCCGAACGGCGTGTTCATCACGACGACGCCCGCGGCGGACGCGGCGGGAATGTCGACATTGTCGACGCCGATACCGGCGCGGCCGACGACCTTGAGGTTTTTGGCGGCGGCGAGCACCTCCTTGGTGACCTTGGTCGCCGAGCGGATCGCGAGGCCGTCATAGTCGCCGATGATGGCGATCAGTTCGTCCTTGGTCTTGCCGGTGATCTCGTCGACCTCGACCCCGCGCTCGCGGAAGATCTTGGCGGCTTGCGGGTCCATCTTGTCGGAAATGAGGACTTTGGGCATGGTTTTGGGTGTCCTTGCGGAAAGGGGTCGGTGCTCCTGCGAAAGCAGGAGCCCAGGATTGCAAGCGATGCGTGTGAAGCTCTGGGCTCCTGCGTTCGCAGGAGCACGGGGACGTTAGGCCGCGCGCGCCTGCGCGAAGGCCCAGTCGAGCCAGGGGCCGAGCGCTTCGATGTCGGCGGTGTCGACCGTCGCGCCGCACCAGATCCGCAGGCCCGGGGGCGCGTCGCGGTAGGAGCCGAGATCGAAGGCGGCATCCTCCGCCTCGAGCTTGGAGACCATCGCCTTCTCGATCGCGGTCAGCCCCTCGTCGTCGAGCCCCGCCACCGCGTCGCCCGCGAATTTGAGGCAGACGCTGGTGTTCGAGCGCGATGCCGGATCGGACGCGAGATGCGCCAGCCAGTCGCGCGACTGGACGATCGCATCGAGCGCCGCGGCATTCTCGTCGGCGCGCTTGATCAGGCCCGAGAGCCCGCCATGCGTCAGCGCCCATTCGAGCGCCCAGATATAGTCCTCGACGCACAGCATCGAGGGCGTGTTGATCGTCTCGCCCTTGAAGATGCCTTCGGAAAGCTTGCCCTTGGCGGTGAGGCGGAAGACCTTCGGGATCGGCCACAACGGCGTATAGCTTTCGAGCCGCTCGACCGCGCGGGGAGACAGGATGATCACGCCGTGCGCGCCCTCGCCGCCCAAGGCCTTCTGCCAGGAGAAGGTGACGACATCGAGCTTGTCGATCGGCACGTCCTGCGCGAAGCAGGCGGAGGTCGCGTCGCAGATCAGCAGGCCCTCGCGGTCGCCCCTGATCCAGTCGGCATCGGGGACGCGGACGCCCGAGGTGGTGCCGTTCCAGGTGAAGACGACGTCTGTGTCCTGGTCGATCGCGGCCAGGTCGGGCAGCTCGCCATAGGGGGCCTTGACCACGGTCGGGTCTATCTTGAGCTGCTTGACCGCGTCGGTCACCCAGCCTTCGCCGAAGCTCTCCCAGGCCACCGTCGTGACGGGGCGCGCACCGAGCATCGTCCACATCGCCATCTCGACCGCGCCGGTGTCGGAACCGGGGACGATGCCGATGCGGTGCGTGTCGGGGACGTGGAGGATCTTGCGCGTCAGATCGATCGCATGCTGCAGCCGGCTCTTGCCGAGCTTGGAGCGGTGCGAGCGCCCGAGCGAGGCGTGCGGCAGGTTGCCGGCATCCCAGCCGGGTGGCTTGGCGCAGGGGCCCGAGCTGAAGAAGGGGCGGGCCGGCCTGGTGGCCGGGCGGTCGCCAGACGCAATCGTGGCGTCGGGTCGCAGCGTGTCAGTCATGTCAGTCTCTCCTCACAGAGAGCACGCGCCGCGTTGGGGCGGCGTGGCCCGCCGACGGCTTTAGTGGCGTCGGCGGGGGTGTCAATCACGCTATGGTCTTACACGGCGGCCGGCGCGGTCGCCTTGTCGTAATAATGTTTGGCTACCAGCAGCCCGACGCCGAGCAGCGCGAGCGGTATGATCTTTTTGGCGACGGCGACCGTGGCGACGCCGATCAGCGCGCCGACCGCGCCATTGTCGCCGTCCGACTCCGCAATGTCCTCGCCGATGATTGCGCCGATCAGGCTGCCGAGCATGATGATGTCCTCCGTTGGATTCGCAAGCCAGACGCGTGGGCGCGGCGAGCGTTCCGCGGTCGCGTTGGTAGGCGGCGGGCAGCGATGCTAGGTTGTGGCATTCGGGAGGGATGCCGTGCGTCGTCTGCGTATTGCTCTGGTCGCTGCCGCGGCGGCGATCGCCATGGTCTCCTGCGTGCCCAGGCGCGAGCAGACGACGCGGCCGCCGGCGCCGCGCCATTCGCCCGCGCCGGTTCAGGCGGGCTATGATTCGGCGGCGCACCGCCAATGCCTGGCGCAGCTGACCACCGACGGCGCGCGCTATAACGTGCTGCCCGATCGCGTGTTCGGCGGGGGCTGTTCGGCGCTGGGCACCGTCCAGCTGACCGACATCGGGATGCCGACCTCCAATTTGGGCGCGATGACCTGCCCGCTCGCCGATGCCTTCACGCGCTGGACGCGCGACGCGACGCAGAAGGCGGCGGTCGCCTGGCTGTCGTCCCCAGTGGTCAGGATCGAGAGCTTCGGCACCTACAGCTGCCGCCCGGTCAACAATGTCGCGGGCAATCATCTCTCCGAGCATGGGCTGTCCGACGCGGTCGACATTTCGGGGTTCGTGCTCGCAAACGGACGGCGGATCACCGTGCTCGGCGACTGGAACGGCGCCGACGAATATGTGCGCAACTTCCTGCGCGCGGTCCACGACGCGGGGTGCCGGCGCTTTCATGTCGTGCTCGGCCCCGACGCCAATACGCTTCACCGCAACCATCTGCATTTCGACATGGGGCCGGGGCCCTATTGCCGGTGATCGATCTTCCCAGCGTCACACGAGCCGTCTAATCGCCCCCGATGACCGACAAGAACCGCACCCCGGCCGGCGAGAAGGCCGGTGTCCCCAAGCGCATCTTCGCCGCCGCCCGCACCGAGGCCAAAACCGCGCGCGACTCGGTCGCGACGCCGCAGACCGAGGATCCCGCCTATCGGCTCGCCTTCCAGGACGACGAATTCCTGCTGCGCGAGGATCTGCGACCGGTGCGCTTCCAGCTCGAGCTGCTCAAGACGCAGCTGACGCTCGAGGAGGCGAACATCGGCTCGACCTTCGTATTTTACGGTTCGGCGCGGATCCCGTCCCCCGATCGCGCACCGCTGCTGCTCGAGGCCGCCAAGACCCCCGAGCAGAAGCGCATCGCCGACAATCTCGTCGCCAATTCCAAATATTACGAGATCGCGCGCGCATTGGCGCGGCTCGCCAGCGGGGTCTGCGCCGACGAGGACGGACGGCGCCAGTTCGTGGTCTGTTCGGGCGGCGGGCCGTCGATCATGGAGGCGGCCAATCGCGGCGCGGCCGACGTCGGCGCCGAGACGATCGGGCTCAACATCGTGCTGCCGCACGAACAGGCCCCCAATCCCTATGTCACTCCCAGACTGTCGCTGCGTTTCCATTATTTCGCGCTGAGGAAGATGCACTTCCTGCTTCACGCGCGCGCGGTCGCCGTGTTTCCCGGCGGGTTCGGGACGTTCGACGAATTCTTCGAGCTGCTCACCCTGGTCCAGACCGGCAAGATCGCGCCGCTGCCGATCCTGCTGTTCGGCCGCGATTTCTGGGATCGGGTGGTCGACTGGCAGGCGCTCGCCGATCATGGTGTGATCGCACCGCAGGATCTCGAGCTGTTCCGCTTCGTCGAGAGCGCGGACGAGGCGTGGACGATCGTGCGCGACTGGTACGGCGTGGAACAATGAACCATCCTCCCCAAGCGTGCTTGGGAAGAATGGCATGCGCGCTACTTCTTCTGCTGCGTCTCCGAACCCGTCACGCTCGGCGCGCCATTGCCGCCGACGCTGCCCTTGGGGTTGGCCGCAGCCTGCCCCTCGGTGATCACGGGCTGCTTCTTGGCACCCTCGCCTGCGCTGTTCGGCCCGGCCTTCGCCGACGCGTCGGTGCCGGCGGCCGCGGCGGGCGCCGCGGCGGGCGCGGTCGGCAGCGGCTCGGGCTTGTCGCTCTCGCTGTTGAGATAGGCGATCACATTGGCGCGATCCTCGGGCTTGGAGAGGCCCGCGAAGGTCATCTTGGTGCCGGCGGCATAGGCCTTGGGGCTCTTCAGCCACTGGAACAGCTCGTCGAACGTCCACGGGCCGCTATGCGCCTTGAGCGCGTCCGAATAGGAGAAGCCCGCCTCGCTCGCGACCGGGCGGCCGACCACGCCCCATAGCTGCGGCCCGATCATGTTGGGGCCGCCCTTCTGATCCGAATGGCAGGCGCCGCATTTCTTGAAGACGTCGGCGCCCTTCTGCGGATCGGCCTTGGCGAGGTAGAAAGCGGCGGGCTGCTCCGCGGCTTCGCCGCCGCCGGCGCTCGCATCGGCCTCGACGCCCTCGACCGTATAGCCCATCTTCTCGGGACGCTCGGAGCGGAAATACTCGCCCGTCACCACCGACAGACCGAGCGCGGCGATGCCCGCGGCCAAAACCCAGCCGGCGATCGTGTTGGTGCGGTCCTTGACGCCCCCGGAGACGCGCTGCCCCTCGTCCCAATGGGGATCCTCGTTCCGATCGACCATGCGCCGCCGCACTCCCTGTTCGTCTTCCCCGCCCGCGTTGCGCGGCGATATTCGCGCGCAACCCATAGATTCGCCAAACCGCTCGTGCAAGCGCGCTTGCGGCAACGCGGCCGTAGCGCGTAGGCGCAAGCGCGTCATGCAAACCTACCCCGCACCCGCCGCAGCGCTCGTCGACCAGATGGTGGCAGCCGCCGCCGCCAATCCCGAACGCGCGGTCGCCTTCCAGGGCGCACCCGGCGCCAACAGCCATATCGCGGTCGGCGAGGCGTTTCCGGATGCGCTGCCCCTGCCCTGCTTCCAGTTCGAGGATGCGATCGACGCGGTTCGCGAGGGGCGTGCCGACTGCGCGCTGATCCCGATCGAGAATTCGCTGCACGGTCGCGTGGCCGACATGCACTTCCTGTTGCCCGAGAGCGGGCTGGTGATCACCGGCGAACATTTCCTCGCCGTCCGCCACTGTCTGCTCGGCACGGGGACACTCGACGAGGTTCGCGAGGCGATGAGCCATCCGCAGGCGCTCGGCCAATGCCGCCATTGGCTGCGCGCGCGGGGAATCCTGCCGATCGCCTTCGCCGACACCGCCGCCGCCGCCGCCGAGGTCGTCGCGCTGGGCGCGCCCGGCCATCTCGCTGCGCTCGCCCCGAGGCTCGCCTCCGAAATATACGGGCTGCCGATGATCGCCGAGGCGATCGCCGACGAGGTCGACAACACGACGCGCTTCGTCGCGCTGGCGCTGGCGCCACCCGCCGAGCTCGGCCCCGGCCCCTATATGACGACGCTGATGTTCGCGGTGAAGAACGTGCCCGCCGCGCTGTTCAAGGCAATGGGCGGCTTTGCCACCAATGGCGTCAACATGACCAAGCTCGAAAGCTATCAGCGCGGCGGCGCGTTCCAGGCGACCGAATTCTACGCGGATATCGAGGGCCACCCCGAGGACGTTGGCGTCAGGCGGGCGCTTGAGGAACTGGCGTTTCACTCGCGGTGGGTGCGGGTGCTCGGCACCTATCCGCAGGCGCGCGAGCGGGGCGTGGCCCCGTAGCGAACCGGCGCGCAGCCTTTCGCGCGTCTTCCTACCGCTCCGCGAGCCACCGCCCAAACAGCGTGTGCGCGATCGCGTAAGGCGGCGGCGGCAGGAACGGCGCCCGCGGATCGCCCGCGAGTGCTGCGGCGACCTCGTCGCGCGTCACCCATTTGGCCTCTTCGAGCTCGCTATGATCGATCACGAGCGAATCGTCGTCGGTGAGCGCGACGCAGGCGATCATCAGCTGCGAGGGGAAGGGCCAGGGCTGCGACGCCATGTAGCGCACCGAGTGGACGCGGATCCCCGCCTCCTCGTGCAGCTCGCGCGCGACCGCCTCCTCGATCGATTCGCCGGGTTCGAGGAAGCCGGCGAGCGCCGAGTAGCGCCCCGCGGGAAAACCCGGCTGGCGCCCGATTAGCACGCGAGCCTGTTCGCCATGGCCATGTTGCGCGAGCATGATGACGACCGGATCGACGCGCGGGAAATGCTCGGCGCCGCAGGCGGGGCAGAGTCGCCCCCAGCCCGCACGGAACACGCCGGTCGCGCTGCCGCAATTGGGGCAGAAGCCGTGCCGGGCATGCCAGTCGACGAGGCTGCGCGCCGCGGCATAGGTGCCCGCTTCGGCAGGCGGCAACGCGGTGATCACGGCGAACAATTCGGGGGAGCGCCGCAGCGCCGAGACGCCCGGCGTCAATGCGACGAAGCGGGGGCGGCCGGCGATCTGGCCGAGGAAGGCGAGTTCGACCTCATGCGGGTCGTGCGGCACCGAGCGCCAGCCGAGCGTGCCGCTGTCGGTGAGAAACGGCAGCAGGTCGTCGAGGCAGAGCAGCAGCGCCTGCGGATCGGCGCGCATCGCGGCGACCAATGCGGTGTCGTGGCGCGCCGCATCGGCGCGATCGAGCAGCGAGCCGGTGAAGCCGGGGACGATCGTCATGCAGGAAGACCCTCTGGGTGTGTCGCGCGGCCGAGCATGGCGGCGCGCGCGTAGAGCGTGGGGAGACCGGCCTCGTCGATCGTCTCGATCGGCCACCATTGCGCGCCGGGCCGATCGGCGAAAGGGCGCATCGGGAGCGCCGCCGCCATCACGTCGAGCGACAGCGAAAAATGGGTGAAGACATGCTCGACGGTGCCGATCGGCCGCCAATCGGCGTCCGCGGGCGGCGCCGGTTCGGCGATCGCGCCCCAGTCGCCACCAGGCAGCGCACGCATGCCACCGAGCAGCCCCTTGTCGGGCCGGCGCACGAGCAGCACCGCATCCTCGGCCGCGAGCCAATAGGCGATGCCGCGGCGATGCGGCCGGGGCTTCTTCATGCACTTGACCGGAAACGCCTCAGGATCGCCCGTGGCGCGCGCGTGGCATAGCGTCGCGAGCGGGCAGAGCAGGCAGCGCGGCTTGCGCGTCGTGCAGATCGACGCGCCCAGATCCATCATCGCCTGCGCGAAATCGCCGGCGCGTTCGCCCGGCGTGATCGTATCGGCAAGCGCGCGGATGCGGGGGCGGGCGGCGGGGAGCGGAACGGGACAGGCGAATAGCCGCGTCGTCACGCGCTCGACATTGGCGTCGACGACGACCGCGCGCCGCCCGAACGCGATCGCCGCGACCGCCGCGGCGGTATAGGCGCCGAGCCCCGGCAGCGCGCGCAGCGCCGTCTCGGTATCGGGAAAGCGGCCGCCATGCCCATCCACGACGGCCCGCGCGCACGCGATCAGGTTGCGTGCGCGGGCATAATAGCCGAGCCCCGCCCACGCGGCCATCAACTCGCCCTCGTCGGCCGCGGCGAGCGCGGCGACCGTCGGCCACCGCGCGGTGAACCTGGCGAAATAGGGGGCGACCGCGGCCACCGTCGTCTGCTGGAGCATGATCTCGCTCAGCCAGACGCGATACGGATCGGGCGGCGTCGCATCGCCTGGCGGCGTGCGCCATGGCAGCGCGCGCGCGTGGCCGTCATACCATGCGAGCAGAAGAGGGGCGAGCTGGAGGGGCGCCAGCAGGAGGGGCGCGCGCGACGGGCTTGCGGCATCTTCGGGGCTGGCGACGCGCATATCGACGGGCATGGCCCGGCTATGGCATGGGGAGGCGGATGACGGAACATGGATCGGAAAAAGGCGCCGCCTCAAAGCCGCGCAAGGCCAGGCCGGCGGCCAAGCCGCCGGTCGATGCGCCGCGCCAGGCGCGCGCGCGCGCGGTCTCCGAGATCCTGCCCGCGATCGGCGGCGCCGCATTCCGCCGCTTCGGCTTCGTCCAGTCGGCGGTCGTCAGCCGGTGGCCCGAGATCGTCGGCACGCGCTATGCCGGCGTCTGCTCGCCCGAATCGATCCGCTTCCCGGCGGGCAAGCGTTCCGACGGCGTGCTGACGCTGTCGGTCGAGGGAGCGCATGCGACGATGATGCAGCATGTCGCCCCGACGCTGATCGAGCGCGTCAACCGCTTCTTCGGCTATCCGGCGGTCGCGCGCGTGCAGATCCGCCAGGGCGCCGCGCAGCCGCGCGAACGGCCGCGACCGCCCGCGCCGCCGTCGCTCAAACCCGTCGCGTTCGGCGACGGGTTGCGCACGATCGCCGATCCCGAACTGCGCGCGGTGCTCGAATCGCTCGCGCACGGCCTGTCCTTCACCACCGGCGCGCCGCGCCTGCCGGAGCCATCCGAATGACGTCTGTACGCATTGCTTTGCTTGTCGCGCTCGCCACCGTAGCGGGCGCAGCCGGCGCCGTCGTCCGTCACCCCGTGCCGGCGCACGCCGCGGCGGACTGGCGGGGCGTCGTCGTTCCCACCGCGGAGGGCGGCGTCCGCGTCGGCAATCCGCAGGCCAAGGTCCGGCTGGTCGAATATTTCTCGACCACCTGCCCGCACTGCGCCGCCTTCTCGAAAGAGGCCTATCCGACGATCCTCGACAAATATGTGCGCAGCGGCGCGGTCAGCTTCGAGGTTCGCCTGGCGCTGCGCGACCCGATCGATCTGGTTGCCGCCAAGAGCGTGCGCTGTGCAGCGCCGGCGCGCTATTTCGCGACGCTCGAGGACGTGATGGCCGCGCAATCCGACTGGGAGCCCAAGACGATCGAATGGGTCAATGCGCACACCGCCGATCTCAACGGCCCCAACCGGGACAAGGCGATCCATGCGATGCTCGCCGGCGTCGGGCTCGAGGCGATCGTCGGCAGGCACGGCGTGACGCCGGCCGCGCTCGGGGACTGCCTGACCAGCAAGCCGATCGACGACGCGCTCGAGCGCAGCACCAACGATGCGTGGAACGTCCGCAAGATCGACGGCACGCCCAATTTTCTGATCAACAATGTCATTCAGCCGACCGTCTATGGCTGGGCGGGACTCGAACCGCTGATCCAGGCCGCGATCAAGGCATGACCACAGGAGTATCGTGCACCATGCGTTTCCCCGTCCGCTTCGCACTGCCAGCGATCGCCGCCGCGCTGCTGCTCGCCGGTTGCCACAAGAAGACCGACGACGCAGCGACAGCGCCCGCCGCCAATATGGCGGCCGCGACATCGGCGCCGGCCGGCGCTGCGTCCGCCGGAGGATGGACCGAACAGGTCGTCCAGACGCCCGACGGCGGCTATAGGATGGGCAATGCCGACGCGCCGGTGAAGCTGGTCGAATATGGCTCGCGGACCTGCCCGCATTGCGGCGAGTTCGCCAAGGAATCGATGCCCGAGATCAAGCAGATGGTGGCGACTGGCAAGCTCAGCTACGAATTCCGCGATTTCCCGATCCACGCGCCCGACCTCGCCGCGATCCTGCTCGGCCAGTGCAACGGGCCAGCCACCTTCTTCCCGATCCTCGAGGCGATGTTCGCCGATCAGGTCAACACGCTGCCCAAGCTCGAGACGCTGCCGCCGAGCTTCCAGCAATCGATGCAGGGCAAGACGCCCAACGAGCAGGCGGTGATGTGGGCGAACCTGCTCGGCTACTCCAGCTTCGTCGCGCAGCGCGGCGTGCCGACGGCCAAGGCGCAGGCGTGCCTCGCCGATCCCAAGGCGGTCGATGCGATCAGCGCGCGGCTGCAGAAGGAGAGTGGCCGCATCGAGGCGACGCCAAGCTTCATCATCAATGGCGGCGACGTGCTCAGCGGCCTGCCCTGGTCCGACGTCAAGGCCAAGCTCGCCGCCGCCGGCGCCTGACGCCGACGGGCCGGGAGGCGCGGGATGCGGATCAGGCGGCTCAAGCTTTCGGGCTTCAAGAGCTTCGTCGATCCCGCCGAGCTGCTGATCGAGCCGGGGCTGACCGGGATCGTCGGCCCCAATGGCTGCGGCAAGTCCAATCTGCTCGAAGCCATACGCTGGGTGATGGGCGAGGGCTCGGCCAAGTCGCTGCGCGGCGGCGGCATGGAGGACGTGATCTTCGCCGGCACCGCGGCAAGGCCCGCGCGCGACTTCGCCGAAGTCTCGATGCTGCTCGAGCGGACCGGCGCACAGGGCTCTGACGAGGCCGAGATCGTCCGCCGGATCGAGCGCGGCGCGGGCTCGGCCTATCGCATCGACGGGCGCGACGTCCGCCAGAAGGACGTCGCGCTGCTGTTCGCCGATGCTGCGACCGGCGCGCATTCGCCCGCGCTTGTCAGCCAGGGGCGGATCGGCGCGATCATCGCCGCACGCCCGACCGATCGCCGCGCGATGCTCGAGGAGGCGGCGGGAATCGCCGGGCTGCACGTCCGCCGCAAGGATGCCGAGCAGAAGCTGCGCGCGACCGAGACCAATCTCGAGCGGCTCGACACGCTGCTCGGCGACATGGAGGCGCGCGCCAATGCGCTGCGGCGGCAGGCGCGTGCCGCCGAACGCTATCGTGCATTGTCGGCCGAGATCCGCACCGCGGAAGCCCGGCTGATCTTCGCACGCTGGCGCGATGCCGCCGATGCCGCGGCGCTCGCCAGGCGCGAGGCGGACGCGGCGGACGCACAGGTCGCGACCACGAGCACGCAGCAGCAGCGCGCGAACGCGGCGGCGGCGCAGGCGACGCAACTGCTCGTCGCGGCGCGCTCGGCGGCACAGTCGGCGCGCGACGTCGCGGCAAGCGCCGCCTACCGGCTCGAGACGCTGAAGACCGAGCGCGACACGATCCTGCGCCGGCTTGCCGAACTCGCCCGGCTGCGTCAGGCGCTCGAGAGCGATCGCGCGCGCGAGGGGGCGCTCGCCGAGGACGCTGCCGCCGCGATCGCGCGGCTCACCGAGGAGGCCGACAGCAAGGCCCAGCGCGCCAGCGAGGCGGAAGCCGCGCGCCCGGCCCTGACGCAGCGCCTGGCCGAAACCGAGGTCGCGCTGCGCGACGCCGAGGTCGCGCTTGCGCGGGCGCTCGCCGCCGAGGCGACCGAGCAGGCCGAGGCGCGGATCGCGCAGGCGGCGCTGGCCGCCGCCCGCCTGCGACTCGATCGCGCCGAGGCCGAAGTCGCGAGGATCGCACGCGATCTTGCGGGCGTCGGCAATGCGGCCGAACATGATGCCGCCTTGTCGGCGGCCGGCGCCGCGGTCGTAGAGGCGGACGCGGCGCGCGCGGACGCTGCCGAGAGGATCGCCGCCGCCGAAAAGCGCCGCACCGCCGCCGCCGGCGAGCGCGACGCCGCGCAGTCCGCCGCGGCGACCGCGCGGGCGACGCTGGCCTCGCTCGAGTCCGAATCGGCGGCGCTCACCCGCTCGCTCGCCAGGCGAGACGGCAGGGCGACGGGCGCGATCGATCATGTTCGCGCCGCGCCCGGCTATGAGCGCGCGCTCGCCGCAGCGCTGGGCGACGATCTCGAGGCGCCGCTCGGCGGATCGGGGCCGCTGCGCTGGTCGGGCGCCGAACACGACGGCGACGCCGCACTGCCGGCGGGATGCGAGCCGCTCGCCGGGCATGTCGAGGCGCCCCCCGAATTGGCGCGCCGGATCGCGCAGATCGGCGTGGTCGAGCAGGACGATGGCCGCCTTGCGCTGGGCCTCGGCCAGCGGCTGGTGACGCGCGGCGGTCGGCTGCGGCGCTGGGACGGCTTCATTGCCGAGGATCGCGCGGCGGCGACCGCCGAGGCGATGATCCGCCGCAATCGCCTCGGCGAACTCGCGACGCTGATCGACCCTGCGCGCGCCACGCTGCGCGAGGCCGAAGCGGACGGCGCCGCCGCGGCCGGCGCGCTCGAAGCGGCGCAGCGCGAGGGCCAGGCCGCCCGCGTCGATCTCGCCGCCGCCGAACGCCGCCTCCGCGACGCCGCGATGGCAGAGGATCGCGCGCGCGTCGCGGTCGAGCGGATCGCGGCGCGCA
>CAIQHF010000006.1 GCA_903871605.1 uncultured Sphingomonadaceae bacterium
CGCCCGGCCCGCACGGCCCGCACGGTCGACGACCGCACCACCCGCACCGACCGCACGCCGCGCCCGCTGCGCGACGCGACCGACCAGCCCGTGCGGCGCGCCCGCGCCGGCACCGGCAAGGCCACCGCCGTCCCGGACAAGGCGCCCAACCGCGCCGCGCGCCGTGCCGAATTGCGCGAGGCCGCAGCACCGGCGACAGCGACAGCGACAGCGGCACCCACCCCCGCACCGGCGGCGACGCCCGCCGCCCCGGCGCCCTTCCTTCCCGGCGCCGGCACGCGCGAGCCGCAGCGCATCGCCAAGCTGCTCGCGCGCGCCGGGATTGCCTCGCGCCGCGAGATCGAGCGGATGATCGACGAGCGCCGCATCGCGCTGAACGGCGTGCCGCTCGAGACGCCCGCGACGATCCTCACCTCGCTCCACGGCGTCACCGTCGACGGCAATCCGGTGCAGGCCGCCGCCGCCGCGCGGCTGTTCCTGTTCCACAAGCCGCCGGGCGTGCTCACCGCCGAGCGCGATTTCTCGGGCCGCCCGACGATCTACGACAGGCTGCCCGAGGATCTGCCGCGCGTGATGCCGGTCGGCCGGCTCGATCTCAATACGGAGGGGCTGCTGCTGCTCACCAACGACGGCGAGTTCAAGCGCAAGCTCGAACTGCCCTCGACGGGAATTCCGCGCGTCTACCGCGCGCGCGCCTATGGCGACATCACGCAGGCGATGCTCGAGGATCTGAGCGACGGCGTCGAGATCGAGGGCGTGCGCTACGGCCCGATCGACGCCAATCTCGAGCGCCGCACCGGCGCCAATGTCTGGATCGAGATGCGCATCACCGAGGGCAAGAATCGCGAGGTGCGCCGCGTGCTCGAATATCTGGGCTTGCAGGTCTCGCGATTGATCCGCACCGCCTATGGCGAGTTCGTGCTCGCCGATCTGGCGTCGGGCGGGATCGTCGAGGTGCGCCAGAACGATCTGGTCGCCTTCCGGCAGACGCTGCGGTGAAGGCCTATCCCGTTCCCCCGCGCAGGCGGGGGCCCAGGCCTCACGCCTCTCCGATTTGCGACGCTCGCCAAACGCGCCGGGCCTGGACCCCCGCCTGCGCGGGGGAACAGGCATGAGGGTCATCGCTGGTCAATGGCGCGGACGGCCGCTCAAGGCACCCGTCGGCACGGTCACGCGTCCCTCGGCGGACCGCGCGCGCGAAGCGCTGTTCTCGATGCTGACCAGCCGGCTGGGCAGCTTCGAGGGGTTGAGCGTCGTCGATCTGTTCGCGGGCACCGGCGCACTCGGCATCGAGGCGCTGTCGCGCGGCGCCGCGTCGTGCGTGTTCGTCGAGCAGGACGGCGCCGCGCTCGACGCGCTGCGCGCCAATCTGGCGGCGGTCGGCGCGCGCGCGGACGTCCGCGCGCAGGCGGTCGGCACGCTCGGCCCGTCGCTGAAAGCCCACGACCTGATGCTGCTCGACCCGCCCTACGACATGCGCGCGGGCGTCCCGACGCTCGAGCGCCTCGCGCGGCTCGGCTGGCTCGCCAAGGGCGCGCTCGCCAGCGTCGAGGGCGCGCGCGACGACGTCATCACGCCGGGTGGCTTCTCGCTCGAGGTCGAGCGCGTCTACGGCAAGGCCAAGATCACGCTGCTGCGCTACGAGGGCTGACCACGGAAGAGCCGGGGCATGGCGCCCCGGCCCCCGGCCCGGTCAGCGCGCGGTCGCCACCTGCACGCTCTCCGAGACGCGCGCGGCGATCTGCGCGGTGCCGTCCTGCTCCATCTCGCGGCGGCAGCGCGCCGCATCGGAGGCGCCGGCGAGCCCGGGCATCTCGGTTGCACATGCCGCCATCGCGGCCCGATGGATGCGCGTCCTGAGCGCCGCCTGACCGGCGGGTTGCAAAAGATCGAGATCGGCGATCATCACGCGCGCGGTCACCGGCACGCGATCCTGCGCGACGGCGGGCACGGCGAACGCAAGACAAGCGGCGGCGATCGCCGCGAGGGCGTTGAAACCTACGGACATGGAACGTCTCCTGCGAAGGGCTTGTGAGGGCAAGCACACAACGAACACGGCCGCGCGGCGCGACCGCACCCGTCGGCCTCGAGTCGATCGGGCAGCTCGTCTCTAGGCCCGTCGCATGTCCGAATCGCGACGCGGCGATGACGGTCGGTCGCGGTTGCCCTGCGGCCCCGCGTTCCCTACCTGTTCGGACGTGACTCACCCAGCCCCCATCCCGCCCGAACCCGCATACCTTGCCGGGCTCAACCCGCCGCAGCGCGAGGCGGTGCTGACTACCGAAGGGCCGATCCTCGTGCTCGCCGGCGCCGGCACGGGCAAGACCGCTGCGCTGACGGCGCGGCTCGCGCATCTGATCGCCACCCGCCGCGCCTGGCCGAGCGAGATCCTCGCGGTCACCTTCACCAACAAGGCGGCGCGCGAGATGCGCGAGCGGATCGGGCGGATCCTCGGCGACGCGGTCGAGGGCATGCCGTGGCTGGGCACCTTCCATTCGGTCGCCGCCAAGATGCTGCGCCGCCATGCCGAGCTGGTCGGACTGCAGAGCAATTTCACCATCCTCGACACCGACGACCAGCTGCGGCTGCTCAAGCAGCTGATCCAGGCCGCCGATCTCGACGAGAAGCGTTGGCCCGCGCGGCAGCTCGCCGGGCTGATCGATCGCTGGAAGAATCGCGGCTGGACGCCCGAGCAGGTCGATGCGGGCGAGAGCGAGGTCTATGCCAATGGCCGAGGCGCCGAACTCTATGCCGCCTATCAGCTGCGCCTCAAGGCGGTGAACGCCTGCGACTTCGGCGATCTGCTGCTGCACATGCTGGTGATCCTGAAAACCCACCGCGATGTGCTGGAGAGCTATCAGCAGCGCTTCCGCTACGTGCTGGTCGACGAATATCAGGACACCAATTCGTCGCAATATCTCTGGCTGCGGCTGCTCGCGCAGGAACGCAAGAACATCTGCTGCGTCGGCGACGACGACCAGTCGATCTATTCGTGGCGCGGCGCCGAGGTCGCCAATATCCTGCGCTTCGAGCACGACTTCCCCGGCGCCAAGACGGTGCGGCTCGAGCAGAATTATCGCTCGACCCCGCATATCCTCGCGGGTGCCTCGGCGGTGATCGCCAACAATGGCGACCGGCTCGGCAAGACATTGTGGACCGCGCTCGAGTCGGGCGAGAAGATCACCGTCGTCGGCGTCTGGGACGGTCCCGAGGAGGCGCGCCGCGTCGGCGACGAGATCGACAGCCACAAGCGCGGCGGCGGCACCTACGACGACATCGCGATCCTGGTGCGCGCACAGCATCAGACGCGCGAGTTCGAGGACCGCTTCATCGCGATCGGCCTGCCCTACCGGATCGTCGGCGGCTTCCGCTTCTACGAGCGCGCCGAAATCCGCGACGCGCTCGCCTATCTGCGCGTCGTCCACCAGCCCGCCGACGACCTCGCCTTCGAGCGGATCGTCAACACGCCCAAGCGCGGTCTCGGCGACAAGGCCGTGGCGCGCATCCACCAGCTCGCGCGCGCGCAGGGCATCCCGCTGACGCTCGCCGCGGCCAGGCTGTGCGATACCGACGAGCTGTCGGGCGCGGCGCGCAAGTCGCTCGGGCGTCTGGTCGGCGACATCGCGCGCTGGCGCGACCTCTCCAATTCGCTCGCGCATCCCGAGCTGATCCGCCAGATCCTCGACGAGAGCGGCTATACCGCGATGCTCCAGGCCGATCGGTCGGCGGAAAGCGCCGGGCGACTCGAAAATCTCGTCGAACTGGCGCGCGCGATGGAGGAATATGAGACGCTCGGCGCGTTCCTCGAGCATGTCAGCCTGGTGATGGACAATGATGCGTCGGATCAGGGCGCCAAGGTGACGATCATGACGATCCATGCCGCCAAGGGTCTCGAATATGACACCGTCTTCCTGGTCGGCTGGGAGGAAGGGCTGTTCCCGTCGCAGCGCGCGCTCGACGAGGGCGGCACCAAGAGCCTCGAGGAGGAACGCCGGCTGGCCTATGTCGCGATCACGCGCGCCAGGCGGCGCTGCGTCATCATCCACGCCGCCAACCGCCGCATCTACGGCCAATGGACCTCGTCGATCCCGTCGCGCTTCGTCGGCGAACTGCCCAAGGAGCATGTCGAGTCCGAGACGACGATGTCGGGCGGCGAGTCGCTGTGGCGTGCGCAGTGGAGCGAGCATGCCGATCCGTTCGCGCATCTCGAGCGCGGCTCGGGGCGTGGGCCGGGCTGGCAGCGCGCCGCCGCGCTCGGCGAGCCCGCCGCGCGCTCGGGCAACGGCGCGCGCATCGTCGAAGTGAAAGCCTCGGCGGCGAGCTTCGCCGCCAAGCCGCGCTCGGATGTCGGCATCGGCCAGCGCGTCTTCCACACCAAGTTTGGCTACGGCACGATCAGCGGGATCGAGGGCAACAAGCTCGCGATCGACTTCGAGCAATCGGGCACCAAGCATGTGCTGGACAGCTTCGTCACCCCGGCATGAGCCCCGATCTCGCCCCGCGCAGCACCGATGACGACGGCGGCGGCGGCGCGCCGGCCAACGGACGCTATCCGCTCGCCATCGCCGCGATCTCGATGGGCACGGTGCTCACGATCCTCGACGGCCAGATCGCCGTGGTCGGCCTGCCGACGATCGCGCGCGACCTCGGCGTGCCGGGCTCGTCCGCCGTGCTCGTCGTCACGGTCTATCAGCTGATCCTGGTGATGACCTTGCTGCCCTTTTCGGCGCTCGGCAGCCGGATCGGGCTCAAGACGCTGTACCAGGGCGGCCAGGCGGTCTTCACCCTCGCGACGGCGGCGTGTTTCTTCGCGCACAGCCTGCCGATGCTGCTCGCCGTGCGTGCGCTGCAATCGCTGGGCGCGGCGGCGGCGCTGTCGGTGACCTCCGCGATGGTGCGGACGATCTACAAGCCGAGCCATCTCGGCCGGGGGCTTGCTCTCAACACCGTCTTCGCGACCACCGCGAGCGCGGCGGCGCCGGCGCTGGGCGGGGCGATCCTCAGCGTCGCGAGCTGGCCCTGGCTGTTCGCGACGGCGGTGCCCTTCGCGCTGCTGTCGCTGCTGCTCGGACGGCTCGGCCTGCCCGCCATCCCCCCGCGCGGCCGCGGCTACGACACGCTGGGGGCGGTCTACTGCGTGGTCACCTTCGGGCTTGCCATATCGGGGATGGAGGCGTGGGTGCATGGCGCGCCGCCGCTGGTCGCAGGCGCGATGCTCGCCGCCGGGCTGCTGCTTGGGCTGTTCTTCGTCCGCCACGAGCTCGGCGAGGCGGCGCCGATCATGCCCGTCGACCTGCTTCGCCAGCCGGTGATCGCTTTGTCGGGTGCGGGCGGCTTGTGCGCTTTCGTCGGATCGATGCTCTTGCTGCTCTCGCTGCCCTTCCGGCTGCAGCACGGCTATGGCATCGGCCCCGGGCGCACCGGCGCGATGATCGCGGCATGGCCGCTGACGATGATGATCGTCGCCCCGGTCTCGGGTGCGCTGTCCGACCGTATTCCGGCGGGTGTGCTCGGCAGCATCGGCATGGCGATCGCGATCGTCGCGCTGCTGTTCCTCGCCTTCCTTCCGGCGCATCCGAGCTATTTCTCCATGGCCTGGCGGCTCGCGCTGTGCGGTGCCGGATTCGGCCTGTTCGTCTCGCCCAACGCGCGGCTGATCGTCGGATCGGCGCCGCGTCACCGCACGGCATCGGCGGGCGGTCTTACCTCGACGATCCGGCTGATCGGCCAGACGCTCGGCGCGACGCTGCTCGCCGCACTGCTCGCGCTCGGTCTCGGCGAAGGGCCCGTGCCCGCATCGATCGCCTGCCTGCTCGCGGTGATCGCGGGGGTGCTCAGCCTCGCCCGGCTCAATCCTGCGCTGCGCCGGCCCGACACCGCCGAACTCGAGACCGGCGCGGCGTAGCGCGGGTTGATCGCGGCCAAGCGCGGCTGCGGTTGCGTGCGTCGCGCCCGCCGCCCTAAGGAACGGCTGATGGAGACGCCCCCCCACCCGTTCGCCTTCCGCGATTTTCGCTTCTATTGGGCGGCGCGCTTCACCTCGACGATCGCGCAGCTCGCGATGGTGATCGTGATCGGCTGGCAGGTCTATGACATTGCGCGCCACCAGGGGACGAGCATTCGCGACGCCTCGCTGCTGCTGGGGTGGATCGGCGCGGCGCAATTCGCGCCGCTGCTGCTGTTGACGCCGATCACCGGCTGGACCGCGGACCGGCTCGACCGGCGCTGGATCGCGCGATCGACCTGCCTGCTCGAGCTGTTCTGTGCCGCCGCGCTCGGCTGGCTCAACTGGCGGCACGCCACCACGCTGCCGTCGCTGTTCGCGGTCGCAGCGCTGCTCGGCGTCGCGCGCGCCTTCGCGGGGCCCGCGCTGGGCGCGCTGGCACCCAACCTCGTCCCGCCGGCGGCGCTGCCCACCGCGATCGCGTTCAGCGCGATCTCCTGGCAGGCCGGCGCGGTGGTCGGCCCGGCGCTCGGCGGCTATCTTTATGCGCTGCGTCCTTGGGTGCCCTATACGACGAGCACCGGGCTTTTCGCGATCTGCCTGCTCTCGCTGACCATGGTCCGCCCGATCAGGCGCAGCGCAATTTCGGGATCGACGCATCCGCTCGCGCAGATGGTTGACGGGCTTCGCTACGTGCGGCGCAACAGGCTGGTGCTCGGCGCGATCTCGCTCGATCTGTTCGCGGTGCTGCTGGGCGGCGCGACCGCGATGCTGCCGGTCTATGCGCGCGACTATCTGCATGTCGATTCGTTCGGGCTCGGCGATTTGCGCGCCGCGCCCGCGGTCGGCTCCGCGTGCATGGCGCTGCTGCTCAGCATCAGGCCGCTCAAGCAGAATGTCGGCGTGAAGATGCTGTTCGCGGTCGCGCTGTTCGGGCTGGCGACGGCGGGCTTCGGCCTCTCGCCGTGGACGAGCTGGCCGATGGCGGTCGCGCTGGTCTGCCTGGCGGTGCTGGGCGCCGCCGACATGGTCTCGGTCTATGTCCGCCAGTCGCTGATCCAGCTGTGGACCCCCGACGACATGCGCGGGCGCGTCGGCGCGGTCTCGGGGCTGTTCATCTCGGGCTCGAACGAACTCGGCGAGGCCGAGAGCGGGTTTCTCGCGGCGCTGATCGGGCCGGTCGCCGCGGTGGTCGCGGGCGGCGTCGGCGCGATGCTGGTCGCGCTCGCGTGGAGCCGCTGGTTCCCCGAGCTCCGCCGCGCGCGCACCTTCGATCCGCCCGAGCGTTCGGACATCGATTTCCTAGAGGAGAAGGCAGCATGAAGGCCGCGAACATCCTGGCGACGATCGGCAATACGCCCCACGTCCGCTATGCCAAAATCTTCCCCGGCACCGAGGTTTGGATCAAGTCCGAACGGACCAATCCGGGCGGCTCGATCAAGGACCGGATCGCGCTCGCGATGATCGAGGATGCCGAGAAGACCGGCAAGCTCAAGCCCGGCGGCACGATCATCGAGCCGACCTCGGGCAACACCGGCATCGGCCTCGCGATGGTCGCCGCGGTCAAGGGCTATGAGCTGATCCTGGTGATGCCCGAGAGCATGTCGATCGAGCGCCGCCGGCTGATGCTCGCCTATGGCGCGCGCTTCGATCTCACCCCGCGCGAGAAGGGGATGAAGGGCGCGATCGAGCGCGCGACCGAGCTCGCCGGCGAGATCGACGGCGCATGGGTGCCCAGCCAGTTCGAGAACCCCGCCAATATCGACGTGCATGTGCGCACCACCGCGCAGGAAATCCTCGCCGATTTCGCCGACGAACCGATCGACGTTCTGATCACGGGGGTCGGCACCGGCGGGCACATCAGCGGCGTCGCCGAGGCGCTCAAGAAGGTCTGGCCGGCTCTCAAGGTGTTCGCGGTCGAGCCCACGCTGTCGCCGGTGATCTCGGGCGGTCAGCCAGGGCCGCATCCGATCCAGGGCATCGGCGCGGGCTTCGTGCCAACCAATTTGCACACGCAGCTGCTCGACGGGGTGATCCAGGTCGATCCGGCGGATGCCAAGCAGATGGCGCGGCGGTCGGCGAGCGAGGAAGGCGTGCTGGTCGGCATCTCGTCGGGCGCGACGCTGGCGGCGATCGCGCAGAAGCTGGCGGAGCTGGGCGGGACGCCGCGCGTGCTCGGCTTCAACTACGACACCGGCGAACGCTATCTCTCGGTGCCGGACTTTTTGCCCGAGGCGTGACTCACGCGCATCCTCCCCAAGCCTGCTTGGGGAGGGGGACCATCCGCAGGATAGTGGAGGGGCAGGCGCAGCGGGCATTACAGCGGGCGTGGGCTTCTGCCGACGTTGCGCCTTTTCCCTCCACCACCGGCTGCGCCGGCGGTCCCCCTCCCCATGCTCGGCATGGGGAGGATGGGACAACTCAGAACGCCTCGACCGGCAGCGCCATCACCGCCTCGGCGCCGCCCTCGAGCTTGCGGCGCAGCGCGCCGACATCGGGCAGAATCCGCTCGGCGAAGAAGCGCGCGGTGACCAGCTTGGCGTCGAGGAAACCGCGGTCGCCCTCGCCCGCATCGATCTGCGCCTGCGCCGCGCGCGCCATCTTGAGCCACATCCAGCCGAGCGAGACGATCCCCATCATCGTCATCAACGGATAGGCCGCGGCACCCGCATTGTTGGGATCCTTCATCCCGTTCTGCATCAGCCACATCATGCCCGCCTGCAGCTCGCCCAGCGCCTTCTCGAGCTTGCCCGCGAGCTCGGCCTGCCGCCCGTCCTTGGCCCCGGCGATGTCGGCGGAGATCAGTCCGAACAGCGCCATCGCCGCCTTTCCGCCGTGGCGCGGCAGCTTGCGGCCGACGAGGTCCATCGCCTGCACGCCGTTGGTGCCCTCGTAGATCATCGCGATCCGCGCATCGCGGACATATTGCTCCATGCCATATTCGCGGATGTAGCCGTGCCCGCCGAACACCTGCTGCGCCTTGGTGGCGATCTCATAGCCGAGGTCGGTCAGATAGCCCTTGATGACCGGGGTGAGCAGCGAGAGCATGTCGTCAGCGGCCTGGCGCTCGGCCTCGTCGGCAGCATGGTGCGACAGATCGACCTGCAGCGCGCCCCACAGCATCAGCGCGCGCCCCGCCTCGAGCGACGCCTTGCACTCCATCAGCATGCGGCGGACGTCGGGATGGACGAACAGCGTATCCGCCTTTTGGTCGGGCTCGGCGGGGCCGGTGAGCGCGCGGCCCTGGCGGCGATCCTTGGCATAGGCGACGGCGTTCTGATACGCGACCTCGCCGATGCCCAGGCCCTGCAGCCCGACGCCGAGCCGCGCCGCGTTCATCATGATGAACATTGCGGCGAGGCCTCTGTTCTCCTCGCCGATCAGATAGCCGGTCGCGCCGTCATAGTTCATCACGCAGGTCGAATTGGCGTGGATGCCCATCTTCTCCTCGATCGAGCCGCACGAGACCGCATTGCGCGCACCCGGATTGCCGTCGGAATCGAGCGTGAACTTGGGGACGATGAACAGCGAGATGCCCTTGGTGCCCTCGGGGCCGCCGGGGATCTTGGCCAGCACGAGATGGATGATGTTGTCGGACAGGTCGTGCTCGCCTGCCGAGATGAAGATCTTGGTGCCCGTCACCTTGTAGGTGCCATCGGCCGCAAGCTCCGCCTTGGTCTTGATCAGGCCGAGATCGGTGCCGCATTGCGGCTCGGTGAGGTTCATCGTGCCGGTCCATTCGCCGGCGATCATCTTGGGCAGATACAGCGCCTTCTGCGCGTCCGATCCGACCGCGAGGAAGGCGGCGATCGCGCCGTGCGTCAGCCCCGGATACATGCCGAACGCCATGTTGGAGGAGATGAGATACTCCTCGAACGCGGTCGAGACGACGTGCGGCATCGCTTGCCCACCATATTGCTCGGGCGCGCCGAGGCCCATCCAGCCGGCCTCGGCGAACTGCTTGTACGCCTCCTTGAAGCCCGCCGGGGTGGTCACCGATCCGTCGTCGTGGCGCGTGCAGCCTTCGTGATCGCCCGACTGGTTGGTCGGAAAGACGACCTCGGCGCAGAAGCGACCGCCCTCTTCGAGCACGGCCTGCACGATGTCCGGCGACGCAGCGGCGAACCCCGGCAGATTGGCGTAGCGGTCGATGCCGAGCACCTGATCGAGCACGAAGCGCGTGTCGGCGATGGGCGGCGTGTAGCTGGGCATGGGATACGCTCCTGGAATTATTGGTCGGGGGTGTCGGCGGATCGGATCACGTCGACGAAGCCCGCCAACTCGGCCATCGCCGAATCGAGGTCGTCGCGCTGGCGGCGCAGCTGCGCGATCCGCGCCTCGCATTTCTCGATCGTGACGAGCCGCTGCGCATGGCGGCCGTCGCCGACGTCGTAGAGATCGATCATCTCGCGGATTTCGGCGAGGCTGAACCCGACGCGCTTGCCGCGCAGGATCCACGCCAGCCGCGCGCGATCGCGCTTCGAATAGACGCGCGCCAAGCCGATCCGCTCCGGGGCGATCAGCCCCTCGTCCTCGTAGAAGCGCAGCGCGCGCGCGGTGACGCCGAACTCGGCGGCAAGATCGGTGATCGAATAGGAGTCGCGATTGCGCGCGTCGGGGGTGTCGATGGTGCCGGGGCCGCGGGTCATGGCGCCGCTTTAGTTGACGCTTACGTTAAGGGCAAGCCGCCACGGATAAGGACCTGCCGTTCCCCGGCGAAAGCCGGGGCCCAGAGTTTCGAACGCGGCGCCTGCAGCTCTGGGCCTCGGCTTCCGCCGGGGAACAGGATGGGTCAGATCCGCACCAGCCCGCCATCCTCGACGCGCCGATAGAAGCAGCTCGCCTCGCCGGTATGGCAGGCCGGCCCCGCGGGATGGACGATCAGCCAGATCGCGTCCTGGTCGCAGTCGACGCGAATCTCGCGGACGCTCAGCACATGCCCCGAGGTCTCGCCCTTCTTCCACAGCCGCCCGCGCGAGCGCGACCAGAACCAGGCCTCGCCCGATTCGATCGTCTTGGCCAGCGCCTCGGCGTTCATATGCGCGAGCATCAGCAGCTCGCCGGTCTCGACATGCGTCGCCACCGCCGTCACCAGCCCGTTGGCGTCATATTTCGGGTCGAGCATGGAACCCTGTTCGCGGTCGTTCGTCATGAACCTTCCGCTACCCCGCGATCAGGGGGGCGACAAGCAGCACTTCCCACCCTATATGCCCGCCAGCCCCCACAGCTGCGACGGACGCCCCTTGATGCTCACGACTCATCCCTATGATGACGACAAGCTGCGCGAAGAATGCGGCGTCTTCGGCATATACGGCGCCGATACCGCCGCCGCGGTGGTCGCGCTCGGCCTGCATGCGCTCCAGCACCGCGGGCAGGAGGCCGCCGGCGTCACCAGCTGGGATGGCCGCGAATTCCACACGCATCGCGCGATGGGCCATGTCGCGGGCAATTTCGACCGCGACGAGGTGATCCGCGGGCTGCCCGGCCGCGTCGCGATCGGCCATGTCCGCTACGCCACCACCGGCGACACCGCGCTGCGCAACGTCCAGCCGCTCTATGCCGAGCTCGCCTCGGGCGGCTTCGCGGTCGCGCACAATGGTAATATCTCCAATGCAATGAAGCTGCGCCGCGATCTCGTCCGCCGCGGCTCAATCTACCAGTCGACCAGCGATACCGAGGTCATCATCCACCTGGTCGCCACCTCGACCTACCGCACGCTGCTCGACCGCTTCATCGACGCGCTCAAGCAGATCGAGGGCGCCTACAGCCTCGTCTGTCTCACCCCCGAGGGCATGATCGCCTGCCGCGATCCGCTCGGCATCCGCCCGCTGGTGATGGGCCGCGCGGGCGACGCCTATGTGTTCGCCTCCGAGACGGTCGCGCTCGACATGGTCGGCGCGAGCTTCATCCGCTCGGTCGAGCCCGGCGAGATCGTCATCGTGTCGGAGAAGGGCATCCGCTCGCACCGCCCGTTCGCGCCGATCAGCCCACGCCCCTGCATCTTCGAGCATGACTATTTCTCCCGCCCCGATTCGATCGTCGACGGCACCAGCGTGTACGCGGTGCGCAAGCAGATCGGCGCCGAGCTCGCCGGCGAGAACCCGGTCGAGGCGGACATCGTCGTCCCCGTCCCCGATTCGGGCACGCCGGCTGCGATCGGCTATGCGCAGGCCTCGGGGATTCCGTTCGAGCTCGGCATCATCCGCTCGCATTATGTCGGCCGCACCTTCATCCAGCCGGGCGACGGCATCCGCCACCTGGGCGTCAAGCTCAAGCACAACGCCAATCGCTCGCTGCTCGAGGGCAAGCGCATCATCCTGATCGACGATTCGATCGTGCGCGGAACGACCAGCCTCAAGATCGTCCAGATGGTGCGCGATGCCGGCGCCCGGCAGGTGCACATGCGCATCGCCTCGCCGCCGACGCGGCACAGCTGCTTCTACGGCGTCGACACCCCCGAGCGCGCCAAGCTGCTCGCCGCGCAGATGTCGGTCGCCGAGATGGCGGATTACATCAAGGTCGACAGCCTCGCCTTCCTGTCGATCGACGGCCTCTACCGCGCGCTTGGCGAAGAGGGTCGCGACGAGGCCAAGCCGCAGCATTGCGACGCCTGCTTCACCGGCGACTATCCGACGCATCTGACCGACCAGGAGGATGTCGCTCCGGGCGATCAGCTGTCGCTGCTGGGCGAGCGGGCGGCGTAGCGCCCTCGCTCTCTCCTCGTTCGTGCCGAGCGAAGTCGAGGCACGGCTTTCACGCGCCGCGCCTGCCTCACGTCCCTCGACGTCGCTCGGGACGAACGGAGTTTTGAGATGACCCTCCCCCTCACCGGACAAGTCGCGCTGGTCACGGGCGCGTCGCGCGGCATCGGTGCCGCCACCGCCGAGGCGCTGGCCGCGCAGGGCGCGCATGTCGTGCTGACCGCGCGCACCGCAGGCGGGCTCGAGGAGGTCGAGGACCGCATCCACGCCGCCGGCGGCTCCGCCACGATCGCGCCGCTCGACCTTGCCGAGAGCGACTCCATCGCGCGGCTCGCCACCGCGATCGGGCAGCGCTGGCCGGCGCTCGACATCCTCGTGATGAACGCCGCGATGCTCGGCGAGCTGGCGCCGGTGCCCTCGATCGACGGCAAGCAGTTCAACCAGCTGCTCACGCTCAACCTGCTCGCCAACCAGGCGCTGATCACCAATTTCGATGCGATGCTGCGCAAATCGGCGCGCGCGCGGATCGTCGCGGTGACATCGAGCGTCGGTGCGCGCCCACGCGCCTATTGGGGCGCCTACGGGGCGTCCAAGGCGGCGCTCGAGACGCTGGTGCTGGCCTATGCCGACGAGGTCGAGGCGATCTCGGCGATCCGCGTCGCGATCGTCGATCCGGGCGCGACCGCGACGCCGATGCGCAAGGCGGCCTTCCCGGGCGAGGACCAGACGACGCTCAAGTCGGCGAGCGTGGTGGGCGAGGCGATCGCCAAGCTGGTGATCGGAGACTTCCCGACCGGCCATCGGATGCGGATCGACGCCTGACTGTTCCCCGGCGAAGGCCGGGGCCCGGGCCCGCAGCGTGTGGCGAGCGCGGCGCTTAATCAAAAAGGTGGGGCCTGGGCCCCGGCCTGCGCCGGGGAACCGGCTATTCTCTACCGCTTGGTCTGCGCATAGGCCGCCAGCGCCCGCTCGCGCGCCTCGCGGTGGCCGATCCGCTTCTCGGGATAGTCTTCGGGCCGGCATCCCGCCTCGTCGGGGTCGTGGATCGCCTCGTCCGACAGGTCCGCCAGCTCCGGCACCCATTCGCGAATATACGCCGCCGCATCGAATTTCTCGCTCTGCACCAGCGGCGCCATGATCCGCGAGAACATGTTCGAATCGACGCCCGATCCCGCGGTCCACTGCCAGTTGACGCTGTTGTTGCCGTAATCGGCGTCGACCAGACAGTCCCAGAACCAGCGCTCGCCTTCGCGCCAGTCGATCAGCAGATGCTTGATCAGGAAGCTCGCGGTGATCATCCGCACGCGGTTGTGCATCCAGCCCGTCGTCCAGAGCTGGCGCATCCCGGCATCGACGATCGGATAACCGGTGCGCCCCTGCTGCCACGCGCGCAGATCGTCCTTCGCCGCTCGGCCGGTGCGCCACGGCATGTCGTCGAACTGCTCGCGCGTGTTCTCGCGGCCCACCTGCGGATATTGCGCGATGATATTCTGCGCATAGTCGCGCCACGCGACTTCGCCCAGGAAGGTCCGCACCGATCCGCCCGCATCGGCGACGCGGTGCCAGACCTGCCGCGGCGAGAGCTCGCCGAAATGAAGGTGCGGCGACAGGCGCGAGGTGCCCTCCTCAGACGGCAGGTTGCGCGTCTGCTCGTAGCGCGCGGCATGATCGCGGAACGCGTCGAGCGCGGCATGCGCGCCATCCTCGCCCGGGGTCCAGTCGGCGAAGCCCTTAGCCCAATCGGGTTTGGTCGGCAGCAAATCCCATGACGCGAGCGTCTCGCTCTTGGGCCAGGCCGAGGGCGCCGGGATGTCGCGCGGCCGGCTGAGCGGCGCGTCGGGCGGCATGTGGTGCGACAGCGCGCGCCAGAACGGCGTATAGATTTTGAACGGCTTGCCCGCGCCGGTGGTGATCGATCCCGGCGGCGCGAGTTGGTTGCCATCGTGCAGCGTGAGCTCGACCGATTTCGCGACCCTCTCCTCGGCCTTCAGCCACCAGGGCTCATAATGGCGGATTGCGTGGATGCAGGCGGCACCCGTCTCCTCGGCCAGTTCGGCGAGAACCGCATCCGCACGGCCGCGGCGCAGGATCAGACGCGACCCCTTGTCGCGCAGGCGTGCATCGAGCGCGGCGAGGCTGTGGTGCAGCCACCAACGCGAGGCGCCGCCCATCGCGTGATCGCCGGGGGTCTCGTCGTCGAGCACATATACGGGGATGACCGGCCCCGCGTGGCACGCGGCGACCAAGGCGGGTTGGTCGGCGAGGCGCAGGTCCTGCCGGAACCAGAGGAGGACGGGAGTGGGCATTCGTGCCCTACGCGGCAACCGCCCCGCTGTTCCGCGACGCAGGCGGGGGCCAGGGTTTCGAGCGCTGTGCCCGCAGCCCTGGTTCCGCCTGCGCGGGCGTCCGAGGCAGCGTCAGATGGTGTGCGGTTCCTTCTCGACCTGCCAGGTCTGGCCCGCCGAGATCAGCTTCTGCAGGTCGGCGGTCTTGCCCTTGGCGGCCTGCGCGTTCTGCGCGACCACCGCGCTCTCGAAGGTCGGCGCGGGCGAACGATAGAGCACGCCGAGCGCGACGGGGAATGCGTCCGACGGCATCTCGACGAGCATGTGCGCGACCGACCGGTTGGTCTCGTCATGGACGATCACGCCCGCCCCCGCCCAGTCGCCGCCCTCGACATCGACCACCTTGAGCGTCAGCGCGGCGGTATCGAGCGCGAGGCCCTTGGCGCCGCCGTCGAACAGCATCGGCTTGCCGTTCTCGAGCCACAGCTGCTTGGCGGGCGCGGCCTTCTTGTCGGTGAAGCCCGCGAACACGTCGTCATTATAGACGATGCAATTCTGGTAGATCTCGACGAAGCTCGCGCCCTTGTGCGCATGCGCGGCCTTGAGCACCGACACGAGATTCTTGTGAACGTCGATCCCGCGCGCGACGAAACGCGCGCCCGATCCCAGCGCGAAGGCGCAAGGATTGGCGGGGCGATCGACCGAGCCGAACGGCGTCGAGGGCGAGCGCGTGCCGACGCGCGACGTCGGCGAATATTGGCCCTTGGTCAGCCCGTAGATCTCGTTGTTGAACAGCAGTACCTGGCAATCGAGATTGCGGCGCAGCAGGTGCATCGTGTGGTTGCCGCCGATCGACAGCGCATCGCCGTCGCCGGTGATGATCCACACGTCGAGCTCCGGATTGGCGAGCTTGACCCCGGTCGCCACCGCCGGCGCGCGGCCGTGGATGGTATGGAAACCGTAGGTCTCCATATAATAGGGAAAGCGCGACGAGCAGCCGATGCCGCTGACGAACACCGTGTTCTCGGGCTTGACGCCGAGTTCGGGCATCGTGCGCTGCACCGCTTTCAGCACGGCATAGTCGCCGCAGCCGGGGCACCAGCGCACCTCCTGGTCGGTCTCCCAATCCTTGGGCTTGGTGACGATGGCGGTCATGTCGTTCATGCTGCGAAGTCCTGATTGTCGTTCGGCCCGGGCGTCAGCGCCAGACCATCCGTCACATTCTGCCCGTCGTCGAGACCCGCGACCGGTCCGGGCAATTGCGTCGTGTCGGCGTGCACCTCGCCGCCGACGGCCCCGCCGCCGAGCGCCTGCTCGATCGCCGCCTCGATCTCGGCGATGCGGAACGGCTGGCCCGACACCTTGTTGAGCGGCCTGGCGTCGACCAGAAACTGGTCGCGCAGCACCGTCTTGAGCTGGCCCGTGTTCATCTCGGGCACCAGTATCTTGCCGTAGCTCCGCAGAAGATCACCAAGATTGGCGGGCAGCGGCCAGATGTGGCGGATGTGGACGTGGCTGACGTCGCGGCCGCGCGCGCGCAGCCGGCGCACCGCCTGGTGGATCGGGCCGAAGGTCGAGCCCCAGCCGACGACGACCAGCTTCGAGCCTTCCTCGCCGAGCGTCACCTCCTGCAGCGGGATGTGCGCGGCGATGCCGTCGACCTTGTCGCGGCGCGCGTCGGTCATCGCCTGGTGGTTCTCAGGGGCATAGTCGATATTGCCCGTGCCCTGCTGCTTCTCGATCCCGCCGATGCGGTGGAGCAGCCCCGGCGTCCCCGGCTTGACCCACGGCCGCGCGCCCTTGGCATCGCGGCCATAGGGCAGGAACGCCTCGCCCTCGGCGGGTGCGTCCTCTCGGAACGCGACGGGGAACGGCGCATAGCCGGCCATGTCGGGCACCTTCCACGGCTCGGCGGCATTGGCGATATAACCGTCGGTGAGCAGCATCACCGGCGTCATGAACTGCGTCGCGATCCTCACCGCCTCGATCGCGCAGTCGAACGCATCGGCGGGCGAACGCGCCGCGATCACCGGCATCGGCGCATCGCCGTTGCGGCCATAGACGGCTTGGTAAAGATCGGACTGCTCGGTCTTGGTCGGCAGGCCCGTCGACGGCCCGCCGCGCTGCGAGTTGACGATCACCAGCGGCAGCTCGGTCATGATCGCAAGGCCGATCGCCTCGCCCTTGAGCGCGATGCCGGGGCCCGACGAGGAGGTGACGCCAAGCTTGCCCGCGTAGGAGGCGCCGATCGCGCTGGCGACCGCGGCGATCTCGTCCTCGGCCTGGAAGGTGGTGACGCCATATTCCTTGAGCCGCGACAGATGGTGCAGGATCGCGGACGCCGGCGTGATCGGATAGCCGCCGAAGAACATGTCGACCTCGGCGAGCTTGGAGCCCGCGACGAGCCCGAGCGAGATGCTCTCGGCGCCCGTCACGGTGCGGTAGAGTCCCGGCTCGGAGGGCGCGGGCGCGAGCGCATGCTGCTTGAGCCCGCCCGCGACATCGCTGCCGATCTCGGCGGTCTCGCCGAACGCATGGCCGGCGTTGAGCGCGGCGACGTTCGCCTCGACCAGCAGCGGCGACTTGGCGAACTTGGCCTTGAGCCAGTCGACGATCGGCTCGCGCGAGCGGTCGAACATCCACAGCGCAAGGCCGAGCGTCCACATATTCTTGCAGCGCAGCGCCTCCTTGTTGCCGAGCCCGAACGGCTTCACGGCATCCATGGTGAGCTGCGAGATGTTGAACGACATCAGCTGCCACCTGGCGAGGCTGCCGTCGGTCAGCGGGTTGGCGGCATATTTGGCCTTGGCGAGATTGCGCTCGTTGAACTCGCCCTCGTCGGCGATGATCAGCCCGCCTGGCTTCAGCGCCTCGACGTTCACCTTGAGACCGGCCGGGTTCATCGCGATCAACACGTCGGGCTGGTCGCCCGCGGTTTCGATCGCGGTCGAGCCGAAATTGATCTGGAACGCCGACACGCCGAACAGCGTCCCCTGCGGCGCGCGGATCTCGGCGGGGAAATCGGGGAAGGTGGCGAGGTCGTTTCCGGCGAGCGCGGTCGACAGCGTGAACTGCCCGCCGGTCAGCTGCATGCCGTCGCCGCTGTCGCCGGCGAAGCGCACGACGATCGATTCGGGAACGGGATGCGCGGAGGCCTCGCGGGGGGTGAGTTCGCGCGCGGCGGTGGCCATGATCAGGGGAACCTTGCGATGTGATCGCGCCCGCGGGCGCCTGTTGCTGGCGTCCTAGGCCCGTGCGGCGCCAGTCTCAATGAAGAAAAAGTGGCCCGCGCCGTCACATCGCCTTCGCGGCACGGCTCGCATGCTCGTCGGCGAGGGCCAGCATCGAGGCGGCGTGGCGATGCGCGACCGCCATGCGATCATGACCGTAACCGCCGCCAAGCACGCTGGCGAGCGGGATGCCGCGCAGACCGGCGTGCCGCATCACCAGGCGGTCGCGCGCGCCAAGCCCCGCGTCGCTGAGCGCGAGCCGGCCGAGCCGATCGGCGGCGTGCGGATCGACTCCGGCCTGATACAGGATCAGATCGGGCGCCAGACGATCGATCAGCGGCGGCAGATGCGCGGCGAGCGCCGCCAGATAGGCGTCGTCGCCCGTTGCGTCGGGAAGCGCGATGTCGAGATCGGACACCGCCTTGCGCACCGGGAAATTCTTCTCGCCGTGCATCGAGAAGCTGACGATGTCGTCGCGCCCGGCGGTCAGCGCGGCGGTGCCGTCGCCCTGGTGGACGTCGAGATCGACCACGAGGACGCGCCGCACGCTCGCTTCCGCGATCAGCCGGTGCGCGGCGATGACGAGATCGTTGAATACGCAATAGCCCGCGCCGGTGTCGTGGAGCGCGTGATGGCTCCCGCCCGCGGCGTTGGCGGCATAGCCGATCCGCAGAGCGATCCGCGCGGCCAGCCAGGTTCCGCCCGGCGACAGCACCGCGCGCCGCGCTACCTTCGGTGTGATCGGGAAGCCGATGCGCCGTTCCTTGTCGGGCGGGACGGCACAGTTCAGCACCTGTTCGACATAGTCGGCGTCGTGCACCGCCTCGATCCAGTGGCGCGGCATCGGTGCGGGGCGATGGATCTCGTAGGCCGCCTGCCGCTCGTCGAGCGCCAGCATCACGAGGCCATATTTGTCGTAGAGCATCCCCGTCCCGGGGGCCCCGGGCGCGACATAGTCGGGATGGTGGACGATATGCAGCACGATGTCTCCCTAACGCGCAGGGCCTCGACTTGTCGCCCGGCCTCGCCCTAAGACGAAGCCGAGTGCGCAGGAGTAGCCCGTGACCGAACCCTTCGTCCGTCCCGACGTCGCCCTTTTCCTCAAATATCTCAATTCCATGCCCGGCCCGAAAATCCACGAGCTCGGCGCCGTCGTCGGCCGCGAGATGTCTCGGGCGATGCGCGACGTCGCCGATCTCGAGACGGGGCCGCTCGCGATCTTGCGCGATCTGACGATGCCCGGCCCCGGCGGCGGCGAAATCGGACTGCGGCTGTTCGACGCGCGCGCGTCGCGCGAGCCGGGGCCGGTGCTGGTCTTCTTCCACGGCGGCGGCTGGGTGCTGGGCGATCTCGACGGCTATGAGCCGCCTTGCGCCGAGATGGCGCGCATGCTCGACCTGCCCGTCGTCTCGGTCGACTACCGTCTGGCGCCCGAATCGCCCTGGCCGGCCGCGCCCGACGATTGCGAGGCCGCCGCGCGCTGGGTGGCGAGCGCCCCCGAGGCGCTGGGGCTGGCGCCGACGTCGCTGGTGCTGGCCGGCGACAGCGCGGGCGGCACGCTGACCATCGTCACCGCGCTCGCGCTGCGCGATGCGCCCGCGGCGGTGCCGGTGCTCGCGCAATGGGCGATCTACCCCGCCGCCGATCTCGCCACCCATTATCCCTCCTATGCCGATTTCCGCGAGGGCTATTTCCTCACCGAGGAAAGCATGCGCTGGTTCAACGACAGCTATGCGCCCGACGTCACCGACTGGCGCGGCTCGCCGATGGTCGCATCGCTCGCCGGGCTGCCGCCGGCGCTGGTCACCACCGCCGGGCTCGATCCGATCCGCGATCAGGGCCGCGCCTATGCGGCGGGGCTCGCCAGGGTGGGCGTGCCGGTGAGTTTTCGCGAGGCGGCGGGCAATATCCACGGCTTCATCAACCTGCGAAAGGCGATCCCTTCCGCGCAAGCCGACTTCCACGACAGTCTCGCCATGCTCGGGACGATCATCGCGCAGGCGCAGGCATGACCGCGCATCTCCCCTATCGCCCCGCCGCGGGGATCATGCTGCTCAACGCCGAAGGCAAGGTGTTCGTCGGCCAAAGGCTCGATTCGACCGTCGAGGCCTGGCAGATGCCGCAGGGCGGAATCGACAAGGGCGAGGCGGCCGACGCCGCCGCCCTGCGCGAACTCTACGAGGAAACCGGAATCGCCGCGCATCTCGTCGAGATCGTCGCCGAGGCGCCCGAGACGCTCGACTATGACCTGCCGGCCGATCTGGTCGGCAAATTATGGAAGGGCAAATATCGCGGCCAGCGGCAGAGCTGGTTCCTGATGCGCTTCCTCGGCACCGACGCCGATGTCGCGATCGACACGCCGCATCCCGAGTTCCGCAGCTGGAAATGGGCCGAGCCGAGCGAATTGCCCGACATGATCGTGCCGTTCAAGCGCGAGCTCTACCAGAATGTGCTACGCGCGTTCGCAGATCATCTCGCGTAGGAATCGGCCGCGCATGAAGCATTTGCCCCGCGCCTTCTTCCTTGCGCTCGCATGTTCGAGGAGCGCGGCGGGCGCGCAGACGACGAGTTCGCTGGCGCAACCCGAGCCCGAAATCCCGATCCTCTGGCTGGCGCCGCCACCCGAGGATATCGCGCCCGAAGACCAGCAGCTGCCGATGATGACGCTGCTCATCCCGCCGCCGCCCAATCCCAATGCGGTGGCGCTGCCGCCTGCCGCGCGCGCGCTGCTCGAGGAGGCGATGCAAAAGGGTTCGCCCGAAAGCTTCGCCGCGGTCGAGAAGCTCGCACGCGACACCTATCCGACCGGCGGCGCGCAGATCGATGCGCTCGCCGCCGAGAACAGCGCCAAGATCGCCGAGAAGAAGGCGGCCGACGCGCGTGCCAAGGCCGATGCGCTGGCCGCGGCGAGCTTCCTCGACAATTGGAAGGGCGAGCTCGACCTCGGCGGCTCCTACACCACGGGGGCGACCGACGCGCTGGCGATCTACGGCGCGTTCAAGCTCAACCGCGAGGGACTGCGCTGGCGCCAGGCGCTGAGCGGCCGCGTCGACTATTCGAAAAGCGGGGGCGTGCTCTCGACCGACAAGGACACCGCCGCCTACCAGCCGCAATATAAGCTCAGCGATCGGCTCTACGCCTACGGCCTCGGCCAGTTCGATCGCGACCGCATCCTCGGCTTCGCCTATCGCTTCACCGAGAGCGCGGGCTTCGGCTACACCGTGCTGCCGGCGCCGACGCTGCATCTCGATCTCGAGGCCGGCCCCGCGGTGCGCGAGACGCGCTATCTGGGCGACCTCGAGGGCTATCGCGAGACGCGGCTGGCCGGGCGCGGATCGGTCAACTTCCTGTGGAAGCCCAATGCGACGATCCAGCTGACCGAGGTCGCGGCGATCTATTTCGAGTCCGACAATTCGAACATCACCTCGACCACCGCGCTCGACACCAAGCTGTTCGGTCCGCTGAAGGCGCGCTTCTCGTACAATATCACCTACGAGCAGGACACGCCCAACGTCGCGAAAAGCCTCGACACGATCACGACGGCATCGCTGGTATATAGTTTCTAGGCGGCCCAGGCCCGCACGCCGAGGCGGACGTTGCGCCTGCCACGCATTCTCGACGTGACCCCGGCCTGCACCGGGACCTGATACCCAAGATTGCCCCCCGCT
Source organism: uncultured Sphingomonadaceae bacterium (assembly GCA_903871605.1). Taxonomy (GTDB): domain Bacteria; phylum Pseudomonadota; class Alphaproteobacteria; order Sphingomonadales; family Sphingomonadaceae; genus Solisphingomonas. The sequence continues at coordinate 21,829 of CAIQHF010000006.1, forward strand.
CCGCTTCGCACTAAGCCTCGCTCATGCTCTTAACCCGCGCCGATCACCGGCCCGCCCTCGATGTCGCCGCACGCCAGCCGATGCTGGAACAGACGCTCGACTGGGCTGCGATCAACAGCGGCACGGGCAATCTGAAGGGTCTCGCCAACGTCGCCGGCAGACTTTGCGACGCCTTCGCTGCGCTGCCCGGCTCGCTCGATCTGCGCGCGGCGGATCCGGTCGAGGCGATCTTGCCGGATGGTGCTGCGCGGCCGATCGAGCGCGGTCGCAATCTGCATGTGACGGTGCGCCCCGAGGCGCCGACGCAGATCCTGCTCACCGGCCACATGGACACGGTGTTCGGTGCCGATCACCCCTTCCAGATGACCCGGACGCTCGACGACGGGCGGATCAACGGCCCCGGCGTCGCGGACATGAAAAGCGGGCTGGCGATCATGCTCGCCGCGCTGACCGGCCTGGAGGCGAGCCCGTTGCGCGATCGGATCGGCTACGAGGTGGTGATCAATTCGGACGAGGAGACGGGCTCGCACGGCTCCGCCGCGCTGATCGCGCGTGCCACGAAAGGCAAGGCCGCGGCATTGACCTACGAACCCGCCGCGAGCCCCGACGGGCTGCTCGCGGGCGCCCGGCCGGGCAGCGGCAATTTCTCGATCGTCATCGCCGGTCGCAGCGCACACGCCGGCCGCAACCCCGAAGACGGACGCAACGCTATTCTCGCCGCCGCCGATCTCGCGCTCCGGCTGGCGAAGGCGGCAGGGCCACGGCTTAGCGTCAATCCCGCGAAGATCGACGGCGGCGGGCCCAGCAACGTTGTTCCCGATCATGCCGTGCTGCGCGTCAACATGCGCCCCGCCACCCCCGAGGACGAGGCGCGCGCGCGCAGCCATTTCGAGAGCGCGATCGCGATGGTCGCGGCCGCGCACGACGTGACGATCCACAGCCATGGCGGCTTCGCCCGCCCGCCCAAGCCGCTCGATGCCGCCGCCGAGCGGCTGTTCGCGCTGGTCCGCGACTGCGGCGCGACGCTGGGGCAGACGATCGCCTGGGCGCCGAGCGGCGGGGTGTGCGACGGCAACAACATCGCCGCCGCCGGCGTCCCCGTCGTCGACACGATGGGGGCAAGAGGCGGCGCGATCCATTCGGCCGACGAATATCTCATTCCCGACAGCCTCGCGGAACGCGCGATGCTCTCGACGCTGGTGCTGCTCGAACTCGCCGAGCGGGGCCGCCCATGAGCTTCCGTATCCGCGCCTCGCGCGCCGACGATCTCGACTCGCTTTATGAGATGGCCAAGCTGACCGGTGGCGGCTTCACCAACCTGCCGCCCGACCGCGACGCGCTCGCCGCCCGGCTCGCCACCTCCGCTGCCGCCTTCGCCAAGCAGGACGATACGCCCGGCGACGATCTCTACGTGTTGATGCTCGAGGACATCGCGACCGGGCATGTCCGCGGCACCGCGCAGATCTTCTCTAAGGTCGGGCAGCGCTGGCCGTTCTACAGCTATCGGATCGGTATCATGAGCCAGGCGAGCCAGGCGCTCGGCCGCACCTTCCGCGCCGAGACGCTGACGCTGTCGACCGACATGGAGGGCGCTTCCGAGGTCGGCGGGCTGTTCCTCCACCCGCAGGAGCGAGCCGGCGGCCTGGGGCAGCTGCTCGCGCGCTCGCGCTATCTGTTCATCAAGCAGCACCGCGCGCGGTTCGCAGCGCGCGTCATCGCCGAGCTGCGCGGCGTGATCGACGAAGCGGGTGGTTCGCATTTCTGGGACGGGCTTGCCGGCAAGTTCTTCGGGATGAGCTTTCAGGAAGCCGACGAGTTCAACGCGGTCCACGGCAATCAATTCATCGCCGACCTGATGCCCAAGCATCCGATCTACATAGCAATGCTGCCCGATGCCGCGCGCGCGGTGATGGGGCTCCCCCACCCGACCGGTCGCGCGGCGATGCGGATGCTCGAGGCGGAGGGCTTCGCGCATGAGGGCTATATCGACATCTTCGACGGCGGCCCGACGATGGCGGCGGCGACCGACGCGGTCCGCACCGTCCGCGATGCCAAGGCCGCGACGGTGGTGGCGGTGGATGCGGACAAGGGCGCGCCGGGGCTGGTATCGGCGGGGCGGCTCGAGACGTTTCGCTGTGTCCGCGCGAAGATCACGGTGCGCGACGACGGCGTGGCACTCGATCCCGAGGGCGCAGCGGCGCTGGGCGTCTCGGTGGGCGACGAGGTGCTGCATGTCGGGCGCTAGTCGCGACCCCGTTCCCCCGTTCGTCCTGAGCGCAGTCGAAGGACGGACTGCACGCGCAACGCCCGAAACATGCACTTCGACTGCGCTCAGTGCGAACGGGGTGGGGTGGCGCACGTGACGAAGCCCCCCCTCGTCGAGATCAATTTCGACGGCATCGTCGGCCCGACGCACAATTATGCGGGGCTGAGCCTCGGCAACCTCGCCTCCAAGTCCAACGCGGGCAAGACCTCGCGGCCCCGCGCCGCGGCGTTGCAGGGAATCGCCAAGATGCGCGCCAACCTCGCGCTCGGGCTGACCCAGGGCATCTTGCTACCCCACAGGCGCCCCGATGCCGACTGGCTCGCCAGCCTCTCGACCGACGCCGCGAACGCCGGTCCGCTCTGGCCCGCCGCCGCGTCAGCATCGGCGATGTGGGCGGCCAATGCCGCGACTGTCTCGCCCGCGCCCGATACCGGCGATGGCCGCTGCCACCTGAGCGTCGCCAATCTGGTGACGATGCCGCATCGCAGCCACGAATGGCCCGGCACGCTGGCGCAGCTGCGCCTCGCCTTCGCCGACGACGTGTTCGCGGTGCACGGCCCCGTCCCCGCGCCGTTCGGCGACGAGGGCGCCGCCAATCACATGCGGCTGTGCGAACATCATAGCGCACCCGGCATCGAGCTGTTCGTCTATGGCGAGGCCGGTGGCCCCTACCCCGCGCGCCAGCATCGCCAGGCGAGCGCCGCGATCGCCCGCGCGCATGGGCTCGCCGAACCGGTCTTCGTCCGCCAGTCGGACGAGGCGATCGCCGCCGGCGCCTTCCACAACGATGTCGTCGCGGTCGCCAACGAGCGCGTGCTGTTCGCGCACGAGCACGCCTTCGCCGACAAGCATGTCCTGTTCGGCGAACTGCGAGCGCGATTGCCGTCGGTCGAGATCATCGAGGTGCCCGCCGACGCGGTATCGCTCGCCGATGCCATAGCGTCCTATCTGTTCAACGCCCAGCTCGTCACGCTGCCGGGTGGCGGGGGGATGGCGCTGATCCTGCCGTCGGAGGCGCAGCGCGTCGGCCGCGTCTGGCAGTGGCTCGAGACGCTGCTCGCGGGCAACGGCCCGATCCGGCGCATCATTCCCGTCGACGTGCGCGAGTCGATGGCGAATGGCGGCGGCCCCGCCTGCCTGCGGCTGCGCGTCGTCTGCGACCCCGCAAGCGTCGACCCACGCTTCCTCGTCGACGATGCCCGGCTCGATCGGATCGCCGCCGTCATCGCCGAACATTGGCCCGAGGCGGTCACCCCCGCCGAGATCGCCATGCTCGGCGCCTGGCCCGCGGCGGTCGCGGCGCGCGAAGCGCTGCTCGACGCGCTCGACCTTGGCGAATTGCGCTGAGTTAACCGATCATTAGCACCCGCCGTGGCAAGACTTGCCCCGATCAGCGCATCTTACCGGAGGCGGGCATGGCCGCATCGGCTTTCGAACTGCCGTATGACAAGCGGGACAATAAGCGGTCGCGGCTGCTGTTGACCGCGCAGATGGAGACCGACCAGGGCATGGTCGAGGTCCATCTGCTCAACATCTCGCATTCGGGCGCCAAGCTCGACGCCGAAGTGCCGCCGCAGCGCGGCGAGCGGGTGACGCTGATCCACGACGATCTGCGCGTGTCCGGCACGATCGCCTGGGTCGAGGATCATCGCTTCGGCATGGCGTTCGACGCGTCGATCGACCAGCATTTCCTCGTCGCGCGCGGACAGCAGCACCTTTCGGGCTGAGCCGTCCGACGGGCATGGCGGGACGGCCGTCGCGTGCGACTTAGCCGCGGCTGATGCGTTCGCAGAGGGAATCCCCCTCGGAGAAGCGCATGCCCCGTCTTGATCCCGCAACCACCGCACTCGTCCTCATCGATCTGCAGAACGGCATCGTCGGCATGGACCTCGCGCCGCGCAGCGGCGGCGCGATCGTCGTCGCCGCCGAGACGCTCGCGGCGCGATTCCGCGCGGCCGGCGCGCCCGTCATCCTCGTCCACGTCTCGTTCGCCGACGGGCTCGCCCCGCCGCAAAATGTCGACTCGCCGATGCCGTCGACCACCCCGCCCGCCGACTGGTCCGAGCTGGTAGAAGGCGTGCGGCAGGACGGCGACATCGTCGTTCTCAAGCATCATTGGGGTGCATTCACCGGAACCGACCTCGATCTCCAGCTGCGCCGGCGCGGCGTGAGCACGATCGTGCTGGGCGGGATCGCGACCAATTTCGGGGTGGAGTCGACCGCGCGCTCGGCGTGGGAGCATGGCTATGACGTCGTGCTCGCCGAGGATGTCTGTACCTCGGCCTCGGCGGAGGCGCATGGCTTCGCCGTGAAGACGATCTTCCCGCGGATCGGCCGGGTGGTGCAATCGGGCGACGTGACGCTGGCTTAGCGAAAGACGCGCCCCAAGCGTTCCCCGGCGAAAGCCGGGGTCCAGGCCCCACGCCGATAGGAGGCGCAGCGACCGCTACGCGCGACGGGCCTGGGCCCCCGGCGTTCGCCGGGGAACGGCAATGCCCTTAGATCACAGCGCCCCGTGGCAGTGCTTGTATTTCTTCCCCGAGCCGCACGGGCAGGGCGCGTTGCGGCTGACCTGGCCGTCCCATGCCGCCGGATCGCTGCCCATCTCGGCGGGCATAGCGGGCTGCGGCGACTGCATCGGTGCGATCCGCGTCGTGACGTAGCCGAGATCGGCGCCGTCGATGTCGCGCGTATCGTCGGTCGCGGTGAACGGATCGAGATGCGTGGTAAGGAAGTCGGGCAGCTCGGGGAGCGGCGGCGGCGCCTCGAAGCTGACGTTCGCGAGCACGCGCGTGACATCCTCGCGGATCGTCTCGAGCAGCCGCTCGAACATCGCGAACGCCTCATGCTTATACTCGTTGATCGGCGTCTTCTGCGCATAGGCGCGCAGATGGATCACCTGGCGCAGCGCGTCGAGCCGCGAGAGATGGTCCTTCCAATGCTCATCGAGCGTCTGGAGCAGCACGCTCTTCTCGATCCCGCGCCAGCTGTCGACCGACACCTCCGCGATCTTGGCGTCGATCTGGCCGTCGGCTTCGGCCTTGATCCGCTCGGCGAGCACCTCGGGCTCGATGCCCTCCTCGCCCACCCAATCGACGATCGGCAACGACAGCCCGAACACGTCGGCGACGCGCGCCTGCAGCGTCTCGCCGTCCCATTGCTCGGGATAGGAGCCGACGGGACAGGCATCGCCGACCAGCGACGACACCGTCTCGCCGCGCATCTCGTCGGTGACGTCGTCGACGGTCGCCGAATCCATGATGTCGGCGCGCTGCTCGTAGATGATCTTGCGCTGGTCGTTCATCACGTCGTCATATTCGACGACCTGCTTGCGGATGTCGTAGTTGCGCGCCTCGACCTTGCGCTGCGCGGTCTCGATCGCCTTGCTGATCAGCGGCGAGATGATCGCCTCGCCGTCCTCGAGATTCTTGTTCATCATCCGCGCGAACATCGTCTGCGACCCGAAGATCCGCAGCAGATCGTCGTCGAGGCTGAGATAGAAGCGGCTCAAGCCCGGATCGCCCTGCCGCCCCGAGCGGCCGCGCAGCTGATTATCGATGCGCCGGCTCTCGTGGCGCTCGGTACCGAGCACGAACAGCCCGCCATTGGCGAGCACCTGCGCCTTCTCGGCGTCGATCTCGGCGACGATGCCGGCGGCCACCGCCTCATATTCGGGGGTACCCGCGACCAGATCGGGATGCTCGTCGAGCATGCGGAATTCGAGATTGCCGCCGAGCTGGATGTCGGTGCCGCGCCCCGCCATGTTGGTCGCGATCGTGACGGCACCGAGCCGTCCCGCCTGCGCGACGATATGCGCCTCGGTCTCGTGATAGCGTGCGTTCAGGACCTTGTGCGCGACGTTCTCCTTCTTGAGGAATTCGCTGAGCAGCTCGCTCTTCTCGATCGAGACGGTGCCGACGAGCACGGGCTGGCGCGTCGTCTCCTGCTTGCTGCGGATCGCCTTGGCGATCGCGCCGAACTTGTCCTGGATGTTCTTGTAGAATTCGTCGTCGTCGTCCTGGCGCCTGGTCGGCACGTTGGTCGGGATCGAGACCACGTTCATCTTGTAGATCTCGAAGAATTCGGCCGCCTCGGTCGCCGCGGTCCCGGTCATGCCGCCGAGCTTGGGGTACATGCGGAAATAATTCTGGAAGGTGATCGAGGCGAGCGTCTGGTTCTCGGGCTCGATCTTGACGCCCTCCTTGGCCTCGACCGCCTGGTGCAGACCGTCCGACCAGCGCCGGCCGTCCATCATCCGGCCGGTAAACTCATCGATGATGATGATCTTGCCGTCCTTGACGATGTAATCGATGTCGCGCTTGAACCCGACATTCGCGCGCAGCGCCTGGTTGAGGTGGTGGACCACCTGCGTGTTCTCGTAATCGTAGAGATTGTCGCCCTCGAGCAGCCCCGCGGCCTCGAGCAGCCGCTCGACCTTCTCGGTGCCGTCCTCAGTAAGGATCACCGAGCGCGCCTTCTCGTCATGCTCGTAATCGATCGGATCGAGCGTCTTCACCACCGCGTCGACCGACATATAGAGTTCGGACTTGTCGTCGGTGGGCCCCGAGATGATCAGCGGCGTGCGCGCCTCGTCGATCAGGATCGAATCGACCTCGTCGACAATCGCGAAGTTGAACGGCCGCTGCACCATCTGCGCGCGGTCGTACTTCATGTTGTCGCGCAGATAGTCGAAGCCGAACTCGTTGTTGGTGCCGTAGGTGATGTCGGCATGATAGGCCGCGCGGCGCTCGTGATCGGGGATGTTGGGAACGATCACGCCCGTGGTCAGCCCGAGGAAGCGATAGACCTGCCCCATCCAGCCCGCGTCGCGGCTGGCGAGATAGTCGTTGACCGTGATGACGTGGACGCCCTTGCGATCGAGCGCGTTCAAGTAGGTGGCGAGCGTCGCGACCAGCGTCTTGCCCTCGCCGGTGCGCATCTCGGCGATCTCGCCGCGATGGAGCACGATGCCGCCGACCATCTGGACGTCGTAATGGCGCTGGCCGAGCACGCGCTTCGCCGCCTCGCGCACCGTCGCGAACGCCTCGGGGAGCAGATCGTCGAGCGTCGCGCCGGCATCGAGCCGTTCGCGGAACAGCACGGTCTGGTTGGCGAGCGCGGCATCGTCGAGCGCCGCGATCGCCGCTTCGTGATCGGCGATCTTGGCGACGATCCCGCGCAGCGACTTGACGTAGCGGTCGTTGGACGAACCGAAGATGGCCTTGGCAATGCCGCCGAGCATGGGTGTTCCTAGTCGTGAATGTGGCGGGGATATGGGCATGGCGGACCACGCCCGAAACCCCCGCGCGAGCAGGCGGTCGATCTAGGGACGGGGCAAGGGGGTGTCAATTCGGGTGGGGTCGTGGGATGCGGGTTGGTCGCCGCTTCCGGGGGGGGGGTGACGGGGTGCAGATGTCTGATTTTGGGGTCAGCGCCTGATCGCTTCCTTCGTCATCCCGAATTTGGTTCGGGATCCAGACGCGCGGCGTTGGATCCCGGGCGCTGCGTATCTGGATCCTGACCTTCGTCAGGATGACGGAAAGTGGTGGAATGCTGACGTTTCGCTAACCACCGAGCGGGTGCAATAGCTGTCTTTGCCGGCGCGAGCTTGCTAAAGAGCCTCGCTCATTGAGACGTTAGATTTGGGGCCCCACCAGCCGTAGAAAACATCAGATGAGCGAACTTAAATTGCCCAGTTGAGCAAAACGCCATTTCATTGCCGGACGAGATTGGCATGAATTTGACGTTGAAAGCCGTGCCACTGATCAGCAACGTTACTGTTCCCGATTCAGAGACGGCAAGGTTAAACGGTATTGTTCCTGCAATTCCCACTTGTGCCACTGTATGGGATTGCAAGTCTTCGCCACGTTGAGTGTTGAGAACTACGTTGAATTGCTTGGCATGGGCCGAGTCAGCCACGAGTTGAAAGCCCGTGCTGCTCTTGCCGTCAGCACTGACAAGGCGAGCCCCGGCCACCGGCAGATTGTTACCGGACCGCATTTGCACCGATTCTATGGTCCCGCTGATCGTCATTTGGCCGCTCGCCTCTTGAGAAACTGACGAATAGTGATCCGGCGGCACATCGCAGTCGAAGCTCAGCGGCGCAGCATTCGCGAAAGTCGGATACGCGACTAGCAGGGTGGTTAGTACCTTACACATAGTGAAGTGGACAGTCTGCATCGATGGCCTCCCCCTACTGGAAGTCTCCATCGTCTGCTATTGGCGATGCTGATGCAAGAGCGGATTGACCGTAATTGGGGCGATAGCAGCCATACCCCATTAGTCATCGCGAGGCGCGCAGCGCCGCGGCAATCCAGACGCCGACCTGGATTGTTTGGCGATGCCCACGATCACGGGCGGGCGATTGCGAGGCGCGCCTGCCAAACCATGAACGTCGGCACTGCTGCTACTGCGCCTCTTCTCCCGTGTTCCCACGAAAGCGGGAACCCAAGGCGGCGGCGCCGTGCCCCGTCGCCTGGGCTCCTGGCTGCGCAGGAGCACGATGGTCGCTGGTTCCCTTGCAGGATTTGGGGTGGCATGAGGTCGGCCATGACCGCCCCCCCTCTCCGCTCGCCCGACGCGCCCTCCATCGCGTTCCCAAATAAGCTTCTATGCGCGCCGTTCGAAACGTTCGGAGCGCGCGCGCGATGACCGCGATCGGCATCCTCGGCGTCACCGGCCGCATGGGCCGCGCGATCGACAGCGTCGCGCAAGGCCTCGGCGCGACGATCGCGGGCGGGATCGATCGCGACGGCACCGTGATCGGCGACCACCCCGATCTCGCGTCCCTCGCCGCCGCCGCCGACGTGCTGGTCGACTTCACCGCGCCCGATGCACTGGCGGCGTACCTCGACGCGGCGGTCGCGACGAAAACGCCGATCGTGATCGGCACCACCGGGCTCCAGCCGCAGCACCACGCGCTGATCGACGCGGCGGCGGCGAACATCCCGCTGATCCAGACCTACAACACCTCGCTCGGCGTCAACCTGCTGCGCGGGCTGGTCGAGGAGGCGGCGCGCCGGCTTGGGCCCGACTGGGACATCGACATCGTCGAGATGCACCATCGCGACAAGCTCGACACGCCCTCGGGCACCGCGCTGCTGCTCGGCGCGTCGGCCAATATCGGGCGCGACGCGGCGAGCGATACCGCGCTCAACCGCTTCGATCGGATGCAGGAGGGCCCGCACCCGCGCGAAGAAGGCGGCATCTACTACGCCTCGCTGCGCGGCGGATCGGTGGCGGGCGACCATATGGTGATCTTCGCGGGCGACGGCGAACGCATCGAACTCGGCCACCGCGCCGAAAGCCGCGCGATCTTCGCCAAGGGCGCGGTGAAGGCCGCGCTGTGGCTCGGCGAGGCCGGACGGACGGCAGGACGCTACACGATGGCGGACGTGCTGGGGCTTAAGTGATGCAAGCGCCCGCCCCTTCCTCCGTTCGTGCCGAGCGCAGTCGAGGTACGGGCTGCAAACCCGGCGTTTGGTCCCTCGACGACGCTCGGCACGAACGGGATTCTCGCTTGGCGGGTCATGGCCGATGAAGAAGGCCGAGGTCTTCGAATTCTACCGCCGCCTCGCCGAGGCCGATCCCGCACCCGAAACCGAGCTCGAATGGACGACCCCCTATACGCTGCTGGTCGCGGTGGCGCTTTCCGCGCAGGCGACCGACGTCGGCGTCAACAAGGCGACCAAGAGACTGTTCGCCGAGGTCGACACGCCAGCAAAGATGCTCGCACTCGGCGAGGAGGGCCTGAAGGACCACATCAAGACGATCGGGCTGTTCAACACCAAGGCCAGGAACGTGATCGCCGCCGCGCAGATGCTCGTCGAGCGGCACGGCGGCATCGTGCCCGATGATCGCGAGGCGCTCGAAGCATTGCCCGGGGTCGGCCGCAAGACCGCCAACGTCGTGCTCAATGTCGCCTTCGGCCATGCCACGATCGCGGTGGACACGCACATCTTCCGCGTCGCCAACCGCACCGGTCTCGCCCCGGGCAAGGACGTGCGCGTCGTGGAGGACAAGCTGGTCAGGGTGACGCCCGCCATCTTCAGGGGTCATGCGCACCACTGGCTGATCCTTCATGGCCGGTACATCTGCAAGGCGCGAAAACCCGAATGCTGGCGCTGCCCCGTCGCCGATCTCTGCCGCTACCGGCCAAAGACGCCGGCGCCGGCGGGCGCGGCGCCCGAAGCCGTCGCCTGAGCGTTGTCGAGTCGAACCGATAAGCCCGAGAGGTACCGCCATGAACCGCCCGCTCGCCGCAGCCCTGCTGATCGCCGCCCTCGCCGCCCCGACGCTCGCGCGCCCGCTCAAGCCCGAGCAGGAGGCGCTGATCCGGCCCGATGGCAAGCCGATCATGTGCGTCCCCGCACACAGCATCCGCGAGACGCGCGTGCGCGACGACCGCACGATCGATTTCTACATGGATGGCGGCAAGGTCTATCGCAACACGCTGCCGCAATCCTGCCCCGAGCTCGGCTTCGAGGAACGCTTCGGCTACGAGACGAGCATCGATCAGCTGTGCAACGTCGACATCATCCACGTCCTGCACGACAGCCCGCCGATCCGGGGCGCGGCATGTGGTCTGGGGGCGTTCCAGCCGATCAGCGGCGCGCCGCGCTGAGATGATGCGGGGGCTGGCGGGCCGGCGGAGGCTCTGCTAAGCGCCCGCTCAAGGCACCCGTAGCTCAGCTGGATAGAGCGCTGCCCTCCGAAGGCAGAGGCCACTGGTTCGAATCCAGTCGGGTGCACCAAAATCGATCGGTTAGGAAAGCTATGGGCACCCCGTCAGCCCGCGTTATTCTTAAACGCCAGAATGTTCTTGATTTGTTCCAACCAAATTGGCACACGCCTGCTCATCGATCCGGGAGGAGGCGATATGCGAGAAGCGAATTCGACCACGGCGCGTTCGCATTCCGATGGAGCAGTTTGGGCGATATCTCCGATCCGGCTTGTGGTCACGCCCTGACGAGAACATCGAACTTTAATTCAATCCCTGGCATGATCCAGCGACAGGGCGCTTCACGTTCAAAGGTGGCGGGGCGGGTCCGGTGGTGGCGGAGGCGCATCCGGCACATGGCAAGGCGGCGGTTTTACCGGCGGAGGGGGCCGATCGTTCGGTGGTGGCGGAGCGTCAGGAAGTTGGGGCCCATCTTCGCCAAAGAAAGCAGGGGGCTCGACGCCTCGCAAGCAGCAAGGTGTATTGCCCCTCCATCCCGCCGCGCAGGCGGCGCTGTTGGCTTCCACGCACAATGCGTCGCAGGATCACGTCGTCGTCCGCAATGGCTATTCCTACACGCTGGACTCAAACGACAGGACGGTCTCGGTGACAGGCATTGTCACTGGCCTCCGATCCGCAACGGTCGCGTAGCTCTCAATCCGCCGCCGGGGGCAGCAACCGGCTGACAACGGACGATGGCGGTCACTATATCGCGGCCCGCTTCAACGGCCCGACCGACACGTTCAACCATTTCGCACAGGACGCGAACTTCAACCGCGGCGGCTATCGTGTGCTCGAAAGCGGATGGGCGAATGACATCAAGGCCGGTAAGCAGGTCTATGTTGCGATCACACCAACATATGACGGCTCGTCGAAGCATCCCACTGCGATCAGAGTCACTTATTCCGTTAACGGGTCTCGCGAAACGCGCTTGTTTCCGAACAGCTCGAAGGGAGCATCTCATGGCAAATGAGATCGGATCAATGCTGGATCAGGTAGGCCGCATTCTCGCTCGCGATACGGCTTATCCTCTCGACGGCACGTTCCTTTACGTGGAAGCCGAATGGCAAATGGTCGGCATGTCGATTTTCAAGGATCTTGGCGACAGGCTTCTTTACCGAGATCCAATGAATGAGTTAGGTGAAGCCCTTCTGGAACTCTGGGGTGCAGCACTGCCCGACAAACGTTGTTCGACGATGCAATACCGCATCATGGGCGACAAGTTCGACGCATCCTTCACCTACGATTTGCTCGATCCCAAAGTATCGGCCATCGACCGCCGCGAGGTCATCCTGCGCCAGCTCTACGGCAACAAGCTGGTGGTGTATCCGCCTCTTAAATAGGCGCGCTTGCTCGCAGACGCTTGGCGATCGAAATTTCCCAGCAATCTGAGTGCCCATCGCGTTCATGCCGGGTGCACCACCATCAACCGTTTCAAAGCCGGTGGGCACTCTTCTCGCCTCGCCCCAAACTCTCCTGAATGTTCTTGATTTGTTCTTGCTTTTCTGGTAGGAAGGCTCTTCCCTCATCCGGAGGAGCGCCATGCAGCAGGCCGGTTACGCGTTTTCACGGGTCCGGATTCCAAGCGAACGATTCGGAAAATATCTTCGAACGGGTCTCGGCTTGGATTTCGATGACGCCGGCGACGGCGTCGAACTCAAGTTCAATCCCTAGCACGATCCTGCAACGGGACGCTTCACCTTCAAAGGCGGCGGTGACGGCAGCTGGGGCGGCGGTGGATTTACCGGCGGCGGCAGAGGAACGACGGGAGGCGGCGGCGCGTCGGGAAGCTGGGGCGACCATGCCAAACCCCAAACCGGTCGGAGCGGATCGCCGGGAATAGCGGGTCCTGGCAAACAGCCTGCTCCAGTCGTCCAAACCGACGCCGCATCGGTTGCATCGCCGGCTGTCACGACCGTTACGCGTAATGGCTATACCTATCAGATCGACCACGAGGGCCGCACGACGCAGGTGAGCGGAACGCTCACGCTCAACCCCGATCAGGCGCGATCGCGGTCGGCGCAGGCGGCCGCGGGTGGCACGGACCGGCATTCAACCGACGATGGCGGCCATTATGTCGCTGTGCGCTTCGACGGCCCCACGGACAGCTTCAACCATTTCGCGCAAAATGCCAATTTCAACCGCGGCGGCTATCGCATGCTGGAAAGCCAATGGGCGAAGGACGCCAAGCAGGGCAACGCCGTGTGGGTAAGGATCGTGCCGGGCTATGTCGGTTCGTCGCAGCGGCCGCGCACGATCGACGTATCGTTCAGCGTTAATGGTCATACCAGCGAGCGCGAGTTCACGAACAGCAGTTCGAAGGGGAAGTCACATGGCGGATGAAGTCGGCGCACTCCTCAACGAAGTCGGCAACATCTTGGCGCAGGATCGCGCCTACCCGCTCGACGGAACATTCCTGTACGTCGAGGCGGAACCGCAATCGGTCAGCGCGTCGATATTCAAAGACCTGGGGGATCATCTTCTCTATAGGTTTTCGAACCGAGCGTTAAACGCCGCCCTCCTCGAACTGTGGGAAGCGGAACCGGTGAAGAAGCGTTGGACGGCGATGCAATATGTCATCGACGGCGACCGATTCACCACGTCTTTCTCGTTCGACAGGCTCGATCCGGAGGTCAGTACGATCACGCGTCGCCAGGCGATCCTCGACAAGCGCTACGGCAATAAGCAGGTCGTCTATCCGTCGATCAGGTAGGTTTGGCAGGTAGGTTTGGCAGGTAGGTTCGGCATCGCCGTTCGCCTTCAATCGAGAGGGGGTTGTTCGACGAGAACCTCTCAATGATTTACGTGCCCATCCCGGACAATATCTTCGAACTGGTCTGGGCTCGGATGCTCAGGGGCGGTGGCAACGGCCGCGGGGGCCGTGGTGGATGTACCGGCGGTGGCCGAGACTTGGCGAACAGCAGCGCGAAGGGGAAGTCACATGGCGGATGAGGTCGGCGCACTCCTCAACGAAGTCGGCAACATCTTGGCGCAGGATCGCGCCTACCCGCTCGACGGAACATTCCTGTACGTCGAGGCCGAACCACAATCGGTCAGCGCGTCGATATTCAAGGACCTGGGGGATCATCTTCTCTATAGATTTCCAAATGAAGCCCTAAACGCTGTCCTCCTCGAGCTGTGGGAAGCGGAACCGGTGAAGAAGCGTTGGACGGCGATGCAATATGTCATCGACGGCGACCGATTCACCACGTCTTTCTCGTTCGACAGGCTCGATCCGGAGGTCAGCACGATCACGCGTCGCCAGGCGATCCTCGACCAGCGCTACGGCAACAAGCAGGTCGTCTATCCGCCGATCTGGTAGGTCGGCGCGACGATCGCGCCGGCTGGCGGCGCACGAACGATAGCGGGCGTCACGCACGCTTCGTCACAACGCTGAGCAGATTGAGCAGCTGTGCCGCATCGAAGGGTTTTTCGAGGAAATGATCGGCGCCCGCCTCGCGCGCCTTGTCGAGGAAGTTGCCCTCGCCGCCCTGGATGCTGCCCGACATCGCGATGATCGGCAGGCGCGCATCGTCCGCGCGGATCCGCGCGATCGTCTCGATCCCCTGATGCCCCGGCATGATCATGTCGCTGATCACGAGATCGGGTTTTCGCTCGCGATATTTGGAGAGGCCGTCGGCCCCATCCTTGGCGAGCGCGACGGAATAGCCCTTGGCCTGCAACAGCAACGACAGCGAGATGCGGATCGCCTCATCGTCGTCGATCACGAGGATGTGGAAGGACATGGGCTCCGGTCCTATGCGGCCTGTTGCCGGATCGCGGGGAATAGAAGGTCGAAGCGCGTGCCTTCGCCGGGCGTGCTGCGCACGAGGATCGAGCCGCCATGGCGCTTGACGATCTTGTTGACGATCGCGAGCCCCAGCCCGGTCGAATTCTGCGCCGGCTTGGTGCTGAAATAGGGTTCGAAGATCCGCCGCGCGGTCGCGACGTCCATGCCGGGCCCGTCGTCAGCGATGAACAGCCTGATGTCGGTCGAGCCGTCGCCGTCGCGGGTTTCGCTGCGTGTCCCGATCGTGATCGTGCCCGCGCGGTCGCCGATCGCCTGCGCGGCGTTGGTCGCAAGGTTGAGGATCGTCTGGTAGATTTGCCCCTTGCTGCCGAGCATTTCCGAGACGGGGGCGAGTTCGTCGGCGATGATGATGCTGGCCGGCACCCCCGCCCGGATGATCGTCATCGCCTCGCGGACGAGCAGATCGAGCCGGATGGCCTTGAGCTCGGGCTCTTCCCTGCGGCTGAACGCGAGGATCTCGCGCACCAGATCCTTGGCACGCAGCGCCGCGCCGATCGCCAGATCGAGGATCTGGCGCTCCGAGGCATCGGCGGTCTCCATCAGCAGCGGCATGAGCATGGTGATCGGGACCAGCGTGTTGTTGAGATCGTGCGCGATGCCGCCGGCAAACATGCCGAGCGATTCGAGTTTCTGCGCGTGCCGGAGCTGGACCTCGATCTCGGCCTGGCGTGCTTCCGCGCGACGGACCTCGCTGACGTCGTGGACCACGCCGATCACGCCCACCGCCTTGCCCTGCGCGTCAACAAGCAGATCGGCGTGCATCACCATGTTGCGCACGTCGTTGCCGGCTCGAAGAAAGCTGTAGTCGAGGTCGCGGGACGGCTCGCCGCGCCGCGCCGCGTCGATCATCGCCTGCAGCATGCCATGTTCGTCGACCGGGACGCCGCCACGCAGCAAGGTCGGCCAGTCGACCTCCTCGCCGATCGGGAGCCCGTGCATCGTCTGGAACGCGTCGCTGCCGCGCAGCGACATATCGGCGAAGCGCAGTTCGAAGCTGCCGACCGAAGCGAGCGTCTGCGCTGTCGCGAAGTGATGCTCGCTGTGACGCAGGCGCCGGTGGATTCGGTGGTGCCCGGAGACGAACGCCGCGACGAGCCAGACGGCGCCGATTGCGGCGGCGCGGTTGAGCGCGGCGATCGCGAACGACAGGTGCCCCGGCGGCGACGCGAACAGCCCGAACAGGATCAGCAACGTCGCCATCGCCGCGAAAGCGAAGACGACATAAGCGCGCTGAAACCATATCGCGCAGGCGACCAGCGGGAGATAGAAAATCGCGGAATTCACCTCGAGCGGGGTGCAGATGTCGATCAACGACACGCCGAAGAAGCCGAGCAGCGGCATCCAGAGCGGAACCCGCGATACGACCGCGGTCTCGGACTGCCAGCCATGCGCCAACATCCCCGCGCCGAGGCTGAGCGCGCACAGCACAGAGGGGAACGACATGGGTTGCCGCGTCCACCAGCCGACCGCGAAGGCGGATTGGCCGATATGGCCCGCCAGCGCCTCCATCGCGACGGCGATGGTCGCCAGCGGCACGAACAGCAGGACGAACCTGCGCGCGCGCTCACTGCGTACGGCGAAGAGGAACAGGAAGACGCTGCCCACAAGCAGCAGCACCGCGGCGGTATTGGGGGGCGATCGCCCGGGCATCCCCGTTGCGCCGACATGCCAGTCGCGAATCAGCATTTCGTCGATCCGCACCGGCAGACCCACATATTCGAGCAGCGTCAGTCCGCCGATCAGCGTCGGAACCACCGCCAGCGCCGCGCTCAAACGCAGCCGGCCCTGGGCCAGCGCGCCAAGCGCGGCGCCCGCCGCGGCGAACCCGATCGCGGAATTCGGCTTCATCTGAAAGATATAGGGGTGCGCCCCATAGACGAGCGCATCGGCGCCAGCATACATCGCCAGAACCGACGCCGACACCGCAATAGTGACCAGTGCAGCGCTACTGCTGATCGACCGCAGCACGGCGTTGCGATGAACCAGACGTGTGCGTTCTAGCCGGGGCAACCTATCCATCGCCGCATCATAGCCCAAAATTTCGGACTACCTAGTAGTTATACGTAGTCGAGCACGGCTATCGGCGATGACCCGGACGCGCGGCGACCGATCCGCGTCTTGGTCGCGAATCGACTGGTCCTTCTTGTCGCCTGGTCGATTGACGCGTTACGTCGCAGCATTATCACCAATAATGGTTTTTATATGGAATTATAGCCAGTTACGGGAACGAAACGAATGTCGCCGCGCTCCGCATCCGGTGTGTGTTCCGCGCCGCAGCATGCGCCGTCCGCTTTGGCGGGACGCTCGGCGCGTGGACGCGGGGAGCATCGAGACGCCGGCGATGCCCCGCATCCCGGCTCACATGTCTTGCCGGCATGCGCCGTACGAGCCGGCTTCCGGGGGCGAAGACATGCCGGACGCGGTGAACCTTCGCGCGGCTCGGGCGTCGAGTGCGCGACCGGCCTTCGCCGGCATCGGGAGTCGGGCCGCTTGACCATGCCGCAAATCCTCGCCTTCGCGCTCGTCATAGGCGCGATCGTGACCTTCGCCTGGGGGCGCTTCCGCTATGATCTGGTCTCGCTCGTCGTATTGCTGATCGGGATGGCGGTGGGCGTCGTGCCCGTCAAAAGCGCGTTCAGCGGCTTCACCAGCGATGTCGTGATGATCATCGCCGCCGCGCTGGTGATCAGCGCCGCGGTGGCGCGGTCGGGTGTGGTCGAGACCGCGATCCGGCCGCTGCTCGGCCGGCTCTCGTCGCTTCCGGTGCAGGTGCCGGCGCTGGCAGGCGCGACCGCGCTGCTCTCGATCGTCACCAAGAATGTCGGCGCGCTCGCCATCCTGATGCCGACCGCGCTCCGCCTCGGGCGCACCGAGGGAAGCTCGGCGTCCGCGCTGCTGATGCCGATGTCGTTCATGTCATTGCTCGGCGGACTGGTCACGCTGGTCGGGACGTCGACCAACATCATCGTCAGCCAAGTGCGCGAGGAGACGATCGGCAAGCCGTTCCGGATGTTCGATTTCGCCCCCGTCGGCCTATGCCTGACCGCGCTCGGCTTCGTCGTGGTCAGCTTCGGCTGGCGGCTGCTGCCGCGCAACCGCCAGGCATCGGACGGCATGGCGGAGATCGCCGCCGCGGCCGCCTATTCGACCGAGGCGACGATTCCCGACGATCTGCCCGAGGGCCTGCACACGATCGCCGACCTCGCGCTCGACAAGGACGGCGTCACGCTCGTCGCGCTGACCCGAGCGGACGGCGACGAATATCATGCCGATGGCGACGCCGCGCTCGTCCCCGGCGACGTGCTGGTGCTCGAGGGCGACGACGAGGCGCTGTCGCGGCTGTTCGCCCGGCTGCCGCTGCTGCAGGCGCGCTCGCAACAGGATCTGGAGACGGACCGGCCCAATGAGGAGGTGCGCTCGATCGAGGCGGTGGTGCAGCCCGAATCCGAGCTCGTCGGCCAGTCGGCGCAACGCGCGCGGCTGCAGGAGCAGTTCGGCGTCAAGCTGCTCGCGGTCGGCCGCAGCAGCGAGCGGATCACCGAGCGGCTGCGCGAAGTGACGCTGCGTGCGGGCGACGTGCTGCTGATCCAGGCGGGCGAGCAGGCGCTGCCTGCCTTTCTGCGCAGCCAGTCGCTGCTCCCGCTCGCCGAGCGAACGGTGCAGTTCGGCAATCGCCGTCAGCGCTTCGGCCCGATCGCGATCCTGATCGCCGCGATCGTGCTGATCGCGACCGGCGTCGCGCCGGTGGCGGCGGGGTTCGTCGGCGCGGCGATCCTGATCGTCGCGATCGGCGCGCTGCCGATGCGCGAGGCCTATGCCTCGCTCGAACCCGAGGTGCTCGTTCTGATCGGCGCGCTCACCCCGATCAGCGAGGCGGTGCAGCACACCGGCGGGACCGCGCTGATCGCGACCGGGCTGGCGCATGCGCTGACCGGCATTTCGCCGATCCTCGTGCTGGGCACGCTGATGGTGACCGCGATGGCCTGCTCGCCCTTCCTCCACAATGCCCCGACCGTGCTGGTGCTCGGTCCGATCGCGGTCTCGGTCGCGCAGCGGCTCAGCCTCAACCCGGACCCCTTCCTGATGGCGGTGGCGACGGGCGCGGGTTGCGACTTCCTCACCCCGATCGGCCACCAGTGCAACACGCTGGTGATGGGCCCGGGCGGCTATCGCTTCGGCGACTATTGGAAGCTCGGCCTGCCGCTGTCGATCCTGGTGATCGTCGCGGGCGTGCCGCTGATCGCCTTCTTCTGGCCGCTGGGCTGACGACGGGTGCCCCCGGCCGGCTTATAGGAACAGCAGCACGACGGGCACGACGACGCCGAGCAGGAGCGCGATGATGCTCGGCCGGCGAGCGTTGCGGTTGGTGAGCGCGATTGTCGCGCCGAGCAGCGACGAGCCGATGAGGCCGATCGACAGCAGCAGCACGAACGCCTTCATCGGGACGGGCGACGGCCCCTCGTCGCGATGCCCGCCCGGCGCGTGATCGTGATCGTGATCGGCGTGATTGCCATTCTCGGCGGACCCGGCAGCGCTCGACGCGGGTTTCGGGGGCGCCGCGCGAAGCACGCGCTGATCCTTGTGGACGCTCGCCATCCAGCGGATCCAGGTCGGCGGGGGCGGACCGCCGCCGTGGTTTTCGTGCAGCCCGATCGTCTGCAACGCGCCGCTGAGCGAGAAGAACAGGATCGCCGGGGTGAAGAACAGCCCGATATATTGATGATATTTGCGAAGCTGGCGGGCGGTCTGTGCTTTCATCCGGGCAGCATAGCCGCGTCTCGGCGGACCGCAACGGCTTCGCTGCCCGGAATCACCCGAATCAGGTGGTCGCGACCAGCTGACCGTCGCGGCGCGGGGCGTCCCCGGGCCGGCCGTAGCGCGTCGCCACCCCGACCAGTTCGGCATGCACCGCCAGCGCCTCGTCGGCCAGCGGCGCGTCGCACCCAGTCTCGCGATAGGCCGCAGGGGGACGCATCGCATCAAGCCGAAGCGCAGAGCCCAGCCCCAGCCGTGCACCGAGCGTCGCGGCGGCTGCGTCGGGTGCGTCGCACAGCCGGTCATAATCGACGAAGCACTGGCGCGCGCGGACATCGTCCGGCTGTGCCAGCAGGAACCGATAGGCGGCGATCCAGGCGGCGAGCCAATAGTCGATCGTCGCCGGGTCGCCGCGGCATGGCGCCGCATCGCCGAACCGGATCGGGCGATGATCGGCACCAAATTCGTGATGGCCGAGCCAGCCCATGAACCGCGCGCGATAGGGATCGTCCGCGGCGAGCGCGCAGGCGCGCAGATGCTGGCGGTGCAGCGACGCCGCCTGCTGCAGCGGATCGCGGAACGGATGGAGCAGGATCGCGTCCGGGAAGGTCGCAGCGAGCGCCGGCAGGCGGAGGATATTGGCGTTGTTCTTGGAGAGATAGCGTGTCAGCCCGTAGCGGAGCAGCACGAGGCGGACGTGCGCGCGAAAGGCGTCGCAGCTTTGCGCATCGGGCGCGACCGGCGCGACATGGCCGGCGTGGCGGTAGCGGTCGCCCTCGTGACAGAGCCAGAACATCTCCTCGATCGCCTCGGGGCTGTCGAGATCATGCAGCAGGCCGTCGCCGTGGCCGCGCTCGCCGGCGGCGACCGATCGCTGCCAGTCGCGGCTCAGGCGGTGCCACAGATTGGGCGCGAGCGGGAACGGCAGGTCGCGATAGGACAGGCTGCCGAAAACGCCCGTCCGCTGCAGTTCGCGGGTTAGCACCGACGTCCCGCAGCGCGCGAAGCCGGCGACGAAGACCGGCGCGATCAGCGGCACCGCGGCGGCCCGGCGGCCATATATGGCGCGCTCGATGTCGAACGACAGCTCGACCAGCGGGCGCGAGCCCAGCGCGAGACCCTCGAGCATGCGCTCGTGCGGCGGCCAGCGGCGCCGCGCGGCGATGTAGAGCGACGTCACGACGACGAGCGCGATCCGGCTCGGCACGTCGGTCCAGCTCCGCGCCAGCCCGAAATGATGCCAATGGTCGATCAGAAGGATTGCAGCGAAGGGGGCCGCGACCAGCATCAGGCGACCCGCGGCGGCCAGCGACAGCATCAACATCCGTCGCGATGCGAGGCCGAGCGCGCGCTCCTTCGCCCATTCCGACACGCCCAATCGCGTCAGCAACCAGATCGAGCGCCGGCCGTGCCGCGAAAGTCGCCCGAATGCCCGCCATAGCCCAACGGTGCGCAGCAACTCGATCGACACGATCGTCGCCGCGAGCACCGCCAGCGGCGCGGCGATCGTCACGGCCGGCGCGACGATGCGTGGCGCAATCGGCGGATCAGTCGTTTGAGCGGATACCAGAGCAGCGATATCAGCCCGAGCAGCAGCGCCCCGAGGATGCCGAGCGAGGTGGTGATCGCACCGAGCCCGAGCCCGGGGCCCATATAGGCGAGCGCCGGCGCGGGCGTGGCGAGCGCGGCAAGGAAGAGCATCGCGTGCCTGGGATTCAGCTGCATCGTGCATTCACCGCTGCTTGGATGGCTGCGCCATCGGTGGTGGGATCGAGATAGCGGCTCCAGCGCAGCTGGAGCCTGCGGTGCGCCGCATCGACGTTGAGATATTGCCATCGCAGCGTGCCGTCGGGGGCGATGCGCAACAGGCGGCCGCGCTCGGTCTCCTCGATCAGCAGATCGCCATTGGGCATGATCTGCTGCCGGCCCTGCGCGCGCGTGTCGATCGCATAGCCGCGCAGCGCCGCCGCGAAGGGATAGCTGATGCGGCCGGTCGCGAAATCGAACACGGGCACCCGGTTGACGCCATCGACCTCGCCTTCGGGTGCCGCGAAGCGCCAATGATTGTCGAACAGCGAGATCCGGTGATCGTCGACGATCGCGACATCGTGCTGCATCGACCATGGCCCGACCTTGCTCCACAGCACGCGGCCGGTCGCTGGACGGTACAGCATCACCAGCGACAGGTTGCGCAGCGACAGCAGCAGGTCGCCGCGCCGCCAGAACCGCCCCGATGCGAGCACCGGGCGAACCTCGTTGAGGTGGAAGGGATCGTCGACATAGGGATGGCTGCGCCACAATCCGCCCAGCGCGTTGCGATCGAGGATGTCGGCGATCCGATCGAGCCCGAGCAGCCGCCCGTCGGGCGCGACATGCGCGATCGCCTCGTCGTCGAAGCCGGGACCGGCGCCGCGCATCGGCGATGTCGGATAGCGATAGACCGCATAGAGGCTGCCGTCGGCGGCGCGCTCGACCGAATGATGGAAGATGCCGTCGATCATCCAGCGCAGCCGCCCGCACGCGTCGACCCGCGCGAGCGGCGAGCTGTCGTGGATCACCAGCCCGCCGTCGGGCATCAGCAGCGGGTGCATCATCAGGTTGCGATCGACGCCGCGGTCGCGCCCAAGGTCGATCAACGGCGATGCGAAGCGCGATCGCGCGTTGATGGCCGCGATGTCGGGCCGATATTGATGCACCACTGCGCCGTCGCCCAGCCGCAACAGGCGCACGACAGGCCTGCGCAGCGCGTCGTCATAACCGGTCAGCAGCGCATAGCCCGGATCGCGGAACGGCTGCGCCGCGTTGCGCATGAACCCCGACGGAGCGGCAGGATAGCGGCCGTCGGCATAGGCCTCGAAGGGCTGCTGGAGCAGGTGGCGGGCGAACAGGTGGGCGAGCGTGCGCGGGGCGGTGGCGATATCCATCACCGGCCCGTCCGTGCGCCCCGCCACCATCGCGCTGCGGACCATCGCGCCGAAGCCGACGATCGCCATCGCCGCGACCAGCACGAGGAGCAGCATCGCCCACATCGGCACCGGTCGCTCCATAAGGCTTTCCCATCGCCGGCTCGGCAACGGCGTCGTCGAAATCGAATGCAACCCTCGGCTCCCGCTGGCCGCGGCAGGTGCCATCGTTAAATTTCGGCAAGATTGCGCGACATTTCGGCGGCGTCGCCGCGTTGCCCAATATTACGGGCTTATTGCAGGCGGGTCGTAATCGCGGCGTCCGGCGAAGCGCGGCCGGGTGCCGCACGTCGATCGAGGAAGGCGTCGATCGCGCCGAGCGCCGCCAGCCGCGGACCGTCGGCATCGCGCAATATCTCGTGGCGCGCATCGGCCAGACGGACCAGCTCGGCGTCGGGCAGCCGGGCGGCGACACGCTCGATCGCGGCCGCATCGACCAGCGCGTCGAGCCCCGCCTCGAGCAGCAGCACGGGACAGCGCACGCGCTCGACCAGTCCGCGGCGGACGAGGCGACGACCGCCGGCGAGCGCCGCGGCGAGCCAGTCCCAGCTCGGCGCGCCGGTCGCAAGCGCGGGCGTCCGCTGCTTCCACCACTGCGAATCCTCATAGCGTTCGCGGCTGGCGGTGAGGCGGAGCTGGCGGCCCGGATCGGAACGATCCTCGTTCCACGCCGGCCGTGCGCCATATCCGGCCGCCACCGCCGCGGCGATCGCGACGCGCGCCATCCAGCGCGGCAGCCCTCGCGTGTTGAGCGCGAACATCGGCGCGACGAGGATCAGCGCATCGGGCGCCGCCCCCTCGCCGCCCGCGCGCGCGCAGGCGCGCAAGGCGAGATAGGCGCCCATCGAATGCGCAACGATGACGTGCGGGCCGGGCGTGCGGGCCTGCCAGTCGCGCGCGAAGCCGACGAGATCGTCGATCATCGGATCGAAGCTGAAGCGCGCGGCGACCGCGGGCTCCGTCTCCGATCCGCTTCGGGGAGGCTTCGATCCGCCCTGCCCGCGCCAGTCGAATCCCTCGATCGCCCAGCCCTGCCGGTGCCAATGATCCAGCGCTTCGATATATTTCTCGACGAAATCGGCGCGTCCCGATTGGAACAGCAGGCTGCCGCGCGGCGGGGCGGCGGCGGCCCAGCGATAGGCGCGCATCGGCCAGCCATCGGCGCCATGCCATATGTCGAACGCCAGTCCGTCGGGATGGCGACGGCGATCGACGTGCGATTCGGCGGAATGGGGGACGGCGGCGGGCATCTGAGCGCTGGTTACGGTTTGGCAAGCCGTCCCGTCTAGTGTCGCGCCCATGCAGACGATCTTCATCCCCCTTCTGGCCGGCGGCCTCATCGCCGCGCTGGTCTATGCGATCTGGACGGATGTGCGCGCCCGCGTGATCCCGAATCCGCTGAATGCGGGGATCGCGCTTGCCGCGCCCTTGTGGTGGTGGGCATCGGGCATCGCGCCGTGGCCCGGGGCTGCGGTGCAGATTGCGGTGGGCGGCGGCGCTCTGCTGATCTTCCTGGGTGCGTTCGCGATCGGCGCGATGGGCGGCGGCGACGTCAAGCTGATCGCCGCGCTCGGGTTGTGGCTGGTCCCGTCCGACTTCATGCGGATGATCGTGTGGATGTCGATCGGCGGCGGACTGCTCACGCTGGGCATGATGGCCTGGCACCGCCTGCGCACGCCCGAGGGTCCGCTCGAGATACCGTATGGCGTCGCGATCGCGCTCGCGACGATCCCGTTGTTCACCCAACGATATCTTTACCATTTCGGGCGATGAAGAGCGCCGCAAGTCAATTTGGCCTTTAGGGGGCGGACAAACGTCATGGACGGAAAGAAGATCGCACTGTTGATCGGCGCATTGTTCGTCGCTGCAGTGACGGCCATCATGGCCAAGAGCATGTTTGGTGCGCAGGTGACGCCCACGGTCGTCGCCGCCGCCGCGCAGCCGACCGGTCCACAGGTGCTCGTCGCGACCAAGCCCTTGCCGATGGGGACGATCCTCGGGCCGGATTCGGTCCGCTTCCAGCCATGGCCGAAGGATCTGGTCGACGGCGCCTATTTCGTCCGCGGGCAGGCCGGCGTCGATCCGCTCAAGATGCAGGGCATGGTGGTCCGCCAGGACATCACCGCCGGGCAGCCGGTGACGCAGGGCGCGCTGGTCTCGCCCAAGGATCGCGGCTTCCTCGCAGCGGCGCTGACGCCGGGCATGCGCGCCGTCACCGTCTCGGTCGGCGGCGCCTCGGCGGTCGCCGGCTTCGTCTTCCCGGGCGACCGCGTCGACCTGGTGCTGACCTCGAACGTCGACGTCAGTGCGACGTCGCCGTCGGGCAACGGCTCGGCGATGGTCGGCCACGACAGTCGCCCGCTGCAGACGTCGGAAACGGTGATGCGCAACGTCCGCGTTCTCGCCACCGACCAGCGCTTCGACAATCAGCCGACTCCCGACGGCAAGACGACGGTCTCCAACTTCTCGCTGGTGACGCTCGAGGCGACGCCCAAGATGGCGGAGAAGATCGCGGTCGCGCAGAAGCTCGGCTCGCTGTCGCTATCGCTGCGCCCGCTCGCCGACACGACGCAGGAGCTCGAGCAGCAGATCGCGGCCGGCGACATCGCCGTCCCGGCCGGCACCGATCCCAAGACCGAGAAGACGATGCTCGTCGCGCTGGCCAATCGTCCGCAGGACAACCAGACGACCTTCACCACCGGCGGCGAGGTCTCGCGCTTCGCCCGCAACAGCGCGTCGAGAGCGAGCGCGGGCACCATGATGGGCGCGCCGAATGCCGCTCCGGCGATCATCGTGCCGGTTGTCCACATCGCTCGGGGCAATGCCGTCACAGACACACCCGTGGGGGGTAAGTGAACATGTCGAAACCTTCGATCCTTCGCCACGGTGCCGCGGGTAGCGCGCTCGCCGCGGCCCTCGCGCTCGGCCTGGCGGCGATGCCCGCAGGCCCCGCCGCCGCCAAATGGCATCCGGCCAAGCGGCAGGGCGCGCCGATGCGCTCCTCCGCGGCCGCGCCGAGCGGCGGTACGGTCGATCTCTCGACCGGCCGCGGCCAGCTGATCACGCTGCCGCGTCCGATGTCGGATCTCTTCGTCGCCGATCCCAACGTCGCCGACGTCCAGGTCCGCTCGCCCACGCGACTCTACGTATTCGGCAAGACGGCGGGCGAGACGACGCTTTCGGCCACCGCCAAGGATGGCTCGGTCGTTTATTCCAACACGATCCGCGTCGGCACCAACATCGGCAATATCGGCCAGATGCTCAAGGTCGCGATGCCCGACGCGCAGGTCACCGCGACGCCGATGAACGGCATCGTCGTGCTGACCGGCACCGTCGCCGCGCCCGACGACGTCGAGGAGGCCAGCCGCCTCGTCTCCGCCTTCGTCGGCAAGGAGACCCAGGTGATCAGCCGGCTCAAGACATCGACGCCGCTGCAGGTGATGCTCAAGGTGCGCTTCGCCGAGGTCAACCGTGCGTTCGCCAAGAATGTCGGCATGAACCTGATGACGCGCGACAGTTCGGGCGGGTTCGGGTTCGGCGTCTCGCAGGGGACCCCGGGGACGATCACGACCGTCCCGGGCACGCCGGGCTCGAGCACCGCGGTCGATTCCAATGGCGCCACGATCGGCAGCACCGTTTACAGCATCGCCGCCGCCGCCGCGGGCACCACCCGCTTCGGCTTCTTCGGCCATGCGCTCGGCCTCGACATCCTCTCGACGCTCGATCTCGCCGAGAATGACGGCTATGCGACGACGCTCGCGCAGCCGACGCTGACCGCGCTTTCGGGCGAGACCGCAAGCTTCCTGGCCGGCGGCGAGATCCCGATCCCGGTGCCGCAATATCAGGGCGTCACCACGATCGACTATAAGCAATATGGCGTCAGTTTGGCGTTCACGCCGACCGTGCTGGGCGACGGGCGTATCTCGCTGCGCGTCCGCCCCGAAGTGTCGCAACTCGACTCGGCCAACGGCATCGCGATCAACGGCTACACCGTGCCCGGCCTGACCACCCGCCGCGCGGAGACGACCGTCGAGCTCGGCTCGGGGCAGAGCTTCGTGATCGGCGGCCTGCTCAGCAACAACACGTCGAATTCGGTCAACAAGGCGCCGTTCCTCGGCGACCTCCCGATCCTCGGCATGCTGTTCCGCTCGAACGGCTGGAAACGCTCGGAGAGCGAGCTGGTGATCGTGGTGACGCCGTATCTGGTCAAGCCGGTGTCGGACAGCAAGATCGCCTTGCCGACCGATGGTTACCGGATGGGCACCGATGCGCAGGAAGTCCTGCTCAACCAGCATAGCGACGGCCAGTCCGGCAAGAAGAAGAAGCAGCCCAGGGCCGCCGCCCCGGTCACCGCGCCCGCCGGCGACGCGAGCGTCGCGATCGACCCCCGCCGCAAGGACGAAGCCGCGGCCGCCCCCGGTTTCACGGCTAATTGAGGATGAACCCCATGGCACACAGCATCCGTCGGGTCGGCGCCGGTACCGCCGCCCTCGTCCTGATCCTCTCCGCCGGCCACGCCGCGGCGCAATCCACGCGCAGCGCCGCCACGCCGGCGCCGATCAACCGCAGCGTCGAGACGGTGCACCAGCCGATCGTCGAGCGCACCGATTTCTCGCTCGATGTCGGGGTCGGTCCGCGCGGTCTGGCAACGGGCGAAGCCGACCGCCTCGCCGGCTGGTTCGATGGCCTCGGCCTCGGCTATGGCGACACGATCACGCTCGACGATCCCATGGGTTGGCATGGCGGCGCCGCACAGGACGCCGTCGCTGCGATCGTGTCGCGCTACGGCATGCTGATCGCGCGCGACGCACCGCCGATCACCGCCGGCCACCCGGCGGCAGGCACGCTCCGCGTCGTCGTCAGCCGCGCGGTCGCGCATGTCGACGGCTGCCCCGACTGGCGCCACGCCAATGCCGAATATGCCGGCGGTACGGCGTCCAACTTCGGTTGCGCGTCGGAGACCAACCTTGCCGCGATGATCGCCAATCCCGAGGATCTGGTGGTCGGTCAGGACGGTAACCGGACCGCCGACGCGATGCTCAGCGTCAAGGCGATCAAGACCTACCGCGACGCGACGACCACCGGCGCGGGCGGTCTCAAGGCCGAAAGCACCGGAGGCAAATAATGAACGCACCCTTCAATCCCCGCGGCGCCGCGCTGCGCGATCCGTTCGCGGCCTTCGTCTGCGACGACGCCACCGCCGATGCGCTCCGCCCGGTCGCGATCGAGATGGGCTGGCAGCCCGAGAAGGTCCACAAGGGCGGCCTGCGCAACGCGGTGCAGACGCTCGCCGTCTCGGCCAGCCCGCACATCCTGTTCGTCGACATGTCCGAGAGCGGCGATCCGCTCAACGACATCAACGCGCTCGCCGAGGTCTGCGAGCCGGGCACCGTGGTGATCGCCTCGGGCCAGGTCAACGACGTGCGGCTCTACCGCGACCTCGTCGCGAGCGGGATCCAGGACTATCTGCTCAAGCCGTTCAGCGTCGACCAGGCGCGCGAGGCGCTGGCGCATGCGCAGCTCACGCTGTCGGGTCCGCGGACGCCCGACCACGCGGTCGATCGCCCGCATCTGATGACCGCGGTGATCGGCGTCCGTGGCGGCGTCGGCGCCTCGACGATCGCGACCTCGCTCGCCTGGCTGATGGGCGAATCCGAAGGCCGCTCGACCGCGCTGCTCGATCTCGACGTGCATTTCGGCACGGGCGCGCTGGCGTTCGATCTCGAGCCCGGCCGGGGACTTACCGACGCGATCGAGAATCCGAGCCGTATCGACGGGTTGTTCATCGAGCGCGCGATGGTCAAGGCGACCGACAAGCTTTCGGTGCTCTCCGCCGAGGCGCCGCTCAACCAGCCGCTGATCACCGATGGCTCGGCCTTCTACCAGCTCCAGGAAGAGCTCAAGGCTGCGTTCGAGGCGACCGTGCTCGATCTGCCGCGGCACATGCTGATCCAGCATCCGCACCTGCTCCACGACGTGCAGTCGGCGGTGCTGGTGGTCGAGCTGACGCTCGCCTCGGCGCGCGACACGATCCGGCTGCTTTCCTGGCTCAAGGCCAACGTGCCCAACGCCAGCGTCACGCTGCTCGCCAACCGCGTCGTCACGGGCGGCGTCGCCGAGATCAGCCGCAAGGAGTTCGAGGAGTCGGTCGAGCACAAGGTCGATCTGTGCGTGCCCTACGACGCCAAGCTGTTCGCGCAGGCCGCCAAGCTCGGCAAGCCGCTCGCCGAGATCGCCAAGTCGAACAAGACCGGCGCACCGATCATCGAGCTCGCACGCGCGATCACGCGAACCGCCGATGCCGGTGCGCCCAAGGCCGACGCGATCGGCGGCAAGTCGCTGATCGGCAAGCTCGGCGATTTCCGCGCGATGCTGCCGAAGCGCAAGGCGAAGTGACCAGGCGGCCGCGCTGCGCGGGCGGCGCGACGACGACGGACGGGAAGGCGATCTGACGATGTTTCCGGCATTGCTTCTTGCATTCAGCGGCTGCCTCGTCCTGGGGCTGATCGTGCTCGCCTTTTCGGGGCCGTCGCAGGCCAAGGCCAAGACGCGCCGCATGGACAGCCTCAAGGCGCGGCATTCCGGGGTCGGCGAAGGCGCCGCGCAGGCGCAGATGCGGCGCGCGCTGACGCAACGCGACACCAAGCTCGATTCGTTCGCCACGCGCTTCATGCCGAAGCCCGAGATGCTGCGTCACCGCCTGGTGATGACCGGCAAGAACTGGACGCTGGGCAAATATGGCGCGGTGTGCGCGGCTATCGCCACGATCATCTTCCTACTGCTCGCGCTGAGAGGATTGCCGATCCTGCTCGCGCTGTTCGTCGGGCTGGCGGCG
This sequence comes from uncultured Sphingomonadaceae bacterium, assembly GCA_903871605.1. Taxonomy (GTDB): domain Bacteria; phylum Pseudomonadota; class Alphaproteobacteria; order Sphingomonadales; family Sphingomonadaceae; genus Solisphingomonas. The sequence continues at coordinate 51,178 of CAIQHF010000006.1, forward strand.
GGGCTCGGGCTTCCGCACAAGTTCATCGGCATGATGATCAAGCGCCGCGTCAACAAGTTCACGGTCAAGTTTCCCGACGCGATCGAGCTGCTCGTCCGCGGGCTGCGATCGGGCCTGCCGATCAGCGAGACGATGAACGTCGTCGGCGCCGAGGTGCCGGGGCCCGTCGGCGTCGAATTCCGTCTGATCGGCGATCGCGTCCGGATCGGGCGCACGCTCGATGCGGCGCTGCAGGAAACCGCCGATCGGCTGCAGACGCCCGAATTCCAGTTTTTCGTCATCACGCTGTCGATCCAGCGCGAGACCGGCGGCAATCTCGCCGAGACGCTCGCCAATCTCGCCGACGTGCTGCGCAAGCGCGCGCAGATGAAGCTGAAGATCAAGGCGATGTCGTCCGAGTCGAAGGCCTCGGCCTATATCGTCGGTTCGCTGCCCTTCTTCGTCTTTTTCACCGTCCTGTTCATGAACCCGGAATATATGATGGGCTTCTTCCACGAGACGCGGCTCGAGATCGCCGGGTGTATCGGGCTCATCTGGATGGGAATCGGCGTGTTCATCATGGCCAAGATGGTCAGCTTCGAGATCTGAGGGGCGGCAGAACGACATGAACGCAGCAGCGCACCCCACTTTTCTCGGCGTCGACGTCACGCTCGTCGGCACGCTGATGGCCGCAATGGCGACCATCGCCGTGCTCGTCGCGATCTACGCGGCGGCAACCTCCCGCGATCCGATGGCCAAGCGCGTCAAGGCGCTCAACGAACGGCGCGAGCAGCTCAAGCTCGGCATCACCGCCTCGACCTCCAAGCGCCGCGCCAAGCTCAATACGCGCAACGAGGCGACCGACCGGATGCGCTCCGCGCTCGGCTCGCTCAAGGTGCTGCAGGACAGCCAGCTCAAGGACGCGCAGATCAAGCTGATGCAGGCCGGCATCCGCGCGAAGGACGCCGCCGTCGCCGTCATCTTCACGCGCATGGTCGCGCCGATCGTGGTCGGCGGCATCGTCATCCTCGGCGTCTATGTGCTCGACTGGTTCCCGCTGTGGGGCCCGTTCAAACGCTACGGGTTCGTCGCTGCGGCGCTGATCCTGAGCTACAAGGCGCCCGATATCTGGCTCAAGAACAAGATCACCAAGCGCAGCGCCGAAATCCGCAAGGGGTTGCCCGACGCGCTCGATCTGCTCGTGATCTGCGCCGAGGCCGGGCTCACCGTCGATGCCGCGTTCGGGCGCGTGTCGAAGGAGCTGGGCAAGGCCTATCCCGAGCTCGGCGACGAGTTCATGCTGACCGCGATCGAGCTGGGCTTCCTCGCCGAACGGCGCCGCGCGTTCGAAAACCTCGCCATGCGCGTCGCGCTCGATGCGGTGCGCGGCGTCGTCACGACGATGATCCAGACCGAGAAATACGGCACCCCGCTCGCCTCCGCGCTGCGCGTGCTGTCCGCCGAATTCCGCAACGAGCGGATGATGCGCGCCGAGGAAAAGGCCGCGCGACTGCCTGCGATCATGACCGTGCCGCTGATCCTGTTCATCCTGCCGGTGCTGTTCATCGTCATCCTCGGGCCCGCGGCCTGCTCGATCAGCGACGCGATGTCCTCGGGCAAGATGGGCTAGGCGACTGGCAAACGGGCGCGGCGGGAACGTCGCGCCCGCTCCGTCGGTTCTGCCTCCGTAACAAAGGAGGCATGCCATGGGCTTTACCGCCAACCAATGGGCGATCCTCGCCCTCGTCCTCGTGCTCGGCTGGCTTCTCGGCCTGCTCTCGCGGTCGGGCGGCGCGCGCTGGCGCCGCGCCTATGAGCAGGAGCGGATCGCGCGCGAGACCGCCGAGACCCGCCATGCGGCGGCGCGCGAGCGCATCGCCGAGCTCGAGCGCAGCCATCCGGTCGGGATCGGCACGGCGGCGGCGGTCGGCGCTGCCGCATCGGGCGCGCACGACGATCTGGCGTTGATCCGCGGCATCGGGCGGACGCGCGAGACGACGCTCAACGAGACCGGCATCCACAGCTACCGCCAGATCGAGGATCTGTCGGCGGCGGATGCCGATCGGCTCGAGGCCCGGCTCGGGCTGACGCAGGGCACGATCGCACGCGAGGAGTGGCGCGAACAGGCCGCGATGCTGCGCGACCGGCGACTCGACGATCACCGGACGCGCTACGGGACGGTGGTGTAAGCGGCAAACGTCCGTCGGCTGTTAGCGTAGTGGCGGTGATAGCTTTGCCGTTCCCCGGCGAGGCCGGGGCCCAGGCCCGTCGCCCGCGGCAGGCGCAGCGCTCACGCGGAGAGGTGGGCCTGGACCCCGGCCTGCGCCGGGGGAACAGGTAGCGCTTGGGTGCCGTGGTCCGAACCGCAGGCGGCGTCGCGATCGGCGCCGGGGCCTCCGTGCCACCAGCATCCTCGGGCGGCCCGGCCATCGGATCGGAGCTTTGCCGTTCCCCGGCGAAGGCTGGGGCCCAGGCCCGTAGCTCGCGGCAGGCGCAGCGCTCACGCGGATAGGTGGGGCCTGGACCCCGGCCTGCGCGGGGAACAGGTAGCGCCTGGGTGCTGTGGTCCCAACCGCAGGCGGCGTCGCGATCGGCGCCGGGGCCGCCGCGCAACCAGCATCCTCGGGCGACCCGGCCATCGGATCAGGGCTTTGCCGTTCCCCGGCGAAGGCTGGGGCCCAGGCCCGTAGCTCGCGGCAGACGCAGCGCTCGAACAGAGCAGTGGGGCCTGGACCCCGGCCAGCGCCGGGGAACAGGTAGCGCCTGGATGCTGTGGTCCCAACCGCAGGCGGCGTCGCGATCGGCGCCGGGGCCTCCGCGCCACCAGCATCCTCGGGTGGCTCGGCCATCGGATCAGGGCTTTGCCGTTCCCCGGCGAAGGCCGGGGCCCTAGCCCGTCGCTCGCGGCAGGCGCAGCGCTCCCACGGAGAGGTGGGGCCTGGACCCCGGCCTGCGCCGGGGAACAGTCAGATCTTAGGTGTCGTGCTCGGCGCGCCCGGCGGGTTCCCGATCGGCGCAGGATCCTCGGCGGCACCGACATCCTCGGGCGGCCTGGCCATCGGATCGGGGCCATGCTTGTGGCGCGCCGCGGCGCCGACCAGCGCCGGCGGCTTGTCGTCGGCGGGCGCCAGCTTGACCGGCGCCGCCGCGACCAGCGTCGCGCCGGCCGCGATCGTCAGCAGCAGCCGCATCACTGGGCCGCGACCTTGAGCGCCGCTTGCGCCGCCGCCAGGCGGGCGATCGGCACGCGATAGGGCGAAGCCGAGACATAATCGAGGCCGGTCCGCTCGCAGAAGGCGATGCTCGCCGGATCGCCGCCATGTTCGCCGCAGATGCCGAGCTTGAGCCCCGGCCGCGCCTTGCGGCCGCGCTCGGCGGCGATCTCGATCAGCTCGCCGACGCCTTCGATGTCGAGGCTGACGAACGGATCCTTCGCGTAGATGCCCTTTTCGACATAGACCGACAGGAAGCGCGCCGCGTCGTCGCGGCTGACGCCGAGCGTGGTCTGCGTCAGATCGTTGGTGCCGAACGAGAAGAATTCGCCGACCTCGGCGATCTCGCCCGCACGCAGCGCGGCGCGCGGCAGCTCGATCATCGTGCCGACCAGATAGTCGAGCGTGCGCCCCTTCTCGGCGAAGACGGCTTGCGCCGCCGTGTCGATCACCGCCTTCATCAGCGCGAGCTCGCGCGCGGTGCCGACCAGCGGCACCATCACCTCGGGGATCGGCGCGGCGCCGGTCGCCGCGGCGACGTCGCACGCCGCCTCGAAGATCGCGCGCGCCTGCATCTCGTAGATTTCGGGATAGGTCACGCCCAGCCGGCAACCGCGATGGCCGAGCATCGGGTTGAACTCGTGCAGCTCGCTCGCGCGCTGGCGCAGCGCCTCGACGGTCAGCCCGGTCGCGGTCGCGACCTCCTGGAACTCTTCCTCCTCGTGCGGCAGGAATTCGTGCAGCGGCGGATCGAGCAGCCGGATCGTGACAGGCAACCCCGCCATGATCTCGAAGATCGAGGCGAAGTCGGCGCGCTGCTCGGGCAGCAGCTTGTCGAGCGCGACCCGCCGGCCCTTCTCGGTCTCCGCCAGGATCATCTGGCGCACGGAGGTGATCCGGCTCGCCTCGAAGAACATATGCTCGGTGCGGCACAACCCGATGCCTTCGGCGCCGAAATCGCGCGCGGTCTGGCAGTCGAGCGGGGTCTCGGCATTGGTGCGCACTTTCAGGCGGCGGACCTTGTCGGCCCACACCATCAGCGTGCCGAAATCGCCGGCCAGTTCGGGCTGGACGGTCGCCACCTCGCCCGCCATCACCTCGCCGGTCGAGCCGTCGATGGTGATGACGTCGCCTTCCTTGAAGTCGCGGCCGCCGGCGCGCATCCGCTTGGCCTTGCCCTCGATCGCGAGCGTGCCTGCCCCCGACACGCAGGGCCGGCCCATGCCGCGCGCCACCACCGCGGCGTGGCTGGTCATGCCGCCGCGCGCGGTGAGAATCCCCTTGGCGGCATGCATGCCGTGAATGTCCTCGGGGCTGGTCTCGACGCGGACGAGGATCACGCTCTCGCCGCGTTCGGCGCGATGCTCGGCGGTCTCGGCGTCGAACACGATGATCCCCGAGGCGGCGCCGGGCGACGCCGGCAGGCCCTTGGCGATGACGTCGCGATGCGCTTGCGGGTCGAGCGTCGGGTGGAGCAGCTGGTCGAGCGCGAGCGGGTCGACGCGAAGGATCGCCTCCTCCTCGCTGATCAGTCCCTCGCTCGCCATGTCGACCGCGATCTTGAGCGCGGCTTTCGCCGTGCGCTTGCCGGCGCGCGTCTGGAGCATCCAGAGCTTGCCGTCCTGCACGGTGAACTCGATGTCCTGCATGTCGCGATAATGCGTCTCGAGCAGGTCGAACACCTTGGCGAGCTCGGCATAGACGACGGGCATCGCCTCTTCCATCGACGCGGCCTTGGCGCCCGCTTCGTCCCTCGCGGCCTTGGTCAGATATTGCGGCGTGCGGATGCCGGCGACGACGTCCTCGCCCTGCGCGTTGATCAGGAACTCGCCATAATAAGCGCGGTCGCCCTTCGACGGATCGCGCGTGAAGGCGACGCCCGTTGCCGAGGTGTCGCCCATATTGCCGAACACCATCGCCTGGACGTTGACCGCGGTGCCCCAGCTCGCCGGGATGTCGTTGAGCCGGCGATACACTTTCGCGCGCTCAGACTGCCACGAGCCGAACACCGCGCCGACCGCACCCCAGAGCTGCTCCTGCACGTCCTGCGGGAACGGCTTGCCCCACTGTTTCTGCACGAGCCCCTTGTAGGTCGCGACGAGGCCCTTCCAATCCTCCGCGGTCATCTCGGTGTCGAGATTGAAGCCCTTGTCCTCCTTGGCGATCTCGAGCGCTTCCTCGAACGCGCCATGATCGAGCTCGAGCACCACGTCCGAATACATCTGGATGAAGCGGCGATAGCTGTCCCACGCGAAGCGCTCGTCGCCCGAGCCCGCGGCGAGCCCCTCGACGGTCTCGTCGTTGAGCCCGAGGTTGAGCACCGTGTCCATCATCCCCGGCATCGAGGCGCGCGCGCCCGAGCGCACCGAGACGAGCAGCGGATTGGCCGCATCGCCGAAGACCTTGCCGGTGATCCCCTCGATATGCGCCAGGCCGTTCGCGACCTCCTCGCGGACGCTCGCCGGGAAGGCGCCGCCCTCGTCATAATAGCGCGTGCACATCTCGGTCGAGATGGTGAAGCCCGGCGGCACGGGCAGCCCGATCGAGGCCATTTCGGCGAGGTTGGCGCCCTTGCCGCCGAGCAGGTTGCGATCGCCCGCGCCGCCATCGGAGACGCCGCCGCCGAAGCGATAGACGTAGCGCGGATCGCGTCCCCCGGCCTGGCTGGTGTCGGCGGCGGGAGCGATCGTGGCCACTATATCAACCCTCTATCTTCGAGAAATCAGCGACTTTGTGCATCGCAGCGACGAGTTTCGCAAGCAAGGCGAGCCGTGCGCTGCGCTTGGCGGATTCGTCCGCGTTGACGGTGACCTCGTCGAAGAAGCAATCGATCGCGGGGCGCAAGACTGACAACGCGGTCATCGCGGCGGCGAAGTCCTCGGCAGCGATCGCCTGCTCGGCAAGCGGCAGCTGGCGGTCGAGCGCGTCGGCGAGCGCTGCCTCGGCGGGATCGGGATCGTAGGCGAAGCCGGCGAAGTCGGCGGGCGCGCCGTCCGCCTTCTTGGCCTCGGCGCGCAGGATGTTGGCGGCGCGGCGATAGCCGGCGAGCAGGTTGGCGCCCTCGCCCGTCTCGACGAACGCCTGCAACGCCTTCACGCGCGCCAGAAGGCGGACGAGATCGTCCTCTTTAGCGCCAGAAGCATCAACAGTTTTTGACGCTCTAATGATGTCAGGCCGTACACCGGTGTCGCGTTCGGCGACTTCAAGCCGGTCAATAAAGAAATCTCGCACAGCCGCCGCCGTTGGCATAGCTTCAAGCATGGTTTGCCATAAGGCTTCCCGAAGGTCTTCCTCATGCGAAGACTTGTTCAAAACCGGAACGAGCCCTTTCCATGCCCCGATTGCCGCCTCCGGGCCAAGCTCGTCTAAAACCGACATTAGCACCGTGCCGCGCTTGTCCCGGCGGGCCTGAACAATATCGGAAGGCTGATCTTGCACCAGACTGCGCATAGTCGCGAAGAAAATGCTCAGCCTGAGATTGTTAGCCTTACAGATGGCCACGACACCAAGCGCCGCGCGCCGCAAAGCAAACGGGTCCTTGGAACCCGTCGGTGTTGCATCGATAGAAAAGAATTGGGCAATCGTATCCAGCTTGTCCGCCAGCGACACCGCGACGGTCACCGGGGCGGTGGGGACGTCGTCGCCCTGGCCGACGGGTTTGTAATGGTCGCGGATCGCGTCGGCGACCGCGTCGGGCAGCCCCTCGGCCCGCGCATAATAGCCCCCCATCACGCCCTGCAGCTCGGGAAACTCGCCGACCATCCCGGTAACGAGGTCGGCTTTCGCGAGCCGCGCGGCCTGTTCGGCCATGTCGGCGAGCGCGGCGCGCTCCCCCTCCCCTTCAGGGGAGGGGGTCGGGGGGTGGGGCGCCTCTCCGGGCGCTGGCTCCGTGGAGTGAGGCCCCACCCCAACCGCTCCCTTGAAGGGGAGGGGCTTTGCGCCGACGATCCCCTCTTCCACCAGCCAGCGCGCGAGCTTGGCGACGCGCTCGACCTTGTCGGCGACCGTGCCGAGCTTCTCGTGGAAGACGATGTCCGAGAGCTTCTCGCGCCGCTCCTCGAGCGACACCTTGAGATCCTGCTCCCAGAAGAAGCGCGCGTCCGCCAGCCGGGCGGCAAGCACCTTGGCGTTGCCCGCGACGATCGCCGCACCGCCGTCCGACGCCGCGATGTTGGCGGTGCAGACGAACGCCGGCGCCAGCGCACCCGCGCTATCCAAGCAGGCGAAATATTTCTGGTTGGTGCGCATGGTGAGCTGGATCACCTCGCGCGGCACCGCCAAAAACGCCGGGTCGAACCGGCCGAGCAGCGGCACCGGCCATTCGGTGAGCCCGGCATTCTCCGCGACCAGCCCCGCGTCGGGCACCAGCGTCAGGCTCGCGGCAGCGGCGGCGGCCTCCGCGCCCTCGCGGACGATACGGCGGCGCGCCTCGGCGTCGACGATGACGTGGCACGCCTCGAGCTTCTGGGCATAGTCGGCGGCCGAGCCGATCGTGATGACGCCGGGGTGATGGAAGCGGTGGCCGAGCGTCGCCGCGCCGCTGGCGACGCCGGCGATCTCGAACGGCACGACCGCCTCGCCGAACAGCGCGACGATGCCCTGCAGCGGGCGCACCCAGCGCGGGCTCTCGGTCGACAGCGAGGCCGCGCCCCAGCGCATCGCCTTGGGCCAGGGGAAAGCGCGCACGATCGCGGGGATCGCCTCGGCGAGCACCTCGCGCGTCGAACGGCCGGGCTTCTCGATCACCGCGAACAGCACGACATGGCCCTTGGCGTCGGCGCGCTCGACGAGCTGGTCGCGGGTGAGCCCGGTCTTGCCGAGGAAGCCGGCGAGCGCCTGCGCCGGCGCATCGGCACGCGGGCCCTTGATCTCTTCGGAGACCGCGGCGGTTTCGAGCGGCAGGTCGCGCGCGATCAGCGCGAGACGGCGCGGGGTGACGAAGCTCTCGACGCCGGATGCCGCGAGCCCGGCCTTGCCAAGCTCCGCCTCGAACAGCCGAACGAGATCGGCCGCGGCCTTCTCCTGCATCCGCGCGGGGATTTCCTCCGAGCGGAGTTCGAGCAGGAAATCGGTCATCGCCCCATCCTCCCTATCGAAGATGGGGAGGTGTAGAGGGCCCGGCCGGCGAAGCCGGGCGCCGACGCGCCCGCCGCTCCACCATGCTGCGCATGGCCCCCCTCCCCCCGCTTCGCGCGGGCAGGATCGATAGTGCCGGTCATGCGCTCCACCCGTTCTTCTCCATCCAGGCCGCGCATGCGCCCTTCGCCAGATCACGGACGCGGCCGATATAGGCCTGGCGCTCGGCGACCGAGATCACTCCGCGCGCCTGCAGCAGGTTGAAGGTGTGGCTCGCGCGGATCGCCTGCTCATAGGCGGGCAGCGGCAGCTTGGCATCGAGGCAGGACTGGCATTCCGCCGTCGCCTTGCGGAAGATGTCGAACAGCGCCTCGGTATTGGCGACCTCGAAATTATAGGTGCTCTGCTCGATCTCATTCTCGAGGAAGACGTCGCCATAGGAGACACCGTCGTCGTTGAAGGCGAGATCATAGACGCGGTCGACACCCTGGATGTACATCGCCAGCCGCTCGAGCCCGTAGGTGAGCTCGCCGGTCACGGGCTTGCAGTCGAACCCGCCCATCTGCTGGAAATAGGTGAACTGCGTCACCTCCATGCCGTCGCACCACACCTCCCAGCCGAGCCCCCAGGCGCCGAGCGTCGGGCTCTCCCAATCGTCCTCGACGAAGCGGATGTCGTGCAGCGCGGTGTCGACACCGATCGCCGCGAGCGAGCCCAGATAGAGCTGCTGCAGGTCCGGCGGCGACGGCTTCATCACCACCTGATATTGGTAATAATGCTGGAGCCGGTTGGGATTCTCGCCGTAGCGCCCGTCGGTCGGCCGGCGCGAGGGCTGGACATAGGCCGCCTTCCACGGATCGGGGCCGAGCGAGCGCAGCGTCGTCGCCGGGTGGAAGGTGCCCGCGCCGACCTCCATGTCGTAGGGCTGCAGGATCACGCAGCCTTGTTGGCTCCAATAGGCGTGGAGCGTCAGGATCATGGCCTGGAAGCTAAGCGGCTTCGCGGGCGGCGGGACGGGCGTC
>CAIQHF010000007.1 GCA_903871605.1 uncultured Sphingomonadaceae bacterium
CAGGAGCCAGGCGCGGCGCCACAGCGTTCGAAACTTTGCGCTCCTGCCTGCGCAGGAGCACGGTGGTTCTTGCCGCAACGCTCACCGCCAGCACCACCCAGCGCCAATGCCCATGCGCGAGCCCGACAAATAGCCCCCCGGTGCTCCTGCGTAGGCAGGAGCCCAGGTGAGGAGCCACAGCGTTCGAAACTTTGCGCTCCTGCCTGCGCAAGCGCACGGTGGTTCTTACCGCAACGCCCCCACCGCCAGCACCACCCAGCCGACGATCAGCGCCAGCCCGCCGAACGGCGTGATCGCCCCCACGAGATGCGGCGCCCCCAGCGCCAGCGCATAGAGCGACCCCGCGAACAGCGCGCCGCCGCCCACGAAGCACCACCCCGCAGCCCGCCCCAGCGGCCGCCCGAGCGCGACCAGCGCCGCGATCGCATGGACGATCTGATACTGCGCACCCGTCTTGAGCAGTTCCGCGGGCAATCCGTGCGCACCATGCGCGCCGAATGCGCCCGCCGCGACCGCCACCGCGCCCGACAGCGCCGCAAGCCCCGCCAGCGCATCGCGGCGCGCGCTCATGTCTCGGCCTCGTCGAGACTGTCGACATCATGGCCGGGGCGATACATCAGCCCGAGCGCGGCACGGATGCCCTCCTCGCCCTGGACGTGCAGCCGCCGGTTGTCGCGCTCGCGATAATCGGATTCGATACGGTCGATCTCCTCGTCGGCGATGCCGAGCGTATCGAGCACCTGCCGGCCCATGCAGATCGCGCTTTCATAGACCTCGCGCACCGTGCCGGCGAGCTCGACATCCTTGAGCGCGAGCGCATGGCGCCGGTCGAACAGCCGCACGAACAGCTTGAGGTTCGGAAACGCCTCCTTGACCGCTTCGAGGATCGCCGCGTCGGGCCCGTCGCCGTCGATGCAGAAGCAGATCAGCTTGGCCTCCTCGGCGCCCGCCTGGCGCAGCAGGTCGATCCGCGTGCCGTCGCCATAATAGATCTTCATCTCCATACGGTCGCCGATGTCGATGATCTCGGTGTCGAGGTCGACGATCGTCAGCGACAGCCCGTGCGAGAGCAGCATCTGCGTGACGGTCTGCCCGAAGCGGCCATAGCCGACGACGATCGCGCCGGCCTGCGCGGCCTCCTCGGGGCCCGCCAGGCCGCGCAGCTTGGCGCCCGCCGCGTCGCCCCCGAAACGGCGGGCGAGCGACATCAGGAACGGCGTCGTCGCCATCGACAGCGTCACCACCGCCGAGAACAGACTCGCCGCCTGCGGCGCGATCAACAGGCCGTTCTGCGCCTGGCCGAACAGCACGAAGCCGAACTCGCCGCCCTGGCTGAGCAGCAGCCCCAGCGCCAGCGCCGAGCGACGCTCCATCCGGGCGATCCGCGCGATGATGTAGAGCACCAGCGTCTTGACGACGATCAGCGCCGCGGCGAGCCCGACCACGAACAGCGGCCGCGTCGCGATCGCGCTCAGATCGAGCAGCATCCCGACGGTCAGGAAGAACAGCCCGAGCAGGATCGAGCGGAACGGCTCGACGTCGGCCTCGAGCTCGTGGCGATAGGGCGAATCGGCGAGCATCACCCCCGCGACGAAGGCCCCGAGCGCGGGCGAGAGATGCAGCGCATCCATCAGCGCCGAGGCGGCGAGCACGGTGAACAGCCCGGCCGCCACGAACATCTCGCGCTCGCCGAGATTGCCGATCAGCCTGAGCGCGGGGGTGAGTATATAGCGGCCGGCGAGCACCAGCGCGACGATCGCGCCGATCGTATAGAGCCCCATCAGCCAACCCGGCGGCGCGCCGGGATCGGCGGGGGTGCGCGACAGCGCCGCGATCACCGTGATCAGCGGCACGATCGACAGATCCTGGAACAGCAGGATCGAGAAGGCGCGTTCGCCGAAGGCGGTGTGTAGGCGCCCCTGCGAACTGAGCAGCGGCAGTACCTGCGCGGTCGACGACAGCGCGAGCGGCAGGCCGAGCGCGAGCGCCGCCGCGGCGCTGAACCCGGCGAAGGCGAACACCACGCCGGTGATCGCGAGCCCGGCGAGCAGCACCTGTGCGACGCCGAAGCCGAAAATCTCCTTGCGCAGCTCCCACAGCCGGCGCGGGTTGAGCTCGAGCCCGACGAGGAACAGCAGCAGCGTGATGCCAATCTCGGCGATCCCCTGCTTGCCCTGCGCGTCGCCGACGAGGTTGAGCATCTGCGGGCCGATCAGCACGCCCGCGATCATGTAGCCCAGCACCGCGCCGAGCCCGAAGCGGCGGAACAGCAGCACCGCGGGCACCGCCGCGCCGAGCATGATCACCCCGTCGCGCAGCAGATTGTCGGTCGGCGGCACCATCGTCAGGCCGCCGCCTCGTGGGCCTGCGCGCTCGCCGCACGCGCGGCATCGGCGACGGCCTCGAAGGCGAGCCGGATCGAGGCGTGGCGCGCGCTATGCGCCCGCGCCGGCAGGAAGATGTCGAGCCCGGGCCAGTCGCCCGGATCGGGCCGGTCGCCCGCCAGATAGGCGGCGAGCGCATCGCGCGCGGTCTCGAGCTCGTCGGCCGAGCGCCCGATCGCATGCGCGCCCATCAGCGACGCCGAGGCCTGGCCGAGCGCGCAGGCGCGCACCTCTTGTCCCACCGCCGCCACCCGGCCCTCGGCGTCGAGCACGACATCGACGGTCACGCGGCTGCCGCAGATCGGCGAGCGCTTGTCGGACGACGCCTGCGCATCGGGCAAACGCACATCGTGCGGGATCGCGGCGGCGAGCCGCAGGATGGTGGCATTGTAGAGCGCGGCGGACATTGCCGACAGATAGGCAAGAGAGCCCGCCGCGTCGAGGGAGCGCGGCGTGTATGCGAGTCGAGCTACGAGGTTCCCCGGCGAAGGCCGGGGCCCAGGCCCCACGTCTCTCAATCGACGTTGCGCTCGCTCCATAGCACGGGCCTGGGCCCCGGCCTGCGCCGGGGAACGGCTGAGCCCGCCCAAGCGCTAATGCGTCGACGTCGTCAGATTTTCCGCGTCGGCGGGATGCTCGGCGCGGCGCTTGGCGACGAAATCGTCGATCGCCTGGCGGCTCGCCTGGAGCAGCGCGATGCTGCGCGCCTCGCGCACCCAATCGGGCCGTGGCGTCGTGCCGCCATAGCCGAGATCATAGACGAGATTGCCCAGCATGAAGAGCAGCGTGACGCCGATCAGCCCCTTGAGCGCGCCGAAGCCGAAGCCCAGCGTGCGATCGATCGGCCCGAGGATCGAGCTGCGCGTCCGCCGCCCGATGCGCTCGGCGACCATCCGCCCGCCGAAGAAGACGATCGCGAACACCAGCACGAAGGCGAGCAGCGAGGCGCCGGCCTTGGTGTGCAGCCATGTCCCGATGATCAGCGCCGCGGGCGCATAGAACAGCTTGAGCGCGATCAGCGCCGCGACCCAGGCGAACAGCGACAGGACCTCGGTGACGAAGCCGCGCAGCACGCCGAGCAGCGCGCCGCCGCCGACGAAGAGAAGGACGATGATGTCGAGCAGGGTCAGCGAGTGCATCGCTGCGAATTAGGCGGCGCGACGGGATGGGTCAACGCGCCGGCGCGCGCGGGACGGCAGCTGGTTCGAGCCGAATAGTCGCGCGCGCCGCCGCAAAGCGCACCATCTCTCCTTTTGGCGATCGAAGTCCAACGCCATCGCTACAACATTGCCGCTATTGCCAAAACCTGCGTTGCCGACATCGCGGCGCGCGTCTTCGACAAAAATGCAGGAACTTGCAGCAAGGGAGTCCGTTTGACTGCCGCACTTAACAATATGAGGAAGGGCCTGTTCATGAGCCGTTTATCTATGCTGTCGCGCGGCGTCGCCGTTTCTGCCCTCGTCGCCTTGGGCACCGTCCCCGCGATCGACGCAGGCAAGGCGGATCGTGCGCGTGAGGCGATCGCCCAGGCAGAGGCCAAGGTCAGCACCGCCGACAAGATCGGCGCGGCGAGCCACTCCCCGACGCTGTCGGCACGCGCCGACGCCGCGCTCGCCACCGCGAAGGAGGATCTGAGCGCCGGCCACAAGGAGGACGCGTTCGATGCGGCGACCCACGCCTCCGAACTCGCCGACATCGCGATCGGCCAGTCGCAGAAGGACCATGCGCAGGCGATCGACGCGCAGCGCGCCGAGGCCGCGCAGAATGCGCAGGCGGCCGATGCCGCCAACCAGCGCGCCGAGGCGGCCGAACATGCGGCCAGCGACGCCAACGCACGCGCGACCGACGCGCAGATGACCGCCGCCGCCGCGCAGGAGCAGGCCGCTGCTGCCGCCGCGACGCCGGCGCCGGCGCCCGCGCCGACCACCACCACGGTGACGACGCACACCACCTCGCATCGCGCGCATGTCGTCCACGTTCCGGCCGGATCGACCACCAAGACGACGGTGACGACCGCCCCGGCCCCGACCCCGGGCCAGTAACCGCGCGGCGACCGTCGTCGCGCTCGATTGCCGCTGGCCGTCGCTCTCCGGGCGGCGGCCAGTCGGCTATCCGCTCGGCTATCCGCGCCCGAGCATGTGATCGACAAGCCGGCCGATCGTGGGAAAGCGATTGGGCATGATCGCCCCCGCCTCGATCGCGCCGGCGCTGGGCACCAGCGCGCGCTCGAAACCGAGCTTGGCGCTTTCCTTGAGCCGGATCGCGGCATGCGCCACCGGTCGCAGTTCGCCCGATAGCGCGACTTCGCCGAACGCCACCGCGTCGGGCGGCACGGGCCGCTCGGCAAGCGCCGAGACGAGCGCGGCGGCGACCGCCAGGTCGGCCGCCGGATCGGTGATGCGATAGCCCCCCGCGACGTTCAGATAGACCTCGGCCGATGAGAAGCTCAGCCCGCAGCGCGCCTCGAGCACCGCGAGGATCATCGCCAGCCGCCCCGAATCCCAGCCGACCACCGCACGCCTGGGCGTCGCCCCCGAGGCGAGCCGCACCGTCAGCGCCTGGATTTCGACGAGCAGCGGCCGCGTCCCCTCGAGCGCAGGAAACACCACCGCGCCCGCGACGCCCTCGCTGCGCTGCGTCAGGAATAGCGCCGAGGGATTGGGCACCTCGCCGAGCCCCCTTTCCTCCATCGCGAACACGCCGATCTCGTCGGTGCCGCCGAAGCGGTTCTTGATCGCGCGCAGGATGCGATATTGGTGGCTGCGCTCGCCCTCGAAGCTCAGCACCGTATCGACCATATGCTCGAGGACCCTTGGGCCCGCGATCGCGCCGTCCTTGGTGACGTGGCCCACCAATATGAGCGCGCACCCCGTCTCCTTGGCGTAGCGGATCAGCTCTTGCGCCGAGGCGCGCACCTGGCTGACCGTCCCCGGCGCGCCCTCGATCGCGTCCGAATGCATCGTCTGGATCGAATCGATCACCAGCAAAGCGGGCGGGCGTCCGGCGTCGAGCGTCGCGAGGATGTCGCGCACCGAGGTCGCGGCACCCAGCTTGACCGGCGCCTGCCCCAATCCCAGCCGCCGCGCGCGCAGCCGCACCTGGTCGGCCGCCTCCTCGCCCGAAATATAGGCGACCGGCAGCCCCGCGGTCGCGAGCATCGCCGCGGTCTGGATCAGCAGCGTCGATTTGCCGATGCCGGGATCGCCCGCGATCAGCGTCGCCGAGCCCGGCACGAGCCCGCCACCCAGCGTGCGGTCGAGCTCGGCAATTCCCGTCGCGACGCGCGGCGGCAACACCACCTCGGCGTCGAGCCCGACCAGTTCGAGCGTCCGCCCGCCGCGGCGCAGATCATGTTTGGCGGCAAACGGCGTGGCGAGGACGGGCGCCTCCTCGACCAGCGTGTTCCATTCGGCGCAGTCGGCGCACTGGCCCTGCCAGCGCGACGACACGCCGCCGCACGCCTGGCAAACGAACCGCTTGGACAGCTTGGCCATGATGCTCCCGCTCTTGAACGAAGCGGGAACATAGCGGGCGCGGCACGGCCCGGCAATGGGGCCACCGGCATGGGCGGATCACATCATGTCCGTCCCCCCCTGCGAAGGAGGGAGCCCAGGATTGCAGGCGTCGCGGCCCCTTACCCGGGCTCCTGCCTTACGCGGGAGCACATGCTATTCGCGATCTACCTCGCGATCACATCGCCGACATCTTGCCGAGCATGTCGACGTGGCTCTGCACCACCGGCACGATCTGGCCCGCGGTGGCCTTCAGATGCGATGCGGTCCCCGCGCTCGCATAGCTTTGCATGAGCGCGAGCGCGTCTTGATGCGCGGCCTTCTGCTGCGCGACATAGAGCATGTCGCGGGCCTTGCCATGCTTGGCGGTCAGCGCGGCGAGATCATGCTTCTGCTTGGCGGAGAGCATCGGCGGCGCGGGCATCAGGCCGTCCGCCTTGGCGGCCGCCTTGACCATCTCGGTGCTCTTGCTGTGATCGGCCTTCATCTGCGTCGCGAACGAGACGATGTCGGGATTCTTCGACGCCATCATCAATGTCGCCTCGGCGAGCTCGAACCTGTCGCTGGCACCGGCCTTGGCGACGAACGCCTTGGGAGTCGGCGCCGCCATCTGGGCGACGGCGGGAAGCGCGAGGCCGGCGGCGATCGCGGTCGCGGCGAACGTCCTGAAAAATGTCATCGTGTCTCTCCTGTGGCTTATGCGCGTCCAACGCCCCGATCGGCCGTTCGCTCCCCGCGATAAGCCGTTGAAAGATCGCGAGGCTCGCACCGTCGGCGCACGCCGCTTGCCCGCGTGCCGCGGCCATGCCACCAGCACGCTGATGCGCGAGAAGGAACTGAGGCTGGCGCTGGTCTGCTACGGCGGGATCAGCCTTGCTGTGTATATGCACGGCATCACCAAGGAGATCTGGCATCTCGCGCGCGCCAGCCGCGCGTTCGCGGCGGGCGAAGCGGCGGGATCGGCGAGCGAGGCGGTGTACCGGCGGCTGCTCGAGACGATCGAGATCCAGGCGGACCTCAAGCTGCGCGTGCTCGTCGACATCGTCGCCGGCGCAAGCGCGGGCGGGCTCAACGGCATCTTTCTTGCGCAGGCGATCGCGCGCGGCCAGTCGCTCGATCCGCTGACCAGCCTGTGGCTCGACAAGGCGGACGTCGACGAACTCGTCGACCCGATCGCCAAGCCCGGATCCAAGCTCACCAAGATGTGGGCGATCCCGATCGCCTGGGCGGCGGCGGGTCGCGAGGCGGGGCTCGAGGAGACGGTCGAGCCCGCCGCGCGCGCCGAGGTCAAGGCCAAGCTCGCAGCCTTCGTGCGCGGCCGCTGGTTCGAGCCCCCCTTCGGCGGGCCCGGCTTCAGCCATCTCGTGCTCGACGCGCTCGATGCGATGGCCGCGCAGCCCGCGGGGCCGGCGCTGCTCCCCGACGACCAGCCGCTCGACCTGTTCGTCACCGTCACCGATTTTTCGGGGCATCCCGAACGGCTGCGGCTTAATTCGCCCGCCGAGGTGGTCGAGACCGAGCATCGCCTGACGCTCGCCTTCACCGACGAGGGCACGCGCGAGCGAATCCTCGCCGATCCCGCCGAACTCGCCTTCGCCGCGCGTGCGACCGCCAGCTTCCCCGGCGCCTTCCCGCCCTTCACCGTCGGCGAGCTCGATGCGGTGCTGGCCGAGCGCAAGCGCGACTGGCCGACGCGCAACGCCTTCCTCGCACGCGCGCTGCCGCGCCAATGGGCGGCGGGCCATGCCGAGACCGCGGCGCTGATCGACGGATCGGTGCTCGCCAACGCGCCGTTCCGCCCCGCGGTCGAGGCGCTGCGCAACCGGCCGGCGCGGCGCGAGGTCGACCGGCGCTTCGTCTATATCGATCCGCATCCGGGCAAGAAGAGCGTCCACTTCGGCGGCACCGGCGAGAACCATGTCCCGGGATTCTTCCAGACGATCTTCGGCGCGATGTCCGACATTCCCCGCGAGCAGCCGATCCGCGACAATCTCGAGGCGATCGAGGCGCGCTCGGCCAGGATCCGGCGGATGCGCGCGATCACCGGCGCGATCCGCCCCGAGGTCGAGGCGGCGATCACCGACGCGCTGGGCTCGACCTTCTTCCTCGCCAAGCCGACCGCGCCGCGTCTGCTCGCCTGGCGCGCCAAGGCGCACGAGCGCGCGACCAAGGGCGCGGGCTACGCCTTCGCCTCCTATGGCCATCTCAAGCTCGCGACGATCGCCGAGGAGCTGGCGATCCTCCTCCACGCGCTGGCCGGGCCGGAAGGGCGGCCATCGATAGACGCCTATCGCAAGGCGATCGCGCTGTTCGTCGATGCGCAGGGGCTTCGCGAGCCGCGCGCGCTGAGCGCATCGGGCGCGTCGGCCGCCGCGGTGCTGTTCTTCCGCCGCCACGACCTGCGCTTCCGTATCCGCCGCCTGCGCTTCCTGGGGCGCCGCATCGAGGAGATGGAACAGGCCGGCGAGGTGCCGCGCGAGGCCGCGCAGACGATGCGCGACGGATTGTTCGAGGCGCTCACCCCCTATCTCGCACGGCAGGCGGACAATTTCTACGATCCGCCGGCGCGTGCCGCGGCGCGCGGCGCGCCGGGCGACATCGCGGCGGCACTCGATGCGGTCGCGGACCGGCGCGACCTGGCGGCGCTCGACATGGCGGCGGACGCGCGGCTCGCCTCGGCGTTCACCGCGCTGCCCAAGGCCGAGCGGCGGCAGATGCTGCTCACCTATCTGGGCTTTCCCTTCTACGACATCGCGATGCTGCCGCTCCTCCAGGGCGAGGGCATCGACGAGTTCGATCCGGTCAAGGTCGACCGCATCGCGCCCGAGGATGCGCGCGCGATCCGCGGTGGCGGCGCGGAGGCGAGCCTCAAGGGCATCCAGTTCAACAGCTTCGGCGCCTTCTTCAGCCGCGCCTATCGCGAGAACGACTATCTGTGGGGCCGCCTCCACGGCGCCGACCGATTGGTCGACATCGTCGCCTCGACGCTGCCTGTGGGAAGCAGCCTGCAGGCAGGCGCGATCGCCGGGCTCAAGCGCGCTATGTTCCGCGCGATCCTGCAGGAGGAGCGCGCACGACTGACGCATGTGCCCGAACTGTTCGACGCGCTGGAGAAGGAGATCGGGTAGCTTTTCCTTCTTCTTCGTCATCCCGGACTTTGTCCGGGATCCATAGACGCGGCGTTCGACGGTCAAGCGCCGCGTCTATGGATTCCCGCCTTCGCGGGAATGACGGACGGGGGCGGGTGGCGTGCGCCCACACCGCCCCCGTCACGAACACTGGCATCCTGCGCCGCATCCCCCTAAAGCTTCGCACCATGCAGTTTCTCAAGACACTTTTCTGGGTGGTGCTCGCGATCATCGGCGTGGTGTTCGCGATGAACAACTGGACGCCGGTGACGGTCATGCTGTGGGGCGGGCTTCGGCTCGACGCCAAGCTGCCGGTGCTGGTGTTCGGCGCCTTCCTGCTCGGCTTCCTGCCGACCTTCGCCTGGCACCGCGCCGCGCGCTGGCGGCTCAGGCGCCGGCTCGAAAGCCAGGAACGCGCGCTCGCCGACATTCGCGGCCTGACCGAGATCGCCGCCCCCGCCCCGCTCGCCGCGGCGCCCGGCACCCCCGCCAGCCTCGAGCCCCCGGCCCAATCATGATGTTCCGCTCCCCCATCTTCGTCGCGCTCGACACCCCCGACATCGAGCGCGCCAAGGCGATCGCGCAGAAGGTCCGCCACCATGTCGGCGGGATCAAGCTCGGGCTCGAATTCTTCGCCGCGCATGGTCGCCCGGGCGTCCGCGAGATGGCGGCGCTCGGGCTGCCGATCTTCCTCGATCTCAAGCTGCACGACATCCCCAACACGGTCGGCAGCGCGATGCAGGCGCTGGCCGGGCTCGAACCCGCGATCGTCACGGTCCATGCCGCCGGCGGGCGCGCGATGATGGAGGACGCCAAGGCGGCCGCCTCGCCCGGCACCAAGGTCGTCGCGGTGACGATGCTGACCTCGCTCGACGGCGACGACCTCGTCTCGATCGGCGTCGGCGACGATGTCGCGGGCCAGGTCCAGCGACTGACCGGGCTGGCGCGCGAGGCCGGGCTCGACGGCGTGGTCTGTTCGGGCGCCGAGGTCGCGGCGGCACGCAAGATCTGGCCGCACGGCTTCTTCGTCGTACCCGGCGTCCGCCCCGCCGACGGCATGGTCGGCGACCAGAAGCGCGTCGTGACACCGCGCCAGGCGCTCGATCGCGGCGCCTCGGTGCTGGTGATCGGCCGCCCGATCACCCGAGCGGAGGATCCCGACATCGCGGCCCGGGCGATCGAGGCGACGCTCTAGAGCGTCGTCAAAAGCCCTCTTCCGCCTTCACGGGCTTGCCTGCGCGGCGTTCTTCTTCATCCTCCCCATGCTGGGCATGGGGGGATCAATAGCTAGGCGCTCGCCCCGCCCCGCCCTATAGGCCTCGACCATGCCGACCACCGCCAAGATCTGCGGGCTTTCGACGCCCGACACCGTCGCCGCCGCGATCGCGGGCGGGGCGAGCCATGTCGGCTTCGTGTTCTTCTCCAAGAGCCCGCGTGACATCGTCCCCGAACGCGCCGGGACGCTCGCCACGCCAGACAGCATCGGCCGGATCGGCGTGTTCGTCGATCCCGACGACGCGCTGCTCGCGCACGCGATCGCCGGCGCGCGGCTGACCGGCGTCCAGCTCCACGGCGACGAATCCCCCGAGCGCGCCGCGGCGATCGGCGCGCGCTACGGAGTCGAGATATGGAAGGCGGTGCCGGTCCGTACACGCGCCGATCTCGACGCCGCGCGCGGCTATCGCGGCGCGGTGCAGCGCATCCTCTACGACGCCAAGACGCCCAGGGGCACGCTGCCCGGCGGCATGGGGCTGCGCTTCGACTGGAAGCTGCTCGACGGTTTCGTCCACCCGCTGCCCTGGGCGCTGTCGGGTGGGCTCGACGCGGGCAATGTCGCCGAGGCGATCCGCCTCACCAGCGCGCCGATCGTCGATGTGTCCTCCGGCGTCGAGAGCGCGCCGGGGATCAAGGACGGCGACAAGATCGCCGTCTTCCTTGCAGCGACACGCGGTTCATCAACCCGTTCGTCCTGAGCGTAGTCGTAGCACGGCGTCCGCAGCACGCACTGCGACAGGCTCGGCGCGAATGGCG
This sequence comes from uncultured Sphingomonadaceae bacterium, assembly GCA_903871605.1. Classification (GTDB taxonomy): domain Bacteria; phylum Pseudomonadota; class Alphaproteobacteria; order Sphingomonadales; family Sphingomonadaceae; genus Solisphingomonas. The sequence goes on from CAIQHF010000007.1 coordinate 11,056, forward strand.
GGATTTAGTCGACATGCCCGCTCCGGGTGCTAAACGCCACCACGCCATGACATTAGCCAACAGTCTCCGCTCCCAGCCCGACGCGCAGGGTCATTTCGGCGAATTCGGCGGACAATATGTCGCCGAGACGCTGATGCCGCTCGTGCTCGCGCTCGACGCCGAATATCGCGCCGCGAAGAACGATCCAGCGTTCGCCGCCGAACTCGCCGGGTTGATGACGCATTATGTCGGCCGCCCCAGCCCGCTTTATTATGCCGAGCGGCTGACCGAGACGCTGCGCGCCACCGCGCCCGAGGGCATGGGCCCGAAGATCTATTTCAAGCGCGAGGAGCTCAACCACACCGGCGCGCACAAGATCAACAATTGCATCGGCCAGATCCTGCTCGCGATCCGGATGGGCAAGACGCGGATCATCGCCGAGACGGGCGCCGGCCAGCACGGCGTCGCGACCGCGACGGTCGCGGCGCGCTTCGGCCTGCCCTGCACGATCTTCATGGGCGCCAAGGATGTCGAGCGCCAGCAGCCCAACGTGTTCCGGATGAAGCTGCTCGGCGCCGAGGTGACGCCTGTCACGAGCGGCGCGCAGACGCTCAAGGATGCGATGAACGAGGCGCTGCGCGACTGGGTCGCCAACGTCCACGACACTTTCTACATCATCGGCACCGCGGCGGGCCCGCACCCCTATCCCGAGCTGGTGCGCGATTTCCAGTCGGTGATCGGGATCGAGGCCAAGGCGCAGATTCTCGAGGCGGAGGGGCGTCTGCCCGATCTGCTCGTCGCGGCGGTGGGCGGCGGATCGAACGCGATCGGGCTGTTCCACCCCTTCCTCGACGACGAGGGCGTCGCGATGCTCGGCATCGAGGCGGCGGGCAAGGGCATGCACACCAGCGAACATGCCGCGAGCCTCAACGGCGGGCGCCCCGGCGTGCTGCACGGCAACCGCACGTATCTGCTGCAGGACGAGGACGGCCAGATCAGCGAGGCGCATTCGATCTCGGCGGGTCTCGACTATCCCGGCATCGGCCCCGAGCACAGCTGGCTGCACGAAATCGGCCGCGTCCGCTACGAGGGTGTCACCGACATGGAGGCGCTCGACGCGTTCCAGCTCTGCTGCCGCACCGAGGGGATCATCCCCGCGCTCGAATGCGCGCATGCGATCGCTGGGCTGGCGCATGTCGTCCACAAGTATCGCGAGGACCAGATCGTGATTCTCAACCTGTCAGGGCGCGGCGACAAGGACATTTTCACCGTCGCCGATGCGCTGGGAGCGAAGATATGATCGCCGTTTTCACACCGCATCACCAACCTCCGTTCGGCCTGAGCGCAGTCGAAGGCCACGCGCTGCCGGTGGCTGCCCTTCGACTGCGCTCAGGGCGAACGGCAGGTGTGGGTGCTGCCCATGCTTCGACTTCGCTCAGCACGAACGGGCGTGTTGAAACGCCGCGCCCGCCGGAGATCCCAGCATGACGCGCCTCGCCGACACCTTCGCGCGCACCGCGTCCGAAAACCGCGCCGCGCTCGTCGCGTTCGTCACCGCCGGCGATCCCTCGCCCGCGCATACCCCCGCGATCCTCGACGCGATCGTCGCGGGCGGGGCGGACGTGATCGAGCTCGGCATGCCGTTCACCGATCCGATGGCCGACGGACCCGCGATCCAGGCCGCAAACCTGCGCGCGCTTGCCGCGGGCCTGCGCACCGCCGACGTGCTCGCCATCGCCAAGACGTTCCGCGAACGCCACCCGCAAGTGCCGCTCGTGCTGATGGGCTATGCCAACCCGATGCTGTCGCGCGGTCCCGAATGGTTCGCGGACGCTGCGGCCAAAGCTGGCGTCGACGGCGTGATTTGCGTCGACATTCCTGCCGAAGAAGATGCCGCGCTCGGGCCCGCTTTGCGTGCCGCCGGGATCGACCCGGTGCGCCTTGCGACGCCCACCACCGACGCGGCGCGGCTGCCACAGGTGCTGGCCGGTGCGTCGGGCTTTCTCTATTATGTCTCGGTCGCCGGGATCACCGGCATGCAGCAGGCGGCGAGCGGTTCGATCGAGGCGGCGGTGGCGCGGCTCAAGGCAGGTACCGATCTCCCCGTCGCGGTCGGCTTCGGCGTGCGCACCCCCGCACAGGCCGCGGCGGTCGCGCGCGTCGCCGACGGCGTGGTGGTGGGATCGGCGATCGTCGAGGCGCTGGCCAAGGCTGGCGGCGATCCCGAGGCGGGCCGCGCGCTCGTCGCCGGTCTGGCGGAAGCGGTGCGTGACGCACGGATAGGAGCAGTCGCATGAGCTGGATCGACAAGGTCCGCAATTCGATCCCGTTCATCGTCAAGCGGGAGACGCCGGAAAATCTCTGGTACAAATGCCCGCAATGCGGCGCGATGACCTTCCTCAAGGAATTCGAGGAAAACCAGAGCGTCTGCCCCAAATGTCAGTTCCACGCGCGGATCGGCGCCGACAAGCGTTTCGACCAGATCTTCGATTCGGGCGTCCACACGCCGCTGCCCGCACCCGCCGTGCGCGAGGATCCGCTCAAATTCCGCGACACCAAACGCTATGTCGATCGCCTGAAGGCCGCGCGCACCGCGACCGGCGAGACCGACGCGCTGCTCAACGCCAAGGGCGAGATCGAGGGCCGCCGCGCGGTCGTCGGCGTGCAGGACTTCGCGTTCATGGGCGGATCGATGGGGCTTGCGGTCGGCGCCGCGTTCGTCGCGGGCGTCGAGGCGGCGATCGCCGAGAAGGCGCCCTACATCATCTTCACCGCGGCCGGCGGCGCGCGCATGCAGGAAGGCATATTGAGCCTGATGCAGATGCCCAAGACCACCGTCGCGATCCAGATGCTGCGCGAGGCGGGGTTGCCCTATATCGTCGTGATGACCGATCCGACGACGGGCGGCGTGACGGCCAGCTATGCGATGCTCGGCGACGTCCAGCTTGCCGAACCGGGCGCGCTGATCGGCTTTGCGGGCCAGCGCGTGATCGAGCAGACGATCCGCGAGAAACTGCCCGAGGGCTTCCAGCGCTCCGAATATCTGCTCGACCACGGCATGCTCGACATGGTGACCCACCGCCACCAGCTGCGCGAGACGCTGGCCAAGCTGATCGCCTATCTCGTGCCGGAAGCGATCGCGGCGTGATCCCCTTGTTCCCCCGCGCAGGCGGGGGCCCAGGGTTGCAGGCGCGGCGCTTGCAGCTCTGGGCTCCCGCCTGCGCGGGAGCACGGTAGCCGCTTAAGTCGTGGCGGACGGCGCGCGATCGGACGATGCCGGCGTGCAGGCGCAGCTCGATCGGCTGGCGCTGCTCGGCGCGGGCGGCGACATCCTCGGGCTCGAGCGCGTGCAGACGCTGCTCGACCGGCTCGGCAATCCCGAGCGACGCCTGCCGCCCGTCTTCCACGTCGCCGGCACCAACGGCAAGGGCTCGACCTGCGCCTTCCTGCGCGCCGCGCTGGAGGCGGCGGGATACAAGGTCCACGTCTTCACCAGCCCGCATCTGGTGCGCTTCAACGAGCGTATCCGGCTCGCCGGCCGGCTGATCGACGACGCGACGCTCGCCGCCTATCTCGCCCGCGTGATCGACGTCGCCGCGGACAGCGGCGCGAGCTTCTTCGAGGTGACCACCGCCGCCGCGCTGCTCGCCTTCGCCGACGTGCCCGCCGATGCCTGCGTGATCGAGGTCGGGCTGGGCGGTCGGCTCGACGCGACCAACGTGATCGCAGGCCCCGTCGTCACCGGCATCGCGCAGCTCGGGCTCGACCACCAGGCGTTCCTCGGCGACAAGCTTGAGTTGATCGCCGCCGAGAAGGCGGGAATCGCCAAGCGCGGCGTGCCGCTGGTGACGCAGCGCTATCCGCCGCGGATCGCCGATCAGGTCGCGGCGGTCGCCGCGCGCGCGGGCGCCGAACTCTATCCGCGCGGCGCATCGTGGGATGCGGCGCCCTATCGCGGCCGGCTGCACTATCGCGATCTCGAGGGGCGGATCGAGGTGCCGATGCCGCGGCTGGCGGGCGCGCACCAGGCGCTCAACGCGGCGCTCGCGATCGCGATGCTGCGCCACCAGCGCGCGCTGAGCGTGCCGACATCGGCGATCCGCGCGGCGATGGGCTGGGCGGACTGGCCCGCGCGGATGCAGCCGCTCGGCGCCGGCCCGTTGCGCGACCTGCTGCCGCGCGACGCCGAGCTCTGGCTCGACGGCGGGCACAACCCGGCGGCGGCGCGCGTCGTCGCGGATCATCTGCGCGCCGCGGTGCCCGCCGGCAAGCCGCTGCATCTCGTGATGGGGCTGCTCGCCAACAAGGATGCGACCGGCGTGCTGCGTGCCTTCGCCGGGCGCCACGCGACGCTCCACGCGGTGCCGGTGCCGGGCCACGCACACCACGCGCCCGCCGATCTCGCCGCACAGGCCCGGCATGCCGGCCTCACCGCCATGCCCGCCACCGACGTCGCCGACGCGCTCGGCTGGATCGGCCGCCACGCCGACCGCGCCGCGCCGCCCTTCGTGCTGGTGCTGGGCTCGCTCTATCTGGCGGGCGAGGTGTTGCGGGCGAACCGCCAGCTGCCGGACTGAGCGGCGATCAGGCGGCGAGCCCGGTGTCGCCGGGTTCGCGCGGTGCCGCGACGCGCGCCGAGCGGCCCCATTCGAGCAGCACGAACAGGATCGCGACGAGCCCGACCAGCGCCGTCTGCCGGAACACCACCGCATAGCCGAGCCGATCGAACGCCTCGCCGGCAACCCCGCGCGCAAGCGACCCGATCAGGAAGGTGAGCGACGACAGCAGCGAATATTGCACGGCTGCATAGCGTTTGGTGACGATGCTCGACAGATAGGCGACGAACGCGGCGCCGGCGATCCCGGTCGATATATTCTCGTAGGTGATCGCGAGCAGCAACCGCGTCATCCGCTGGTCCGATCCGATCGCGCTCGCCAGCAGATCGAGCCGCAGCAGATGCGCGAAGGCGTCGATTCCCGCGCCGCCATCGGCGAGATCGGCATAGAGGAAATTGCCCAGTATCGGCAGGATCGCGCCGATCAGCACGGTCGGGAAACGCCCCAGCCGCGCGAACAGCACGCCGCCGATGCCGATGCCGAGGATCGTCATGCCGATCCCGAACACCTTTGAGGCGAACGCCACCTCGTCCTTCGAATAATGGAGGAAATCGAGGTAGAAGGGGAAGGCGAACGACGCCCAGATGTTGTAGCACAGCGTGTAGGTGAGGATCAGCCCCATCACGCCGAGCACGCCCCAGCCGAGACGCCGGGTGAGCTCGATCAGCGGACTGATCAGCGCGGTATAGAGATGATCGGCGGCGCCGCCCGATCGCGCCGCCGCGCCCGGCGGCTGCACGTACCGCCCGCGCGCGCGCAGCCGGTTGAGCATCGCGGCGACCGCAAGCGGCACCAGCACGGTCGCGACGACGATCCATGGCCCGCTATATTTCATAAAGTCGCCCGCCGACGGCCGCACCACGCCAGGCAGCGTGGGGGCGAGCATCGCCACCATGAACCGCCCGATCGTGACGATCGCCCACAGCCAGCTCACCCCGACGATCGCGAGCGCCGTCATCCGCGCGCGCGCATCGAGCTCGCCGGGCTGCGCAAGCGCCGCCTCGTCGGCGCCGGCGGGTGGCCGCGCGGTATCGGGCGCGACCAGCGCGACGAGGATCATCACGCCGATCAGCGCCGCCATGATGAGGAACACCAGGCTCCACGAGATCCGCGCGGCGAGGAAGAGCGCGAAGGCGCCACCGACGATGCTCGCGATCCGATATCCCAGCTGGTAGATCGCCGAGAGCAGCTCGACCGGCGTCTGCTCGTCGGCGACGTCGATCCGCCACGCATCGACCGCAACGTCCTGCGTCGCCGAGCCGAGCGCCGCCATCACCGCGAACAGCGCGAAGCGACCGATGTCGGTCACCGGATCGGTGAAGGCCAGCCCGACAAAGGCCAGCACCATCACCATCTGGCACAGCATGATCCAGCTCTTGCGCCGCCCGAGCCGCCCGAACCCCGGCAGCACCAGCCGATCGACGACCGGCGACCACAGGAATTTGAAGGCGTAGGCAAGGCCGATCCACGACAGCACGCCGATCGTCGCGAGATTGACCTTCACGTCGCCCAGCCACGCGTTGAGCGTGCCGATCAGCAGCGCATAGGGCAGCCCCGAGGAGAAGCCGAGCGCGAGCATCGAGCCCGACTTGCGGCTACGCAGCGCCACGGCGAGCAATCTGAAGCCTTTGGGACGCGCGCTTGCCAATCCAACCCTCCGCCTGACCATTGGCGGCATACGCTGGCGCGCGCCGGAATTCCTAGCGCGAAGTTGGCGTTATCTGCCGTAGAGCGTCAGTCCGCGCGGGAGCCGGCCGGGCTTCGCCCCCGCTCGGCATGCCGCCACCGCGGCGATCGCGGCGAGCAGGTCGCGCGGCGCATAGGGCTTGGCGAGGCAGCCGTCGGCGAGCGCCTGCGCCTCGATCGGGCATTGGCCGCTGACAAACAGCACCGCCAGCCCCGCGTCGCGCGCCTTGCGGGCGATGTCGATGCCGGTGCCCTGCCCGCGAAGATTGACGTCGGCGGTAACCAGATCGATCCCGCCGACCGCGATCAGCCGCAGCGCCTCGGCGGCGTTGTCGACCGTCGCGACCACCTCATAGCCCGCCTCGGTGAGCAGATGTTCGGTATCGAAGGCGATCAGCGGCTCGTCCTCGACGACCAGGATCCGCCGCGTCTCGCTCTCGGGTTCCTGCCTGCCGCGTCCGAACATTGCGTGCCGATGCCTCCATGGCCGATGGAACGCGGAACGCGACTCGCGGCTTGACCCATAATGGTCTAGGGCGGAAAGCGGTTCCCGCACCCCTATATTCGGAGATACGAAGTGAGCGCCCCCCGCCGCCCCGGCGACGATCGCCGTGCGGGCCGCCGCCCCGGCAAGACCGATGGCCGTACCGACACCGCGTCGCGCGCCGGCCGCACGGGTGCCGCCAAGGGCGAGGCGCCCGCCAAGGCGATGAGCCCCGCGCGCAAGGTCCGCGCCGAAGGCTGGGCCAAGGCCAAGCCGCCGCGCGACAAGCCGGGCCGCAAGACCGGCGGCAAGTTCGGATCGAGCAAGTTCGCCGACCGCCCGACGCCGATGCGCGAGGACGGCCCGCGCCGGATCGACGAGGACCGGCTGTCGACGCGCCGCGACGCGCCGGCGCGCGACCGCACCGCGCCG
>CAIQHF010000008.1 GCA_903871605.1 uncultured Sphingomonadaceae bacterium
CCCAGGCCCCACATGTCGGGCTGGGCCCCCGCCTGCGCGGGGGAACCGCTTCTCGTGAGGGGAGGGCCCGATAATGTCGATGGGCCCCACCCCCTCGGGCGGTCGCGGTAGCAGGCGTACGCCGATGGCGGAGATCAACGTCACGCCGCTGGTCGACGTGATGCTGGTGCTGCTGATCATCTTCATGATCACCGCACCCCTGCTGATGACCGGCGTGCCGATCAACCTGCCCGACAGCCGCGCCAAGGCGCTCGAAAGCCCCAAGAAGCCGATCCAGATCTCGATCGACGCGCAGGGCCAGGTGTTCGTCGACGACGATGCGGTGACCTCCGCCGAACTCCCCGATCGTCTGTCCGCGATCGCCGCCAAGCAGACGCCGGGCAGCGATCCGCAGGCGATATTTTTGCGCGCGGATCGTGCGCTCGATTATGGTGCGGTCGACAAGCTGCTCGGCGAGCTGAACCGCGCCGGGCTCAACAAGGTCTCGCTGGTCTCGACCGCGGCGGACGAGCGCAAATAGCATATGGAGCGCGCCGAACGGATCGGATTGGGCGTCGCGCTGGTCGGCCACATCGCGCTGTTCGCGGCGCTGTCGCTGAGCCTGCTCTCCGCGCGCATCCCCAAGCCGCCCGTCGCCGACACGATGGACGTGCAATTGGTCAAGGACGTCGGCCCGACCTCGGCGGCGCCCAAGGTCAGCCAGGAGGCCCCCGCGCCGTCGGAGGCGCCCGAGCAGGGCCTGCCCGACGATACCACGCCGCCGCCACCCGCACCGGCGCCCGAGCCCAAGGCGAAGCCTGCGCCGCCCAAGCCGACACCAACTCCGCCCAAGCCCGAACCCAAGCCGACCCCGGTCAAGCCTGAGCCAAAGCCCAAGCCCGAAAAGCCGAAGCCGGAAAAGCCAAAGCCGGAAAAGCCCGCGCCCGAGAAATCGGCGCCCGTGAAGCCGGCCAAGGCCGCGCCCGAAAAACCCAGCAAGGCTGCACCGGCCAAGCCGAGCAAGGCAACAGGCCTCTCGTCGGATTTCCTCAAGGATTTGCCGCAGGACAAGCCCGGTCCGGCCAAGCCCAAGGGCTCGCGGCTCGGCAGCGATTTCCTCAAGGGCCTGTCGCCCGACAAGAGCCCCGGCAAGGCGACCGCGCCGCATGCCTCGGCGGTGTCGGCGCGCTCGATGTCGGGGCTGGTCGGGCTGATCGCGGCGCGGGTCAAGCCGTGCTACAATCCGCCCGCGGGTGGCGCCGATGCCGGCTCGATCACCACGACGCTGAGCATCCGGATGAACCGCGACGGCACCGTCGCCTCGGTGACGCCCGGCGCGCAATCGGGCGTCAACGGCTCGAACAGCGCCTATGCCAAGCAGATGGCGGATGCCGCGCGCCGCGCGGTGCTGCGCTGCTCGCCGATCACCGGGTTGCCGCCCGAACTCTATGACGGCGGCTGGGACGATTTCGATTTCCGGTTCAAGCCGGACCAGATGCAATGAGGAGACACGCCATGAAGGCCCGCCTGATCGCCGCCGCGCTGACGCTGCTGGGGTCGACCGCAGCACTCGCGCAGGTGCCCGCGACGCAAGCCGCGCCCGGCGCCGGCCCGCAGCCGGGGCAGCGGCTCGTCGTCGACATCACCGGCGGCATCTCGCAGCCGATGCCGATCGCGATCCCCGCGATGCCGACCCCGGTCGTCGCGCACAGCGCCGCGGGGCAGACCGATGCGCTGGGCGTCCAGGTCGCGCAGATCGTGCTCAACGACTTGAAGGGCTCGGGGCTGTTCAAGCCCGTCGCCGCCGATCACGCGGTCGCCTTCCAGCAGGTCACCGCGCCCGATTACGGCTATTGGGACACCACCGGCGCCTCCGCGCTCGTCCAGGGCTTCGTCCAGGCGAACGGCGACGGCACGCTCACCGTCGGCTGCTATCTCTACGACGTCTCGGCCAAGCAGGAGCTCGCGCGCCAGGGCTTCGTCGTCAGCCCTGCTCAGTGGCGCCGCGCCGCGCACAAATGCGCCGACACCGTCTATACGCGGGTGACCGGCGAAGGCCCCTATTTCGACAGCCGTGTCGCCTATGTCTCCGAGACCGGCCCCAAGAACCACCGTACCAAGCGCCTCGCGATCATGGACCAGGACGGCGCCAACCATCATTTCCTCACTAATGGCCAGTCGCTGGTGCTGACCCCGCGCTTCGCGCCCAGCCAGCAGCAGATCGTCTACATGGCGTTCACCAACAACCGACCGCGCATCTACACTTATAACGTCGCGACCGGGCAGCAGCGGCTGGTCGTCGATGCGCCCAATATGACGCTCAGCCCGCGCTTCTCGCCCAACGGCCAGTCGATCGTCTATTCGATGTCGGTCGGCGGCAACACGCAGATCTACCGCGTGCCCGCGGGCGGCGGCACGCCGATTCGGCTCACCAACGCGCCGGGCATCAACACCGCGCCCTGCTATTCGCCCGACGGCTCGCGCATCGTGTTCGAGAGCGACCGTTCGGGCGGCCAGCAACTCTATGTGATGGATGCCGACGGCGGCAACCAGCACCGCATCAGCTTCGGCGGTGGGCGGCACGCGACGCCGGTGTGGAGCCCGCGCGGCGATCTGATCGCCTTCACCAAGATCGGCGGCGGGTTCAACGTTGGCGTGATGGCACCCGATGGATCGGGCGAGAAGATCCTGACGCACGGCTGGCAGGACGAGGGGCCGAGCTGGTCGCCCAACGGCCGCGTCATCATGTTCTTCCGCACCGGCCAGGGCTCGGGAAAGGCCGATCTGTGGTCGGTCGATCTCACCGGCGTCAACGAGCGCCGGATTCCGACGCCGCTCGATGGATCCGATCCGGCCTGGTCGCCGTTGCTGCCGTGAAGCGTTGCCCCGGGGCGACGCATCGAACCGCCGGGGTTGACCGCAAGCGAAACGAACCTAAGCCTTTGAGTCGATCCATGGGGGCAGCCAGGGCACCCAAGAGGAGAACAGAATGACCGCCAGAACGACCACGGCGCTGACCGTTGCCGCTATGCTCGCGCTCGCCGGCTGCGGGCACAAGAAGCCCAAGCAGCTTCCCCCGCCTCCGCCCGAATCGACGATGCCGAGCAACGACAATGGTGCGGCCACCGGCAATGTCGGCGGCAGCATCGTGCCGGGCTCGCGCGCGGACTTCCTCCAGCAGGTCGGTACCGACACGGTGCATTTCGACACCGACAAGTCCGATGTCGACAGCGAAGGCCAAGGCATCCTCGCGCAGCAGGCCAAATGGCTGGTCGCGCATCCGCGTGTCCGCGTCACGCTCGAGGGGCATTGCGACGAGCGCGGCACGCGCGAATATAATCTCGCGCTCGGCGATCGCCGCGCCACCTCCGCGAAGAACATCCTCGTCGCCGCCGGCGTCTCGCCCGATCGGATCAACACGATCAGCTACGGCAAGGAACGCCCGGTCGCGACCGGCTCGGACGAGTCGAGCTGGGCGCAGAACCGCCGCGCCGTGACGGTGGTGCCGCAGTAACTCTCCCATCCTCCCCAAGCGGAGCTTGGGGAGGATGATCCCGCTCAATTGTATTTCGGCTTCCTATCCACCCGCCCGGCGAACGCATCGTCGAGCATCTTCGCGAGCCGCACGCCGCCTTTGAGCACCTGTTCGCGCACCACCGGGATCAGCGCCTGAACCTGAGCTTGGTCGAGCCCCGCATCGGTGGGCGCCGTCGCCGGACAGGCCGGTGCATGAGTCGCGCTCGGATAGACGGTGTCGCGCGCGATCTGCCAGCTCTCGCGCGCCCAATCCTCGACGCTGCCCCGCGCCATCGCCGCGCGGCTCTCCGGCGTCGTGCCGATCAGCAGGCCCTTCGCGTCGCCCGGCGGCGTCGAGATCGCACGATCGGCCAGCAGCCCGTCCCATACCGAATGGAGGTTGCTGTGCGGGATCGCGCCGTAATGGACCTTGAGCTTGTTGCCGCCCTGGTCGCCGTCGCGCTCCGAGGCGTGGAGCGGCTGGTGTAGGTCCCCGACGAAATGGACGAGGAAGACCAGCGCCATCAGCCGCTCGCGGGAATTGAGGTGTCGGTCGGCGAGCAACCGCTGATTGCGGGCGATCTGGCTGATCACGCAATTGCCGCCCGCGCACGGCCCCTTGGGGTCGAACGGCTTGCAGACGTCGATATCGGCGAAATGCCAATTATAGGCGTAGCTGAACCGGTCGCCGAGCGTCTTGACGCAGTCCGGCCAGACCGATGCCTGCTCGATCGTGCGCGCGGGGCAGGTCGGCGTATCGAGCAGCTTCGACTGGCGGAGCAGCTGGTCGATCCCGGCGCGCGTTGAGGGCGCGGCTTCCAGATAGGCGATCGTGGCGACCGTCTCGTGGCCATATTCCCACCAGGCCGCGGCGGGCGAGGCGGCGGTGAAGGCGGCGATCAACGCGGCAAGCAACAGGCGGATACGCATCATTCCCCTTCCTTGTTCTCCCGCGCAGGCGGGAGCCCAGCGCCGCAGGCGCGGCGTGTGAAGCTCTGGGCCCCCGCCTTCGCGGGGGCACGGCTCCGTAGCCGACCAGCGCGTCGCGCGCATTACCGAACCGATACGCATCCTATTCGTCGCCGAAGATCGCCACCTCGGCATCGCGATCGTGCGCGACCACGCCGCGATACATCCCCGGCGTGTTGAACACGTGGACCGCGCGGCCGTCGGGCAGCACCGCGATAAAGCCGCCCTTGCCGCCGAGCGCGCCGAGTTCGTCGATCATCGCGGTCGCGACCGTCTCGGGGCTGTCGTCGGTCAGCCGCAGCCGCGCCGAAAATTCGTGCGCGAAGGCGAGGCGGATGAAATGCTCGCCCGAGCCCGTGCAGCTGATCGCCGCCGCCCGGTCGTCGGCATAGGTGCCCGCCCCGATCAGCGGCGAATCGCCGATCCGGCCCCAGCGCTTGGCGGTGAGCCCGCCGGTCGAGGTCGCGGCGGCGACATGCCCCGCCGCATCGACCGCGACCGCGCCGACCGTCCCGTATTTCATCCCCGAATCGAACGGCGCATCGGGCCGCGCCTTGATCTCGTCGAGCTGGCGGCGGCGTTCGGGGATCGCGAACCATTCCTGGTCGGCTTGTTCCCGACCATGTTCGAGCGAGAAGGCGTCGGCGCCGGCTGCGGAAAGCAGCACATGCGCGCTCTCGGTCATCACCGCGCGCGCGAGGCCGACCGGGTTGCGCGTCGCCGAGACCCCCGCCACCGCGCCGGCCTCACGCGTGCGCCCGTCCATGATCGCGGCGTCGCATTCGATGCGCCCGTCCCAGGTGAAAACCGATCCTCGCCCGGCGTTGAAGGCGGGGTCATCCTCGAGCACGCGTACCGCCGCCTCGACCGCATCGAGGGCGGAGCCCTGCGCTTCGAGGACGGCGGCCCCGGCGGCGAGCGCTGCCGCCAGCCCTGCGCGTCCGGCCTGTTCGTCGGCCTCGCTCAGGCGGCCGCGCGCCATCGCGCCCGCACCGCCGTGGATCATCAACGTCCAGCCCAATTCGTCACCTCATCATCGTGTCACCGCCCGTCATCCCCGCGAAGGCGGGGATCCATAGACGCTGCGTCCGATGGTCAGGCGCCGGGCTTATGGATTCCCGCCTTCGCAGGAATGACGACAGGGGCGTAAGCCGAGCGCTTACTTTTGTAACGCCGAGCGCCTATAGAGGGGACGATCACAACCGCGAAGGCTTTCCATGTCCATCCGTCCGTGGCGCGACATCACCCGCCGCCAGAGCCGCCAGATCATGGTCGGCAACGTTCCCGTCGGCGGCGATGCGCCGATCTCGGTGCAGACGATGACCAACACGCTGACCACCGACATCAAGGGCACGATCGACCAGATCCGCCGTTGCGAGGAGGCCGGGGTCGACATCATCCGCGTCTCCTGCCCCGACGAGGAATCGACAACCGCGCTCAGGCAGATCGTGCGCGCCGCCAAGGTGCCGATCGTCGCGGACATCCATTTCCACTACAAGCGCGCGCTCGAGGCCGCCGATGCGGGTGCTGCCTGCCTGCGCATCAATCCGGGCAATATCGGCTCGTCGGCGCGCGTGCAGGAGGTGGTCAACGCCGCCAAGGCGAACGGCTGCGCGATCCGCATCGGCGTCAACGGCGGCAGCCTCGAGAAGGATCTGCTGGAAAAATATGGCGAGCCCTGCCCCGAGGCGTTGGTCGAGAGCGCGCTCGATCACATCAAGCTGCTCCAGGATGCCGATTTCCACGAATATAAGGTCGCGGTGAAGGCGTCCGACCTGTTCCTCGCGGTCGCCGCCTATCAGCAGCTCGCCGAGGTCGTCGACTGCCCGCTGCATCTCGGCATCACCGAGGCGGGCGGGCTGATCGGCGGGACGGTCAAGTCGGCGATCGGCATGGGCTCGCTGCTGTGGTTCGGGATCGGCGACACGATCCGCGTCTCGCTCTCTGCCGAGCCCGAGGAAGAGGTCCGCGTCGGCTACGAGATGCTGAAAGCGCTCGGGCTTCGCACCCGTGGCGTCCGCGTCGTGTCATGCCCGTCGTGCGCGCGCCAGGGCTTCGACGTCATCCGCACCGTCGAGAAGCTGGAAGAGCGCCTCAAGCATATCTCGACGCCGCTCTCGCTGTCGGTGCTCGGCTGCGTCGTCAACGGCCCCGGCGAGGCGCGCGAGACCGACATCGGCGTCACCGGCGGCGGCAACGGCAAGCATATGATCTATCTCTCGGGCATCACCGACCACACGATCCAGAACGAGGACATGGTCGATCATGTCGTCCGGCTGGTCGAGGCCAAGGCCGCCGAGATCGAGGCCACCAAGGCGGCGGCAGAGTTGGTGCAGGCCGCCGAGTGATCGCGGCGCTGCTGCTCGGGCTGGCGGCGGTCGGGCCGCCGGCGCCCGCCGAGACGCCGCGCCAGATCGTCGTGCTCAGCTGGGACGCGAGCACCAAGACGTGCAGCGCCGGGGTGCGCGGGCTCGAGGTCGGCGATCCGACCACCGACGGCACGCGCGCCGCGCTCGCGCGCCTGCTGCCCGATCATGGCCGCCCGATCGAGCTGCACGGCGCGACCGATGTGCCCTATAACTGTGTCAGCGGGCTGGTTTCGGCGATGCAGACCGACGGCTATCGCTTCAAGGTCGGCGCGATGACCGAGGCGCCGCGGGCGCGGTGAACGGCACTCCCTTCACCGGCAGATTTGGCGATACTCCCCCACTGTTCGTGCTGAGCGCAGTCGAAGCATGGGTCGCAGGCGCAGCGCCCGATCACACGTCCTTCGACTGCGCTCAGGACGAACGGGGAGGGGACACCCTTTCCAAGTAGGATTTGGACTGCCACGGTCGATCAGCACCGACCTCGGCCATAGCGATGGAGCGCGATCAAAAAATGCCCTTATGCGCGATGATCCTGAAGTTCGGCCTCCAATGACGATCGCCATCCGCGCCGCGCAGCCCGGCGACGAACCCGACATCCTGCGCATGATCCGCGACCTCGCGAGCTTCGAGCGCGAGCCCGACGCGGTCGTTGCGACCGAGGCGATGCTGACCGAAAATCTGTTCGGCGAAGGGAGCCACGTCCACGCGCACATCGCCGAGCGCGACGGCCGTCCGGTCGGGCTCGCCTTGTGGTTCCTCAATTACTCGACCTGGACGGGACGGCCCGGCCTCTATCTCGAGGATCTGTTCGTCGATCCCGGCGAGCGCCGCTCGGGCGTCGCGCACGCGCTGATGGTCGCGCTCGCCGAAGAGGCGCTGGCGCGGGGCTGCGCGCGGATGGACTGGGCGGTGCTCGACTGGAACGTCGAGGCGATGCGCTTCTACGAGCGGATCGGCGCACGGCGTGCCGAGGGCTGGCAGCCGTGGCGGCTCGAGGGCGAGGCGATTGCGCAGTTGGCGTTAACGCGTTCGCGCTAAGCCGTTCCCCGGCAAAAGCCGAGGTCCAGGCCGGCGCTTGCAGCGAGCGCGGTGCGCGATCGCGAAAGCGGGCCTGGGCCCCGGCGTTCGCCGGAGAACTGTAGGTTGGGGACAGGGTGATGATCGACCGAGTCGTCCGAAAGATCCGCGAGGCTGGGCACCTGCGCACCGCCCGCGCGGTGCTGGCGACGCCGCCGATCGTGCCGACCGACGATCGCGTCGTGATCTTCTCGATGATCGGCACGCGTGTGCTGCTGCCCTATCTGGTCGCGGTGAAATCCTTGCACGCGGCGCTCGGCCTCGGGCGGATCGCGATCCTCGACGACGGTACGCTCAGCGACAGCGACAAGGCGGTCCTCGCCGAGCATTGCGGCGATCCCCTGATCCGATCGATCGCCGACATATCGACCGGCCATTGCCCGCGCGGCGGCTGTTGGGAGCGGCTGCTGACGCTGCTCGACATGACCGCGGACGATTATGTCGTCCAGCTCGATTCGGACACGGTGACGATCGGCGCCGTCCCCGAGGTCGCCGCCGCGATCGCGGCCAATCGCAGCTTCACGATGCTCGGCGATCCGACCGCGGATGCCAACGGCCTTCTGTCGCTACCCGATTTCATGGCGGTCTATCATCCCGGCGGCAGCGGGATCGATCCGACGGGGAGCGCGCACGTCCAGGCGTCGATCGAGGGCCATTGGGATCGGTATCCCGACGCCGCCGCGCATCGTTATGTTCGTGGGAGCGCGGGCTTCACCGGGTTCGCGCGTGGCGGGGTTGCAAGCCCGGCCAGCGCGGCCGCGTTCAGTCGCGCGGCGGCGGATATCGTCGGCGCCGAGAAGTGGACGCGCTGGGGCAGCGAGCAGGTCGCCTCGAACTTCCTCGTCGCCAACAGCATAGACCCGGTTCTGCTGCCCTATGCACGCTACATCAACTATTGGAACGAGCCACCCGCGGCGGGCGCCGCCTTCCTCCACTTCGTGGGCACGCACCGCTATTCGACGGGGGAGTATCGAAGGCGGACGCGGGCGGCGATCGCAGCGCTGTAGGGCGTATCCGGTTCCCCCGCGAAAGCCGGGGCTCAGAGCTTCAGGGCGCGACGCTTGCGGCCCTTGGCCCGACCTCCGCCGGTAAACAGGAGAAGCGATCGCCCGACAGATGACGACGAGCGTCAGCCACCCCCGAGCACATTGATCGTGAACGCCAGCACGCCGATGTTGAATACGAAGGCGGCAAGGCAGTGAAAGATGGTGACGATCCGCATCCGCGTGTTGGTGGTGTCGACGTCCGAGGTCTGGAAGGTCATCCCCAGCGTGAAGCTGTAATAGATGAAGTCCCAATAATTGGGCTCGTCGGTCTTGGGGAAGCACAGCCCGCGCTGGTCCTCCTCGGTGCCGTCGCCGTCGGTATCGCCCTGGCTGTAGAACAGGTGCGCATAGTGCAGCGCATAGGCCGTGTTGGTGAATAGCCACGACAGCGCCAATGTGCCGACGATCAACGCGACCGCGCCGGGCTTGGGGCTTCCCTTCTCGACCAGTTCGGAGCCGACCGAGATCAGGATGACGACCATCACCGCGGCGGTGACGACGAGCAGCAGCGCGCGATTGGCATCGTTGCGCGCAGCATGCTCGCGCATACCCCTGGCGTGCGGCGTCTGGATCACCGGCTTGAGCGACGCGAGGAAAATGAGCGCGGCGACGTCGAAGCTCGCCATCACGCCGTGCCGCCAGCCGATCGACGGCATCAGCAGCGCGCTCCCGACGATGAAGATCGCCAGGAAGACGAGGAAGCGCACGGGGGCGACGCGGTTGCCGAGGCGGAGAGAGCGGGTCATGGCGACTGCATAGCCCGCTCTCGCGCAAATGCGCCGGAAAATCTTCCCGACCGTCCTGGGCGCGCCGCCTCGACAGGCGGACGACGGCTATTTCTTCGGCGCAAGCAGCCGGTCGATTCCGGTCTCGCCCTTGCCGACCTTCGTCAGCGTCGGGTAGCGCAGCCCGCCGTTCCAGCTCACCGGCACGTCGCGATACTGATCGGACTGCTGGATGAGCAGATGGATCGGCGCCGATCCGCCCTTGGCCGCAGTGATCGCGGCTTCGAGCGTGTCGCTGTCGTAGTTGCGGCCGTTGACCGCAACCAGCTTCGAGCCCGGCGTGATCCCTGCAGCAAACGCCGGCCCGCCCCAGGCGACTGCCGAGACATTGCTGTCCTTGCCGATCGTCAACCCGACCGAATAGCTCAGATCGGTGTTCTTGCGGCGCTTCTCGTTGGACTTCCAGAAGCCGCTGGGCTTGTCGGTGTAGCTCAGCTTGTAGCCGCCGCGCGCGATCCAATCGAGCGTCGCGGCAGGCTTCACCTGGTTGATCCGCGTGTTGAGGAAGGTCGCCCAATCATAGGGCATCACCTTGTTGAGCGCGGCCACGACGTCGTCGAACGTGTAGGGCAGCACGCCCCAGTCGCGATCGCGCATACCGAAGAAGGTGCGCGCGAAATCGTCGAGTGACTTCTTGCCTCCCGTCTTCTCGCGGATCAGCTGGTCGGCATCGAGCCAGACCAGCTTGCCGGCCTCGTAATAGTCCTCGGACCATTGATAGTTGCGCCATGCCAGCGGGCGGCGCTGCGACATCGTCGGATCGTTGGTGGTGTCCTCGACCGTGCGCCATTCCTTGGCGGGCGAATTCTCGTAATAGGCCGCGGTTGCCGCCAGCGCATCGAGCGTATCCTGCTTGGAGACGAGGCCCGAGCGCGCCTGGAGGATATAGCCCCAATATTGCGTCTGGCCCTCATATACCCAGAGCAGCGTGTCCTGCATCGGGGTGCGGTAATCGGGGGTCCACAGGTCGGCGGGGCGGCGATATTTGCCGTCCCAGCTGTGGGTGAACTCGTGCGGCAGCAGGTTGCGCGCCGCCGGGCTCGAATCCCAGTCGGTGAAATAGTCGGCGCCCGTGCCGTCCTCCGACGAGCGATGATGCTCGAGGCCTTCGCCGCCGAGCGTGTCGGAGAGCGTCAGCAGGAAATCGTAATGGTCGTAATGCTGCGCGCCGAACAGCTTGACCGCCTGTTCGACCAGGCGCTTGTGCGCGTCGATCTGCGCGGGCGTCGCGACGAGCTGATCGGGGCGGTCGGCGGCGATGTCGAGATGTACGCCGGGCGCGAGCAGGTCGGAACGCATGTTGCGGCCGGCGATCGCGGGCGAATCGACCAGCGTCTCATAGTCGGTGGTCGGATAGGTGACGCGGTCCCCCGACAGGCCGGGGGCGAGCGCGGTCGCCGACTTCCAGCCGGTCGGGTAGGTGACGCTGACCGAGAAGGGGATGTCGCGGACATAATAGCCCGCCGGATAGAGCGAGACGCTGTCCCATTCGAGGCTGAGCATGTCGGGGGTGGTAAGGATGCGGCCCTGCGCTTCGTTGGTCGAGGTCAGGAATTTGAAACTGGCGCCGATCGCCTTGGTGCCGGCGGGCACGTCGACGTGGAAGGCATAGACGTCGATCGTGTCGCGTACCCACGGGATCTGCTTGCCGTCGGCGGTGACGACGAGGCCGTCGAGCTTGGAGATCGGGCCGGTCGGGCTGTGGGTGCCGGGCAGCCACTTCGGATAGAGCAGCGTCATCGGGCCCGCCGAGACGACCGGTATCGTCTCCTGAACCTGATAGATGCCGCGCGCGGTGTCGGTCGCATCGACCGCAAGCTGGATCGGGCCGCCGGGATAGGCGACGTCCTTGGGCGCCGGGATGGTGTCGGCGATCGTGACCGGCTGCGGCAGCGTATTGGTCGCGGGCTGCTGCCACTGCGCCGCGGCGGCGGACGCGCCGAGGATCAGCGCGAATGGGGCGGCGCCGGCAAGCGCGCGAGCGAATATGGTCATCGAAGCGACATCTCCGTTACGAAGGGATGACGCCGTTCATCGCGTGCCCGGACCGGATCGTCCAGAGCACATAGCCATATTTCAAATATTTCAGAGCTTGGTCGCGCCCGCGTCGTCGCCGGTCTCGGCCTTGCGCTTGGCGGCGGCCTCGACGGCGTCGATCACGACCTGACGCGCCTCCTCGGCATCGCCCCACGAGCCGATCCGCACCCACTTGGTCTTTTCCAGATCCTTATAGTGGGTGAAGAAATGCTCGATCTGCTGCATCACGATCTCGGGCAGGTCGCCCTTCTCGCCGACGTCGTGATAATAAGGGAAAGTCTTGTCGTCGGGGACGGTGATCAGCTTCTCGTCGCCGCCGGCCTCGTCCTCGAGCCGCAGCACCGCGATCGGGCGGACGCGCACGACGCTGCCCGGGATGAACGGCGAGCGCGCGATCACCAGCGCGTCCAGCGGATCGCCGTCGGGCGACAGCGTGTGCGGCACGAAGCCGTAATTGGCGGGATAGCGCATCGGCGTGTGCAGGATGCGGTCGACGAACAGCGCGCCGGATTTCTTGTCGAACTCATATTTCACCGGCTCGCCGCCGACGGGCACCTCGATGACGACGTTGAGCTCGTGGGGCACGTTGGCGCCGGCGGGGATGAGGTCGATGTTCATGAGGCGGCGGGATAGCGGGCGCGTGTGACAGCCTCAAGCCGATATTGTGCAGATGCGAAGGTTATTTTGTCGGCGCCTGTTTTACTCTAGGACGCCGCCTCGATGAGCCGAACCGATACCCCCCAACGCATCCGTGGCACGCAAGACCTGTTCGGCGAGGACGCCAGGCGTCACGCCAAGGTGGTCGAGACATTCGAGCGGGTGCGCCGCCTCTATGGTTTCCAGCCGGTCGAGATCCCGATCTTCGAGGCAACCGCGGTGTTCGCGCGCTCGATCGGCGAGACCACCGACGTCGTCTCGAAGGAAATGTATTCGTTCGAGGACAAGGGCGGCGATTCGGTGACGCTGCGCCCCGAGTTCACCGCGGGGCTGGCGCGCGCCTATCTCGGCAATGGGTGGCAGCAATATGCGCCGCTCAAGCTTGCGACGCATGGGCCGGTGTTCCGCTACGAGCGGCCGCAGAAGGGACGCTACCGCCAGTTCCACCAGATCGACGCCGAGGTGATCGGCGCGGCGGAGCCTGCGGCCGACGTCGAGCTGTTGGTGATGGCCGACCAGCTGCTGCGCGAGCTCGGCGTGTCGGACGGGGTGACGCTCCAGCTCAACACGCTCGGCGACAGCGCGACGCGCGACGCGTGGCGGCAGGCGTTGGTCGCGCATTTCGAGGCGCATCGCGGCGACCTCTCCGAGGACAGCGTGGCGCGGCTGGACAAGAACCCGCTGCGCATCCTCGACAGCAAGGACCCGCGTGATCGCCCGATCGCCGACGCGGCGCCGGGGATCGACGAGCATATGTCGAGCGAGGCCGGCGCCTTCTTCGCGGCGGTGACCAAGGGGCTCGATGCGGCGGGCGTCGCCTGGACGCGCAATGCGCGGCTGGTGCGCGGGCTCGACTATTACCGCCACACCGCGTTCGAGTTCGTCACCGATCGGCTCGGCGCGCAGGGTACCGTGCTCGGCGGCGGGCGCTATGATGGCTTGATCGAGACGCTGGGGGGGCCGCACACACCCGCGGTCGGCTGGGCGGCGGGGATCGAGCGGCTGGCGATGTTGATTGAAGAGCCGATTGCGCAAGGCCTTGGCATCGCGGTGATCGCTGAGGACCGCCAATTGGAGACTAGCGCACTGGCTTTCGTCACCGCTCTGCGCCGCGCCGGGGTGAACAGCGAGTTGTTCGCCTCTGGCAATCCCAAAAAGCGATATGACAAGGCGATGCGATCCAACCCCGCGCACACCATATCGCTTTCGCATCGCGAGGGCGTGAACGGGGTGGCGCAGCGTAGCCTTCGTCCGCAGGATCTCGATTTGGAGAAGGTCAGATCGATCGTCGATCCTCTGATCTTCGCACTCCCGCAGTCGGCCGCATGATTTCGAGCGTCCAACGCATCCTGCAGATCGCCGGCAAGCCCCTCCCCTTCAGGGGAGGGGTTGGGGTGGGGCGCATCCCCGAGCGCCGGCGTTCGTGGAGAGGCCCCACCCCCGGCCCCTCCCCTGAAGGGGAGGGGAGGATATGAGTTCGATCTCCGCTGCCCGCATCGCGCAGATCGAGGCGCGTCACAACGAGCTGCAAGCCACGATGGCGCGCGGCGATCTCGCCGCCGACCAGTTCGTCCAGCTCTCGAAGGATTATGCCGAGATCGAGCCGGTCGCGCGCGCCGCCGCCGAGGTGCGCCGGCTGCGCGCCGAGCTCGGCGTGCTCGCAGCGATGGCCGAAGAGGAGGATGCCGACATCCGCGCGATGGCGGCCGACGAGGTCGAGGCGATCAAGCAGCGGCTGCCCGAGGCCGAACGCGGGCTTGCGCTCGCGCTGCTGCCGCGCGATGCCGCCGACGAGCGCTCGGCGATCCTCGAAATCCGCGCCGGCACCGGTGGCGACGAGGCAGCGCTGTTCGCGGGCGACCTCTTCCGCATGTATCAGCGCTATGCCGAGGCGCAGGGCTGGCGCGTCGAGATGATGTCGGCGAGTGCCGCCGAAATGGGCGGCTTCAAGGAGGTCGTCGCCTCGGTGACCGGGCAGGGCGTGTTCGCCAAGCTCAAGTTCGAAAGCGGCGTCCACCGCGTCCAGCGC
The DNA here is from genome assembly GCA_903871605.1 of uncultured Sphingomonadaceae bacterium. GTDB lineage: Bacteria > Pseudomonadota > Alphaproteobacteria > Sphingomonadales > Sphingomonadaceae > Solisphingomonas. Next base: position 14,465 of record CAIQHF010000008.1, read on the forward strand.
GTGCCCGTCACCGAGAGCGGCGGGCGCATCCACACCTCGGCCGCCACCGTGGCCGTCTTGCCCGAGGCCGAAGAGGTCGACGTCAAGATCGAGGACAAGGACCTGCGGATCGACGTCTATCGCTCGTCGGGGCCGGGCGGGCAGTCGGTCAACACCACCGACAGCGCGGTGCGGATCACGCATCTGCCTTCGGGGCTTGTGGTGATCCAGCAGGACGAGAAGAGCCAGCACAAGAACAAGGCCAAGGCGCTCAAAGTGTTGCGCGCGAGGCTCTACGAGCTCGAGCGCTCGCGGCTGGCGGACGAGCGCGCGGGCGCGCGTAAATCGATGGTCGGGTCGGGCGATCGTTCGGAGCGCATCCGCACGTACAATTTCCCGCAGGGGCGCGTGACCGATCACCGCATCAACCTGACGCTGCACCGGCTTCCCGAAATCCTGCAAGGCCAGATGGACGAGCTGATCGGCGCGCTGATCTCGGAGGACGAAGCGAGCCGGCTCGCGGCGCTGGACGATGCCGGCTGAGGGCATCAGCCTCGGCAACGCCATTCGCCGCGCCGCCGATCGCCTCGCTGCGACATCGGACACGCCGCGGCTCGATGCCGAACTGCTGATGGCGCATGCCTTGGGCGAGACGCGCGAGGCGATGCTGTTGGGCGGGTTGCACCGACCCACTGCCCCGACACGCGCGAACCCCCCACCCCCGTTCGTCCTGAGCGAAGGCGAAGGACAGGCTCCAATCACACCGCCCGCACCAGGCACTTCGACTGCGCTCAATGCGAACGGGGAGGAGAGCGCGGGAAGGGCCAACCACCCGCTCGCCACCGTTCGTCCTGAGCCCGTCGATGGACGGGCTCCAAGCGCGGCGCCCGAAGGCCGTCCTTCGACTTCGCTCGGGACGAACGGAGAGGGGGGATGCCCTGGGGTAGGGGACGCATTCGAAGCCCTCGTCGCCCGCCGCGCCGCGGGCGAACCGCTCGCCTACATCACCGGCACGCGCGCGTTCTGGACGATCGAGCTGGGCGTCGCGCCCGGCGTGCTGATCCCGCGCCCCGACAGCGAGACGCTGATCGAGGCCGCTGTCGCGCACTTCGCCGGCACGCCGGGCCCCCGACGCGTCCTCGACCTTGGCACCGGATCGGGCGCGCTGCTGCTCGCCGCGCTCGCCGAATGGCCGCAGGCGACCGGCGTCGGCATCGATCGCTCGCCCGCCGCGCTGGCGATCGCGCGCGACAATGCCGCAGCGCTCGGCATGGCCCATCGCGCCGAGATCGTCGCCGGCGACTGGACGGGCACCGGCGAGCAATTCGACCTGGTTCTCTGCAACCCGCCCTATATCGGCGTGGACGAGCCGCTCCCCCGCGACGTCGCCGATCACGAGCCGCATTCCGCGCTGTTCGCGGGTGCCGACGGGCTCGACGACTATCGCGCGCTCGCGCCGCTGCTCCCCGCGCAGCTCGCGGCGGGCGGCGTCGCCTGCATCGAGATCGGCGCGACGCAGGGCCAGGCCGTGTCCGCGCTGCTGCGCGCGCAGCGCATGGTGGTGCAAATCCGCCACGATCTGGCGGGTCGTGAACGCTGCATCGCAGCCCGCCGGTGATTCGCCTCATATTCCGCTTGGTTTTGTCGCGGGGCCACACTACATCGGGCGAAGGAACAGGGGCCTTCCAGCACCGGAACATCGTTTCCAACGCTGCGGCCCCATGCCGAAACCGATGGCCTGCCGCCCTTCCGGGCAGCGACGCGGGATGGGCGTGCGGAGATCGCGCGCCGCCTTGGCGACGCACAGGTGTCGGACGGCACGAGCGAATCGCCGGGAGGGCCCGGACGAGCGGCCGGGACGAGACCGGCAGGAGTGGTCGAGTTTCAACCACCAGGAACGAGGACTCGGAAACGTTGATCAACAATCGGCAGAACGGCCGTCGCCGTGGCCGCGGCGGCACGCAAGTGCGGGGACCGAACACCAACGGTTCCGATCGAGGCAACCGGATCGACAATCGGGCGCGCGGCAACGCCGTCCAGCTCCACGAGAAATACCGCAATCTCGCGCGCGACGCCCAGACCCAGGGCGACCGGGTGATGACCGAATATTATCTCCAGTTCGCGGATCATTATTTCCGCGTGCTCGCCGAGAGTCGCGCCCGCTTCGAGGAGCAGGGGCAGGGGCAGGGCCAGCCGCAGAACCAGAATCGGCAGCATCGCTACGATCTCAATGATTTCGACGACAATGGCGACGGCGACGAATATGGCGACGACGGCGAGCCCGTCCGCGCCGATGCGGGGCCGCAGCGCGATCTGCGCGAGCCCCGCGAGAACCGCTATCAGGGGGACCAGCAGCAGTCCCGCGATCAGCAGTCCCGCGATGACCGTCCGCGCGAGGATCGCCAGCCCCGTGGCGAGCGCCAGCCGCGCGAAGACCGCCCGCCGCGCGACGAGCGGCAGATGCAGGATCGTCAGCCGCGCGAGGAACGTCAGCCCCGGCGCGATCACCAGCCGCGCCGCGAACAGCCGGTAGCCGAGCAGGCCGAGCCTGCCACGCCGCGTCCGGTCGAGCCGCGCCAGCCGGCCGCCGCGGCCGAGGCGCGGGTCGCCGAGCTTCCGGCCGACCAGGAGACGCGCCCGCGCCGTGGCCGTCCGCGTCGTCGTCCCGAGGCCGACGCCGCGAACGAGGAGGCTCCGCAGCGGATCGAGGTCGATCGCCTGCCGCCGGCCTTTTCGGCGGCGGAGCCCGAGGCGGCGAACGGCAATGACGGCGACGAGCCTGCACCGCGCAAGCGTCGCACGCGTCGCCCGGCCACACCCGAGGACAGCACCGTCGCGGCCTGAGCCGCGCGGTCGCCGCTTGGAACAGGGCGTCGCTCGATCCGGGCGGCGCCCTTCTTCGTATCGGCCTCAGCCGCGCTCGTCGAACGGATCGGCGACCGCGTCGTCATGGCCGCTTCCCGCCGACAGGAAGACAAGGCTCATCAGCCCGGTGCCGACCATCACCGTCAGGAACACGCCAAGCGAGCCTGCAATCACCATCGTGGCGGAGACAGGCGCGTCACCGAGTCGGAAATAGACCAGCGTCAGCGCCACGCAGGCGAGTGCGAGCAACGTCATCCAGCGCATGATCCGGCGATAGCGTGCCCAGGCATGCGGGTTGGCGATCCGGCTGCGCGCAAGGGGGTCGGGTCTCGGCATGGCTTCCCTTTGCGCCCCGGGCGTGGGATCATCAAGCAGGCCGGCATCGAACGTCCGGCGCGGGAAAGAGGATGCCGATATGACGATCGCGGCGATACTCCAGGCCAAAGGCGGCGACATCGTCTCGGTCGGGCCGGACCGGCGGGTCAGCGACGTGGTCAAGCTGCTTGCGGAGCGCAGGATCGGGGCGGTGCCCGTGATCAGCGGTGGCAAGGTCGAAGGCGTCTTCTCCGAACGCGACGTGATCTATCGGCTTGCCAGCGAGGGCCCGTCGGTGCTCGATCGCAAGGTGTCCGAGATCATGACCTCGCCCGCGGTGACGGTCGAGCGCGGCACGCCGATCCTGTCCGCGCTGGCGATGATGACCAAGCGCCGCATCCGGCATCTTCCGGTGGTCGACGGGGGCGCGGTGGTCGGCGTCGTGTCGATCGGCGATCTGGTCAAGCTGCGGATCGATCGGATCGAGGCGGAGGCGGATGCGATGCGCCACTACATCGCCGGCAATTGATTCGCGGTCAGGCCGTCGCCGGCTTGGCGCGGCCGCGTGCCATCGCGAGAGTCTGCATCGCGATCGGCCGCGCGAACAGCGCGACGAAACCCGCATAGGCGATCACGCCGACCGGAATGAGCGTCGCCAGCCGCAGCGCGGGGGCGATCGGCGGCAGGATCCGGTCGATCGCGGACACGATCGCGCCCATCGCCAGTGCGGCGGCGAGCGGCGGCAGGATCGCGCCGCCAAGCTTGGCCCAGCTGAGGCCGATCACCGGCAATGACAGGCTGCTCGACAGCAAAACGAGCAACGGCATCACCGCGACCCACGCCCACGCCATTCCCTGCGGCCCGTGATGCACGCCGACGGCGAAGCCGACCGGCAGCAACACCGCACCCGCCGCCGACGAGATCGCGCCGATCCGCGGATGCCCCAGTGCGTTGGTCGCTGGTGGGTAGAGCACGTGCAGCGTCACGAACGGCATCGCGAAGGCGAGCAACTGCACCAGCGGGATCGCACCGGCCCATTTGGGGCCCATCACGGTGAGCACCAGCGGCTCCGCCACCACCGCGAGCCCGACATAGCAGGGTAGCGAGACGAGCATGATGATCGACAGCGCCTTGGCGAAGCTCCACGCGACCGCGCCGCGATCGGTCTGCATGCGGGCATAGGCTGGGAAGGCGACTTCGTTGAGCGCCGGGACGAATTTGTTGACCAGGATCTGAGTGAGGAACAGCCCCTCCGAATAAAGGCCGAGCATGTGCGCGTCGAATCGTCGGCCGGCGATGAACACGTCGGCCTGGTTCTGAACGAACCACAATATGTCGCTGATCAGCACCGTGCCGCCGAACCCCATCATCGCGCCCGCCCCCGCCCAGCCGAAGCGCGGGCGGATCCACCATCGCCCGAGCAGCCCGAGCAGCAGCGCGCGCGTCGCGAACAGGGCGAGCGGCGCCAGCACCAGCGTCCACACCCCCAGCCCGGCGAGCGCGCAGACCGGCGCGGTGATCGCGCCCGCGGCGGCGGCGAGCAGATTGGCGCGGCCTTGCGTGCGGAAGTCGATGGTGCGGCTGAGCAGCGCCTGCGGCATGATGATGAACGGCGTGGTGAGATGCAGCAGGCATTGCACGCGCAGCATCGCGACGAGCATCGGCTGGTGGAAATAGGCGGCGGCATAGGGTGCGACGAAAAACTGTGCAAGCGCGATGGCGCCGTTCATCACGATCAGCACGCCGAACACCTGGCCCGCGCGCTTCGTGTCGAGCGTCTCGGCCTGGACCAGCGACGAGGCGAAGCTGTAGCCGTTCATCAGTTGCGCGAGCCCGACGACGACCTGCGTCATCGCGAACAGTCCATAGTCGCCCGGCGTCAGCAGCCGCAGCACGAGGAACGTCGACGACCACATCACCAGCTGGCCGACGATCTGGCTGCCCGATCGCCAGATCACCGCGGAGCGGATTCGCGCGGTACCCGATATGTCGGGGCTCAATTCGGCGGCCGTTTCAGCGGAAACGCCCTCGTCGCGACTCACCGAGGGCGGGTTTTCGATCTGTATCATCGCGGTCTTCTGCCCCACGGCGGTTAAGAAAGCCCCTGTTTCCGGGCGTTTTGAACGTTATCGCAACAAAAGTGCAAAGAGCGGTTGACGGACCGGCCGACCTCTCATAGATAGCCCCTCGTCAACGGCGCTTCGCCACTTGGTGCAGCGCGGTTTACCGCAACATCGGTACCGATCCCATCCACCCCGCAAGGGAGGGAGGAATTGGCGCCGGTGCGGTTCATTCTCATTGTTGGAATAGATGAAGGGACATGTGGGCGGCGGCTCCTGGTTCTGGCGGCCTCTGGGCGTTGGATACTAGGTTAAAGTCAAGTCGTTCACTGTTCCGATATGCATACACACTTGTATATTGTGCAG
>CAIQHF010000009.1 GCA_903871605.1 uncultured Sphingomonadaceae bacterium
ATCCCGCGGTGTGGAAGGTGAGCAAGGGCGCGTCGACCGTCTATCTGTTCGGCACGATCCATGCGCTGCCGCCGCATTTCGAGTGGGAGACGGGCGCGATCAGGGCGGCGATCGCGCAGTCGGACCGGCTGGTGATCGAGGCGGTGATCGACCAGGACCAGGCCAAGTCCGCGCAGGCGCTGCTCCGCATGGGCACCGCGACCACCAAGCTCCCGCCGGTCGCGCAGCGCGTCTCGCCCAAATTCCGCGCGCGGCTCGCCGCGATGATCGCACGCAGCCAGCTGCCGCCCGCGACGCTCGACTCGCTCAAGACCTGGGCGGTCGGGATGGTGCTGTTCGGCCCCTCGGTCGCCAAGCTCGGGGTGAGCAGCGCGGACGGCGTCGAGGAGCAGCTCAAGGCCGAGTTCCGCGCGGCGGGCAAGCCGATCGAGGGGCTCGAGACGCTCGACCAGCAGCTCGGCTTCTTCGATACGCTGAGCGAGCCGCAGCAGCGCGACTTCCTTGAGAGCGTGCTCGACGAGCGCAGCGACGACGCATCCGATTTCGGCCGGATGATCGGCGCGTGGAGCCACGGCGACGAGCACGGCATCGCGGCGACCTTCGACAAGGACATGAAGTCGTCCGCGGGGCTGCGCACCGTGCTGATCGCGCGCCGCGACGCGCATTGGGCGGACGCGATCGTCGCGCGGCTGTCCAAGCCGGGCACCGAATTGGTCGCGGTCGGCGCGGGGCATCTGGCGGGCACCGACTCGGTGCAGGCCTATCTGGCGAAGCTGGGCTATACGGCGACGCGGGTGGAGTAATCCCCTTCTTCCGTCATCCTGGCGGAAGCCGGGACCCATAGACGCGGCGAGGATGTCCTGGCGTCACGACGACCAGCACGCTGACCGCGCGGTTATCGAACGCTGCGCGTATGGGTCCCGGCGTCCGCCGGGATGACGGTAGGGGGCCTTGCCTTTTCCGCCAAATCGCCCTAAGCGCCCCGCCTTCCGGTCAGGGTCATCCCTGGAGGCTTGGCCGGTTGGACACCGCAATATTGGAGATTAAGCGATGAGCGATCAGCTGACGCTGTCCGCCGAAACGCGCGATCGGGGTGGCAAGGGAGCCTCCCGTCATCTGCGCCGCGAAGGACGCATCCCCGCCGTGATCTACGGCGACAAGAAGGACCCCATTTCGATCCACCTCGCCGAGCGCGATCTGATGAAGGCGCTGCACACCGGCCACTTCATGAACTCGGTGGTGATGATCGACGGGATCGACGGCTCGATCCGCACGCTGCCCAAGGACGTGCAGCTGCACCCGGTCACCGATCGCCCGCTCCATGTCGACTTCCTGCGCATCGGCGAGCATTCGACGGTCCACGTCAACGTGCCGCTGCGCTTCGAGAATGAAGAGGCCTCGCCCGGCATCAAGCGCGGCGGCGTGCTCTCGGTCGTCCGTCACGAGGTCGAGCTGGTCGTCGATGCGGCCGAGATCCCCGACGAGATCGCGGTCGACCTGACCGGCTTCGAGGTCGGCGATTCGATCCACATCTCCGCGGTGACGCTGCCCAAGGGCGCGCACTGGGCAATCGAGGACCGCGACTTCACCATCGCGACGATCACCGCACCGTCGGCGCTCAAGTCGGCCGAAGGCGAAGCCGAGGGCGACGAGACGCCCGCGGCGTAACACTCCGGTTCGCACCGAACGGACCCAAGACCGTTCGGCCTGAGCGCAGTCGAAGGCCCCGCGATGCGGTGGCTGCACTTCGACTGCGCTCAGTGCGAACGGGTTTTGGTGTCTTGTGCAGGGAGCCCCCACGATGCAGCTCTGGGTCGGCCTCGGCAATCCCGGCGCGCAATATGCGCTGCACCGGCACAATGTCGGCTATATGGCGGTCGACGTCATCGCCGACAGCTGGAAATTCGATCCCTGGAAGAAGCAGTTCCGCGGGCAGGCCGCGCTCGGCCGCATCGGGCTCGAGCGCGTCCTGCTGCTCAAGCCCGCGACCTTCATGAACGACAGCGGGCTGTCGGTGGGCGAAGCCGCGCGCTTCTACAAGCTCGAACCCGGCGACGTCACCGCCTTTCACGACGAGCTCGATCTCGCCCCCTTCAAGGTCAAGGTGAAGACCGGCGGCGGGGCTGCCGGCCACAACGGGCTGCGCTCGATCGACCAGCATCTGGGGCAGGAGTATCGCCGCGTCCGGCTCGGCATCGGCCACCCCGGGCACAAGGACCGGGTGACGGGCTATGTGCTCGGCCCCTACGCCAAGGCCGAGATCGACCCGCTCGCCGCCATGCTCGGCGCGGTGGCGGCCGAAGCGCCGCGGTTGGCGGCGCGCGAGGATGCGCGCTTCATGAGCGAGGTCGCGTTGCGGCTGCAGCCTTAGGATAGCCGTTGAAGTCGTAGGGATGCGCGGGCGGGGGGCAGACCCTGATCGGGGTCGCGTCGGTGCCGACGAGCGTCCCGGTCCAGCATTGATCGAGCACCGAGCAATAGCAGACCTTGAAGGTCAATCGCAGCAGGCTCGCATCGAGCCTGGCGAACAACCCCGGATCGGCCTTCGCCTGCGCGATCGTCAGCACGTCGTTGACCTCACCCGGCCGCAGCACGGTACCATCGACCATCGACATGTTCGCGGCGCCATGGGGCAGCATCCGCTTGATCCCCTCGGCGTCGCGCGGCAGCCCGCAGCACGCCGCCAACAGGTCGGCCGGCGAGGCGACCGGGCGGCCGTCGAGACTGATCTCGAAGCTCTTGATCTTGGCGGGGCCGACGCCGCCATTGGAGACGCCGAACGCGATATCCTTGCCCGATCCGGCACCGTTGGTGACATCCTCGCGCAGGAAGGGCCAGCTGTTCGCCGCGACCAGATCGCGCTCGGTGCGGCCATGCTCGATCGCGACGACCAGCGACACCGCCGAAATGAAGATCGCGCAGATCGCCATGACCAGATCGAACCGGCGATGCCCGGTGTGGCGGGGATGCGCGTGGACGTCGTCGATCCCGGCCTCGACGGGGACGTTGCTCATGCCGCGGCCCGAGCGGCGGACATGGACGCGGCGGCGGCCGCGGTCGCGGTCGCGGTGCTCGACCACGGCAGCGCGGCGAGCGGCAGGGGCACGGTCATCGGGCGATGCTCCTTCGACGAAGACGGTTCGTCGTGGCTGTACCGCATCTGAGGATCGCTTTGAACCGACCGCTTCCGACCATGCCGAGGCCGGCGGCCGGCGGCCGGCCCGTCCCCGGCGACCGTGCCGTTCCCCGGCGACCGTGCCGTTCCCCGGCGAAAGCCGGGGCCCAGGCCCGGCGTGCATGGCAAGCTCGGCGTATCTGCGCCGAGGTGCGGCCCGGGCCCCGCCGTTCGCCGAAGACGCGTTGCGTGTTGGATTTGCGGACGCACCGATCCCGCGGTTGCGGCATGTCGAGAGAAGCGACCGGCGCCCTCGCGTGCCTCGTGCATACGGAGGGTTTGCGGGCTTGTGGTCTCCCCCGCTCTGGGCCTGCCTGCCTCTTCCGGCGGTGCCCATAGAAGGACGACCATCGTGCCGGTGGCGGGCTTCCCGCTGTGGCGGACACCTGGTTATGTGCCGGGCCCCTCGTGGCACGGGGGTGACAAGCAGGTGCTGGCCTGGTTGACGTGTCGATGCAAGGACATCCCTCCGAATGCCAGCGCGCCGGCCGCTCGGACGGTGGATCGCACCCCCGCCCCATCCCGCCCGCGCCGCCACCTCGTCAGACGAGCGGTTCGGACGGTTGCGGCGTATAACCTATATGGTTGCTTTTGTCGAAAGGCGAGATGGTGACGGCTGGTTTCGCCCAAACCTGGCCATTTAGCACTGGGAAACGATGCCTGAAACCGGACGTCGCGCCAAATGGTTGCCGCCCTTTACCAATACAGTTACGGCCAGAGGTCGCCCTTCTGGCCTAACCCTCGCCCGGTTAGCTGAGCACTGGCCTCATCGTTCCACTTTTTGTTTCCAGAAAACAGATTGATAGAAATTGCGGTGTGCGGCCAATCCCGATCGCGCAACGCGTTCATGTCAAGGGCCACGACTGACGCGAAACTCCCTGAGCCGCTCCTGCCTGTCTAACCCCGGGAGCTCGGCCAACCTCTTGCAGTTATAAAGCCACAGCCGCTCCAAGCTCGCCCCCGTCAAATCCTGTCGGACCAGTTGCAACTGATCTTCCACGCGCAGGGCTGACAACGACGGAAAACGGGACAGGTCACCGAGCGTGCTCAACGCGCGTACTCGCAGGATTTTCGCATAAGCCCCTAAGCTCAGCTTTCGCAAATGCGGTAAGCTCGCGATAGCCTTTATGCCCTTCGAGTGCCCATTGATAAACAGTTCTATCAGCGATCTGCATCCTGCCAATGCATTGAGGTCGAAGTTTCGCTTTCGGGTCTCAATCAGTATCAGCCTTTCCAGCCGCCCAAGCTCGATCGTTTTGAGAAACTCGGGCCGATCAAATTCGAAAACCCCAAAGCTAAGGCGCTTCAGATTATGGAGTCGGCCTACTTCGTCTTCGTGTGCAATCCCGGTGAGGCAATCGAGAGCGAGGTCACGAACGTCTGGAAGATGACGCAGAATCGTGGCGTCGAAATGACTTCCATAGTGTCCGTAAAAACGGACTTGAAGGAGTTCTTTCGATAACGCGCATGCCTCATTCAAAGAAGCCAACAGCTTTGGAGTATACGCGTCTGCTCGGCTGAACTGGACAACCAATGGCCCCGTCTTGGAGCAGGCGTCAGCGAGATCAATCGGCGATATTGCGATCGGATCGTTTACCCGTCCGCTATCCACCTTTAGCATACACGCCCCTTTATGCGGTCAGCTACGATGCTTGCCGCCCGTTCCTACATTACAGGTCGCAACGGCAGCTTTCCATACAGGATCGCCATGAAGCTGCCGTGCCGGTATCCACCAACTATCGTCATCCTGACGAACGTCAGGATCCAGAGCTTCGCACGGTGCGCCCGAAGCTCTGGATCCCGGATCACGTCCGGGATGACGAAGAAGCAGCAACGCGAACGCCTCCGCCTTTCCCGCGCTGGCAAACCGCCCGCACACCCGCTATCTGCGCTCCCGACCGGGCGACCGCCCGCCCCTGACACGATCCAAGGTTCATACGAAATGGGTTTCCGCTGCGGCATCGTCGGCCTGCCCAATGTCGGCAAGTCCACCCTCTTCAACGCGCTGACCGAGACGGCCGCGGCGCAGGCCGCCAATTATCCGTTCTGCACGATCGAGCCCAATGTCGGCCAGGTCGCCGTCCCCGATCCGCGCGCCGACAAGCTGGCGAGCATCGCAGGCTCGGCCAAGATCATCGAGACGCAGCTCGGCTTCGTCGACATCGCCGGCCTCGTGCGCGGCGCGTCGAAGGGCGAGGGCCTTGGCAACCAGTTCCTCGCCAACATCCGCGAGGTCGACGCGATCGTCCATGTGCTGCGCTGCTTCGAGGATGGCGACGTCACGCATGTCGAGGGCAAGGTCGATCCGATCGCCGACGCCGAGACGGTCGAGACCGAGCTGATGCTCGCCGACCTCGAAAGCCTCGAGCGCCGCGTGCCCAATCTCGGCAAGAAGGCGCAGCAGGGCGACAAGGAGGCGAAGGCGCAGTTCGGCGTGCTCTCGCCGGTGCTCGAGCTGCTGCGCGAGGGCAAGCCGGCGCGGCTCGGCCGCCCGAGCGATCCCGAGGAGATCGCCTGGTTCGACCAGGCGCAGCTGCTCACCGGCAAGCCCGTTCTCTATGTCTGCAATGTCGAGGAGGCGTCGGCTGCCGAGGGCAATGCGCTGTCGGCGCGCGTGTTCGACAAGGCCAAGGTCGAGGGCGCGCAGGCGGTCGTGGTGTCGGCGGCGATCGAGGCCGAGATCGCGACGATGGCGCCCGAGGACCGCGTCGAGTTCCTCTCCGATCTAGGGCTGGCGGAGACCGGCCTCGCGCGCGTGATCCGCGCGGGCTACGAACTGCTCCACCTGATCACCTTCTTCACCTGCGGCCCCAAGGAGACGCGCGCCTGGACGCTGCCCAAGGGCAGCAAGGCGCCGCAGGCGGCGGGCGTGATCCATTCGGACTTCGAGCGCGGCTTCATCCGCGCCGAGACGATCGCCTTTGACGATTATGTCGCCTGCGGCGGCGAGACCGGCGCGCGCGACGCGGGCAAGCTGCGCTCCGAAGGCAAGGAGTATGTCGTCCACGACGGCGACGTGCTGCTGTTCCGCTTCAACGTGTAACACCCTAGCCGTTCGTCCTGAGCGACGTCGAAGCCTGTCCCGAGCGCCTGCAAGGCAGTCGAACGGGACAGGCTGCAAGCGTCGCGCCTGTAACACGGACTTCGACGGCGCTCAGTACGAACGGAGGGTGGGCAAACGCTCAGTGCGAATTGTCCGCCGCCGAGCCGACCTTGTCCGCGGCATGCGAGACGCTGTCCGCCGCGCCCGCGATCGCGGTGTCCTTGCTGCTCTTGGCATTGCCCGTCGTATAGAGATACCAGCCGCCGATCAGCACCGCGAGCAGCAGCACGATCGCGATCAGCACCGTGCCACCGCTGCCACCCTTCTCGATCACGGTCGTGGTATGCGTGGCCGGTTCGGCATCGGTGTTGCGATAGTCCGACATATGTCACTCTCCCTTGTCGTTACGCCGCGATAACAGCCCGATGCGGCGCTTCGTTCCCGCTTGGCGATTGGTAGCGATGTGCTACCGAAGCGAGCGAGGAGAGCGCCATGCCCTGGTTGGAGGATTTCGCGGTCGGTGATCGCGTCGGTTTCGGTCGTTACGAGGTGACGCACGACGAGGTGGTGGCGTTCGCCGGCGCCTATGACCCGCAACCCTTCCATCTCGACGATGCGGCCGCCGCCAAGACGCATTTCAAGCGGATCGCGGCGAGCGGCTGGCATACCTGCGCGATGACGATGGCGATGGTGGTCAAGCGCCAGCAGGAGATCGATGCCGAGGATGGCGACGACAGCGGCGGGCTGGGCGCGGTGGGGATCGACGCGCTGCGCTGGTTGCGCCCCGTCTATCCCGGCGACGTGCTGCGCTGCGAGACCGAGGTGCTCGCGGTCACCCCGTCGCGCAGCCAGCCGCACATGGGATCGGTCAAGAGCCGGATGACCGTGTTCAACCAGCATGACCAGCCGGTGCTGACGCAGGAGCCGATCGCGCTGTATCGGCGACGGGGCCAGGCGGCATGACGTTCGGGGATCGCAAGCGGCGCCTGGCGGCTTTTCTCGACGAGGTCTGGTCGGAAGGCCGGATCAAGGCCTGCGACGATTATTGCGCCGACACCTATGTCGTTCGTCACGACCCGGGCGATCCGTGGGAAGGCCGGACGCTCGACCGCGAGGAGTTCAAGGCGCGCGTCGCCCAGTCGCGCGCGCCCTTTCCCGATCAGCGCTTCCATATCCAGTCGCTGCTCGAGGACGACGGCAAGGTCGCGGTGGCGTGGACCTGGACCGCGACGCACCGCGGCGACATTCCGGGATTTCCGGCGACCGGCCAACCGCTCGTGATGTCGGGACTGACCGTCTATGATTTCGACGAAAGCGGCCGGATTGCCGGCCATTGGCAGGTGTCCGACCGGCTAAGCATATTCCAGCAACTGCAAACACAATCCGCCGCTGCGGTCAGTGCCCCGCGTAGCTGACCAGCGTCGTCACGGCGATGCCCTCGGCGCGGAGCAGGTCGGCGCCGCCGAGATCGGGGAGGTCGATCACGAAGCTCGCGCCGACCACCTCGGCGCCCGCCTCGCGCAGCAAGCGGACCGCGGCGAGCGCGGTGCCGCCGGTGGCGATCAGATCGTCGACGAGCAGCACCTTGTGGCCCGGCACGCAGGCGTCGGCATGCATCTCGACGCGGTCGGTGCCATATTCGAGCGCATAGTCGACGCCGACCGTGGCACCGGGCAGCTTGCCCGTCTTGCGGATCAGCACCAGCCCGCGCGCGAGCTGGTGCGCCATTGCCGACGAGAAGATGAAGCCCCGCGCCTCGATCCCGGCGACCAGATCGATGTCGGCGGGCGCCGCCGCCGCCAGCCGCGCGACCGAGGTCGCGAAACCGGCCGGATCGAGCAGCAGCGTGGTGATGTCGCGGAACTGGATGCCCGGCTTGGGGAAATCCGGGATCGTGCGGATCAGCTGGGCGAGATCGGTGTTGGCGTCGGTCATGTGGCGGTGCATCGCAGGGCGGCGCGCGAAAGAAAAGCGGCTTTCACGCATCCCCCCACCCGTTCGCCCTGAGCAGGGCTGAGCGCAGTCGAAGCCCGGACGTCGAAGGGCTGCCACGGCGCTATCGTAGCGCGTAGCCTTCGACTGCGCTCAGGCCGAACGGAGTTTGAGCGATCTGAGGGCTATGCTTCGACCGCGCTCAGCACGACGGCTGTTGGTATTTATAAAGAAAGGGCCGGCACGCCTCGCGACGCCCGGCCCTTCTCGTTCAGCGCGGCGCGCTCAGTGCTTCTTGCCGTGCCAGATGTTGCGGTACGCCGCGAACGCCAGCAACGTCGCGATCACCAGATAGCCGACCACCGCGATGCCCGTGCGCTTGCGGTTCTCGAGCTTGGGCTCGGCGGCCCACATCAAGAAGGCGGAGACGTCGGTCGCCATCTGCATCCGCGTCGCCTTGGTGCCGTCGGCATAGGTCACCTGCCCGTCGCTGGTCAGCGGCGGCGGCATCGCGATGTTGAGGTTGGCGAAATAGGGGTTGTAGTGCAGCCCCGGCGGAACGTTGAAGTCGGGGAACTTCTTCTTGAGATCGGCGGGCACGTCGGCATAGCCGGTGACCAGCGACGCGATATAGGCGGGGCCGCCCTCGCGCGCCTTGGCGAGCAGGCTCATGTCCGGCGGCAACGCGTTGTTGTTGCCCGCGCGCGCGGCGATCTCGTTGGGATAGGGCCCCGGCAGATAGTCCGACGGCAGCGACTTGCGCGTTGCCGCCTCGCCCGTGTCGGGGTTGAGCGACGGCGTCTCGGTCGCCCAGCCCTTGGCCAGCGCCTTCACCTCGGGCTTGTTGAAGCCGATCTGCTCGAGATCGCGGAACGCGACCAGCCGCATCGAGTGGCAGGCCGAGCAGACCTCCTTATAGACCTGGAAGCCGCGCTGCAGCTGCTGGTTGTCGTAGCGGCCAAGCGGCCCCTCGAAGCTGTAGTGGATCGCCTTGGGCTGGAGGTGGAACTCCTCAGAGGCGAGGTGGATCGCCGGCGCGTGCGGCGACATCACCACGGCCCACAGCAGCGAGCAGACGAAAAGGGCGCCGACCAGCGGCGCGATCCAGGGGGCGAAAAAGCGAAGCATGTGCGGTTCGTCTCCCTGGGATCAGGCGGTCGCGGTGCCATAGGGGGCCGCCTCGGCAGCCTCCCCGTGCAACACCGATTCGCTGATCGAGTTGGGCAGCGGCAAGGGGGTCTCGAACTTCGCGATCAGCGGGATGAGGATCAGGAAGTGCGCGAAATAATAGCCGGCGCAGAGCTGGCTGAGCAGCACCACGGTCGGCGTCACCTCGGCCTGGCCGAGATAGCCGAGCAGCAGCACGTCGGCGACGAGCACCCAGAACAGCTTCTTGTACACCGGCCGGTAATTGCCCGAGCGGATCGGCGAACGATCGATCCACGGCAGGAAGAACAGCAGCAGGATCGCGCCGAACATCGCCATCACGCCCCACAGCTTCGCCGGCACGCCGAGGAAATTGGCGGTGAAGGATTTGAGGATCGCGTAAAAGGGCAGGAAATACCATTCGGGGACGATGTGCGCAGGCGTCGAGAGCGGGTTGGCCGGGATGTAATTGTCCGGATGCCCCAGCGCATTGGGTGCGAAGAACACCATCAGCGAGAAGCAGATCAGGAACACGCCGAGCCCGAACCCGTCCTTGGCGGTGTAATAGGGATGGAAGGGCACGGTGTCCTCGGGGCCCTGCACCGCGACGCCGGTCGGGTTGTTCGAGCCGGGCAGATGCAGCGCCCAGATGTGCAGGACGATCACCGCCGCGATCACGAACGGCAGCAGATAGTGGAGCGAGAAGAAGCGGTTGAGCGCGTCGTTATCGGGCGCGAAGCCGCCGAGCAGCCACATCCGGATCGGCTCGCCGACGATCGGGATCGCCGAGAAGAATCCGGTGATCACCTGCGCGCCCCAGAAGCTCATCTGCCCCCAGGGGAGGACATAGCCCATGAAGGCGGTCGCCATCATCAGCAGGAAGATCACGACGCCCAAGAGCCACACCATCTCGCGCGGCGCCTTGTAGGATCCGTAATAGAGCCCGCGGAAGATGTGCATGTAGACGACGATGAAGAAGAAGCTCGCGCCATTGGCGTGCGCATAGCGCAGCAGCCAGCCCGAATTGACGTCGCGCATGATGTGCTCGACGCTGTCGAACGCGACCGTGCCGTTGGCGGCATAGTGCATCGCGAGAATCACGCCGGTGATGATCTGGATGCCCAGCGCCGCCCCGGCGAGCACGCCGAAATTCCAGAAATAATTGAGGTTGCGCGGCACCGGATAGCCCGCGCCGACCGCATTATAGACGAGCCGCGGCAATGGCAGCTTCTCGTCCATCCAGCGCATGAACGGGTTTTTCGGCGCATAATGCGCGGCCCAGGGAAAGCTCATCGGTTAGTCCCTCACCCGATCTGCACGGTGGTCGCGGATTTGAAGCTGTAATCCGGCACGACGAGATTCTTCGGCGCCGGCCCGGCGCGGATGCGGCCCGCCGTATCATATTGCGAACCATGGCACGGGCAGAAATAGCCGCCATATTGACCGCGGCTCTCGGTCGGCGTGATGCCGAGCGGGACGCAGCCGAGATGCGTGCAGACCGCCATCGTGATCAGCCAATTCTCGTGGCCGGGCTTGGTCCGCTCCTCGAGCGTCTGCGGATCGCGCAGCGACGCGACGGGCACCGCCTTGGCCTCGGCGATCTCGGCGGGCATCAGCGAGCGGACGAACACCGGTTGCTTGCGCCACGCGACCTTGATGCCCGAGCCCGGCAGGATCTTGGCGAGATCGACCTCGATCGCGGCGAGCGCGAGCACGTCGGCCGACGGGTTCATCTGGTTGACCAGCGGGATCAGCACCGCCGCCGCGCCGACGCCGGCGAAGCTCACCGCCGCGATGTTGAGGAAGTCGCGCCGACGCGCGCCCTGGCCCTCGTCATGCGCGGCGCCGATCACCGGAGGCCTCTGGTTGGGGTCGTCGGTGGTCTCAAGCGTCGCCATGCACTCAGCCCTCGGCAGTCAAACGGATAAAGCGTTCGCCCGAGGAGCCGGCACGATTGGTCGCGAAGCCCCCCAAAGCAGATACGACACGCCCCATGTCCCCGGGGCTTGCTGCGGGCGTGATAGCGTCGGTTTCGCGGCTTTGCCAACCTCGATTTTGTCGCGCTTGCGAAACGGCCCCGCTTTGGCCTAGCGGCAATGCGATGCGGATCGCCCTCCACCAGCCCGAGATCGCCGGAAACGTCGGTACGATCCTGCGCCTCGCCGCCTGCCTGGGGATCGCCGTCGACGTGATCGAGCCGTGCGGTTTTGCGTTTGCCGACCGCGCGATGGCGCGTGCCGGAATGGACTATGCCGAGCGCGCCGCGGTGACCCGCCATGCCGATTGGCGGGCGTTCCGCGAGGCGACGCCGGCGCGGCTGATGCTGTTCACCACCGCGGGCGACATCCGCCTGCCCGACGCACGTTTCGCGCCCGACGACGTGCTGCTGTTCGGATCGGAGGGCGCGGGCGCGCCGCGCCACGTCCACGACGCCGCGGCACAGCGGCTGCGCATCCCGATCGCGGCCGATGCGCGGTCGCTCAACCTGGCGATCGCCGTGGCGATGGCGACGGGCGAGGCGCTCAGACAGACCGGAGACTGGCCCGCATGACACCGCTCGACGCGCAACAGACCGCCGCACGCGACTGGTTCGAGAGCCTGCGCGACCGCATCTGCGCGCGCTTCGAGGCGATCGAGCGCGAGGCCGGATCGGATGCCGGCTTCGTCTATACGCCGTGGAACCGCGACGATGATCCGTCGGGCGCCGGCGGCGGCGGCGTGCGCGGGGTGATGAAGGGCCGCGTGTTCGAAAAGGTCGGCGTCAACGTCTCGACCGTCGGCGGCGCCTTCTCGCCCGATTTCGCCAGGACGATCCACGGCGCGGGCGACAATCCGCATTTCCTCGCGACCGGGATCAGCCTGGTCGCGCACCTCGCCAATCCGCATGCGCCCGCGGTGCATATGAACACGCGCTTCCTGTCGACCGCCAGGCGCTGGTTCGGCGGGGGCGCCGATCTCAACCCGCCCATCCCCTATCCGCAGGACAGCGCCGACTTCCACGCCGCCTTGCGCGCCGCCTGCGACGCCCATGCCCCGGTCGGCGACTATCCGCGCTATGCGAAGTGGGCCGAAGACTATTTCGCGATTCCGCACCGCGGCGTGCAGCGCGGCGTCGGCGGAATCTTCTACGACCATCTCGATGCCGAGGGCGACGCGTTCGAGCCCGCCTTCGCCTTCACCCGCGCGGTCGGCGAGGCGTTTCTGGCGGTCTATCCCGACATCGTCCGGCGTCGCCGCGATACGCGCTTCACCGCCGACGAGGAGCGGCAGATGCTCGCCTGGCGCGGCCGCTATGCCGAATTCAACCTCGTCTATGACCGCGGCACCGCGTTCGGTCTCAAGACCGGCGGCAATGTCGACGCGATCCTGATGAGCCTGCCGCCGAGGGCAATATGGGAGTGAGCGCACGCATCGGGATGCGGCTGACCGTTGTCCGGCTGTCTCCGGGGGGTCAGGCGCAATGAGCCTCACCCGCGTCCCCGACGGGCAGATCGCCACGATCGTCACCTCGCTGCAGATGATCGAGCGGCCGAAGCCCCGCCCCGCCCCGTCGTCGCAGCTACAGCTTCGTCTGGATCGCTGGCGCGAGCCTTCCCCCGAACGCTACCGCACGCTGTTTCGCCGCGTCGGCGCGCCCTGGCTGTGGTTCTCGCGGCTGGTGATGGACGATGCGACGCTGGCCGCGATCATCCACGACGCGGGTATCGAAATCTATGCGGTCACCGATCGCCGGGGCATCGAGATCGGTCTGCTCGAGCTCGATTTCCGCGAGGCCGGGACGTGTGAGCTCTCCTTCTTCGGGCTCGTTCCAGAGCTCACCGGCAAGGGCGAGGGACGCTGGCTGATGGCGCAGGCGCTGGCACTCGGCTGGCGCAAGGGGATCGCGCGATTGTGGGTGCACACCTGCACGCTCGATCATCCCGCCGCGCTCGGCTTCTATCGCGCGCAGGGCTTCGTGCCGTTCGCACGCGCGGTCGAGACGTTCGCCGATCCGCGGCTGGCCGGAATCCTGCCCCCCGAGGCGGCGCCTCAGATCCCGCTGCTGGGCGCGCCCGCCGCGAGCTCGAGCGCGCGGTAGAGCCGCGCGACATAGACCGTCCACAGCCCGATGACGGCGGCGATCACCATCCCGGTCGCGACGAAGGACAGCATCGCCGAGACCACGACATTGCCCGTCGCCATCCCGATCAGCTGCGCGATGGCACCGATCGGGACGAGCAGCACGACCATCGCGATCGTCGCGGCGACCGCCATCACGATGCGCAGCGCGAGCAGCCGCGCATAGCAGCCGCGCGTCAGCCGGAACGCGGTGCGCACCGCCGCCCAGGCGCTTTGCGGCCGATCGGCGAGCACCGCCCAGATCGGCAGGACGCGCACGAACAGCCAGATCGTCACCGCGATATCGGCGAGGTTGATCGTCATCGCGAACGGGCCCGTCCCGCCCGAGGCGCGCAGGTCGATCATCGTCGCGAGCGCGAGCGGCACCGCCAGCGCCACCTGCAGGCCGACATAGAGCAGCAGCAGGCCGAGCGCCGCGGGAAGCCGGGCGATCGCGACGCCGATGCTCTCGCGCACGCTGATCCCGGGCGTCAGCACCAGCGCCGACACCGCGATCGACCCGAGCATGCTGACCAGCCCGCAGGGCAGCAGCCACGCCATCCACGGGCCGGGCTTGAGGATGCCCGCCTCGGCCGCGTCGATCGGCACCGCGAGCAGCATCGCGACCGTCGGCAGGCCGAAGCCGAGCAGGGCGAGCGGGGCCAAGAGCGGCGACTCGGCGCGGACGAACGCGACCGTGGTCTCCCAGACCGTCCCCAGCGAAATCCTGATCCTGTGCTTCATATCCGCCCCTCTAGCACGCCGCAGCGTCGCGCCAAGCGCGCTTGATCCCGCGATGCTCCCGCGCCATCTGCAGCGCCATGTCCCACGACGATATCGAATGGCGCGTATCCGACGGCCTGCAGCCCTATGCCGAGACGCTCGCCGCGATGGAGGCGCGCGCCACCGCGATCCGCGCCGAGGGCGCGCGCGAGCTGGTCTGGCTGCTCGAGCATCCGCCGCTCTATACCGCGGGGACCAGCGCCGATCCGGCCGAGCTGGTCGTGCCCGATCGCTTCCCCGTCCACACCGCCGGTCGCGGCGGGCGCTACACCTATCATGGCCCCGGCCAGCGCGTCGGCTATCTGATGCTCGACCTCGACAAGCGCGGCCGCGACGTGCGCCGGTTCGTCCATGCGCTCGAGGCGTGGTTGATCGCGACGCTCGGCGAGCTGGGCGTCGCCGCGCATGTCGCGCCGGGCCGCGTCGGCATCTGGGTCGACCAGGCGGACGGCGATCGCGGCGGCGAAGCCAAGGTCGGCGCGATCGGCGTGCGCGTCCGGCGCTGGGTGACGCTGCACGGCTTTTCGATCAATATCGACCCCGATCTGACGCATTTCGGCGGGATCGTGCCGTGCGGCCTCGCCGACTTCGGCGTCACCAGCCTCGCCAGGCTGGGAACGGTTTCCGACATGAAACAGTTTGACGACGCGCTGCGAAATCGTTTTGATTCTTTCCTGTCCGCGCTGGTGACCGTGCCGCAACGCGCATGAGGCAGCCGGGCTCGACGCTTACGATTCCGTGGTTTGTTCAACGGACCAATAATCGCGGCCCAACATCTGGCAGGAGCACCCTATGCGCACTCTCTTCACCAAGCTGATGACCTCGTCGATGATCGTCGGCGCGGCAATCGCCGTCTCGGCCTGTCACAAGACCGACGACACCGCGAACACCGCCGACACCAACATGACCGACCTCAACACGATGGATTCGTCGGCCGGCATGACCAACGACATGAGCGCGACCGATTCGATGGGCAATAGCGGCATGACCGCCGACAACGGGATGATGGCGGGCAACGACATGATGTCGAACGCAACGACGCCCGCCAACCAGATGTAGGCGACCCGCTGCGCTTCGTGCCAGCCTCGCAGGGCCGTCCGGGCGACCGGGCGGCCCTTTGCGTGGCGGTTGCATGCCGGCCGGCGCATGCAGGTCGACGAGCGCATGATTCGCTTGGGCTCGTTTTCGCGGCGACAAGGGGACGAGGATGCGGCCGCGGCTTGCAGCCTCGCCCGGATCGGTTAAGGCTGCATGCAGGCGGTGCGGCTATCGATGCGGCCGTCGCGTTTGCCCATGGGGCGTGTCGGAGAGGGTATTCATGCTGTTCGGTTCGCGCCGCGTCGCGGCGGCGATTTTCGGTCTCACGCTGGCGGCTTCGGCGCCGGCTTCGGCCCAGCTCTTCTGGAAGACGCCTGATTTCCGCGGTCCTCCCGTCCAGGGCAACGAGGCCGGCGTGATGATCCCGTTGCCCGGCGCGACCCCCGCCGAGCTCAATGCCGAGATCGTCTGGACCATGCGCGCGGGGCTCAACTTCGCCGCGCTGCAATGCCAGTTCGCGCCCTCGCTGATGACGGTCGACACCTATAACCAGCTGATCACGCACCATGCGAAGGAGCTGGCGACCGACTACAAGCTGCTCCAGACCTATTTCAAGCGCACCGCCGCCAAGGGCACCAGCGCCAGCGCGATCGCCGCGGCGTTCGACAGCTACAATACGCGCACCTACAGCAGCTTCTCGTCGGTGTTCGCGCAGGTCGGCTTCTGCCAGACCGCGTCGCGGATCGGCCAGGCCGCGCTGATGACCCCCAAGGGCGCGCTGCAGACCGTCGCGCGCAACCGCCTGCGCGAGCTGCGCAACAGCCTCGTGCCGACCTCTGACCTGGTCAACACGCCGCCGTCGCAGCCGCAATTCGCCGAAAACGACGTCCCCGCGCTGCCGCCGAGCTGCTTCGATCGCAAGGGCGAGATCAAGAAGAAGTGCCTGTAAAGGTCGCCACCGCGCGACGCCGCTCGTTGCGCTTCGGGCGCCTTCCCCACATCCGTTCGGCCTGAGCGCCGCCGAAGGCTACACGCCGCCTGCCGCACGTCGTCTGCGCTCGGCGCGAACCTCGGCGCGAACGGGAGGTGGAAGCCTCAGCGGATCCCGACCAGCTTGTGCGTCTGGATCGACAGCCGCCACGCCGGATGCGCCACGACATAGTCGATCGCCGCATCGCGATGCGCGTCGCGCGCGGGGCTGTCGAGCGGCTGCAGCAGACGATGCGAAAAGTCCCACTGTGCGAGCGCCGCGGGATCGATCCCCGGCTGCGGCCAGACCAGCTTGAGCTCGTCGCCCCAGCGCTGGACGACCTCGCTCCCCGCCTTGGGGCTGACCGTGATCCAGTCGATGCTGCGCGGCACGGGCAGCGTGCCGTTGGTCTCGATCGCGATCTCGAATCCTTCCGCGTGCAGCGCGTCGATCAGCGGCGCGTCGACCTGGAGCATCGGCTCGCCGCCGGTCATCACGACGAATTTCCGCGCGCCTTGCGTCTCGCCCCACAGCCAGGCGACCTTGGCGGCAAGCGCTGCGGCATCGGCGTAGCGGCCGCCCTCGCTGCCATCCATGCCGACGAAATCGGTGTCGCAGAAGGTGCAGGTCGCAGTCGCGCGGTCCTGCTCGCGGCCGGTCCACAGATTGCAGCCGGAAAAGCGCAGGAACACCGCGCGACGGCCGACATTGAGCCCCTCGCCCTGCAGCGTCAGGAAGATCTCCTTGACCGCGTAGCTCATGGCGTGGCGGGATGCGTCGCGTAGCGCGTCGGATCGGGCAGCCCCGCCTCCTCGAAGCCGCGATGGCGCAGCCGGCAGCTGTCGCACAGACCGCAATGATCGCCGCCCTGCGGATCGTAGCAGGACCAGCTCATCCCCGCGTCGAGCCCGAGCCGCGCCGCCTCGCGCACGATATCCGCCTTGGTCATCGCGAGCAGCGGCGCGTGGACCGTGAAGCGGTCGCCCTCGACCCCCGCCTTGGTCGCGACCGCGGCGAGCGTCTCGAACGCCGCGACGAACGCCGGGCGGCAATCGGGGTAGCCCGAATAATCGAGCGCGTTGATGCCCAGGAACAGGTCGCGCGCGCCGTCCGCCTCCGCCCAGCCGAGCGCGAGCGACAGGAAGATCGTGTTGCGCGCGGGCACATAGGTGACCGGGATGCCCGGATCGGCCTCGCCGTCGAGCCCCGCGCCCGCCTTGGGCACGTCGATGTCGGCGGTGAGCGACGAGCCGCCGAACGCGCGCAGGTCGATCGGCAGCACGACATGCCGCTCGGCGCCCAGCGCGGCGGCGATCTGCCGCGCCGAGGCTAGCTCGACGAGATGACGCTGGTTGTAGTTCACGGTGAGCGCGAGCAAGCCGTAGCCCGCCTCCTGCGCGAGCGCCGCGGCGACCATCGAGTCGAGGCCGCCGGAAAGCAGCACGACGGCCTTGGGTCGGGCGGTTCGGTTCGGGTCGGTCATGGTCTGCGCGCTAGTCCTGCGCTCGCGCCGGTGCAAGCGCGCATCAGGCGGGCAGCGCCACGGGGAAGCTGCGCGCGCAGAACTCGCAGTCGACATGGACGACGCCGTGCTCGTCGGCCATCGCGGCACGTTCGTCGGCCGGGAAGCGCGCGATCACGCTCCGGATATGGTCGGGCGAGCAGCGACAGCCGCGGCTGAGCATGCCGAGCGGGAGCGCACGCACTTCCTCCTCGTTGAACAGCCGCCACAGCAGTTCCTCGAGCGACAGCGCGGGATCGGTCAGCTCCTCGGGGCTGATCGTCGTCGCCAGCGCCTCGACATGCTGCCATTCGGGATGATCGAGCCGGGTATGCAGCCGCTCGCGCCCCTCCTCGCCCTCGGGCAGATGCTGGCCGAGAAAGCCGCCCGCGATATGGCGGCCGTCGGCGAGCGTGCGCACCGCGACGCGGACGAGGCTCGGGATCTGCTCGGATTGCGCGAAATAATGCTCGGTCGCCTCGGCGAGCGATCCGCCCTCGAGCGGCACGATGCCCTGATAGCGTTCCCCCGCGCGGTCGCCGCCCGCCGGCGCCTGATCGAAGGTGATCGCCAGATAGCCCTTGCCGAACAGCGCGAACAGCGTCGGATCGGCCGGCGCCTTGGCCAGCTTGTCGGCGTCGAAGCGCAGATAGCCGCGCATCTCGCCACCCTTATAGTCGACGACGAGCAGGTCGACGACGCCGCCCTTGGTCTGCGCCTGCAGCGTCAGCTGACCCTCGGCATGCTTGAGCGTCGACCCGAGCAACGCGGCCAGCACCAGCGCCTCGGCGAGCAGCCGGGCGAGCACGGGCGGATAGGCGTGCGCGGCGAGGATCGTGTCGAGCGCCGGCCCCAGCCGCACCACGCGACCGCGGGCGTGGCGCGCGGCGATGGTGAAGCCGAGTGCGGTGTCGAGACTGGTGGTAGTGTCATTCGTGGCCATGGACTATCCTTGCGCGCACCAACCCCGGACCCGTTCGTGCCGAGCGAAGTCGAGGCACCGCGCGAGGGGCGGTGCGCTCGAAGCATGTCCCTCGACTACGCTCGGGACGAACGGGATTTGGGGTTGGCGCCGATCTGAGACCGATATCGGAAGCTGTGCCGCCGATGTCCACCCCACGCCTCAGATCAGCCCGAAGCACCACAGCAGCACCGCCTTTTGCGCGTGCAGCCGATTCTCGGCCTCGTCCCAGATCGCCGACTGCGGCCCGTCGATGACGCTGTCGACCACCTCCTCGCCGCGGTGCGCGGGGAGGCAGTGGAGGAAGGTGGCGCTCGGCTTGGCCTGCGCCATCAGCGCGCCGGTCACCTGATAGGGCATCATCGCCGCGAGCTTCGCTTCGGCATGCTTCTGGCCCATCGAGATCCAGGTGTCGGTGACGACGATGTCGGCGCCCTGCACGGCTTCGGCCGCATCGCGCACGACGCTGACCCTGGCCCCGCGATTGGTCGCCGAACCGATCACGTCCGGGTCGGGATCATAACCCTCGGGGCAGGCCGCGACCACCTCGAAGCCCATCAGGCTGCCCGCCTCGACGATCGAGTGCAGCACATTATTGCCATCGCCCAGCCACGCCCATTTCGACCCCGCGAGCGACCCGCGCTTCTCGATCACGGTCTGCATGTCGGCCATGATCTGGCAGGGGTGGCTCATGTCGGTGAGACCGTTGATGATCGGTACGGTCGCATGATGCGCCATCTCGACGATCTTGGCGTGATCGTCGGTGCGGATCATGATCGCATCGACATAGCGCGACAGCACGCGCGCGGTATCGGCGATGCTCTCGCCGCGACCGATCTGCATCGATCCCGCGTCCATCACCAGCGTCGTGCCGCCGAGCTGGCGCATCGCCATGTCGAACGAGACGCGCGTGCGTGTCGAATTCTTCTCGAAGATCATCGCCAGCGTGCGCCCGGCAAGCGGGGCATCGGCATCGACGCGGCCCTTGGGCCAGGTCGCGCGCGCCTGCTTGCGCGCCGCGGCATCCGTCAGCATCGCGGCGATCGCGGCGGCGCCGGCATCGGACAGATCGAGGAAGTGGCGGATGGTCATGGCGTTTCGAATCCTTCCGTTCCCCGGCGCAGACCGGGGTCCAGCTTAAACGGAGAAGGCGCGCGGGAGCACGCCCGCGCTACCGCGCGGATAATCTGCTTGGGGCTGGGCCCCGGCCTCCGCCGGGGAACAGGACATCAGTCGTCCGCCGCCGGCACGTAGGTACGTGCCGCTTCGGACAGTTTCGCGACGAACTCGTCGATATGCCCCTGCTCGATCACCAGCGGCGGCAATATGCGAACGACATTCTCGCCCGCCGAGACCAGCAGCAGCCGATGATTGTCGCGCGCATGCGCGACGAACGCGCGGCTGTCCGACTTGAGCTTGACGCCGAGCATCAGCCCCTTGCCGCGCACGCTCTCGAACAGCGTGTCATGATTGGGGATCAACTGCTCGATCGAGGCGCGCAGCCGCTCGCCGGTCTGCTTGACGCCGTCGATGAAGCCGGGTTCGAGGATCACGTCGAGCACCGCCTGCCCCGCCGCCATCGCCAGCGGGTTGCCGCCATAGGTCGAGCCGTGCGTGCCGAACACCATGCCCTTGGCGGCCTCCTCGGTGGCGAGGCACGCGCCCAGCGGGAAGCCGCCGCCGATGCCCTTGGCCGTCGTCAGGATATCGGGGACGATGTCATACTGCTCGTGCGCGAAGAAGCTGCCGGTGCGCGCATAGCCGCACTGGACCTCGTCGAGCACCAACAGCAGGCCATGCTCGTCGGCAAGCCGGCGCAGCCCCTGGAGGAATTCGGGCGAGGCGACGCGGATGCCGCCCTCGCCCTGGATCGGCTCGACGAGGAAACCCGCGGTGCTGCCGTCGATCAGGGCCTCGGCCGCGGCGAGATCGTCGAACGGCGCGTAGCGGAAGCCCGGCGCGAGCGGCTCGAAGCCGACGCGCATCTTGTCCTGATCGGTCGCAGAGATCGCGCCCATCGTCCGCCCGTGGAACGCGCTCTTGAAACAGATCAGCGTCGAGCGCTCGGGATGGCCATTGGCGAAATGATAGCGCCGCGCGGTCTTGATCGCGCACTCGACGGCTTCGGCGCCCGAATTGGTGAAGAAGACCGTATCGGCGAAGCTGTTGTCGACCAGCCGCTGCGCCAGCGCCTCGCCCTGCGGCGAACCGTAGAGATTGGAGACGTGCATCAGCGTCGCGGCCTGGTCCTGGATCGCCCGGGTCAGCACGGGGTGGCCGTGGCCGAGAATGTTGACCGCGATGCCGGCGGCGAAATCGAGATAGCGCTGGCCGTCCTCGCCGATCAGATACACGCCCTCGCCGCGGACCGGACGCACGCCACAGCGCGGATAGACCGGCATGAGGGGCGTGATCGTCATCGCTTTGGGCTCCTTGCGGCACGGCGTCGAAACGCAAAAAGGCGGCCCCATCGGCCGCCTGACGAAAGCGCTCTAGCGCCGGGGTATGGCGAGCGCAACCCCGCGGCCCGCAGGCGCAGGCGCCGCTTGAAACCCTGGGCCCCGGCGTTCGCCGGGGAACCGTCAGTTCTTGATCTTCCACCCGCTCCTGAGCAGCGCATAGCAGAGCGCGCCCATCACGAGGTTGATCGCCAGCAACAGCACCGCGCCGAACGCGACCGGCGAATCGGCGACGCCGAGGAAGCCCGAGCGGAAGCCCGAGATCACGTAGAAGATCGGATTGGCATGGCTGACCGCCTGGAAGGCGGGCTTGAGCCTGCTGATCGAATAGAAGGTGCCCGAGAGCAGCGCGAGCGGCTGGACGACGAAGTTGGTGACCGCCGCCGAATGATCGAACTTGTCCGCCCAGATCGACGTCAGCACGCCCAGGAACGACAGCAGGAGCGCGCCCATCAGCCCGAACCACAGCACGACGAGCGGATTGGCCATGCCGACATGCACGCCGGGCCACAGCAGCATCGCCAGCCACAGCGCGCCGCCGACCAGGAAGGCGCGCGTCACCGCCGCGCCGACCAGCCCGGCGAGCAGCTCGCCGGTCGACAGCGGCGGCATCAGATAGTCGACGATCGTGCCCTGCATCTTGCCGACCAGAAGCGAGAAGCTCGAATTGGCGAAGGCGTTGGTCATCATCCCCATGACGATCAGCCCGGGCGCGATGAAATCGGCGAAGGCGACCGTCGCATCGCCCACCGGCACCGCGGCGCGTGCGCCAAGCGCGACCGTGAAGATCACCAGATAGAGCAATGTCGTCACCGCCGGTGCCCATACCGTCTGCAGCTGGACCTTGAAGAAACGCCGCACCTCCTTCACATAGAGCGTGCGCAATCCTCCCCAGTTGACCTGCTTGATCACGGGCACGCCCGGGGGGGAGATTTTATGAACGGGCGACGCGCCGGGGGTCTGGTCGAGCATGAACGCCGACCTATGCCCTCGCGGCGGCGCCCGCAAGGCACGATGGAGCATAGACGAACGATGGCGTGGACCGACGAGCGGATCGACAAGCTCAGGAGCCTGTGGGGCCAGGGGCAGACCGCCAGCCAAATCGCCGACGAGCTCGGCGGGGTCAGCCGCAACGCGGTGATCGGCAAGGCGCACCGGCTCGGGCTCGAAAGCCGGCCGTCGCCGGTGAAGGGCAACGAGGCCGCCGCGGCGCCGACGATCGAGAGCGCGCCGGCGCCCGTCGAGGCGACGCCGCCGGCCGCGGCGCGCGAGCCGGTCTCCGCGCCGCGCGTCGAGACCCCCAAGCCCCGCCCGGTGGCCGCCGAGCCGCG
>CAIQHF010000010.1 GCA_903871605.1 uncultured Sphingomonadaceae bacterium
ATCGGACTCTCGGGCTTGGTCGGCCGGCTGATGATGCGCCGATGGTGATCGTCGCGCCCGCCGTCCGGGTCCGCCACGGCAAGGATGTGACGCTGGTCCTCGCCGGAGACGACGGCGTCGCGGCGGCTCGCGACCAGACGTTGGTCGCGCTGCTCGCCGAGGCGCGGGCGGTCAAGGATGCTGCCCTGCGGTCGCCCGAGCTATCGATGAAGGCGATCGCGACTCGGATGGGCAAATGCACCACGCGCGCAACCCGGCTGATGCGGGTCGCCTGGCTTGCGCCCGAGATCGTCGAAGCTATCAGCGAGGGGCGTCACCCGCCGCGGCTGACACCGTCCAGGCTGCTCGCCGCCGACATCCCGGCGTGCTGGACGCAGCAGAAGACCATGCTCGGCATATCCTGACCGCGCCGCCTACAGATAAGTGGAGTTTGGAAATGGGCCCCGGGAGACCGGGGCCTTTTTTCATGCCCCAGAGCCGCTACCGCCAGTCTCCCGGCTCCACGGCGCGAAAGGCGCCTCGCAAAATGCCCGACTTCAGGCCGTATTCGGACCGCGTCCCGACAGCTAACTAATTGTTATCGGACGATAAAAACGGTGGTGCCGCTTACAGGACTCGAACCTGTGACCCCCGCATTACGAATGCGATGCTCTACCAGCTGAGCTAAAGCGGCCTGCCGGTGGCGCGCCTCTAGCAGTCGGGCCGGCGGCTCGCAAGCCGCTCTGCACGGTTTACCCTATCTCAACCATCGCGGCGCCATGATCATCGTCGCGGGCGGCATATGCGCCGCCGATGGGGTGGGATACGTCGAATGGACGAAATGCGGTCGATCGAGCCCGAGGCCGATTACGAGGGCTCTGCGGCGGTCGCCGATCGCGCGCCCTCGATCGGCACCGACGAGCGCCGCATGCACGTCCGCGCCTATAATTTCTGGGTGTCGCTGCTCGGCGCGCGAACCTATCCATCGATCGAGGATCTCGATCCCCGGTCGGCGGGCGATTTCGGGCCGCACTCGGTGCTGCTCGACTTCACCGCCGGCGGCGAGGATCCCGCGATCACCTTCCTGGGCTCGGCGCTGCGCCGCGAATGCGGGCTCGATTTCGAACCCGCCACGATCGCCGACGTGCCGAGCCGATCGCTGCTGTCGCGACTGACCGATCATTATCTCCAGATCATCGCCAATCGCGCGCCGATCGGATTCGAGGCCGAATTCGTCAGCCAGCGCGGGCTCAACACCATGTATCGCGGGATTTTGATGCCCTTCTCGTCGGACGACGACATGATCGACTTCGTCTATGGCGTGATCAACTGGAAGGAGGTCGCCGAGCTCGCGCCCGAGGCACCGACCCGTCTCGGATCGGCGCTCGCGCCGATCGACGCCGCGCCCGACGCCGCGGTATGGGCGGACGGGCCGAGCGGCGGCCTCGACACGCTCGATACGCTCGACGCGCTGGCCGAGGATGCCGAGGCGGACGATGCCGAGATGCCGCTGGCACCGGGGCACAACGCCGCGCTTGCCGATCATCTCGCTGCCGCGCGCGACCAGGCCGAGGCGGCGCAGGGTGCACGCCTCAAGAGCCGCGCGGCGCTCTACCGCGCGCTGGGTCTCGCCTACGACTTCTCGTTGCTCGCCGTGCTGCGTCCGTCGGAATATGCCGAACTGCTCGCCGATGCCGCGATCAAGGTACAACCGCGCGCACCGATGACGGCGGTGATCAAGCTCGTCTTCGGGGTCGGCGTCGACAAGGCGCGCGCCACCGAGTTCGCAGCGACGCTGGCGCATGCCCAGCGCATCGGGCTCGGCGCCGGGGCGCTCGCCGGCCATATCGAGATGCAGCCGGGCGGCCTGAAGGCGATGGTCGCCGCCGAGCGGATCGCGCGCAAACCCGCCTCCGCGCCGCCCAGCCATGCCGAGATCGCGCGCGCCGCGCTGCGCAAGGTCGAGCCGCAGATGATGATCGACCTTGCCTCCGACGCCGGCGAATTCGTTCTGCTGCTCGCGCGCCGCGAACCCGACGGCCGGCTCGCGGTGATCGCGCCGGTGCCCGAGGAGACCAGCCTCGTCGATCGTGCGATCCGTAAGATTACGAACTGATCGCGCGCGATCGCGTAACAAAACATTGCTAGGCCGGCGGCATCCGCACAGCCGTTGCGCGGCGCCCGCAACGCTTGAGAAGCGCTGTCGAGGGGCGCATAGCGACGCGCAATCGGCCCCCTTGAGGGGTGTGACCGCGTAAGGAGCGGAAGCGCAATGACGGCATCTGTGGCGAGCGAGACGACCTCCGGTACGCAGGCGGAGGCGGGTCCGCTCGTCGCCGAGATCGCGGCCGTGCTGACGCAGGGCGCGCTGCCCGGCGAAACCGACGGCTTCGACGAGCCCGCATGCCGCTCGGCGGCCGCTTTCGTTGCAGAGGCGGCGATGCAGCGCACCGCGGGCCGGCCGAGCTTCGCGCTCGAATCGGTCGGCGGCGAAGGCGGGCGGCGGCTGATGCG
Organism: uncultured Sphingomonadaceae bacterium; assembly: GCA_903871605.1. GTDB lineage: Bacteria > Pseudomonadota > Alphaproteobacteria > Sphingomonadales > Sphingomonadaceae > Solisphingomonas. The sequence continues at coordinate 2,494 of CAIQHF010000010.1, forward strand.
GCTGGCGATCGTCAACGACGACATGCCCTTCCTGGTCGACTCGGTCGCCTCGACGCTGGCGGCGCGCGGGCTTGCGGTCCACCGCCTGCTCCATCCGATCGTCGCGGTGCGGCGCGATCCGGCAGGCATGCTCACCGCGCTGTTCCCGCCGCGCACCGAGGGCGAGCGCCGCGAATCGATCATCTACATGGAGATCGAGCGGACCGACGCCAAGGATCGCCGCACGCTGGTCGACGACCTCGGCGAGGTGCTCGGCGACGTTCGCGCCGCGGTGGAGGACTGGCCGATGCTGCAGCAGGCGCTGCGCACCGGCACCGCAACATTGCCCGATGGCGAGGGCGCGGCGCTGCTGCGCTGGTTCCTCGACGGCAATATGACCTTGCTCGGGTTCGTCGAGGAAGACGCTGCGGGCGCGCGCACGGGGATGCTGGGTATCCTGCGCGCCGACGATGCCGCTTTGTGGAGCGATTCCGCGCGCACCGCCGCGATCGCCTGGTTCGAAGGCGGCCGCGAGGCGCCCCTTCTGCTCAAGGCGGATCGGCTGTCGACCGTGCATCGCCGCGTTCCGCTCGACATGATCGTGCTGCCACGCCGCGAGGCGGGCCGCATCACCGGCCTCGCCATCCATGCCGGCCTGTGGACCTCGGGCGCGCTCGCGATGCGCGCCGACCGCGTGCCGCTGCTGCGTCGCCGCCTGTCCGACCTCGAGGAACAGCTGGGTTTCGATCCGGCGAGCCATGCCGGCAAGGCGCTGCGCCACGTTCTGCACGAACTGCCGCATGATCTGATCATTGCCTTCCCGCTGCACGCGCTGACGCAGGTCGCGCTGACCGCGATGTCGCTCGCCGACCGGCCGCGCCCCAAGCTGGTGCTGATCGAGGAGGTGCTGCGCCGCCAGCTCTTCGCCTTCGTCTGGCTGCAGCGCGACGAACTGACCACGACGCGTCGCGACGCGATCGGCCGGATGGTGGCGGAGGCGGCGGGTGGCGTCGTCACCGCATGGGCGATCGACCTTGGCGACGGCGGGCTTGCGATGCTGCGCTATACGGTGACGCTCGGCGCGGCATTCCCCGACGCCGCACCGCTCGACCGGCGGCTCGAGCAGATGCTCCGCGGCTGGGCGCCTGCGGTCGAGGCGGCTCTGGCCGAGCGGATCGGGGCGAGCCGCGCCGCGCGCCTTGCGCTGAGCCATGCCGCGGCCTTCCCGCCCGGCTATCGCGGCCGCTCGGATGCCGGCGAGGCGGCCGACGATATCATCCGCCTGGTCGCGCTCGACGACGACGCCGATCGCGCCGCACGCCTATATGCGCAAGCGGGCGAGGCGAACGACCGGCTTCATCTCAAAATCTATCGCACCGGCGGGCTGGTGCCGCTGTCCGACGTCGTCCCGGTCCTCGAGGATTTCGGGTTCGTCGTGCTCGAGGAAGTGCCGACCGCGCTCGATGGCGGCAAGCTCGGCCATATCCACGAATTCCTGCTCGATGCGCCCGCCGGTTCGGGGCCGGCGCTGCGCGCGCGCGCCGAGGTCGCCGAACATGCGATCGCCGAGGTGCTCAAGGGCCATGCCGAGGCCGATGCGTTCAACGCGCTGATCGTCAGCCTTGGCCTCGCGCCTCGCGCGGTCGTGCTGTTGCGCGCCTGGTTCCGCTATCTGCGCCAGACCGGGCTCAATTACGGGCTCGTCACGGTCGCCGACGCGATGGCGCGCGCGCCCGAGGTGACGCGTGGTTTCGTCGCGCTGTTCGACGCGCAGCATGATCCGCAGCACAGCTCGAAAAAGAAGGCCGACGAGGCGCGTGCCGCGATCGACGAGGGATTGGTCGCGGTCGCCGCGATCGACGACGATCGCATCCTGCGCCGGATGCGCGGGCTGATCGAGGCGATCCTGCGCACCAATGCCTTCGCCCCGGCGGCGGGCGAAGCGCTGGCATTCAAGCTCGATTCCGCGCGCGTCCCCGATCTCCCCGCCCCGCGTCCGTGGCGCGAGATTTGGGTCTATTCGCCGCGGATCGAGGGCATCCATCTGCGTGGCGGCCCGATCGCGCGCGGTGGCTTGCGCTGGTCTGATCGCCGCGACGACTTCCGCACCGAGATATTGGGGCTGATGAAGGCGCAGGTCGTCAAGAACGCCGTGATCGTGCCGACCGGCGCCAAGGGCGGCTTCTATCCCAAGCAGCTGCCCGCGCCCGCCGACCGCAAGGCCTGGCTGGCGGAGGGGACGGAAAGCTATCGCATCTTCATCCGCGCACTGCTGTCGGTGACCGACAACATAGTCGACAACGCCGTCGTCCACCCCGAGCGGGTGACGATCCTCGACGGCGAGGATCCCTATTTCGTCGTCGCCGCCGACAAGGGCACCGCGACCTTCTCCGACATCGCCAATACGATCGCGGTCGAGCACGGCTTCTGGCTGGGCGACGCGTTCGCGAGCGGTGGCTCGCACGGCTATGACCACAAGGCGATGGGGATCACCGCCAAGGGCGCCTGGGTGTCGGTGACGCGCCACTTCGCCGAGATGGGCGTCGACGTGCAGAGCGATCCGATCGTGACGGCGGGCTGCGGCGACATGTCGGGCGACGTGTTCGGCAACGGGATGCTGCTGTCGAAGACGATCCGGCTGGTCGCGGCCTTCGATCACCGCCACATCTTCCTCGATCCCGCCCCCGATGCCGCGCGGAGTTGGGACGAGCGCGCGCGGCTGTTCGCGCTCCCCGCATCGAGCTGGGCGGATTATGACGCGACGCTGATCTCACCCGGCGGTGGCGTGTTCCCGCGCAGCCAGAAGGCGATCCCGGTCTCCCCCGAAGCCGCTTCGGCGATCGGGATCGCGCCCGGCACCTATGACCCCTCGTCGCTGATCCAGGCGATCCTCAAGGCGCCGGTCGACCTGCTCTGGTTCGGCGGCATCGGCACCTATATCAAGGCGGCGGCACAGGCGCAGGCCGACGCGGGCGATCCCGCCAACGACGCCAATCGCGTCAACGCCGACGAATTGCGCTGCCGGGTGATCGGCGAGGGCGCCAACCTTTCGACCACGCAGGCCGGCCGGATCGAATATGGCCTGCTCGGCGGGCGCATCAACACCGACTTCATCGACAATTCGGCGGGCGTCGACTGCTCGGACAATGAGGTCAATATCAAGATCGCGCTCAACGCCGAGATGATCGACGGCCGGCTGGGCTTCGACGATCGCAATGCCTTCCTCGCGAGCATGACCGCTGACGTGGCGGAGATCGTGCTCGAGGATAATCGCCTGCAGACGCTGTCGCTGTCGTCGGCCGAGCGCGGCGGGGCACATGCGCTGCCCAGCCAGGTCGGGGTGATCGAGGAACTCGAGGCCGCCGGACGGCTCGATCGCCGCGTCGAGGGCCTCAAGGGCAATGATGAGCTCGCACGCCGCGCGCAGGACGGCCACGGGCTCACCCGCCCCGAGCTCGCGGTGATCCTCAGCCATGCCAAGCTCGCGCTGCAGGCGGCGATCGAGGCCTCGCCGATCGCGAGCGATCCGGCGCTGACGCCGATCCTCCACGCCGCCTTTCCGGCACCGATGCAGGCGCGCTTCGCCGGCGCGATCGACCGCCACCGGCTGCGCGGCGAGATCATCGCGACCAAGATCGCCAACGCGGTCGTCAACCGGCTCGGGCTGGTCGCCCCCTTCGAATTGTCCGAGGAGGAGGGCGTCAGCCTCGCGCGCGTCTCGGGTGCCTATCTCGCCTGCGACACGATCTTCGGGTTGACCCAGCTGTTCGCCGACATCGAGGCCGAGCCGATGCCCGAAGCCGGCCGGCTCGAACTGCTCGATACCGCCGCGCGGATCATCCGACTCCATATCGCCGACCTGATCCGCGTCGCCCCACCCGCCGCGCTCCCGGGCGAGATGGCGGCCGATCTCGCGCCGGGCGTCGCGCGGCTCGAGACCGCGGTCGAGGATCTGGTCAAGGCCGAGGTCAAGGGCGCCTCCGCGCAGCTGACCAACCGTCTGGTCGAGGCGGGCGCCAGCACGCCGCTCGCGGCGCGCGTCGCGCGGCTCTACCAGCTCGACGGTGCGATCGCGACCGCGGCGCTCGCGCAGCGCCAGGGCTGGAGCGAGGTCGAGGTCGTCGCGGCCTATGTGAAACTGGGCGAAGCGCTCGGGCTCGACTGGGCCAAGGCGGCGGCGCAGCGCGCGACCTCGGCGGACAGCTGGGAGCGGCTTCTCGCCGCCGGCCTCGCGCGCGATTTCGAGCAGCTTCGGCTCGACTTCCTGTCGCGTGCCGGCAAGGCCGGCCCGGGCGCGCTGGTCGATCGCTGGCTGGCGCAGCACCAGGTCCGCGTCGACCGTTTCGCGCGGTTGGTCCAGCGCGCGCGCACCGCACCCGCGGTCAGTCCGGCGATGCTCGCGCAGGTCGCGGCGCAAGCGCGCATTCTGCTCGCCCGACGCGTGGAGACGATCGACTGAGCCGCTCGGCGCGCCGTCAGCCCAGCATGAAGGGCGGATCGGGGATCGTCGCGCGCGCCTCGTTGAGCATCAGCGACCAGCGCGCCGAAAGATCGTTGAAATAGACGTCGTCGCTGCCGATCCGGCGCTGGATGATCGCGCGCGCGGGATCGGCCGGCACCACCACGAGATCGAGCGGACGGCCGACCGCGAGGTTCGAACGCAGCGTCGAGTCGAACGAGATCAATCCGACCTTGACCACCTCTTCGAGCGGCGTGTCGACCTGGAGCGCGCGATCGAGGATCGGCTTGCCATATTTGGTCTCGCCGATCTGGAGGAAGGGTTGTTCGCGCATGCACGCGATGAAATTGCCCTCCGAATAGATGCGGTAGAGCGCGAGCGGTCCCTTGCCGACGCGCCCGCCGACCAGCATCGAGCAGGACGGTGAAAGCTGCGACGCCTCGAGCAGTTCGGCGACCTCGGCGCGGCACGCGTGCACCGCCTCGCCGACGAGCTGCGCCACGCGGAACATGCTGGGCATCGATGCGACGGTGCGCAGCGGGCCGTCATGCTCGCGCGGTGGCAGGCCCTCCGCGAGCCCGGCCAGCACCGCCTGCGTGATCGACAGATTGCCCGACGACGCCGCATAGACCAGCCGATCCGGCGCATCCGCCAGCACGTGCAGCTTGCGATACACCGAAATGTCGTCGACGCCGGCATTGGTGCGCGTGTCGGCGATCATCACGAGGCCGGCGTCGACCAGCATGCCCACGCAATAGGTCATGAGCGTCGATACGCCCGCGGCAACGTCGTCATCAGCATCGAATAGCCTTACTGCGTCTGACCGGCCTGCGCCACCAGCACCTCCACGTGCATCGATTCCTCGCCGCCGCCCATCCGCGCGCCGGCGACCGGCGCGGCGTCATGATAATCGAGCCCGATCGCAACGCGGACATAGGCCTCGGTCGGCGAGATGCCGTTGGCGGGATCGAAGCCGATCCAGCCATAGCCCTCGATATAGGCCTCCGCCCAGGCGTGCGCCGCGGGCTGCACCGTGGCACCGTCCGAACGCCAGAGGTGCCCCGAGACATAGCGCGCCGGATGCCCCAGCACGCGCGCTGCGGCGATGAAGATATGCGCATGATCCTGGCAGACGCCGTGGCCCTCCGCAAAGGCGATGCCGGCGTCGCGATCGGGGTTGCCGTCGCCGGCATCGAAGCGGATGTGGCGATTGATCCCACCGCACAGCGCGTGCAGTCGCGACAGCGGATCGGCGGTGCTCTCGGCGACGTCGCGCGCGAAACCGGTGATCGCGGCATCGGGCTTGGTCTGCGCGGTCTGGCGCAGGAAGAGCTGGAGCGGCAACGGCTCGGGCGCGCCGACGACCATTCCCGCCCTGTCCTCGGTCAGCACTTCGCCGCCGACGGTGAGCGCGATCCGGTCGATCGGGCCATCGACATAGAGCATGCCGATTTCGTTGCCATAGCCGTCGCGGCTGCGCTTGATCCGCGCGTCGCAATCGACCTCGACGTGCCAGTCGATCACCGCCTGCCCGTCGAAGCTCGGCGGAGTCATGCGCAGCAATTGCACCAGCCGGCTCGCGGGACGCGAGAATTGATATTGCGTGCGATGTTCGATGAAGAGCCGCATCAGTTCTTCACCACCCGCCTGTGCTCCGGCGAAGGCCGGAGCGTCGTGAAGCCGGACGCGGCGCCTGCCGTACAACGCTCCGGCCTTCGCCGGAGCACAGCGGAGGGGGACAGGTCGCGCATCAGGCGAACCGGAACTGCTGCGAGATTGCCTGATCGAGCCGCGCATTCTCGGCGATGAAGCCGCGCAGATATTCGTGCAGCCCGCCCGCGATGATCCCGTTGACGGTCGAGCGCGCCAGCATCTGCTGGCGTACACGCGCCATCCGGTCGGCCTCGCCCTGGCGGCCGAGCCGGCGGCCGATCGCGGTGAGCATCTGCACCACCTCCTCGGCCGACGCCGCGATCGAGCGCGGCATTTCGGGGCGCAGCACGAGCAGGTCGACGACGCGGCCCGGGCGAAGCCCCTCGCGGTAGAGCCAGCGATAGGCGGTCACCGCCGAGACGGTATGCAGGATCGTCGTCCACTGGTCGCGGTCGATCGCGCCGCCGACCTTCTCGCCCTCGGGGAGCAGCAGATGATATTTGACGTCGATCAGCCGCGCGGTGTTGTCCGCGCGCTCGATCGCCGAGCCGAGCCGGACGAAGAAACTCGCCTCGTTGCGCAGCATCCTGTGCAACGCCCCCTCGAAGCCCCGCGCCTCGGCCTTGAGCTTGTCGACCATCGCGAGCGCCGCGGCGGTGCCGCCCGACGCCTTGCAGTCGCGCACCCCCAGCCAGGCGCGGTTGATCGCCTCCCAGGCCTCGCGGGTGAGCGCGGTGCGCACCGACTTGGCATTGTTGCGCGCGGCATCGAGGCAGGAGCGGATCGAATTGCCATTGTCGAGCGACAGCGCCAGGAAGCGCGTGACCGCCTCTGGGGTGACGGGCTCGCCGGTGAACCAGAAGCCCTCCTCGGCGGTGGAGACGGCGAGCGCGCTTTCCCACGCGCCCTCGCCCGCCGGGCGCGCCGAAAGCAGGTCGAGCCGCATCGTGGCCTCGATCAGCCGCGCGGTGAATTCGGCGCGCTCGATATAGCGGCCGAGCCAATAGAGTGAGGCGGCGGTGCGCGACAGCATCAGTCGGCTCCGCTGCGCATCGAGGGGGTGGTGTTGGCGCGGCGGCGCGGGCGGTCGGCGAGAATCAGGCTGTCCTTGGTGCCGCCACCCTGGCTCGAATTGACCACCAGCGAGCCTTCGCGCAGCGCGACACGGGTCAGCCCGCCGGGCACGATCTTCACGCCATTGGCACCCGACAGGCAGAAGGGGCGGAAATCGACATGGCGCGGCGCCACCCCCTTGTCGACCAGCGTTGGCACGGTCGAGAGCGCGAGCGTGGGCTGCGCGATGTAGCGATGCGGCTCAGCGACGAGCGCGGCGCGGAACTTCTCGATCTCGGCCTTCGAGGCGGTGGGGCCGACCAGCATGCCATAGCCGCCCGATCCGTCGACCAGCTTGACGACGAGCTTGTCGAGATTGTCGAGCGTATATTGCAACGGCCCCGCCTCGCGGCAGCGGAAGGTCTCGACATTGGGGAGCTTGGCGTCGCTGCCGGTATAATAGCGGACGATCTCGGGCATGTAGCTGTAGATCGCCTTGTCGTCGGCGATCCCCGTCCCCGGCGCGTTGGTGAGCGTGACGTTGCCCGCCAGATAGGCCGCCATCAGCCCGGGCACGCCGAGCATCGAATCGCGGCGGAACACCAGCGGATCGAGATAGTCGTCGTCGAGCCGGCGGTAGATCACGTCGACGCGCACGCGGCCGTCGATCGTGCGCATCCAGACGATGTCGTCGTCGACCTCGAGATCGGCGGCCTCGACCAGTTCGATCCCCATCGCGTCCGCAAGGAAGCTGTGCTCGTAGAAGGCCGAATTATAGTGGCCGGGGGTAAGCAGCACGCACACCGGCTCCTGCCCGCGCCCGTGCGGCGCGACCGAGCGCAGCGTCTGGAGCAGCAGGTCGGTATAGTCGTCGACCGGCTCGACCGCGAACATCTCGAAGATCTCGGGGCACAGCCGGATCATCGCCTCGCGATTCTCCAGCATGTAGGACACGCCCGAGGGCGTGCGCGCATTGTCCTCGAGCACGAAGAAGTCGGTCGGCCCGGTGCGCACCATGTCGATGCCGCAGATATGCGCATAGACGTCGTGTGGCGGGCGGACGCCTGCGACCTGCGGGCGGAATTGCGGGTTGGTGAGCACCAGTTCGGCGGGAATCACGCCGTCCGCCAATATCTTGCGCGGGCCATAGACGTCGGCGAGGAAGGCGTTGATCGCCTCGACGCGCTGCTCGAGCCCGGCCTTGAGCCCCTGCCACTCGGGTTGCGAAAAGATTCGCGGAACGATGTCGAACGGGATGATCCGCTCGGCGGCCTCGTCCTCGCCATAGACGGCGAAGGTGATGCCGAGCTGGCGGAACGCGGCTTCGGCGGCCTGCTGGCGGCGATCGAGCTCCTGCGGCGGGGTTTGCGAAATCCAGCGCGCGAGCGCCTCGAAGCCTTCGCGCGGCGTGTCGGTATCGCCGTCGCCCCATACCTCGTCGAACGCCCTACCCTGCATCATCCCCCGATCCGACGTGTCGATTGGATGACAGACTGACGGGCTTTTTTGCGGCGCACAAGAGGCAATCAGGTCGATCAGCCGATCGGCCGTTCCTTGGACGGCAACGGTGCACGCTCGGCGGGCATCGGCGTGAGCTCGGGCGGATCGAAGCGCTGCCAGCCCGCCGCGGTCAGCCGTTCGACCGGGCGGAAGCGCGTCTTATACTGCATCCGCGCCGAGCCATCGACCCAATAGCCGAGATAGACATAGGCGAGCCGGGCGTCGGCGGCGCGGCGGATATGATCGAGGATCACATAGGTGCCGAGGCCCTCGCGCTGGGGATGATCGGGATCGAAGAAGGAATAGATCATCGACAGCCCATCGCCCTGCTGATCGGTGAGGCAGGCCGCGACGAGCTTGCCGGGACGCCCGTCCACCGAAGGCTCGCGATATTCGATGACGAAGCTCTTGACCGGGGTCTGCTCGACCATGTCGGCGAAATCGAACTCGTCCATGTCGGCCATGCCGCCGCCGGGATGCCGCGCGCCAAGATAGCGGCGCAACAGCAGGAACTGCTCCTCGGTGGTCCATGGCTTGCACGCGCTGACCTCGAGATCGGCGTGGCGGCGCAGCGTCCGGCGCTGGCTGGCATTGGGCTTGAACGCGCCTGTGACGACGCGCACCGAGACGCAAGCCGTGCAATTCTGGCAGCTCGGCCGATAGGCGACCGATTGCGAGCGGCGGAAGCCGATCCGCCCGAGCGCATCGTTGAGCTCGTCGGCATGGGGGCCCGAAAGCTCGGTGAACACCTTGCGCTCGGTCTTGCCCGGCAGATAGGGGCACGGGCTGGGCGTGGTCACGAAGAACCGCGGAAAACGGAAGGGTGCAGTCACCGGCTCGGCCGTCCTCTCGTGCCCAATATGGTTGCCAAAGCCTTTATGAGCCAAGAGTTGCGCGGGCGAAAGAGGAGGATGTGTTAAAAGAAGCTTAACGCCCCATTTCGTTACGGATCGTTGCGCGGGGTGACGGCGCGGCCGTGGATAAGTCGGCGACGGCTTGGCGCGACTGCGCTCAGGACGAACGATGGTGGGCGGACGAACCCTACGCCAGCTCGACCCGGCTCGCCTCATAGCCCGCTGCATCGAGCGCGATCATCAGCCGGTCGAGATGCGCGGCATCGCGCGTCTCGCATTCGATGTCGGTGATCAGCCCCTTGGCAGGCAGCGTGGTGAACACGCGCTGGTGGTAGATCTCGATGATGTTGACCTGCTGCTCGTCGAACACGCGCGCGACGTTGAACAGCGCGCCGGGGCGATCCTGCAGGCGGATGCGCAGCCGCGCCAGCCGGCCCGAGCGCGCGAGATCGCGCAGCAGCACGTTGGCGAGCAAGCGCGTGTCGATATTGCCGCCGCACAGCACGATGCCGACATGGCGCCCGGCGAAGCGCTGCGGATGCGCGAGCAGCGCGGCGAGCCCGGCGGCACCGGCGCCCTCGACGACGGTCTTCTCGATCTGGAGGAGCAGCGCGACCGACCGTTCTAGATCGCGCTCGGAGACGAGCATGATGTCCTTGATCAGCGCGCGCACCAGCGCACGCGTGATCCGACCGGGATGCTTGACCGCGATGCCCTCGGCGAGCGTATCGCCCTCGCACGGCAGGTCGACGCCGTTGAGGAAACCGTACATCGAGGGATAGAGCTCGGCCTGGACGCCGACCACCTCGATATCGGGGCGCAGCCCGCGCGCGGCGGTGGCGCATCCCGAGATCAGCCCGCCGCCGCCGATCGGGATGACCAGCGTGTCGATCGACGGCACGTCCTCGAGCATCTCGAGCGCGACGGTGCCCTGCCCCGCGATGATCGCCGGGTCGTCGAAGGGATGGACGAACACCAGACCACGCTCGGCGGCGATCTCGAACGCATGCGCCTGCGCATCGTCGAACCGTTCGCCGTGGAGGATGACCTCGGCGCCATGCCCCTCGGTCTGCTGCACCTTCACCGTCGGGGTCGGCCTGGGCATCACGATCGTCACCGGGATGCCGAGCCGCGCGCCGTGATAGGCGAGCCCCTGCGCGTGATTGCCCGCCGACGCCGCGATCACGCCGCGCGCCTTCTCCTCGGGGGTAAGCTGCATCAGCTTGTTGAGCGCGCCGCGCTCCTTGTAGGCGGCGGTAAACTGGAGATTCTCGAACTTGAGCCAGACATTGGCCCCGGTCAGTTTCGACAGCGTGATCGAGTGCAGCGTCGGGGTGCGCACGATGCTCGGCGCGATCCGCTGATGCGCGATGCGGACGTCGGCCAGGCTGACGGCAGGCTGATCCTCGGGGCGGCGGGCGATTGTTTCGACGGCGGTCATGATCGCGCGGCCCTAGACCATCTGGCGGCGGCAAGAAAGGTGGGTTATGGCCGGCGCCAATGGCGAAACTCGCATATCTCGGGCTCGGTACGATGGGCGCGCCGATGGCCCGCCATCTCGCCGCAGCCGGCCACGAGCTGACCGTTTACAATCGCAGCGTTTTCAAGGCCGAGGCCTGGGTCGCCGCGCATGGCGGTCACATCGCCACGAGCGCCGCGGAGGCCGCCGAGGGCGCGGACGCGGTGTTCTCGAGCGTCGGCACCGACGACGACCTCGCCGATGTGACGCTGGGCGCGCGCGGCGCGTTCCGTACGATGCGGCCGGGCAGCCTGTTCGTCGATCACAGCACCGTGTCGGCCAAGCTCGCGCGTCAGCTCGGCGTCGAGGGCAAGGATCGCGGCTTGCGCGTGCTCGACGCGCCCGTCACCGGCGCGCAGGCCGGCGCGGAGGCGGGGCGGCTGTCGCTGATGTGCGGCGGCCCGAAGGCGGCGTTCGAGATGGCCGAGCCGCTGATGCAGGCCTATGCGCAGAAGATCGTCCATATCGGCGGATCGGGTGCGGGGCAGACCGCCAAGATGGTCAACCAGATCGCGCTCGCCGCGACCGCGCAGGGCATCGCCGAGGCGCTTCGCTTCGCGCAGAATGCCGGGCTCGATCTCGATCGGACCTTCGAGGTGATCTCGGGGGGCGCCGCGGGCAGCTGGCAGCTCACCAATCGCTGGGCGACGATGGCGGACGAAAAATTCGACTTCGGCTTCGCGGTCGACTGGATGCGCAAGGACCTGGGCCTCGCGATCGACGAGGCGCGCGCCAATGGCGCCGCGCTGCCGGTCGCGGCGCTGGTCGACCAGTTCTTCGCCGACGTCCAGGCGATGCACGGCGGCCGGCAGGATACCTCAGCGCTGGTGCGACGGCTGCCCAAGCGATGATGTCACGCGCGCCCGTGCCCCCGCGTCGGCGGGGGTCCAGAGTTGCGAACGCCGCGTCTGAAGCCCTGGGCTCCCGCCTGCGCGGGAGAATAATCAGGTTTGAAGGCAGATCGTCGCCATCCCCCTCCCCGTTCAGCCTGAGCGAAGTCGAAGGCCATGCGCGTACGGTGGCTGCCCTTCGACTGCGCTCAGGACGAACGGATAAGACATGAAACGCCCAGCCCCCCTCTTCCTGATCGCGCTCGCACTGATCGCCGCGCCCGCCGCCGCCAAGAAGCCGCCCAAATATGGCGCCGCGCCCCCCACCGAGGGGGGGCTGCTCGACGACGTCAACGGCTATACGATCGGCAAGGACGGGCAGGTCATCCACTTCAACGGCCTGCTGATCGGCAAGAACGGCAAGGTCGCCAAGCTCTTGCAGGCTGGCGACAAGCGGCCCGAATGGCTCGACTTCAAGCTAGACGGGCATGGCCGCACCTTGCTCCCCGGAATGATCGACGCGCACGGCCACATCATGGACCTGGGCTTCGCGCTCACCCATGTCGATCTGAGCGCGACCACCAGCCTCGCCGATGCACAGACCAAGGTCGCCAACTATGCCGCCAACCATCCCAATCCGGCGTGGGTCGAGGGCTTCGGCTGGAACCAGGAGACATGGCATCTCGGCCGCTTCCCGACTGCGGCCGACATCGATCTCGCGGTGCGCGACCGCCCGGTCGTGCTCGACCGTGTCGACGGGCACGCGCTGGTCGCCAATTCGGCGGCGATGGCGGCGGCCGGCATCTCGGCGAGCACGCGCGACGTGCCCGGCGGCCATATCGAGCGCGACGCGCACGGCCGACCGACCGGCGTGTTCGTCGACGAGGCGATGGCGCTGATCCGCAAGGTGGTGCCGCAACCCGCCCCGCTCGACCGCGACGATGCGTTCCGCAAGGCGCAGGAGGCGCTGCTCTCGGTCGGCATCACCGCGACCTGCGACATGGACACGATGCCCGTCGACTGGGACGTCTGGCGCCGCGCGGGCGATGCCGGCGCGCTGCGCGTGCGGATCATCAGCTACGGCCATGGCGTCGAGACCGCGCTCGCGATCGCCGGCACCGGCCCGACGCCGTGGCTCTACGACAACCATCTGCGCATGGTCGGCGTCAAGCTGTTCGCCGACGGCGCGCTCGGCTCGCGGGGCGCGTGGCTCAAGCAGCCCTATGCCGACATGCCCTCGACGCGCGGCACCTCGCTGCTCGACGACACGCGGCTCAAGAACCTGATGAGCCGGGCGGCGATGGACAATTTCCAGGTCGCGGTCCACGCGATCGGCGATGCGGCCAACGCGCAGGTGCTCGACGCGATCGACGAGCTTTCGGACACCTACAAGGGCGATCGCCGCTGGCGGATCGAGCATGCGCAGATCGTCGCGCCCGCCGACCTGCCGCGCTTCGCCGAGCACGGCATCATCGCCTCGATGCAGCCGACGCACGAGACCAGCGACTGGCGGATGGCCGAGGCGCGGCTCGGCGACGATCGCCTGAAGGGCGCCTATGCCTGGAACACGATGCTCGCCGAGCATGTCCCGCTGGCGTTCGGATCGGACTATCCGGTCGAGAGCCCCAACCCCTTCCCCGGCCTCGCCGCCGCGGTCAGCCGCGAGGACGCGCATGGCGAGCCGGTAGGCGGCTGGCATCCGGCCGAGCGGATCACCATGCCGCAGGCGCTTGCGGCGTTCACCACGGGGGCCGCCTATGCGGCGGGCGCGGAGGACCGGCTGGGCTCACTCGAACCGGGTAAGCTCGCCGACTTCGTGCTGGTCGATCGCGATCCGCTGACCACCACCGACAGCCAGGCGATCCGTGCGATCCAGGTGCAGGAGACGTGGATCGGCGGCCAGCGGGTGTGGGTGCGGAAATAACGCCGCGCTTCCCTAACCCGTTCGTCCTGAGCGTCGTCGAAGGACAGGCCAATCGTCCCACCGCCGCTCGCAGTGAGCGAAGCCGAAGTGCAGCCACGGCTCGAGTGCGTGGCCTTCGACTGCGCTCAGGCTGAACGGATGCGGTGCGCGCAGCATGTCCTTCGACTGCGCTCAGGACGAACGGTTTACGGGTTGGGCGCTTTCGCCAGCCCCACCAGCAGCCCCGGCGTCAAGATTTGCGGCAGCGTCTGCGCCTCCTTGCCCGGCGCGTACCAGAGATAGAGCGGGACGCCCGAACGGCCGTGCGCGTCGAGGAACTTGCCGATCGCGGCATCGCCATCGGTCCAGTCGCCGAGCATCGTCGTGACGCCGGCGTGCGCGAACGCCGCCTGCGTCTCGGTCCGCTCGATCGCCGCCTTCTCGTTGACCTTGCACGACAGGCACCAGTCGGCGGTGAAATAGACGAAGACGGGCTTGTTCGCCGCGCGCAGCGCCGCGAGCTTGGCCGCATCGAAGGGGACCGAGGCGCCCGGCTGCGCCGCGACCTTGGCCGCCGCATCATGCTTGGGCAGCAAGGTTGCCCCCGCCGCGATCGCGATCAGCACCGCCGCCGCCGCCGGCGTCCAGGCAAATGCCTTGAAGCCGCGCTGGCGCCGCCCCGTCCACCACAGACCGAAAGCGAGCAGCATCGCTGCGGCGAGCGCCAGCACCACGCCGTCCGCCGCGGTCTGGTTGCCGAGCACCCAGAGAAGTCCTAGCGCGGTCAGGAACATCGGCACGGCGAGGATGTGCCGCATCGTCTCCATCCATGCGCCGGGCTTGGGCAAAACGCGTCGCAGCGCGGGGACGTAGCCGAGCAGCAGGAAGGGGATCGCCAGCCCCAGCCCCAACCCCGCGAACACCAGCAAGGCCGCCGCCACCGGCAGCACCAGCGCCGCGCCCAGCGCCGCCGCCATGAACGGCCCGGTGCATGGCGTCGCGACGAAAGCGGCGAGCGCACCGGTCCAGAACGCCCCCGCGGTGCCGCGCTTGGCGGCGAGCCCCGAGCCCGCGCTCACCGCGCCGAGCTCGAACAGTCCCGCAAGGTTGAAGCCGATCGCGCTGGTCAGCAGCACAAGCAGGAAGATGATGCCCGGATCCTGCAGCTGGAACGCCCAGCCGATCTGCGCCCCGCCCGCGCGCGCCGCGAGGATCAGCCCGCCCAGCGCGACGCAGACGAGCATCACCCCCGCGCTATAGGCCAGCGCCTCGTGCCGCACCGCGCGCTCGTCGCCGCCACCCTTGGCGAGGCTCAGCGCCTTGAGGCTGAGGATCGGGAAGACGCACGGCATGATGTTGAGAATGAGTCCGCCCAGCACCGCGCCCGCGAAGGCGATCAGCGTGAGCGCAAGCGTGCCGTGCCTGGACGAGGCCGCCGACACGTCGCCGAGCGGCGCACCGGCAGCCGGTACGGCGCCTGGCGACGCGGCGAAGGACAGGCCCTTGCCGTCGCCGAGCGCGAGCACGCCCTCGAAGCGTTTCGGAGCGCTCGGCCCTGCCGCGGTCTCGATCACCAGCGTGTCGCCGTCGCGCGTGAAGGACTGCGGCGCGGCATAGGCGAGCGCGCCGTCGGTCACCGCGAACAGATGCGGACGGTCGAGCGCCACGGACGCCGGCAGCGGCACGGCGAGCCGGAACTTGCCGGCCGCCGTCTCGAACCGGACCGGCGAGCCGAGCGGGCGCGGCAACGCCTTGCGCCAGCTTGCGAAGCGGGACGCCGCCGCCGGATCGGGGGCGCCGTCGCCTACGGTCAACATTGTCGAGACGGTCGCGGTCTCGGGAACGCAGAGGCTCGTCGTGCAGACGAGGTAATCGAGCTTGGCCGAGATCGGTAGCGCCGTCCCCTTGGCCAGCCCCGCGGGCACGTCGACCGGCACGAGCAGCGCATAGGGCGCCTCGTAGACATGGTTCATCAGGCCCGCGATCACCAGCGTGGTCGGCACCGGATAGGCGGGGTCGGCCGCCTTCGCGCCGCTGGGCAGCGTCCAGTCGATCTTCATCGGGAAGCCGCTGTCGCCGGGCGTCTGCCAATAGCCGTGCCAGCCCGGCTGCGGTGCCATCGCGATCGCGATAGTGGTGCGCGTGCCGGCGGCGGGGTTCGGGCTTTCGGGAACCAGCGACGTCGCGATATGCGGGCCGCTGCCGCCGGGGATCGCCTGCGCCAGCGCGGGCGCGACCAGACCGAGAAGCGCCGCGAGCATCGTCAGAAAATATCGCATCGCCTGCCTTCGCCATCCCGTCACGCACCCGCATACGATCGCGGGACCGTGTGCGTTACCGGCGGCGATATAGCGAGGTGGCCGCCTAATGACAGCGGCTCTCGAATAGACCGTCACCGGGGTCGACCCGAGGTCACGCTTCCTTCTTTCTGGCCGCACGGCAAGAACCGGGATCCCGGATCAAGCCCGGGATGACGGGGCGGCGTTCAGCGCGTCTCGAAGGGCGTGATACCGTGGCCGATCATGTTGCCGCTGATCTTGAGCGGCTCGTGGCTGAAATCGATCACGAAGGCGGTGTGGTAATCGGCGCCCGGCGCCATCGTCGCGGTGTTGCCGGTGATGGTCAGGCCGGCCGACGGATTGTCGCGCTGCTCGGCGGCGACGATGATGAAGCCCGAATGATTTTCCTTGTCGGGCCCGTTGAGCATCACGTTGCGCGCGATCAGCCCGGTCGCGCCCGAGCAGAGATCGATGATGTAGTTGCTCTGGTGGCCCTGCGAATCGTCGAAGCTGTTGTCGGTGATCGACACGATCGGCGCGCGCGCCTTGAGATAATGGCCGCCGCGGCCGCGATCGAAGCGCGAGCGGGTGACGAACAACCGGCCATAATGGCCGATATAGAGGCCGTGCGCGCAGCCCGAGGCGACCGCGCAGCTGCCCAGGCCGGAGAAGGTCGAGCGGTCGACGCGGATCGTGCCCGCCGGATCGTCGGCGGAGAGGATGCCCTCTTCCGAATTGCGGAAGGTCGCATTCATCACGGTCAGATTGCCATGCTCGATGCGGATGCCCGCGCCGTTGCCGTCGGGGACGCGGTCGTTCTGGAAGGTGAGCCCATCGACCATCGCGTCCTGGCCGCGCAGCACCAGCGTCGCCTTGCCCTCGCAGATACCGCCATCGAACACCGCGGTGCCCGATGCCTGCGCGCGGAAGGCGACGCGGCCCGAACCCACGACGGCGCAATCCTTGTAGGTGCCGGGCGCGATGATGATCGTCGCGTCGCCGCCATTGACCGACCGCACCGCGTCGTCGAGCCGGTAGAAGCCCTTGCCCGTCTCCTGCACGGTGAAGGGCTGCGCGCCCTGCGCATGCGCGGCGCCGGCGAAACCGAGAAGGGCGAGCGGAAACAACAGCGACTTCATGGGCAGGCACTCCGATCGGACGCGGCGACGCTGCCACGCCCGATCGGTCGGCTCAATCCCCTGCGGGCAAGGGCCTAGTCCAGATTGGGACGCAGCCAGCGCTCGGCGGTGTCGAGATCGACCTCGCGGCGGCCGGCATATTCCTCGAGCTGATCGCGGCCGATCCGCGCGACGCCGAAATATTGGCTGTCGGCGTGGCCGAAATAGAAGCCCGAGACCGCCGCGGTGGGCAGCATCGCGAAGCTGTCGGTGAGCGTGATCCCGGTCGCTGCGGTCGCGCCGAGCAGGTCGAACAGCATCGGCTTTAAGCTGTGATCGGGACAGGCCGGATAGCCGGGCGCAGGTCGGATGCCGCGATATTGCTCGCGCACCAGCGCGTCGTTGGTGAGCTGCTCGCCGGGCGCATAGCCCCACAGGTCCGAGCGGACGTGCGCGTGCAGCCGCTCCGCGAAGGCCTCGGCGAGTCGATCGGCGAGCGCCTTCAGCATGATGTCCGAATAATCGTCGTGCGCGGCGCGGAAGGCGGCGCTGCGCTCGTCTATGCCGTGCCCGGCGGTGACCGCGAAGCCGCCGATCCAGTCGTCGTGCGGATCGATGAAATCGGCGAGGCACATATTGGGCCGGCCCTCGCGCTTCTTGATCTGCTGGCGCAGCATGGGGAGGCGGACCTCGTGCTCGGGCAGCACATGCGCCGCCGCGAGCGCGGTCGCGGGCGCCGGCGCGATCGTGTCGGTCTCGGGCCGGCCGGTCGCATGGACGATGATGTCGTCGGCATCGCGCCGGCATGGCCACAACCCCGCGACGCCGCTGGCGGTCAGCCATTTCTCCGCGACGATCCGGTCGAGCATCGCCTGCGCATCGGCCCATAGCGACCGCGCGCTCTCGCCGACGACCTCGTCGTCGAGGATCGCGGGATAATTGCCCGCCAACTCCCAGGCGCGGAAGAAGGGCGTCCAGTCGATATAGTCGCGCAGGTCGGCCAGATCCCAATCGGCGAAGACATGGACGCCGGGCCGGGCGGCGGGAGGCGCCTTGCCGTCGGCGGCGGCGACGAACGCGTTGGCGCGCGCCTCCTCGAGCGTCGCGAGCTCGTTCTGCCCCTTGTTGGCGCGCGCGACGCGCACCGCCTCATAGTCGGCGGCGGTCTTTTCGACGAAGGCGTCGCGCTGCGTGTCGCTCATCAGCGTCGAGGCGACGCCGACCGCGCGGCTCGCATCGAGCACATGCACGATCGGTCCCTGATAGGCGGGCGAAATGCGGATCGCGGTATGGACCTTCGAGGTCGTAGCCCCGCCGATCAGCAGCGGCATCGTCATGCCGGCGCGCTGCATCTCGACCGCGACCGTCACCATCTCGTCGAGCGAGGGCGTGATCAGCCCCGAGAGCCCGATCATGTCGGCGTCGTTCTCGTTGGCGGCCTCGAGGATCCTGGTCCACGGCACCATCACGCCGAGATCGATGATGTCGTAGCCGTTGCACGCCAGCACGACGCCGACGATGTTCTTGCCGATGTCGTGGACGTCGCCCTTGACGGTCGCCATGATGATCTTGCCCTTGGGGCGTGCGCCGACCTCCTTGGCCGCCTCGATGAACGGCAGCAGATGCGCCACCGCCTTCTTCATCACGCGTGCGGATTTCACCACCTGCGGCAGGAACATCTTGCCCGATCCGAACAGGTCGCCGACGACGTTCATCCCGTCCATCAGCGGGCCTTCGATCACCTCGATCGGGCGCGCGAAGAGCTGGCGCGCCTCCTCGGTGTCGTCGACCACATAGGCGTCGAGCCCCTTGACCAGCGCATGCTCCAGCCGCTTGGCGACGGGCCAGCCACGCCATTCCTCCGCCGCCTTCTCGGCGACCGCGTCGGTGCCGCGATATTTTTCGGCGAGCGTGATCAGCCGGTCGGTCGCACCTGGATCGCGGTTGAGGATGACGTCCTCGCACGCCTCGCGCAGTTCGGGATCGATCTGGTCGTAGACGTCGAGCTGGCCGGCGTTGACGATGCCCATGTCCATCCCCGCGGGGATCGCATGGTAGAGGAAGATCGAGTGCATCGCGCGGCGAACGGGCTCGTTGCCTCGGAACGAGAAGCTGAGGTTGGAGAGGCCGCCCGAGATATGGACGTGCGGGCAGCGCCTGCGGATCTCGCGCGTCGCCTCGATGAAGTCGACGCCGTAGTTGTTGTGCTCGTCGATCCCGGTCGCGACCGCGAACACGTTGGGATCGAAGATGATGTCCTCGGGCGGGAAACCGATCCCCATCAGCAGCTGGTAGGCGCGATCGCAGATCTCGATCTTGCGTTCCTTGGTATCGGCCTGCCCGACCTCGTCGAACGCCATGACGACGACCGCGGCGCCATAGGCCATGACCTTGCGTGCGCTGGCGAGGAAGGCCTCCTCGCCCTCCTTCATGCTGATCGAATTGACGATCGGCTTGCCCGAGACGCATTTGAGCCCTGCCTCGATCACGCTCCATTTCGAGCTGTCGACCATCACCGGCACGCGCGCGATGTCGGGCTCGGCGGCGATCAGCTTGAGGAAGGTGGTCATGGCGAACTCGGCGTCGAGCAGACCCTCGTCCATGTTGACGTCGATGATCTGCGCGCCGTTGTCGACCTGCGCGCGCGCGACCTCGACCGCCCGCACATAGTCGCCCGCCATGATGAGCTTCTTGAACGCCGCCGAGCCGGTGACGTTGGTGCGCTCGCCGATGTTGACGAAGCTGGAGCCGCTCGCGGCGACGGGTTCGTCGGGGGTGTCGAGATCGGGTGCAGTGGCCATTACGATATTCCTAGATCCGTTCGCACTGAGCGCAGTCGAAGTGCAGCCACCGTCGCGCGTGGCCTTCGACTGCGCTCAGGCCGAACGGGAATTGGGTGGTCGGCGAATCACGCCGCGATCACGAACGGTTCGAGCCCGGCGAGCATCATCCGCACCGGCGGCGTCGCGGGCTTGCGCGGCGGGTGCCCCGCGACCGCGCGCGCCATCGCCGCGATATGCCCCGGCGTGGTGCCGCAGCAGCCGCCGACGACGTTGATGAGCCCGGTCGCCGCCCATTCGGCGATGAACCCTCCGGTGGTGTGCGGCTGCTCGTCATATTCGCCGAGATCGTTGGGAAGCCCCGCATTGGGATAGACCATCAGCAGCGTATCGGCGAGCGCCGACAGCGAGGCGACATGCGGCCTGAGCTGCGGCGCGCCGAACGAGCAGTTGAGCCCGACGGTCAGCGGCCTGGCGTGGCGGATCGCCGCCCAGAACGCCTCGACCGAATGGCCCGACAGATTGCGGCCCGACATGTCGGTGATCGTCATCGAGATCATCAGCGGCACGGCCTCGCCCCGCGCCTCGCCCGCCTCGATCACCGCCATGATGCCGGCCTTGGCGTTCAGCGTGTCGAAGATCGTCTCGATCAGGATGAAGTCGCAGCCGCCGTCGAGCAGCGCGTCGATCTGCTCGCGATAGACATCCTTGAGCGTGTCGAAGTCGATCGCGCGGAAGCCGGGATCGTTGACGTCGGGCGACAGCGACAGCGTCTTGTTGGTCGGCCCCACCGCCCCCGCGACGAAGCGCGGTCGGCCATCGGCGGCTTGCGCCTCGTCGGCCGCCTTGCGTGCGATGCCCGCGGCGGCGAGGTTCATCTCACGGACCAGATGCTCGGCGCCATAATCGGCCTGGCTGATCGTGTTGGCGTTGAACGTGTTGGTCGACGCGATGTCCGAGCCCGCGCCGAGATAGGCGCGCGTGATCTCGTCGATCACGTCCGGCCGCGTCAGCGCGAGCAGGTCGTTATTGCCCTTCTGGTCGAAGCCGGTGTCGTACGAACCGCGATAGGCGGCCTCGTCGAGCCCGTAATTCTGGATCATCGTCCCGAACGCGCCGTCGGTGATCAGGATGCGCTTGGCGGCTTCGGCGCGGAAGAGATCGGCTTTGTGGGTCATGATATCTGTTCCCCCGCGAAAGCGGGGGTCCAGGCCCGCGCTATCGGCTGATGACGCCAGTGGATGGCTTGGGACTGGGCCCCCGCCTGCGCGGCGGAACGTCGATGGTCGCTCACGCCGCCGCCTCGAGCACGCGCGCCCCGGCGCGAACGCCGAGCAGGTGGCAGATTGCGTAGGACAATTCGGCGCGGTTGAGCGTGTAGAAATGGAAGTGGCGCACCCCGCCTGCATAGAGCTTGCGGCACAGCTCGGCGGCGATCGTCGCAGCGACCAGCTGACGCGCGGCGGGCAATTCGTCGAGCCCGTCGAACAGCCGGCCGAGCCAGCTCGGAACGGCGGTGCCGTTCATCGCCGCCATCCGGCTGATCGCGCCGAAATTGGTGACGGGCATGATGCCCGGCAGTATCTCGATATCCATCCCCGCCGCCGCGACGCGGTCGCGGAAGCGGAAGAAGCATTCGGGCTCGAAGAAGAATTGCGTCGTGGCACGCGTCGCACCCGCATCGATCTTGGCCTTGAGATTGTCGAGATCGGCGGCGACCGACGGCGAATCGGGATGGCATTCGGGATAGGCGGCGACCGAAATCTCGAACGGCGCGATGCGGATCAGCCCCGCGACCAGATCGGCGGCGTTGCGATAGCCCTGCGGATGCGCCTCGAACTTCGCGCCCGGCGTCGAGGGGTCGCCGCGCAGTGCGACGATGTGCCGCACGCCGGCCTCCCAATAGGCGCGCGCGATCGCGTCGACCTCGTCGCGCGAGGCATCGACGCAGGTGAGATGCGCGGCCGCCGGGATCCGCGTCTCGCTCGCGATCCGCGCGACCGTGGCATGCGTGCGCTCGCGCGTCGTGCCGCCCGCGCCGTAGGTCACCGCGACGAAGCGCGGATCGAGCGGCGCCAGCGTCTCGATCGCCGACCAGAGCTGCTCCTCCATCTTCTCGCTCTTGGGCGGGAAGAATTCGAACGACACCGCAGCGTCGCCCGCCATGTCGGCAAACAGCGGCGCGTCGAGCGCGCGGCGCGCCTCCTCGAGATCTCCCAAAGTGGGCGTCGGCATCAAGCAACCCTCCGAACCGGCGCGGCGGCACGCTCGCCCAGCCATAATTTCACCGTCAACTCATCCCCCGCGAGCGCCTCGGCGGGTCGCGCATCGAGCCCCGCCGCGCCGAACCATTCCGCGATCTGCTGGTCGGAAAAGCCGAGCCGTGCATGCGCCGCCTGGTCGCGCAGCTCCTCGCGATCGTGCGAGGCGAAGTCCGCGATCAGCAATCGGCCGCCGTCGCCCAGCACCCGCGCCGCCTCGGCGATCGCGGCACCGGGCTGCTGCGCATAATGCAGCACCTGATGCAGCACGACCGTATCCGCCGAGCGATCGGCGAGCGGCAGCGCATACATGTCGCCCTGGCGCAGCTCCGCGCGCGCCAATGCCAGCTCGGACTGCCCCGCCGCGGCCAGCTTCGAGCGCGCGAAGCGCAGCATCTCGGGGCTGCGGTCGATCCCGATCGCCGTGTCGGCGTGCGATCCGAGCAGCTCGAGCATCCGCCCCGTGCCGGTACCGATATCGACGAGCCGCCCGATCGGCTGCGCCGCCAGCAGCCTGCCTATCGCCGCCTCGACCTCGGTCTCGGCGACATGGAGCGAGCGGATCGCGTCCCATTCGGCAGCATGGCTCTCGAAATAGCGCTCGGCCGCCGCCGAGCGTTCGGCGCGCACCGCATCGAGCCGCGCGAGATCGCCGTCGGTCGCGCCGACACCGTCATGCCAGGCCTCGATCGCGTCGAACACCGGCGCGACGCGGACCGCATCGCCCAGCGCCAGAAACACCCAGCTGCCCTCGCGCCGCCGCTCGGCGAGCCCCGCGTCGACAAGGATCTTGACGTGGCGCGAGACGCGCGGCTGACTCTGCCCGAGCACCTGCGCGAGTTCGCCCACCGACAGCTCCATCGCGCGGAGCAGCGCGACGATCCGCAGTCGCGTCGGGTCCGCCAGCGCGCGAAAGATGGCGAGTGCGACCTTCATCGGATAACGATATAAGGATATCTTTATATCCGTCAATCGGCTTGTGCCGACGCCACCCCCATGGCAACGCAACCTTTCCCGGGCGGGAATGTTACACCGCCGCATTGTAAGGGGATCCGATGCGGATGCGCGCACTTTATTGCCTGCCGGCTCTGGCACTATTGGCGGGCTGCGCCACCACCGGGCCCAAGACCCCCGGCGATCCCTATGAGGCGTTCAACCGCAAGATGTGGAGCGTCGACGAGAAGCTCGACAAGGCGGTGCTCAAGCCCGTCGCCAAGGGCTATATCAGCGTCACGCCACACGTGCTGCGCCATGGCCTGTCGAACATGATCGAGAATGTCACCGAGCCCTTCTCGGCGATCAACGCGCTGCTCCAGGCCAAGCCCAAGCGCGCGCTCAATTCGCTCGGCCGGTT
The DNA here is from genome assembly GCA_903871605.1 of uncultured Sphingomonadaceae bacterium. GTDB lineage: Bacteria > Pseudomonadota > Alphaproteobacteria > Sphingomonadales > Sphingomonadaceae > Solisphingomonas. Next base: position 26,036 of record CAIQHF010000010.1, read on the forward strand.
CGTGATCAACACGACCGTCGGGATCGGCGGATTCATGGATGTCGCGGGCCGCAACGGCTATCCGCAGACTCCCGAGGATCTCGGGCAGACCTTCGCGGTGTGGGGTGCCAAGAAGAGCAGCTATCTCGTCCTGCCGCTGTTCGGCCCGTCGACGATCCGCGACGGCATCGGCACGCTCGCCTCGCAATGGGTCGATCCCTATCGCATCCTGATCCGCAAGCAGCTGAGCTTCTGGCCGGCGACGGGACTTACGGTCTTCGAGTTCGTCGACGCGCGCGCCAATCTGATCGACTCGGGCGCGGATTCGCTGCTCGACAGCAGCGCCGACAGCTATGCCGTGACGCGCTCGGCCTATCTCCAGCGTCGCCAGGCGCTGATCGAGGATCGCGACGACGGCACCGATGCCGCGGGCGGATCGAGCGACGACGCGCAACTCAACGCGGCGCTCGACGAACTGGGGCCCGCCAATGGCAGCACCGCCGAGCCCGCCGCGCCCGAACCGACGCTCGCGCCCGACCAGCCCAAGGTCAGCCATCCCGACCCGGGCGCGACGCCGCCTGCCGCGGCCGGCGCTGCGCCGCCGTCGCCGTCGCCGGCCAAGTAGGCGAGTCGCACGCTTGGCATTGCCAGCGCGAGCGAGAAACGCTAGGCCTCGAACCGGCTTGGGGGGGCTTGCCCATTATCCCGGCAAGCCAGACCAAGGCTCCGTTTTCAGGGAAGAGAAGCTTATGAAGAAGATTGTCGCGCTGCCGATCATCGCCGCGCTCGCACTCGGCATTGCCGCTTGCCACAAGTCCGACGACGCCGCGAACAACGCGGACACCTCGGCGGACCTGAACGCGGCCGCGAACGATGCGATCGCCGACGTCAACGATGCCACCATGAACGCCACCGACAATTCGGCGGCCGCGCTGGACAACGCTGCTGCGACCGACAGCAACGTCGCCAACACCACCACCGCGATGTGATCGGCTACGGCCGGGCCCTGGCGCCCGGCCGGCCGGTTTCGAGAAGGCCGTGCGCGCCCCACCGGGCGCCGCGGCCCTTTTGCTGTCCGCTCGGTTGTCCGCCGCGCGCGCACGATCCGCCCGTCCCTGCCTTGACGAGGGGCCTGTACCGCTGCCGAGAAATGCGCTCTATCTCGCGCTTCGCGCGTAGGAGATCGGTTGATGCGGACGGTGATGGTTGCGATGCTCGCGGTGACGGCGGCAGTTCAGGCGCAGGGCGCGACGCGCGCCTCGCACCCCCAGGCCGAGGCGCAGGCGCTCGACCTTGCCAAGCAGGCGATCGCGCTCCGATCGGTGCGCGGCCCCGGCAACCAGACGCCGCAGGTCGCAGTGCTCTACAAGTCGGCGCTGGTCGCAGGCGGGTTCGCCGACGCGGACGTCACGATCACGCCGGTCGACGACACGGCCTATCTGATCGCCACCTGGCACGGCAGCGATCCGGCGCTCAAGCCGCTGGTGATTTCCGGCCACATGGACGTGGTCGAGGCCAAGCCCGCCGACTGGCAGCGCGATCCCTTCACCCCCGTGGTCGAGAATGATTATCTGTTCGGTCGCGGCGCCACCGACATGAAGCTCGACGGCACGCTTGCGATCGCCTCGCTGATCGAGCTCAAGCGCGAGGGCTACAAGCCGCGCCGCGACATCGTCATCGAATTTTCGGGCGACGAGGAGACGGTGATGAAGACCAGCGCGATCATCGCCGACAAGCTGACCAACGCCGATCTGGTGCTCAACATCGACGGCGGCGGCGGCCAGCTCGACGAGACGACGGGCAAGCCCGCCTTCTTCACCTGGTCGGGCGCCGAGAAGAGCTATGCCGACTTCCAACTCGTCGTCACCAATCCCGGCGGCCATTCCTCCGAGCCGCGCAAGGTCAACGCGATCGACGAGCTCGCCGCGGCGCTGCTCCGGATCGATGCCTATCAGTTCAAGCCCGAGCTCAGCGCGCTGACGCGCATCTCGCTCGCGCAGGAGGCGAAGTTCGAGGATCCGCAGACCGGCGCGGCGATGCGTGCCTTCGTCGCCGATCCGACCGATGCCAAAGCCATTGCGACGCTGACCGACAATCCGGCGACGGTGGGCAAGATCGGCACGACCTGCGTGGTGACGATGATCAGCGGCGGTCATGCCGAAAATGCGCTGCCGCAGCGCGCCACCGCCAACATCAACTGCCGGATCTTCCCCGGCCACAAGCCTGCGGCGATCATGGCCGAGTTGCAGAAGGTCGCCGCGGACCCCGCGATCGGCTTCAAGGACGTCACCGAGGGATCGGTCGCCAACGACGCCTCGCCGCTGCGCGCCGATTTCATCGCCGCGGTCGAGACCTCGATCCACAAGGTCTATCCCGGCGTCCCGGTCTTCCCCACGCAATCCCCGGGTGCGAGCGACAGCATGTGGTTCCGCTACCATCATGTGCCGAGCTACGGCGCAAGCCCGGTGTTCATCAAGGCCTCGGAGGATTTCAGCCACGGGCTCAACGAGCGTACACCGCTGTTCAACCTGGCGCCGGCGATCACCTATTATCTTTCGCTCATCCCGGCGCTCGCCAGCTGAGCGCCCGCCGGCAGCGCGTCCGGACGGGTGACCGGATCGAGCGCGGCTTCGATCGGCAGCGGCGTCGGATCGTCGTCGCCGATCGCCTCGACGGGGAAGCCGATGTCGTGGGCTGCGAACGCAGCGCCACGGCGTCGCCGAACGTCAGGCGGACGCTCGCGAGCGCGTCGGCGCGGTTGAATCATTGACGGCGTCGCCGACGATGAAGACCGCCGGCCGCGGATCAGTCCGTCGTCGCGACCGGTTTCCAGCGGGTGAGCTGGAGGTACTAGCGCCTCGACCGATGACGGATCGGGCCAGGCCGGGCCGGGCCGTTCAGCTCTTGGCCGATTTCATGCCATTGCAAGAAATGGTGGAGCCGTGGGGGATCGAACCCCAGACCTTCGCAATGCCATCGCGACGCTCTCCCAGCTGAGCTACGGCCCCACATTCTGGCGCGCCGACTGGGGATCGGCCACCGAGATCGCCGCCTTTAGGGCAGGCGGCCGACCCGTGCAAGAGGGCTTGACCGGGGCTTCACCGCTTTTTCGCGATGCCCCCGATCCGCCCCGCGGAACGCCCTACTGGTCGTCCTCGTCGTCATGCTTGGCGACGCCGAGATCATCGTCGCCACCCAGATCGGTGTCGTCGTCCGCGGGCTCTTCGTCCTCGGCGATGTCGATCTCCTCGGCGAGATCCGAATCCTCGGTCTCCTTTTTCTCGACCACCGGCTTGGGCGCGTCGAAGGGAAGCGGCTGCTTCGACTTGAGCACCGGATCGGCTTCCCACTGGATGCCACAGTTGATGCAGGTGATCGGGTCGTCCTTGCCCAGATCGTAGAAGCGGGTGCCGCACTTCGGGCAGGCCCGCTTGGTGCCCCATTCAGGCTTCACCATGTCTCGTTCACATCCAATTGCTTGAAGGGAGGCCGTCGGGCCAATGCCGACAGCACGCGGGCCGCGCCTTGCCATAGCGGGGAGCGGCTGTCAAAAGCCCGCCGCGATGACTGCCCCCCTCCCCCGGACCCTGCGGCTGACCGCCCCCCGCGCTCTTGCCGGCCGCGTGGCGGTGCCGGGCGACAAATCGATTTCGCACCGCGCGCTGATGCTGTCCGCGCTGGCGGTGGGAACGAGCCGAGTCGAGGGGCTGCTCGAGGGCGAGGACGTGCTCGCGACCGCCGCGGCGATGCGCGCGATGGGCGCGACAATCGTGCGCGGCGAGGACGGCGCGTGGACGATCGACGGCGTCGGGGTCGGCGGGCTGCTGCAGCCCCGGCAAGCGCTCGACATGGGCAATTCGGGCACGTCGACGCGCCTGCTGATGGGTCTCGTCGCGAGCCACGCGATCACCGCGACTTTCGTCGGCGACGCCTCGCTCTCGAAGCGGCCGATGGCGCGCGTGATCGAGCCGCTGTCGCGCACCGGCGCGGACTTCACCGCCAGCCCGGGCGGGCGGCTACCCTTGATGGTGCGCGGCATCTGCCCCGCGGTGCCGATCGAATATCGGCTCCCCGTCGCCTCGGCGCAGGTCAAGTCCGCGGTGCTGCTCGCCGGGCTCAACACGCCGGGGATCACGCGCGTGATCGAGCCGGTGCCGACGCGCGACCATAGCGAGCGGATGCTGCGTGGCTTCGGTGCCGAGCTCGCGATCGAGACGGACGCCGATGGCGCGCGCATCATCTCGCTCACCGGCGAGGCCGAATTGAAGCCCCAGCGCATCGTCGTGCCGGGCGACCCGTCGTCTGCCGCGTTCCCGTGCGTGGCCGCGCTGATCGTTCCGGGCTCCGACATCGTGATCGAGAATGTCGGGCTCAACCCGACACGCGCCGGGCTCTACGAGGTGCTGCGCGCGATGGGCGCCGACATCGCCTTCGCGGACGAGCGCGTCGTCGGCGGCGAGCCGGTGGCGGATCTTCGCGTCACGGCGTCGGCGCTGCACGGCATCGCGCCCGATCCGGCAATCGTGCCCAGCATGGTCGACGAATTCCCGATCCTGTTCGTCGCCTGCGCGCTGGCGCAGGGGCGCTCGGTGCTGCGCGGGCTCGAAGAGCTGCGCGTCAAGGAATCGGACCGGATCGCCGTCATGGCGGCGGGGTTGCGCGCGATCGGTGCGACCGTCGAGGAATTGCCCGACGGCCTCGTCGTCGACGGCACGGGCGGCGAGCGTCTCGCGGGCGGCGCCACCGTTGCCACCCATCTCGACCATCGCATCGCGATGAGCTTCGCAATCGCCTCGCTCGCCTGCCGCCTGCCCGTGACCGTCGACGACCGCGCGCCGATCGCGACGAGCTTCCCGGGTTTCATCGGGATGATGGAGGCACTGGGCGCCGAACAGAGCGCCGCGGGAGAGCCCGCATGATCATCGCCGTGGATGGGCCTGCCGCCTCGGGCAAGGGGACGATCGCCAAGGCGCTCGCGCGCCATTATGCACTGCCGCATCTCGATACCGGGCTGCTCTACCGGGCGGTCGGAATCGCCGTGCTGCGATCCGGCGGCGATCCGTCCGACGAAGACGACGCATTCCGGGCCTGTGCCTTCGACGATGCGCTGCTGGGCGAGCCCGGGCTCAAGAGCGAAGCCGCCGCGCGCGCCGCCTCGATCGTCTCGGCGCATCCCGCGGTGCGCGCGGCGTTGCTCGAGCGGCAACGCGCCTTTGCGGGCCAGTCCGGCGGCGCTGTGCTCGACGGGCGCGACATCGCGACGGTGATCGCACCCGAGGCGCAGGCCAAGCTGTTCGTCACCGCCTCGCCGGAGGTGCGCGCGCAGCGCCGTCTCGCCGAACTTGCCGGCCATGGCCTAGCGGTCACCTACGACCATGTTCTTGCCGACATCCGCGCCCGCGACGCGCGCGATTCAGGGCGCGGGATCGCGCCGCTCCGCAAGGCGGACGACGCGATGCTGCTCGATACCAGCGAACTCGGCATCGAGCCGGCGGTTGCAGCGGCGATCGCACTGGTCGAGCGGACGCGCTAAACCTCTTCCTCGCGAAAAACCGCCGCCGTTATCCGCGACTATCCCGGCTGCTGCTCGGTCTGCGCGCGACGGCGGGGCTCGCGGCTCGCCGCGGCATCACCCTCGATCAGGCTGTTCTCGAACGCCTCGCGTGCGACGTCCCAGACGTTGCGCTCCCGCGCAGAGGGGGATGGCGGGCTGCCTTTCTGCTTCGTAGGCATGTGTCTCTCCTGTCGCAAAAACGCGCGACAGGCGCATTGGAGCCATGGGCCGCTCAGCCGCCCGCCTCATATCGGAGCAGCACTGCGCCGAGCGGCGGGATCGTCACGCGCGCGCTGGCGGGGAAACCGTGCGATGCCTCGCCCGAGGCTTCGACCCAGCCGCCATTGCCGATGTTGCCGCCGCCGAAGGCGACCGCATCGCTGTTGAGAATCTCCTTCCAGCGGCCCGCGGCGGGAAGCCCGATCGCATAATCGCGCCGCGCATCGGGCGTCATGTTGAGCAGCACGACGATCGGGGGGGCGCCGTCCCTGCCGTAGCGGGCATAGACGAACACGCCGTTCGCGGCGTCGTCGCCGACGATCCAGCGGAAGCCGGCGGGATCGGCGTCGCGCTCGTGCAGCGCGGGTTCGTCGGCGTAGAGCCGGTTGAGCGTGCGGACAAGCGCCTGGATATGCGCATGCTCGGGGTTTTCGATCAGCCCCCATTCGATCTCGCCGTCATGGTTCCACTCGCGCTCCTGCGCGATCTCGCTGCCCATGAAGAGCAGCTTCTTGCCCGGATGCGTCCACATGAAGGCTAGATAGGCGCGCAGATTGGCGAATTGCCGCCAGCGGTCGCCAGGCATCTTGCCGATCAGCGAGCCCTTGCCGTGGACGACCTCGTCATGGCTGATCGGCAGCACGAAGCGCTCGGAATAGGCATAGACGATGCCAAAGGTCAGCTCGTTGTGGTGCCAGCTCCGGTATAGCGGATCGCGCTCCACATATTGGAGCGTGTCGTGCATCCAGCCCATGTTCCATTTGTAATTGAAGCCGAGCCCGCCCTGCGACACCGGCGCCGAGACGCCCGGCCATGCGGTCGATTCCTCCGCCAGCGTGATCGCCCCCGGCGCGCGCTGCTCGACCAGCGTGTTGAGCCTTTTCAGAAACTCGACCGATTCGAGATTCTCGCGCCCTCCATATTGGTTGGGCACCCATTCGCCGGCGTTGCGGCTGTAGTCGCGGTAGAGCATCGAGGCGACCGCATCGACGCGCAGCCCGTCGACGTGAAAAGTCTCGAGCCACCACAGGCCCGAGGCGAGCAGCATGCCGGCCACCTCCTTGCGGCCGAGATTGTAGATCAGCGTGTTCCAATCCTGATGGAAACCTTCGCGCGGATCGGCATGTTCGTAGAGATGCGTGCCGTCGAAATGCGCGAGGCCGTGCGCGTCGGTCGGGAAATGCGCGGGCACCCAATCGAGGATCACGCCGATCCCGGCGCGGTGGCATTCGTCGACGAAATAGGCGAACTCGTCCGCCGAGCCGAAGCGCGACGAGGGCGCGAATTGCGACAGCGGCTGATAGCCCCAGCTGCCCGCGAACGGATGCTCCATGATCGGCAGCAGCTCGACATGCGTGAAGCCCATCTCGCTGACATAGGGGATCAGCCGGTCGGCAAGCGCATGCCAGCCGAGCGTGCCGAGCGGCTCGCCTTCGGGCCGCAGCCACGAGCCGGCATGGACCTCGTAGATCGAGATCGGCGCATCGGTGCGCTGACGTTGCGCTCGCTCGGCCATCCAGTCGGAGTCGGACCAGCTGTAATCCGCCGCAGGCGCCACCACCGACGCGGTGGCGGGCGGCAATTCGGTCGCGCGCGCGATTGGATCGGCCTTCTCGACGACGCTGCCGTCGGCACCCGAGACCTCGAACTTGTAGGAGGTGCCCGCACCGACGCGCGGCACGAACAATTCCCAGATGCCCGCGCCATGGCGCAGCCGCATCGGGTGGCGGCGGCCGTCCCAGCCGTTGAAGTCGCCGATCACCGAGACGCGGCGCGCATTGGGCGCCCACACCGAGAAGCCGACGCCCGCGACGCCCTCGACCGTCCTGGGCTGTGCGCCGAAGACGCGGCCGAGATCCCAATGGCGGCCTTCGTTGAACAGGTGGAGATCGAGATCGCCGAGGAACGGCCCGAAGCTGTACGCGTCCTCGGTCTCCTGCACCGTGCCGCCCGGCCACGTGATGCTGAGCGCATAGGGCGCGTTCCCGGCGAGCCGGCCGACGAACAGCCCGCCGCCCTGATCCTCGAGCATGCCCAGCGCCATGCCGCCGTCGCGGGCGACCAGCGACACGGCCTCTGCGCCCGGCTGGAAGGTCCGCACGATCGTGCCGTCGTCGACGGGATGCGGCCCCAGGAAGGCGAAGGGATCGTCGAGCCGGCCCTCGATCAGCGCGACGGTGAGCGCGCTGAGATTGTCGCCATAGGGCATCATGCCTGTTCCCTGTTCAATAGACGGCCGGCAGCGCGCGCGAGACCCGAGACGGGGACGCCGATCCAGTCCGGTCGGTTGGCCGCCTCATAGGCGACCTCATAGGATGCCTTCTCGAGCAGGAAGATGTCGAGCAGCGGGTCGATCGTCGGATCGTTGCTGCCCGAATAGCCCGAGAGGAACAGCGCCGCGGCACGATCGCGGAACGCGGCATAGCGTTCGCCGGTGCGCGCCTCCTCGGTGTCCGCCGCCGCGGGCAGCGCGCGCCGTGCGACCGCCGAGGCGTAGTCGAACGAGCGCAGCACGCCCGCGACGTCGCGCAGCGGCAGGTCCTTGGCGCGGCGCTCGACGAGCGGGCGCGCGGGCTCGCCCTCGAAGTCGATCAGCATCACGTCGCTGCCGGTCACCAGCATCTGCCCGAGATGGAGGTCGCCATGGATGCGCGTGCGTGCCATGCCTTGCGCCTTGGGGGTGACCGCATGAATCGCTGCGACGATCGCATCGCGGCGCCCGATCAGCGAACGCACATCGTCGTCGTCCATGTCGCGGAGCAGCGCGAGCGCGCCGTCGAGCTGATGGGCGACGCGGTCGGCCAAGGCGGCGCAGTCCTCCGCCGACATAGGCTCGGGGGCGAACGCCGGATCGTCGGTCGGCCGTGCGAGAATCGCGTGCATCTCGGCGAGCCGCCCGCCCAAATGGCAGGCGAAATTCTCGTAATTCTCGAGCCCGCCCTCGATGTCGGTCGCGAGCCGTTCGAGCGTGCCCAGCGTCCACTCCCAGCCGTCACCCTGGTTATGGACGAAGCGCTGGACGAGCATGACGAGGCTCGACTCGCCATTCTCCTCGAGCCGCACCTCGCCGAGGATCGGCGGTACGTTGGCGAAGCCCTGGGCGGTCAGATAGCTCACCATCTCGACCTCGGGATGTACGCCCGGCGTGATCTTGCGCAGCAGCTTGAGCACCGCCGCCTCGCCGAGCAGCATCGAACTGTTCGATTGCTCGGCGGAGAGCCAGCGCGGCGCGATGTCGGGGGCGATGTCGAGCCCCTCATGCGCGATGAAGCGCAGCGTGCCGCCATCGATCGGCACGCAGCTATTGTCGCGGAGCGCCGTCAGGATCGCGGCGGGGAAACCGGCGAGCGCAAAACCGTCGGTCAGCAGCCCGACGTTGCGGCCGCGGCGCACGCGCGCCAAAGCCAGCGCCGAGGCGAAGCGGCCGGGCTGCTCGCCCTCCCAGACGATGCCGAGCGGCAGCGTGTAGCGCGACGTGCCGCTGGCCGTCGCCACCTCGATCTCGGCGAGCAGCAGGTCGTGCGCCGCGGGCAATTCGGTGATGCGGACGATCGCGACGCTCTCGATCGCCTCGTCCTTGGCGCCGAACCAACGGCGCTGCGGCACATAGGCGGGCAGGATGTCGTGCTCCATCACGCCGCGATTGGCGCCGAGCCCGACATCGGTGAGTTCGGGGCGCAACACGAAGGTGTAGCGCTCGATCTCCATCCCCGGCGCCGAACTCGCCCAATCGGGCGCCGCGACGTCGGTCGCGAGCCGGAACCAGAGGAAGCCGTAGGGCGGCAGCGTCAACAGATAGGGCAGCTGGCCGATCGCCGGGAAGGCGGCGGCGCCGGTGAGCTCGATCGGCACGCGGCCCTCGAACTCGTGCAGGTCGAGCTCGACCGCCTGCGCGGTGCGGCCGAGATTGGCGACGCACAGGATGGTGTCGCCCTCATGCTCGCGCAGATAGGTGAGGATGCGGCGATTGGCGGGCTTGAGGAAGCGCTGCGTCCCGCGCCCGAACGCCTGATGCTCGGACCGCACCGCGAGCATGCGCTTGAGCCAGTTGAGCAGCGAGTGGCGATCGCCGGTCTGCGCCTCGACGTTGATCGCCTGGAAACCGTACAAGGGGTCCATGATCGGCGGCAGCGCCAGCGAGGCCGGATCGGCGCGCGAGAAGCCCCCGTTCCGGTCGGACGACCATTGCATCGGGGTGCGTACGCCGTCACGGTCGCCGAGATAGACATTGTCGCCCATCCCGATCTCGTCGCCATAATACATGACGGGCGTGCCCGGCATGGTCAGCAGCAGCGCGTTCATCAGCTCGATACGGCGCCGATCACGCTCCATCAGCGGTGCGAGACGGCGACGGATGCCGAGGTTGATCCGCGCGCGCTTGTCCGACGCATAGGTGTTCCACAGATAGTCGCGCTCGGAATCGGTCACCATTTCGAGCGTCAGTTCGTCATGGTTGCGCAGGAAGATCGCCCATTGGCAGCTCGACGGGATGTCGGGGGTCTGGCGCATGATGTCGGTGATCGGGAAGCGATCCTCCTGCGCCACCGCCATGTACATCCGCGGCATCAGCGGGAAGTGGAACGCCATGTGGCATTCGTCCTCGTCGCCGAAATATTGCTGCGTGTCCTCGGGCCACATATTGGCCTCGGCGAGCAACATGCGATCGGGATAATGCGCGTCGAGATCGGCGCGGATCTGTTTCAGCACCGCGTGCGTCTCGGGGAGATTCTCGTTCGAGGTGCCGTCGCGCTCGATCAGATAGGGGATCGCGTCGAGCCGGAGGCCGTCGATGCCGAGATCGAGCCAGAAATGCATCACCGACAGCACCTCGGCCATCACCGCGGGATTGTCGAAGTTGAGATCGGGCTGGTGCGAGTAGAAGCGGTGCCAGAAATATTGCTGCGCCTCCTCGTCCCACGTCCAGTTGGACTTTTCGGTGTCGAGGAAGATGATGCGGGTGCCGGTGTAGAGCGTGTTGTCGTCGGACCACACATAGAAGTCGCGTTCCGGGCTCCCCTTCGGCGCCTTGCGCGCGGCCTGAAACCAGGGATGCTGGTCCGACGTGTGGTTGATGACCAGCTCGGTGATGATGCGCAGCCCACGCGCGTGCGCGGCGTCGACGAAGGCGCGGACGTCGTCGAGCGTGCCGTAATCAGGGCTGACATCGCGATATTCAGCGATGTCGTAGCCGTCGTCGCGGCGCGGGCTCGGATAGAAGGGCAGCAGCCAGATCGTCGTGACGCCGAGATCGACGATATAGTCGAGCTTGGCGAGCAGCCCCTCGAAATCGCCGATCCCGTCATTGTTGGAATCGAAGAAGGATTTGAGATGCAGCTGATAGATGACCGCGTCCTTGTACCAGAGCGGGTCGGCCGCGGGGCCTTCGACGTCGGTCATGCACTCTCTCCGGGCGCGATGCGCCAGATGCGATAGGGCTCGCTGGGGTCCAGCCGGATCCATTGCGTCTTGCCGTGCCACTCGAAGCGGTAGCCGCCGACCAGATCGTGAACCGCGATGCGGCCGTCGTCGGGGATGCCGAACTCCCACAAAGGCAGCTCGAAATTGGCCTCTTGCGGCTGGTGCGGATCAAGGTTGACCATGACGAGGATCATGCCGGTGCCGTCGGGCTCGGGCTTGGCATAATAGATGATGTTGTCGTTATAGGCGGGGAGGAAGCGCGTGTTGAGATGCGTCTGCAGCGCGGGGTGCGCGCGGCGCAGGCGGTTGAGCAATGTGATGTCGGCGACGATGTTGCCGGGCGCGTTATAGTCGCGCGGACGGATTTCGTATTTCTCGCTGTCGAGATATTCCTCGCGGCCGGGCAGCGCCGCGCTCTCGCACAGCTCGAAGCCCGAATAGACGCCGAACAGCCCCGACAGCGTCGCCGCCAGCACCGCGCGGATGCGGAAGCCGGGGCGGCCCGAGGTCTGCAGATAGGGCGGGTTGATGTCGGGCGTGTTGACGAAGAAATGCGGCCGGTAGAACTCCCTGGGCGCGGTCGTCGTCAGCTCGGTGACATAGTCGACCAGCTCCTGCTTGCCGTCGCGCCAGGTGAAATAGGTGTAGCTCTGCGAGAAGCCGACCTTGGCGAGCCGGTACATCATGTTGGGCCGCGTGAACGCCTCGGCGAGGAAGATCGCGTCGGGGTGATGCGCGCGGACATCGCCGATCATCCACTCCCAGAAGGGCAGCGGCTTGGTGTGCGGATTGTCGACGCGGAACGTCTTCACGCCATGCTCGATCCACAGCAGCACGACGTCGCGGAGCGCCAGCCACAGGCCGGGGATCGCATCGGGGCCGTAGAAATCGACGTTGACGATGTCCTGATATTTTTTGGGCGGGTTCTCGGCATATTTCATCGAGCCGTCGGGCCGCCAGGCGAACCAGCCGGGATGTTCTTTCAGCCAGGGATGATCGGGCGCGCACTGGATCGCGAAGTCGATCGCGATCTCGAGCCCGTGATCGCGCGCCGCCGCGACGAGCTTCGCGAAGTCATCGAACGTGCCGAGCTCGGGATGGATCGCGTCATGCCCGCCGTCCGCGCTGCCGATCGCATAGGGGCTGCCGACGTCGTGCGGCGCCGGGGTCAGCGTATTGTTGGGCCCCTTGCGGTTGGTGCTACCGATCGGGTGGATCGGCGGGAAATAGAGCGTGTCGAAACCCATGTCGCGGATGCGCGGCAGATGGTTGATGACATCCGCGAAGGTGCCGTGGCGATCCTTGCTGTCGGTCATCGAGCGCGGGAAGAGTTCGTACCAGGAGGAGAAGCGCGCCTGCAGCCGCTCGGCGTCGATCGCCTGCGGTGCCGAGCGGATGCGGTGCGGGCGATCGTCCGCCTCGTCCATCAACGCCGCGAGATCGCCCGAGAGCAGCAGCTCAGCACTGGCATCGGGATCGCCGGCGACGGACTCGGCCTTCTCCGCCCATTCGGCCAGCGCGGCCCGCAATTCGCCCGTCGATCGCCCCCCCGCCGCGCGGATCAGCGCGAGGCCCTCGGCATGATCGACTGGCTGCTCCACGCCGGCGTCGAGCTTCTTCCCCAGATCGCGACGAAAGGCGCCGAAACGATCGAGCCAGGCTTCGATCACATATTCATGCCGGCCGAGCCGATCGAGCGTCAGCTCGGCGGCCCAGCGATCATTGGGCGACTGTGCCATCCGCACCGTCCGCCAACCGTCGGTGTCGCAGGCGCGCCATGAGAGCGTGGCGGCGAGTTGCTCGTGGCCATCGGCATATATCACCGCCTCGACCGCCACCCGCTCGCCGACGACGCGCTTGACCGCGAAATCGCCGCCGTCGACGCTCGGCACGACGCTCTCGATCACCAGCCGCGGCGCCTGTGCCGCAAGCCCGGCATCGCGACGCTCGGCGAGCAGGATTGGCTGCGCGCGGCGCAGTTGGATCAAACGGACCTCGTGCGCGGCGAGCGGCACCGACGCGTCCGGGCCACCCGCGAGCGGTTCGAACGCGGCGCCGGCATGTTCGAGCAGAGCGACAATGTCGCCGAGCGGCTGTGCTCCAAATGTCGTGTTGACGAGGATCAGCACGGCCTGATCGGCAAGGCGGCAATCGGCTGCGTCGGTGCGCAGCAGCGCGGTCACACCCGCGCCGTCGCCGGTCAATCGCCGCATCTCGCCGCCGGCGTCGGCCAGCCGGCGTGCGGTCGCAAGCGCGTGGCGAACCCGTTCGCCGTCGGCCTCGACGAGCGCTGCCGCGACGATCAGCCCATTGCCGAGCGCCGCGGCCTGGCCAAGCGCCGCACTCTCGGCGGGCGCGACCTCGACCAGCACGGGGGCGATCGGCCGCAAGCGGGCGTAGCGAAGGACAGCCGCGCCCGTGCGCAGATCGGCCGGATCGAACCTGACGGCGAGACCGGAGAGCGCTGCGCCGGCGAGCGCCTTCAGGTCGTCGTCGGCGAGCCCCGCCGCATCCACGATGGCGGTGAGGTCGGCGAAGTCGGCACGCAGATCGCTAATCAGGCGGGTCAGCAACGCCGGCGCGACCGCATCCGCCGCGACGAAGCGGAACCCGGTCACACCCGTATCGCACAGCTGACGAAGGCGGGCGAGGATGGGTGCGTAGAGGACAGGCTGCGCCGCGGGGTTCCGCAACCGCGCCCAGGCCGATCCGGCCGGCGGCAGCACTCGGCGGGGATCGACCGGCGCGTCGGCCGCGCCGCCGCGGCGCAGCGCGAACGCGCGCGGATGCTCGCGCACCAGCGCGTGATCGACCGGCACGCGGCGGAGGTCCACCGCCGCGAGGCCGCCGCCGCCGTCCGCATCGTCGTCGAATACCGAGCCAAGCGACCGGATAGTGGCATCGAAGCCCGCCGCATCCTGTTGCCACGCATCCTGATGCGGCAGCGTGTCGGAACGGCTGGCGAGGTCGAGCAGGGCGGTCATCGTCGACGGCAAGGCAGGGCTCCGCGAAAGAGATACAGGTGCGTTGCAGCAAGCGCTTCGCCGGCGCCGACGTTCCCGCGCAGCCGCCCGCGCCATGGCCAAAGGGTGCGGATGCGCGATGGATGGCGGGGATTTGCCGGCAGCGCCGCCCCGCCCTCGACTAGGACGTCTTGGTGACCGTTTTGCGCGCGCGCTTCACCGTCGCGACGACCGACTCGGCCGCCTGCTTCGCCTTGCTGACCGCCTTGGCCGGTGCCGAGACAGGCTCGCGTTTCGGCGAAGCGGGCGACTTGGCCGCAGCCTTCACCTTCGCCGCGGGCGCAGCCGCCGGGCTCGGCTTGACCGCCGCCTCGGACGCGTCGGCGGGCTTGGCCTTCGGCTTGGGGCCGGGTTTCTTCTTGATCGGGGCATCGGACGACGGCGCTGTCGCCGTCTTCGGCTTCGGGCCCGGCTTGGCCTTGGTCGAGACCGGATTGCTCGGCGCAGCCTTGCGGCCGGGCTTCGCCTTGGCGGCCCCCGCCTCGGCGTCGATCTCGCGCACCGCCTGGTCCCAATGCTCGCCGTGCTGGCCGTGCCGGCTGCCGCTCTTCTCCCAAAGCGCATAGGCGCGCTCGCGGATGGCCTTCTCGCGCTGGTCGCTCATGATAGCTTCGCCATCGTCATGATCTCCGTTTGATTTCAGCCCCGAACGCATACCCGGCGATTGGTGTCCCGCTCAACGCAACTTAGCGTCACGGAACGAAGAATTGGTGCATCGGTTTGAGCCGCACGACGCTCGATCGTCCCGCCTTTCCGTCACCCCCCGCCCTGATCCGGAGCATCCATGGCCAGCACACTCGCCTCGCGTATCGAAGAAGGCCTGCCGCATCCCCGCGGCGCGACCTGGGACGGCAAGGGCACCAACTTCGCGATCTTTTCCGCCAACGCCACCAAGGTCGAGCTCTGCCTGTTCGACGGCGACGGAAGCAAGGAGATCGAGCGCATCGCACTGCCCGAATATACCGACCAGATCTTCCACGGCTATGTGCCCGATGTCGGGCCCGGGCAATTCTACGGCTACCGCGTCCACGGCCCCTATGAGCCCGAGGCCGGCCACCGCTTCAACCCCAACAAGCTGCTGCTCGACCCCTATGCGCGCGCCCATGCCGGGGCGCTCAAATGGGATCCCGCCGTGTTCGGCTACCAGATGGAGAGCGGCGACGACACGACCTATGACGAGCGCGACAGCGCGCCGTTCGTCCCCAAATCGGTCGTCGTCGATGCCGATTTCGACTGGAAGGGCAAGCCTCGGTCGAGCGCGGTGCCGTGGGACGACACCATCCTCTACGAGACGCACGTCAAGGGCTTCACCAAGCTCAACCCCGAGGTCCCCGAGAAGCTGCGCGGCACCTATGCGGGCTTCGGCGACAAGGCGGTGATCGACTATATCCGGTCGCTCGGCGTCACCTCGGTCGAGTTGCTTCCCGTGCACAGCTTCGTCGACGACAGCCAGCTGCTCGAAAAGGGCCTGCGCAATTACTGGGGCTACAACACGATCGGCTTCTTCGCGCCCGACCCGCGCTACGCCGCCGACGTCCCCAATTCGCTGCGCGAGTTCAAGGAGATGGTTGCGCGCTATCATGCGGCCAAGCTCGAGATCATCCTCGACGTCGTCTACAACCACACCGCCGAGGGCAATGAACTCGGCCCCACGCTGTCGTTCAAGGGAATCGACAACGCCAGCTATTATCGGCTGCTTCCCGACCAGCCGCGCTACTATATCAACGACACGGGCACCGGGAACACGGTCAACCTCAGCCACCCGCGGGTGATCCAGATGGTCACCGACAGCCTGCGCTATTGGGCCGAGGAGATGCATGTCGACGGCTTCCGCTTCGATCTCGGAACGATCCTCGCGCGCGAGCCGCACGGCTTCGACGAGCAGTCGGGCTTTCTCAAGGCGGTCGGCCAGGATCCGACGCTCGCCGGCGTCAAGCTGATCGCCGAGCCCTGGGATTGCGGCCCTGGCGGCTATCAGGTCGGCGGCTTCCCCCCCGGCTGGGCCGAGTGGAACGACAAGTTCCGCGACACGGTGCGCGACTTCTGGCGGGGGCATGCGCCCCTCACGGCGCTCGCGCCGCGGCTCTGCGCCTCGCGCGATCTGTTCGACAAGGGTGGCCGGCGCGCCTGGGCCTGCGTCAATTTCGTCACCGCGCACGACGGTTTCACGCTCAACGATCTCGTCAGCTATGACGACAAGCACAACGAGGCCAACGGCGAGGACGGCAAGGACGGCAGTTCGGACAACCGCTCGTGGAACTGTGGCGTCGAAGGCGAGACCGACGACGCCGAGGTGCTGGCGCTCCGCGAACGGCAGATCCGCAACATCCTGTCGACGCTGCTGCTCTCGCAGGGCACGCCGATGCTGCTCGCCGGCGACGAGTTCGGCCGCACGCAGGGCGGCAACAACAATGCCTATTGCCAGGACGACGCGATCAGCTGGCTCGATTGGGCGATCGAGGAGAAGGGCGCGGGGCTTCAGGCGTTCACGCGCAAGCTGATCGCGCTGCGCCACGACTATCCCGTGCTGCGCCGCGCGCGCTTCCTCACGGGCGAGATGAACGAGGAGTCGGGTGTCCGAGACGTCACCTGGGTCGCGCCGTCGGGCGCCGAAATGAGCGACGAGGATTGGGCCGATGGCGATGCGAAATGCCTCGGCATGCTGATCGACGGCCGCGCGTTCAAGACCGGCGTCCACCGCCGCGGCGAGGATGCGAGCGTGCTGCTGATCATCAACGGCGGCGCTGACACGCTGTCGTTCCAGCTGCCCGGGGCGCCCGACGCCGGGGGCTGGACGCTGCTCGCGGATACCGATGCGCCCGATCGCGCGGAGGAGGCCCGGGCGGTGGGCGAGCCGATCGCGGTTGCGGGTCGCTCGGTGGTGGTGCTGCGGCTGGACATGGCGGCGGGCTGAGACGGCATGGCGGTCGCTGCGACGTAGGCGATTGTCGGGCGCGGGAAGTGGACCTTTCGGCTCGTGCTGCGTTGATGTCGGACGGCGTGGGGCCAACAGGATGGATCGCAACCTATGGTTTCCCGCGCCGGCACGCTCTCCCCGCAGCTTTCGGCGGCGCCCTCGTTTCAAGACAGCTCGGCGCAGCGCGATCTCGGCATGGTGGCGATGCAGCGCACGCGCACGCCGATGGTGGTGACCGACCCGCGGCTTCCCGACAATCCGATCGTGCTCGCCAACAACGCGTTCCTCGAACTGACCGGCTACGGTGCCGAAGAGGTGATCGGACGCAATTGCCGCTTCCTTCAGGGGCCGGACACCGATCCGGCCTGCATCGACAGGATTCGCCAGGCCGTCGCGGCGGAACGCGAGATCACCGTGGAGATACTCAACTATCACCGCGACGGGCGTCCGTTCTGGAACCAGCTGATGCTCAGCCCCGTGTTCGACGAGGATGACACGCTGCGCTTCTTCTTCGCCTCCCAGATCGACGTCACGCACCGACGCACCGCGCAGCATCTCGAGGCGACCGAGCACCGCCTGCTCAAGGAGGTCGATCACCGCGCCAAAAACGCGCTCGCGCTCGTCCAGGGCATCGTCCGGCTGACGCGCTCGAACGATCCTGCAATCTATGCGCGCATCGTGCAGGGCCGCGTCGACGCGCTGGCGCGTGCGCACGGGCTGCTCGCGGAGGGCGGATGGCGCGGCGTGTCGATCGGACGGCTGCTGCACGGCGAGGTCGAGCCGTTCGGGCTGCAGCACGTCCATTGCCGGGGCCCCGCGGTGCAGATCGCCTCGGCGCAGGTGCAGCCTTTGGCGCTGCTGATCCACGAGATGCTGAGCAATGCCGCCTTCCACGGCGCGCTCTCGACCTATGGCGGCACGATCGACGTGAGCTGGCTCGTCTCGGACGCGGACGAGTTCGTGATGACGTGGCAGGAGATTGGCGGTCCCTGCCCGGACGCCAGCCCTTCGCCCGGCCTCGGCTCGGCGATGATCGAGGCGATGGTCGGGCGTCAGCTGCGCGGCCGTGCCCGGTTCGACTGGCACAGCGGCGGGCTCGGCTGCGAGATCCGCTTCCCGATGATCCGCGCGGCGGATCCCGTTCCCGCCTGACCGCGATTGCGCGATCGATCGGCGCCGCGGCGGGAACGGTGCTGCGCGCTGGTGGTTCACTCCGCCGCAACCCAGGAGTGCCATAGATGCCGCATCTCAAGACCCGCGACGACCAGAGCTTGCACGTCAAGGATACCGGCGAGGGCCGCCCGATCATCCTGATCCACGGCTGGCCGCTGACCGGCGACATGTGGGAATATCAGACGCTCGCGCTGCTCGAGGCTGGCTATCGCGTGATCACCTATGATCGCCGCGGCTTCGGCCAGTCGAGCCATCCCGCCACCGGCTATGATTACGACACCTTCGCCGACGATCTCGCCGAGGTGCTCGAGGCGACCGACATCCAGGATGCGACGCTGATCGGCTTCTCGATGGGCGGCGGCGAGATCGCGCGCTACCTATCGCGCCACGGTGCCGGGCGGATCCGTTCGGTGGCGTTGGTGGCATCGGTCGTGCCCTATCTGCTCAAGGACGACAGCAACCCCGACGGTGTCGACTATGGCGTGTTCCAGGGGATGAAGGACGGGGTCCGCAAGGATCGTTTCGACTTCCTGCAAAGCTTCGCCAAGATGTTCTACGGCGTCGGGCTGGTGTCGCACCCGGTCAGCCAGGGACTGCTCGACTGGAATTTCGCACTGGCCATGATGGCCAGCCCCAAGGCGACGATCGACTGCATCGATGCGTTCGCCACCACCGATTTCCGCCCCGATCTCGCCGCCTTCACCGTGCCGACGCTGATTGTTCACGGCACCGCGGACAAGACCGTGCCGATCGATCTGGCCGGGCGCGCCGCCGCCAAGCAAATCCCCCACGCGACGCTGATCGAATATGAGGGCGAACCGCACGGGCTGTTTGCGACGGCGGCCGACCGGCTGACGACCGATCTGCTCGATTTCGTCGCGCTATAGCCTCAGCGGCGTGCCGCGTCGCGTTTTGGCCATGCGCGCGGCACATGCGAAAAGGGCCGGGAAATCCCGGCCCTTCTCCTATCTCGTCGCCGCGGCCTATTGCGGCGAGGAGCCGCCCGAGCTGCTGGTCGATCCGGCGGTGCCGCTCGATCCCATCGCACCCGTCGAGGTCGATGACGGCGAAGACATCGTCGAGGGCGACGACGCCTTGCTGCGCGACGAACGGCCCGAGCGCGTCGAGGTGCCGGTCGTGCTGCTGCGGCCCGTGCCGGTCGACGACATCGAACCGCTGCCGGTCGTACCCATCGAGCCCGAGCTCATCGAACCGCCGCTGCCCATCGCACCCGTTCCCATCGAGCCCGTACCCATCGGGCCGGTCCCCATCGAGCCCGTACCCATCGATCCGGTCGATCCGCCGCTGCTCGACATTCCGGCGCCCGAGGCGCCCGCCGATCCCGATCCGCCGGCCGCGCCCGACGAGCCCGCGCCACCGCCGGCCGATCCGCCGCCGCCCGCGGACTGCGCCATGACCGCGCCCGGCGTCAGCGCGAGGGCCGCCGCCATGATCATCCATTTGCGCATCATACTCTCCTATTCTGGTGTGACGGTTCAACCGCCCGCGCGGCGCGGGGTTCCTGTCGATGGCCGCCACCGGCGCGCGATGCGCGACGCGGCGCCCGCTTGCCCGCGCGCGCAGCTTTCGGTATAGCGCATCCATCCAGCGGGCTCGGCCCGCGGTGGCAGGCGCGGAGCGGGGTGCGACAAGCATCCTTCTCACGCGCCCTTTTCGCATGGAAAGCAGCCCCCGCGATCTCTGTTCAATGGGTGCCGCGACGGGCAACCGGCCCCCGCGGCAGTTCGGCCAAAGACCTCCGGATCAACCGGATGGCCGGAAACGACTGCTAGGAATACCGATCCTTATGGCAACTGCCGCCAACCCCACCCGCGACGATTTCGCCGCCCTCCTCGAGCAGACGCTCGGCACCGCCGACAGCTTCGAGGGCCGAGTCGTCAAGGGCACCGTCACCGCGATCGAGAACGACCTCGTCGTCATCGACGTCGGTCTCAAGTCCGAAGGCCGCGTGCCGCTTCGCGAATTCGCGACCGTGCCCGGCGTCAAGCCCGAGCTCAATGTCGGCGACGAAGTCGAGGTCTATGTCGACCGCGTCGAGAACGTCCACGGCGAAGCGATGCTGTCGCGCGACCGCGCCCGCCGCGAAGCCGCCTGGGACAAGCTCGAGGGCGAGTTCGCGCAGACCGCGCGCGTCGAGGGCGTCATCTTCGGCCGCGTCAAGGGCGGCTTCACCGTCGACCTCAACGGCGCCGTGGCCTTCCTGCCGGGTTCGCAGGTCGACATCCGCCCGGTGCGCGACGTCACCCCGCTGATGGATATCCCCCAGCCCTTCCAGATCCTCAAGATGGACCGCAAGCGCGGCAACATCGTCGTGTCGCGTCGCGCGATCCTCGAAGAGACTCGCGCCGAGCAGCGCAGCGGCCTCATCCTGTCGCTCGCCGAGGGCCAGATCATCGACGGCGTCGTCAAGAACATCACCGATTACGGTGCGTTCGTTGACCTGGGCGGCATCGACGG
>CAIQHF010000011.1 GCA_903871605.1 uncultured Sphingomonadaceae bacterium
GCAGCACGTCCTGGCGCAGCTCGTCGCGGAAGTACTCGGCCACGGTCAAGGCCGAGAGCGCCACGCGCGCGCGCGCCCGGCGGCTCGTTCATCTGACCAAAGATCATGGAGGTCTTGTCGATCACCTGGGAGGCCTGCATCTCCTCGTACAGTGCCGTGCCCTCGCGCGTGCGCTCGCCTACGCCGGCGAAAACCGAGTAGCCGCCGTGCTCGTGGGCGATGTTGTGGATCAGCTCCTGGATCAGCACGGTCTTGCCGACGCCGGCGCCGCCGAACAGGCCGATCTTGCCGCCCTTGGTGTAGGGCGCGAGCAGGTCGATCACCTTGATGCCGGTGACGAGGATGCTGGTGTCGGTCGACTGGTCGACGAAGGGCGGGGCCTCGGCGTGGATCGGCATGCGCAGGTCGGTGTCGACGGGGCCGCGCTCGTCGATCGGCTCGCCGATGACGTTGAGGATGCGGCCGAGCGTCTTGGGGCCGACCGGCACGGTGATCTGCGCGCCGGTGTCCTTGACCTCGTGGCCGCGGGTGAGGCCGTCGGTCGAGTCCATCGCGATCGTGCGCACGGTGCTCTCGCCGAGATGCTGCGCGACCTCGAGGATCAGGCGCTGGCCGTTGTTGAACGTCTCGAGCGCCGAGAGGATCGCGGGCAGCGGGCCTTCGAAGGTGACGTCGACGACGGCGCCGATGATCTGGCTGATGCGGCCGACATTGTTGGTGGGGTTCGGAGCGGTTGCCATGACTTCTGTCCTGCCTTCTTGCCTTTTGTGCCCCCGCGCAGGCGGGGGTCCAGTTCTGTCGCCGATCTGGGCCCCCGCCTACGCGGGGGAACGGCGCTATGTTAAAGCGCTTCCGCGCCGGCGATGATCTCGATGAGTTCGGTGGTGATCGCGGCCTGGCGGCTGCGGTTGTACTGGATGGTCAGCTTGTTGATCATCTCGCCCGCGTTGCGCGTCGCATTGTCCATCGCGGTCATGCGGCTGCCCTGCTCGGACGCGGCATTCTCCTGGAAGGCGCGGAACAGGAGCACCGCGATGTTGCGCGGCAGCAGCGCCTCGAGGATCGTCGCCTCATCTGGTTCATACTCGACCGCGGCGACCGGACCCTTGTGATCGTCGTTGGACACGGTGCGGGTGTGCTTGCCGTCCTCCGACGTCTCGCTGTGCGTGCCGCTCTTGGCGGCGGGCACCTCGACCGGGATCAGCTGCTTCTCGGTCGGGATCTGGACCAGCGCCGACTGGAACTTGGCGTAGAACAGATGCGCGACGTCGAACTCGCCCGCCTCGAAGCGGTGCATGATGTCCTTGGCCACCTCGAGCGCGTCATCGAACGACACCGTCTTGATGTGCGTCTGGTCGACCTGGTGGATCGTCTGCCCGGGGAAGACGCGGTTGATCACCGCGCGGCCCTTCTTGCCGATCAGGTAGAATTTGAGCGTCTTGCCCTGCGCCTGCAGTTCGCGCGCGCGGCGCACCGCGGCGCGCACGATGTTCGAGTTGAACGCGCCCGCGAGACCGCGCTCGGAGGTCGCGACCACGATCAGCTGGACGTCGTCCTTGCCGGTGCCGGCGAGCAGCCTGGGGCTCTCCGGGCCGACGGTGACGCCCGAGGCGAGACGCGACATCACGCCGGCGAGCTGCTCGGCATAGGGGCGGCCGGCTTCGGCCGCGTCCTGCGCGCGACGCAGCTTCGCCGCGGCGACCATCTTCATCGCCTTGGTGATCTTCTGCGTCGACTTCACCGAGCCGATGCGACCCTTGAGGGCTTTGAGGTTGGCCATGCCGGGTCAGCTCAGCCGAAGGTCTTGGCGAAGGCGTCGAGCGCGGCCTTGAGCTTGCCCTTGGCCTCGTCGCCCAGATCCTTGGTGGTGCGGATCAGCTCGAGCACCTCGGGATTGTTGGTCTTGAGATCGGCGAGCAGCGCCTGCTCGAAGCGCGTCACGTCGCCGACCGGGATCTTGTCGAGATAGCCCTGCGTGCCCGCGAAGATCGAGACGACCTGGTCCTCGAACGGCATCGGCTGGAACTGGCCCTGCTTGAGCAGCTCGGTGAGGCGCGCGCCGCGGTTGAGCAGCTTCTGCGTCGAGGCGTCGAGATCCGAGCCGAACTGTGCGAACGCCGCCATCTCGCGATACTGTGCGAGCTCGAGCTTGATCGAGCCTGCGACCTTCTTCATCGCCTTGGTCTGCGCGGCGGAACCGACGCGCGACACCGAGAGGCCGACGTTGATGGCGGGGCGGACGCCCTGGTAGAACAGGTCGGTCTCGAGGAAGATCTGGCCGTCGGTGATCGAGATCACGTTGGTCGGGATGTAGGCGGAGACGTCGCCCGCCTGCGTCTCGATGATCGGCAGCGCGGTCAGCGAGCCCGAGCCATGCGCGTCGGACATCTTGGCGGCGCGCTCGAGCAGGCGCGAGTGGAGATAGAAGACGTCGCCCGGATAGGCTTCGCGGCCCGGCGGGCGGCGCAGCAGCAGCGACATCTGGCGATAGGCGACCGCCTGCTTGGAGAGATCGTCATAGACGATCAGGCCGTGCATGCCGTTGTCGCGGAAATACTCGCCCATCGCGCAGCCCGTGTAGGGCGCGAGGAACTGCAGCGGAGCGGGCTCGGACGCGGTCGCGGCGACGACGATGGTATATTCCATCGCGCCATTCTCTTCGAGCTGGCGGACGATCTGCGCGACGGTCGAGCGCTTCTGCCCGATCGCGACGTAGATGCAGTAGAGCTTGGCCTTCTCGTCGGTGCCCGCGTTGGGGCCCTTCTGATTGATGAAGGCGTCGATCGCGACCGCGGTCTTGCCGGTCTGGCGATCGCCGATGATCAGCTCGCGCTGGCCGCGGCCGACGGGGACGAGCGCGTCGAGCGCCTTGAGGCCGGTCTGCACCGGCTCGTGGACCGAGGTGCGCGGGATGATGCCGGGCGCCTTGACCTCGACGCGCGAGCGCTGGTCGGAGACGATCGGGCCCTTGCCGTCGATCGGGTTGCCGAGACCATCGACCACGCGGCCGAGCAGGCCCTTGCCGACCGGCACGTCGACGATCGTGCCGGTGCGCTTGACCGTGTCGCCTTCCTTGATCTGCGCGTCGGAGCCGAAGATCACCGCGCCGACATTGTCGGCCTCGAGGTTGAGCGCCATGCCCTGCACGCCGTTGGCAAACTCGATCATCTCGCCGGCCTGGACGTTGTCGAGCCCGAAGATGCGCGCGATGCCGTCGCCGACCGACAGCACCTGGCCGACCTCGGACTCCTGGGCGTCGGTGCCGAAATTGGCGATCTGGTCGCGGATGACCTTCGAGATTTCTGCGGCGCGGATATCCATGTTCAGCCCTTCATCGCCTGTGCGAGACTATTGAGTTTGGTGCGGATCGATCCGTCGATCTGGCGCGAGCCCATCTTCACGATCAATCCCCCGAGGATCGATTTGTCGACGGTCGCCTCGATCGCGACGTCCTTGCCGAAGCGGTGGCGCAGCTTGTCCTTGAGCGCGCCGATCTGCTCGGCATCGAGCGGGTGTGCGGAGACGACCTGCGCGGTTGTCTCGCCGCGGTGCGCGGCGGCCAGCGACCTGAAGCCGCGGATAACCGCGGGCAGCTGGACCAGGCGGCGGTTGTGCGCGAGCACGCCGAGCAGGTTGGTCGCGATCGTGCCGAGGCCGAGCGATTCGGCGACCGCGGCGATCGCCTTGGCGAGGTCGGCGCGGCCGATCAGCGGACTCTTGAGCAGCGCGCGCAGGTCGGCGCTTTCGGCCAGCGCCGCCGTCACCGTGTCGAGATCGGTCGAGACCTGGTCGAGCGCGCGGTCGTCGCGCGCGAGTTCGAACAGCGCCAGCGCGTAACGCCCGCTGAGGCTAGCCTGAATACCGCCGGAAATGTCCACGCGCGCCCAATCCCCCGGAAGCTTGTTGGCCCCATGCAAAAAAGGGGGCGCCCTGAGGCGTCCCCGCACGGGTCGCGGGCCGGTTAGCAGGCAGGCGGGGTGGATGCAAGGGTGGTGGGCGCCGCCGCCGCGGCAGCGATCGGTATGCATTTGGATATCGGCCAAGCCGATGCCGATGTAGGCCGAATCGGCGACACGCAAACAGTGCTCCCGCGTATGCGGGCGCCCAGGTGAAGCAGGCGCGGCGCGCGAAACCCTGGGCTCCTGCCTGCGCAGGAGCACGATGCGCCTGGAACGCGGACAACAGATCTAATCCCGCGCCCAGCCCTCCGCCGCCGGCTCGAGCGTCCCCAGAAACGCCTTCGCGCTCGACCGATAGGCGTCCCGTTGCGTGTCCTCCATCCGGTCCCAGTTGCGATACACCGGTCCCATCCGATGATTGCCACGCAGCGTCTTCTCGTGGCGCGCGAGGAAATCCCAGTAGAGCGCGTTGAACGGGCACGCGTCCTCGCCGGTCTTCTGCTTCACGTCGTAACGGCAGCCGCCGCAATAGTCGGACATCCGGTTGATATAGGCGCCGCCCGCCGCATAGGGCTTGGAGCCGAGCCGACCGCCGTCGGCGAACTGGCTCATCGCGATCACATTGGGATGTTCGACCCATTCATAGGCGTCGGCATAGACGACGAGGAACCAGTCCGAGATCGCCTTGGGATCGACCCCGGCGAGCATCGCGAAATTGCCAAGCACCATCAGCCGCTCGATATGATGCGCATAGGCCTCGTCGCGTGTCGAAAGCACGGCCTGACGGAGGCACCGCATGTCGGTATCGCCGGTCCAGTAGAATTCGGGAAGCGGGCGCGACGCGCCGAGTGCATTGGCGTCCGTCAATCCGGGCATTTCGAGCCAGTACATGCCGCGGACATATTCGCGCCAGCCGATGATCTGGCGGACAAAGCCCTCCGCCGAATTGAGCGGGACGTCGCCGGCGCGGTAGGCCGCCTCGGCCGCCTCGCACGCCTCGATCGGCAGGAGCAGCCCGCAATTGAGCGCGGGCGACAGGAAGGCGTGGAACAGGAAGCGTTGGTCGGTCGCCATCGCATCCTGATAGGTGCCGAAATCGGGCAGCGCATTGCGGACGAAATGGGCGAGCGCGCGGCGCGCCTGCTCTGGCGTGACCGGCAGCGCGAAGCCGTCGAGGCTGCCGAAATGATCGTCGAAGCGATCCGCGACCAGCGCGAGCACGTCGCGCGTGATCGCATCGGGGGTGAAGCGCATCGGATGCGGGTAGGCGGTGCCCTTGCGCGGCGGCCGGCGATTGTCGTGATCGAAGTTCCAGCTGCCGCCCGCCGGCTCGTCGCCGTCCATCAGCAGGCCCGTGCGGCGGCGCATGTCGCGGTAGAAGAATTCCATGCGCAGTTCGCGTCGGCTCTGCGCCCAGGTCTGGAAGGTGAGGATCGGGCAGAGGAAACGATCGTCGATGAGCATGTCGACGGGCACGCCGAGCCGCTTCTCCCAGCCGTCGATCATGCGCCTGACGCGCCACTCGCCGGGCTCGACGACGCGGATGCGCGTTGCGCGATGCCGCGCGACCGCTCGTTCAATCTCGCCGGTGAAGCTGTTGCTGTTCCCCGGCTGGTCGAGCGCGACATAGTCGACCGTCCAGCCTGCACGGCGCAGGTGCTCGGCGAAATGGCGCATCGCGGAGAGGATGAGGACGATCTTCTTCTTGTGGTGCTTCACATAGCGCGTCTCGTCGGCGACCTCCATCATCAGCACGACCGCCGCACCCCGATCGACGTCGCGCAGCGAGGCGAGCGCCTCGCTGCACTGGTCGCCGAGCACGGGGATCAGGATCATGTCGCCGTCGCCGCGGCGCGGATCAGCGTCCTGGGCCGGCCGGCCCTCCGACCGGCGGGCCGGCCGGACCGGGCTGGCCACCGCCGGACGCGGCCTCGTAGGCCGCGCGCTTCTCGGCGAGCGTCAATATCCCGTCATGGTTGCTGTCCATCGCATCGAAGGCGGCGAGCGGGCGGTGCATCGCCTCGGCGAGGCTGAGCTTGCCGTCATGATTGGCATCGACGTCGTTGAACGCGGCGTTGGCGGCGTCGAGCATACGCTGCGCCTGCGCCTTGGTCGGTGGCGCGGTCAGCCCGGCCGGGACATGGTTGATCACGACGCCCATGCGGACCGCGAATTCGGCACGGCTCATAAAGCCGTCATGGTTGGTGTCGGCGCGGCTGAAGGCCTGTTTCACCTCGGCTTGCATCTGCGCGCGCGTGACGCTGCCGTCGCCGGGCAGCCGCGCGGGCACGGGCTTCCGCGCGGGCGCGGGCTTGGCGCTGCCAGCGACCAGCGGGGTGGCGAGCGCCAATGCGACCGTCATGGCGATGAGCGCGCGATTGCGGGGGTGGACCATAGGCATTCTCCTGATCTCGATTGGGGGCGGTTGAGCGCTTAACGCTTACAGGAAGCTGTATGGGTCCACGTCGACCGCGACGCGCACCCCGCGTTTCCATTCGAGGCCGCCGAGCCAGCCGCGGATCACGTCCTGCACGTCGAGCGCGCGGCGGGCATGGACGAGCAGCCGCTGGCGGTGCCGGCCGCGCAGCATCGCGAGCGGGGCGGGGGCGGGGCCGAACACCATCATGCCCTCGACCTCGGGCGCCGAATGGCCGATCAGCCGCGCGGTATCGACCGCCTCGTCGAGCTTTTCGGAGCTGACGATGATCGCGGCATAGCGGCCGAACGGCGGCGCGCCCGCCTCGCGGCGGCTTTCGGTCTCGGCGTGGTAGAAGCTCTCGGCGTCGCTGGTCACCAGCGCCTGGATCACCGGCGCGCCCGGCTCGCGTGTCTGGACGAGCACACGCCCCGGTTTCGTGCCGCGGCCGGCTCGACCCGCGACCTGCGCGATCTGCTGGAAGCTGCGCTCGGCGGCGCGCAGGTCGCCGCCCGACAGCCCGAGATCGGCATCGACCACGCCGACCAGCGTCAGATTGGGGAAATGATAGCCCTTGGTGACGAGCTGCGTGCCGATCACGACGTCGATGTCGCCTGCCTCCATCCGGTTGACGAACTCGGCGGCCTTGGCGGGCGACCAGATCGTGTCCGAGGTGATGATCGCGGCACGCGCATCGGGGAGCAGCGCCGCGACCTCGTCGGCGATTCGTTCGACGCCGGGGCCGCAGGCGACGAGGCTGTCCTCCTCGTGGCATTCGGGGCAGGCGGCGGGCGGCGGCATGACGTGGCCGCAATGGTGACAGGCGAGCCTGGCGGTGAGCCGGTGCTCGACCATCCAGGCGGTGCAGTTGGGGCAGCGGAAGCGGTGCCCGCAATGTCGGCACAGCGTCAGCGGCGCGTAGCCGCGGCGGTTGAGGAAGAGCAGCGACTGCTCGCCGCGTTCCAGCGTTTCCTGCAACGCAGTCACCAGCGAGGGCGCCAGCCAGCGCTGCTTCGGGGGCGGGTCCAGCGTCAGGTCGACGATCGCGATCGCGGGCATCTGTGCGACGCCGTAGCGGCCGGGCAGCTTGAGTTCGCGATATCTGCCGATCTCGACCATCTGCCGCGTCTCGATCGCGGGGGTGGCGGAGGCGAGCACGACGGGCACCTGCTCGAACGATCCGCGCATCACCGCGACGTCGCGTGCGTGGTACATCACGCCGTCTTCCTGCTTGAAGCTGGTCTCGTGCGCCTCGTCGACGACGATCAGCCCGAGATCGGCATAGGGCAGAAACAGCGCCGAGCGCGCGCCGACCACCACCTTCGCCTCGCCGCTCGCGACCGCGCGCCATGCCCGGCGCCGCTGCGACTGGCGCAGGTCCGAATGCCAGGCGACGGGCAGATGCCCGAAGCGCGCGGCGAAGCGCTTGAGGAAGGGCTCGGTCAGCGCGATCTCGGGAAGCAGCACGAGCGTCTGCCTGCCCGCCTCGATCGCCGCCGCGATGCCCTCGAAATAGACCTCGGTCTTGCCCGACCCCGTGACCCCGTCGAGCAGCATCGGATCGAATTTTCTTGCGCGCACTGCCGCCACGATCGTCTCGGCGACCTCGCGCTGTATCGGCGACAGCGCGGGGGGCCCGAAACTCGGATCGGGCAATGGGAAGGGATCGTCGACCGCGATCTCGACCGCTTCGATCGCGTCGATCTTGACGAGGCCGCGAATCACCGCGTCGGAGACGTCGGCGATCGCCGCCAGTTCGCGTACCAGCCCCTGTCGCTCGCCGATCCGCTCGAGCGCCTGGGCGCGCTGCGGCGTCAGCCGTTCGGGGACACGCCCCGTCGCGCGATATTCGATCACCGTGCGCCCGCCGTCGAGCGCGCTCGCCGACGACAGCGCCATCCGCAGCACCGCGGCGGGCGGGCTCAGATAATAGGCCGCGGTCCATTCGATCAGCCGGCGCAGCGGCGCCGCGATCGGCGGCAGCTCGTAGGCGGCGACGAGGTTGCGCAGCCGATTGTCGCCGACCTCGGCGTCGGAGGGCATGTGCTCGGCTTCCCACACCACGCCCGCGATCTGGCGCGGACCGAGCGGGGCGAGCACGATCGATCCGGGCGCGACCTGCATCTCGCGCGGGACGCGATAGTCGAGCGGTCCCAGCGCGCTGTTCAGGAGCAGGACGCGCGCGCGGCTCATGCTGTTCCCGGTCCCCGGCGGAAGCCCGGGCCCAGGCCCGCAGCTTGTAGCGGACGTACCGTCGGATAAAAGGCGTAGGGCCTGGGCCCCGGCCTGTGCCGGGGAACGAAGAAGGTGAGGGCGGAGTCCATGTTCGAGACGGAGCGGCTTCGGGTCAGGCGGATCGACGAGCGCGATGCCGGCTTCATGCTGGCGATCCTCACCGATCCGGGGTTCCTCGCCAACATAGGCGATCGCGGCGTTCGCACAATCGCGGATGCCGAGGCCTATATCCGCGCCCGCGTGCTGGCGTCGTA
The DNA here is from genome assembly GCA_903871605.1 of uncultured Sphingomonadaceae bacterium. GTDB lineage: Bacteria > Pseudomonadota > Alphaproteobacteria > Sphingomonadales > Sphingomonadaceae > Solisphingomonas. The sequence continues at coordinate 8,805 of CAIQHF010000011.1, forward strand.
CGAAGCGCATGGCTTCGGCATGTTCCGCGTCTCGCGAAAGGACGACGACGAGCCGGTCGGCACTGCCGGCCTGGTCAGCCGACCAGGGCTCACCGGTCCCGATCTCGGCTTTGCCTTTCTCGCCGGGCATGTCGGTCGCGGATACGCGCATGAGGCCTCGGCGGCGCTGATCGACTGGGCGCGTCTGGAACTGGGCATCGACACGCTGCTGGCGATCACCGCGCCGAGCAATGCGGCGTCGGCCTCGCTGCTGGTCAAGCTCGGCTTCGTCGAGACGGGGCGGGTGACGCTGCCCGAGCATGGCGGCGAGAGCCGCCTTTTCACGCGATGCTGAGTCTGCTTCTGACGCTCGCGCAGGCGGCGCCTCCGATCGTCGACCTGCCCGCGGCGATCCGCGATGCCCGCGATGGCTGCCGGTCCGCCACGCTGACCGCGGGGATTACGGTCTGCGGGCGCGCGCAGGGTAACGCCGAACGCTTCCGCCTGCCGCTGCGCGACGCGGACGACGGCTTCGATCCGCGCGGCCCGGTCGACAGCGTCTCGCGCGAACGGCAACGGCTGATCGATGGCGATGGCGCGAGCCCGGATCTCACGCGCGGTTCGTGCAGCAGCGTCGGGGCGAGCGGCATGACGGGCTGCATGATAAAGGCCTGGCGCGAGCACGACCAGCAAAAGGGCTGGTGAGCCGCGCTTCGTCGCGACTGCCATTTCCTTTTAACCATAGTCGGCTAGTCTTCGCGCCATGGGCACCGTGATCAACTTCGAGGACCGCGCCGTGGCGACGCTGCGCGCGCGCGTCGCCGAGGTCGAGGAGGCGAACCAGGACCTGATCGCGTTCGCGCGCGGCCATTCGGGCGCGGTCGCCGCGATCCACGTCGCGGTGCTCGCCGCGATCGAGGCGGAGGGTCTCGACCACCTGATCCATATCGTCACGCAGGACTGGCCCGACATGCTTGGCGTCGACGCGGTCGCGCTCGCACTGCATGTCGGCGAGACGGGGTTGCGCGCGGATTCGAACGGGCTTCAATTCGTCGATCGCCGCGTGATCGCGCGCGCGGCGCGCGGCGTCGACGGCGTCGTGCTGCGCGGCGTCGAGCGCGGCCACCCGCTGTTCGGTCCCGCCGCCTCGCTGATCCGCGCCGAGGCGCTCGTCCGGCTGGACAACCGCGTGCCGCTGCCCTGCGGGCTGATCGCGCTCGGCCAGCGCTCCGAGCAGCGCTTCGAGACGCGCCACGGCTCGGAGCTGCTGGCCTTCCTCGGCGCGACGCTCGCGCGTATGGTCGGGCGGTGGCTGCTTCCCTAACCCTCGACGACCACCCGGCGCGCTTCACCGCCGCCGCCTTCGCCGATCATCTGCGCCGGGATCGCCTGCGCTCGGTCCATACCGTGCGGGCCTATGTGGCGACCGCGCACCGGCTGATCGCGTTCGTCGGCGAGCATCGCGGCGCGCCGGTCGACGTCGCGATGCTGGCGACATTGGGGACCAGCGACCTGCGCGCCTATCTCGCCCGGCGTCGCGCCGATGGCCTGTCCAACGCATCTGCCGCGCGCGAATTGTCGGCTGCCCGGAGTTTTCTCGGCTATGCGGGCGGCGAGGGCGCGTCCGTCCCGCGGATCCACGGGCCGCGCGTCAAGCGCGGCATCCCCCGCCCGATCGCGCCGGCCGATGCGCGCGCGCTCGCCGACGATGCCGCCGAGGCGCGTGACGTGCCGTGGATCGCGGCGCGCGATCTTGCGGTGCTGCTGCTGCTCTACGGCGCCGGGCTGCGGGTCGGCGAGGCGATGGCGCTCGATGCCGGGCTGCTGCCGCTCGGCGATGCGATCGTCGTCACCGGCAAGGGCAACAAGGCCCGTGTCGTGCCGCTGCTGCCCGTCGTCCGCAATGCGATCGCCGACTATGCCCGACTTTGTCCCTGGCCGTTGTCGAAGGGTGGCGCGCTGTTCCGGGGCGCGAAGGGCGGGCGGCTCGACGCGGCGATCGTCCGCCGAGCGGTTGCCGGCGCCCGCGTCCGCCTAGGCCTCCCCGAGCGCACCACGCCGCATGCCCTGCGGCACAGCTTCGCGACCCATCTGCTCGGCCGCGGCGCCGATCTCAGGCAGTTGCAGGAGCTGCTCGGCCATGCCAGCCTATCCTCGACGCAAATCTACACCGCGGTCGACACCGCGCATCTGATGGACGTCTATCGGGCGGCGCATCCGCGCGCTTGAGGCCGCCCCCCTAAAAAAGTTTGAAGATGGTCTTAAACTTTCGACAAGCCGGCCGTTATCGATCGTGAGACCATCACCGGATCGGAGTGCGTGACATGAACGGGATCGAGAAGACAGGAGGAGCAAGCGACCTATCTCGGCTGCGGCCGACCTCGGTCGCTCCCGTCGCATCGCCCGCAGCAGCGGCGGCGGCGGCCGACAAGGCGGCAACCTCGGTTCCGTCGTCCGATCTGTTCGCGCTGCTCGCGGATGCGTCGGTGCCCGTCGACGTCAAGAAGGTCGATGCGATCAAGTCGCTGATCGCGACGGGTGCCTATCCGATCGACGCGCATGCCGTGGCGGCTAAGATGGTGGCGCTCGACTTTCCCGCGCGCGGCGGTCACGCCGACGCCTGAACGGCGCAGAAAGAAGCTCTTAGCGTCGCGCCGCGGCGCGCCCCTCGATCGCCTCCCAGATCAGCGCGGGGGTGTCGGTGCCGTTGAAGGTGTCGATGGCGACGATTCCGGTGGGGGAGGTGACGTTGATCTCGGTCAGATAGCCCGCGATCACGTCGATCCCGACGAACACCAGCCCCCGCTTGGCGAGCTCTGGGCCTAGCGCGTCGCAAATCTCGATCTCGCGCGGGGTCAGCTCGGTCTGCGCGCCGGAACCGCCGACCGCGAGGTTGGAGCGGATCTCGCCCGCCTTGGGGAGCCGGTTGACCGCGCCGGCGGGCTTGCCATCGACGAGCACGATGCGCTTGTCGCCCTTCGCGACGTCGGGGATGAACGCCTGCACCATGAAGGGCTCGCGCCAGACCTCGCCGAACAGCTCGGTGAGCGCGGCGAGATTGGCGTCGCGGCGCGCGACATGGAACACCGCCGAGCCGGCATTGCCGTAGAGCGGCTTGACCACCACCTCGCCATGCGCGTCGTGAAACGCCCGCGTCTCGGCGAGGCTGCGCGTGATCAGCGTCGGCGGCATGAACCGGTCGTAATCGAGCACGAACAGCTTTTCGGGCGCGTTGCGCACCGCGGCGGGATCGTTGACCACCAGCGTCTCGTGCTGGATGCGCTCGAGCAGGTGCGTCGCGGTTATGTAGGCGAGATCGAAGGGCGGGTCCTGCCGCATCAGCACGACATCGATATCGGCGCCGAGATCGATCGTCTCGACCGCACCGAAGCTGAAGTGGCCACCTTCGACGCGCTGGACGGTGACCGGACGCGCGGGCGCATAGACACGGCCATCGCGATAGGTGAGATCGCCCGCGGCATAATGGTAGAGCCGATGCCCGCGCGCCTGCGCCGACAGCATCAGTGCGAACGTCGAATCGCCCGCGATCTTGATCGTCTCCATGGGGTCCATCTGGACGGCGACCGTGAGACCCATGAGTTGCGCTCCCTGTGTGTGCGGAGGTGCAGATAGGAGCCCCGAGCGCGCGCGTCACCTACCTAACGGGGAGGGGGCAGTTCCATTGTCACGCTACCCCTGCCAGACATGCTCGAGATGCTGCGGCAGCCGCCCCGGCGCGATCAGCACCGCATCGATGCGGATGTCGTCGCCCGGCCCGGCATAGCGCGGCATCAGATATTCCGCGGCGGCGGCGACGCGCACCAGCCGCTGGCGATCGAGCGCGAGATCGAGCGCCGCCTGATCCTTGCGGCTCTTGACCTCGACGAACGCGACGAGCCCCGGCCTTCGCATCACGATGTCGATTTCGCCCGCCGGCGTGCGCACGCGGCGATCGAGGATCTGCCAGCCCTTCAGGCGGAGGAAGTTGGCGGCGATTGTCTCGGCGAACCGGCCGCGCGCTTCCGCCGCCCGGCGGCTCACGCCTTGAGCTCCAGCGCGCGCGCGTAGAGATGGTGGCGATCGAGCCCGGTCGAAGCGGCGACCTCCTTGGCGGCCTTGGCGACGGGGAGCCTGGCGAGCGCCGCGCGCAGCAGCGCGTCGAGATCGTCGACCTGCGGCCTGGGCGCCGCGCCGGGCGGACCAACGACGACGACGATCTCGCCCTTGGGCGCATCCTCCGCATAGCGCGCGGCGAGTTCGGCGAGCGTGCCGGTGACGCATTCCTCGAAGCGCTTGCTGATCTCGCGCGCGACGGCGCCCTCGCGCGCCGCGCCGAGCCCGGCGGCCAGCGCCGCCAGCGCCGCGCCGAGCCGTGGCCCGCTCTCGTAGAAGACGAGGCTCGCGCGGATCGCGGCGATCTCGGCGATCGACTCGAGGCGCGCCTTTTCCTTGCTCGGCAGGAAGCCGACGAAGAAGAAGCGGTCGGTCGGCAGGCCGGCGAGCGTCAAGGCCGCCACCGCCGCGCACGGGCCGGGCAGCGTCACGATGTTCGCGCCCGCCGCGCGCGCGTCACGCACCAGCTTGAAGCCGGGATCCGAGATCATCGGCGTCCCCGCGTCGGATACCAGCGCGATCGCCTCGCCCGCCAGTCGTGCGACCAGCCCCGGGCGCACGCGATCGGCATTGTGATCGTGATAGGGGATCATCGGTCGCTCGGCGCCGATATGGCGGAGCAGCTTGGCGGTGACGCGCGTATCCTCGGCGGCGATCAGATCGGCGCGCGACAGGATGTCGGCGGCACGCGGGCTGAGGTCGCCGAGATTGCCGATCGGGGTCGCGACGATGTAGAGGCCTGGGGCAAGTGGTTCGTGCATAGGGGATGTCATGGCAGAGGGCTTACACGCATCGCAACCGGCGATGCGGCCGCGGGGTATGCGGCTGGGTGGTCTGGCGGTCGCGCTGCTGCTTGCCGGCTGCGGCGGTATCGTGCCGCGCGGACCGGGGGCTGGCCCCGTCGCGCCGCCGCCCCAGCGTCATCCCACGACCCAGCCCGGGCGCCTTCCCAGCGAGGCGCGCGATCGCGTCGCCGTGCTCGTGCCGCTGACCGGCCCCGAGGCGGGAATCGGCCAGTCGATCGCCAACGCGGCGAACATGGCGCTGATCGACTCAGGCGGGACCGCGCTACGCATCACGCTCTACGATACCGCGCCGGGCGCAGCGGCAGCGGCGCAGCGGGCGATCTCGGAGGGCAATGACCTGATCCTCGGCCCGCTGCTGTCGTCCGACGTGCGCGCGGTCGCGCCGATCGCCGAGGCGGCGCATGTGCCCGTGCTGTCCTTCTCGAACGACACCGACATTGCCGGGCGCGGCGTCTATCTGCTCGGCTTCACGCCGACCGCGTCGATCGACCGCGTCGTCGATTATGCGCATGATCGCGGGCTGACACGGATCGCGGCGCTTGTCCCCAACGGGCTCTATGGCCGCCGCGCCTCCAATGCCGTCATCAAGGCGGCCGAAGACGCGCAGGCGACCGTCGTCTCGATGCAAGGCTATGACCGCAGCCCCGCCAGCCTGTCGGCGGCGATCCGCAAGCTCGGCGATCCCAAAGGCTATGACGCGCTGCTGATCGCGGACAGCGGGCGGATCGCGCTCGTCGCGGCGCCGCTGGTTCGCAAGGCGGGATCGAGCGCGCGGCTGCTCGGCACCGAATTGTGGAATACCGAGCCGACGCTGGCGGCGTCCAAGCCGATGGGCGGGGCGTGGTTCGCGGCGGTATCGGACGGTCTGTATGGCCAGTTCGCCGCCAAATATCGCGCGCGGTTCGGCAAGGCGCCGTTCCGGCTCGCCAGCCTCGGCTATGATTCGGTGCTGCTCGCGGTGCGGATCGCGGCGGACTGGCGCCCGAACACGCCGTTCCCCGAGGGACGGCTGGTCGACAAGGGCGGCTTCTCGGGGGTCGACGGCGCATTCCGCTTCAGTCGCGACGGGATCGCCGAGCGCCGGCTCGAGGTGAAGCAGATCGGCGCGGGCGGGGTGACGGTGGTGTCGCCCGCCGCGCAAGGGTTCGGAGACCAATAGCGAGAGGAGAGGTGCGGTGAGCTACGTCCAGGGTTTCGTGATTCCGGTGCCGGTGGCCAACAGGGACGCGTATCGCGACATGGCCGCCAAGACCGCGCCGATCTTCCGCGAATATGGCGCCGAGCGCGTCGTCGAATGCTGGGGCGACGCGCTGCCCGACGGACACACCACCGATTTTCGCAAGGCGGTGAAGGCGGAAGAGGGCGAGAATGTCGTCTTCTCGTGGATCGTCTGGCCGGACAAGGCGACCGCGGATGCGGCACACGAGAAGATCTGGTCCGATCCGCGCATGACCAAGCCGGACGGGCCGATCCCGTTCGACGGCAAGCGGATGATCTTCGGCGGGTTCGTGCCGATCTTCGATACGGACTACTAAAATCCATCCGTTCGTACTGAGCGAAGTCGAAGTACGTGTTGCGGGCGGCGGCGTTTGGAGCCCGTCCTTCGACTGCGCTCAGGACGAACGGGGGTAGGCTAGCGCACGATCTCGCCCAATATCCCGTCGAGCACCAGCATGCCGGGCTCGCGGACGGTGAGCCGGTCGCGCTCGCGGACGATCAGCCCGTGGCCGGTGAGCTCATCGATCGCGCGCGCGTCGACCATCTCGTCGATCGGCAGCCCGAGCCGTCCCGATAGCGCGGCGAGATCGACGCCTTCGCCCAGCCGCAGCCCCATCAGCAGCGCCTCCATCGCGCGCGTCGCCGGATCGAGCGGCGTCTCGCTCTCGAGCCCGTGGCCGTTGCGCGCCACCGCGGCGAGCCAGTTCTCGGGCTTCTTGCGTCGCACCGTCGCGAGACCGCCGCGCCGGCCATGCGCACCTGGGCCGACGCCGAGATAGTCGCGGTAGCGCCAATAGGCGAGGTTGTGGCGGCTCTCGGCGCCCGGCCGCGCGTGGTTGGAGATTTCGTAGGCCGGTATCCCCGCGGCGGCCGTCACCGCACGGGTCAGTTCGAACAGATTCGCGGCAGTGTCGATATCGAGCGTCGGCAGCCGGCCCTTGCCGGCGAGCGCGGCGAAGTGCGTGCCGGGCTCGATCGTCAGCTGGTAGAGCGAGAGATGCTCGGTGCCGAAGCGAAGCGCTCGATCGAGCTCGGCGCGCCAGGACGTCTCGGTCTGATCGGGGCGCGCATAGATCAGGTCGAGGCTGACGCGTGCGAACGCGGCCTGCGCGATATCGAGCGCGGCGAGGCTTTCGGCGACGTCGTGCGCGCGACCGAGGAAGCGCAGCGCAGCGTCGTCGAGCGCCTGCAGTCCGAGCGAGACGCGGTTGATGCCGGCCTTCGCCAACGCCCCGAACTTGGCGGCCTCGACCGAGGAGGGGTTGGCCTCGAGCGTGATCTCGATGTCCGACGCGAAACCCCAATGGCGCTCGGCCGCCCCCAGCACCGCAGCCACGGTCGCGGGCGCCATCAGCGAGGGCGTGCCGCCGCCGAAGAAGATCGAGCCGAGCGGCCGGCCGGGCGTCAGCTCGGCTTCGTGCGCGAGGTCGGCGAGCAGCGCGTCTCGCCACGCGGTCTCGTCGATCTCGGCACGGACGTGGCTGTTGAAGTCGCAATAGGGGCATTTGGAGACGCAGAACGGCCAGTGGACGTAGAGCGCCAGGGGTTCTTCCTCTCCCGATTGAGGAGAAGGGTCGCGGCACAGGTCGAGGTCGGAGGCCCTCACCCAACCCTCTCCCGGAGGGAGAGGGCTTTCGCATCGCGCATCAGAACACCGCCGCCACCAGCTTGCGGAACGCATCCGCGCGGTGGCTCATCGCGTGCTTCTTGTCCGGGTCCATCTCGCCGAAGCTGAGCGCGTGATGCCAGGGCACGAACATCGCGTCGTAGCCGAAGCCGTTCGTCCCGCGCGGCGGCCAGCAGAGGTGCCCGTCGACCCGGCCTTCGACCGTCACGATCTCCCCGTCGGGCCAGCACAGCGACAGCGCGCAGACGAAATGCGCGTCGCGCCCCGCGTCGGGGCCGACCGCGGCGAGATTGTCGTTGACCAGCTCCATCGCCAGCCCGAAGTCCCGCGTCGGCCCCGCCCAGCGCGCCGAGAAGATTCCCGGATCGCCGTCGAGCGCATCGACGCACAGGCCGCTATCGTCGGCGAGCGCAGGCAGGCCGGTGAGGTCCGCCGAAAAGCGCGCCTTGAGCTCGGCATTGGCGGCGAAGCTGGTGCCCGTCTCGTCGGGCTCGGGAACATCGAGCGACGCCGCCGATACCGGCTCGATCCCATAGGGGCCGAGCAGCGCGGCGATCTCGACGAGCTTGCCCTTGTTGTGGCTGGCGATCACCAGCCTGCCCGGCGCCAGCTTGCGCATCAGCGCCCCGTCGCCTTGAGCTGCGCGGCGAAGATCTCGGTGCAGCCGATGCGGGCGAGGCGGAGCAGATCGAGCAGCGCCGCCTCGTCATAGGTCGCGCCCTCTGCGGTGGCCTGGACCTCGGCGATGTTGCCGGTCGAGAGCAGCACGAAATTGCCGTCGGCATGCGCGTTCGAATCCTCGACATAGTCGAGGTCGAGCACCGGCGTTCCCTCGTAGATGCCGCATGAGATGCCGGCGACCTGGCTCGTGATCGGGTCGACCGCGAGCTTGCCCTCGGCGAGGAGCTTGTCGATCGCGATGCGCAGCGCCACCCACGCGCCCGAGATCGAGGCGGTGCGCGTGCCCCCGTCGGCCTGGATGACGTCGCAGTCGAGCGTGATCTGGCGCTCGCCGAGCAGGCTCATGTCCATGACCGCGCGCAGCGAGCGGCCGATCAGCCGCTGGATTTCCTGCGTGCGGCCGGACTGCTTGCCCTTGGCGGCCTCGCGATTGCCGCGGGTGTGCGTGGCGCGCGGCAGCATGCCATATTCGGCGGTGACCCAGCCCTGGCCCTTGCCGCGCAGGAACGGCGGCACGCGCTCCTCGACCGAGGCGGTGACCAGCACCTTGGTGTCGCCGAAGCTGATGAAGCAGCTGCCCTCGGCGTGGCGGGTGGCATTGGGTTCGATGAGGATCGGGCGCATCTGGTCGGGTGCGCGGCCTGAGGGACGCATGAAAGCTCCTGTGATGAGATGCGCGAGCCTGTAGCGGGGGATCGGCGCAAGCGCCACCTTCTCCACTACCGACAGCCTTTATCCATCCCGTCATCCCGGCGAAAGCCGGGACCCATGGACGGCGGTATGTTCTCTCCATCGGCTGTGCCGTATCCATGGATCCCGGCTTTCGCCGGGACGACGTAGAGGGGCGTCACGCATCCGTCATTGAGCCAAGCGACGGTAGCCCCTACATCTCGCTCGTCATGCCAGCCGCTCCCGTCCTCGAAATGTCCGATCGCGCGCGCAGCGTGTTCCGCGTGGTGGTGGAGAGCTATCTGCGCTCGGGCACGCCGATTGGCTCGCGGACGATCTCGCAGCTTTCCGGGCTCAACCTGTCGCCCGCCTCGATCCGCAACGTGATGCAGGATCTCGAGGAGGCAGGTCTGCTCGCCGCGCCGCATATCTCGGCGGGCCGGATGCCGACCGAGACCGGCCTGCGCCTGTTCGTCGACGGCATGATGCAGACCGACGAACCCTCCGACGCCGAACGCGCCGCGATCGAGCGCGGGGTCGGGCAGGGCGGCCCGATCGAGGAGGCGCTCGCCGCCGCATCGGCGGTGCTGTCGGGGCTGTCGGCGTGCGCGGGCCTCGTGCTGGTACCGAAGCAAGAGCCGATCCTGCGCCAGTTCGGCTTCGTGCCGCTTACCCACGACCAGGCGCTTGCCGTGCTGGTCGGCGCCGATGGCAGCGTCGAGAACCGCGTTGTCGCGCTTCCGCCGGGCACCGCGCCATCCGCCTTGATCGAGGCGGCCAATTACATCAGCGCCGAACTCGCCGGGCTGACGCTGAGCGAGGCGCAAGCGCGACTCGGCGCCGAGATCGGGCTCGGCCGCGCGCAGCTCGACCGAGTCAGCCGCGATCTGGTCGAGCGCGGCCTGGCGATCTGGTCGATCGACGGCGCCGCCCGGCCGGTGCTGATCGTGCGCGGCCAGGCCAATCTGATCGATCCCGCTGCCGCCGAGGATCTCGAGCGCGTCCGCCAGCTGCTCGACGAGCTCGAGGGCAAGGAGGAGATCGCCCGCCTGCTCGATGGCGCGCGCAACGGCTCGGCGACGAAGATCTTCATCGGATCGGAGAACAAGCTGTTTTCATTGTCGGGATCGTCGATTATCGCGGCGCCCTATCGTGCGCGCGAGGGGCGCGTCGTGGGTGTGGTCGGCGTGATCGGTCCCACGAGGTTGAATTATGCGCGCGTCGTACCGATGGTGGATTTCACCGCACACGCACTTTCCAGGTTGATGGCATGACTGACGATACCAAGAGCAACGACACCGAAACGCTTCGCGCCGAGACGGCGCAGGCCGCGCCCGAGCTCGCCGAGCATGACGCGCTCAAGGCGCAGCTCGAGGAGGCGAAGAACCAGGTCCTCTACACCCAGGCGGAGATGCAGAATCTGCGTCGCCGCACCGAGAAGGAGATCGCCGACGCGCGGACCTATGCGACCACGGGCTTTGCGCGCGACATGCTCTCGATCGCGGACAACCTCGCGCGCGCGCTCGCCGCGATCCCGGCCGATCTGCGCGAGCAGGACGTGATGAAGCCGCTCGTCACCGGGATCGAGATGACGGGCAAGGAGCTCGAGACGGTGTTCCAGCGCAACGGCATCGTCCGCGTCGAATCGATCGGCCAGCCGCTTGATCCCAACAAGCACCAGGCGATCATGGAGATGGAATCGGCGGATCAGGCGCCGGGCACCGTCGTCCACGAGATGCAGTCGGGCTGGATGATCAAGGACCGCTTGTTGCGTCCGGCGATGGTGGGCGTGGCGAAGGCGGCGGAGGGCGCCGGAATGGACGCGACGGCCTGATGGTGGTCATGTCGTCCCGGCGAAAGCCGGGACCCATGGACGCGGTATGATGCAGGCGGGCTCCACGCTCGAATAGGGAACGCGATGCCGTCGATGGGTCCCGGCTTTCGCCGGGACGACTTGGCAGCGCTCTTCCTACTCCCCGAACATGCCCTTGAGCTTGTCGAAGAACCCCGTCGAAGCAGGCGTCTCCTCGCCGGTCTCGGTCTCGCGGAACTCGGCGAGCAATTCCTTCTGGCGTGCCGACAGCTTGGTCGGCGTCTCGACGGCGATCTCGACGACGAGGTCGCCGCGGCCGCGCTGGTTGAGCACCGCCATGCCCGATCCGCGGTGGCGAAGCTGCTTGCCTGACTGGATGCCGGCGGGGATCTTGATCGTCACCGGCTCGCCGTCGATGCCCGGCACCTCGATCTCGCCGCCGAGCGCGGCGGTGGTGAAGCTGATCGGCGCGCGGACCGCGAGCGTGGTCCCTTCGCGCACGAAATAAGCGTGCTGCGTGACGTGGAGGAAAATGTAGAGATCGCCGGGGGGGGCGCCGCGGCCGCCGGCCTCGCCTTCGCCCGAGATACGGATGCGTGTGCCCTCGTCGACGCCCGCGGGGATCTTGACCTCGAGCGTCTTCTCCTTGTCGATCCGGCCTTCGCCGCGGCAGGCGGTACAGGGATCGGTGATCACCTGGCCCGCACCGTGGCAGGTCGGGCAGGCGCGCTCGACGACGAAGAAGCCTTGTTGCGCGCGCACCTTGCCGTGGCCCGCGCACGTCTTGCACGCCTTGGCAGACGTGCCGGGCTTGGCGCCGGTGCCCTCGCAGACGGTGCAATTGGCGGCGACGTCGATCGTGACAGGCACGGTCTTGCCCGTGAACGCTTCCTCGAGACTGATCTCGAGATCGTAGCGCAGATCGGCGCCCCGGCGCTGGCCGCCGCGTTGCTGCCGGCCGCCGCCCATGAAATCGCCGAAGACGCTTTCGAAGATGTCGGAAAACCCCTCGAAGCCCTGGCCTTGACCGCCACCACCGCCGTTGCGGAAGGCGGCGTGGCCATATTGATCATAGGCCGCGCGCTTCTGCGGATCCTTGAGGCAGTCATAAGCCTCGGAGATCGCCTTGAACTTGGCTTCGGCCTCGGCATTGCCGGGGTTCCGATCCGGATGGTGCGCCATCGCCAGCCGCCGGTAGGACGACTTGATCGTCGCGCCATCGGCGGTGCGCTCGCATTCGAGCAGCTCGTAGAAATCGATGTCGGTCATTGAGTCCTCTTCTCCCCTCTCCCCCTGGGGGAGAGGGAGGGGCCCGCCGGCTTTAGCCGGTGGGAGGGTGAGGGCACGCAACGTATGCCGCGCGCCCTCACCCAACTCCGACTAAGTGGCTCCGCCACTAAGTCTTCGTATCACTCTCCCCAAGGGGGAGAGGGTTTCACCTTACTTGGTGTCGTCGACTTCCGAGAATTCGGCGTCGACCACGTCGTCCTGCTTGGGCGCGTCCGCACCCGGCGAGGCGCCTGCCGCCTGCTCCTTCTCGTAGATCGCCTGGCCGAGCTTCATCGACACCGTCGCCAGCGCCTGCGCCTTCTCGGTCATCGCTGCAGGCTCGCCGCCCTCGACCGCGGTCTTGGCCTCGGCCACCGCCGCCTCGATCTCGGTCTTCAACGACGCGTCGATCTTGTCGCCATGTTCCTCGAGCTGACGCTCGGTCGAGTGGATCAGACCCTCGGCGTTGTTCTTCGCCTCGGCCGCCTCGCGACGCTTCTTGTCCTCCTCGGCGAACTTCTCGGCATCCTTGACCATCTGGTCGATGTCGTTGTCGCTGAGGCCGCCCGACGCCTGGATCTTGATCTGCTGCTCCTTGCCGGTGCCGCGATCCTTGGCCGAGACGTTGACGATGCCGTTGGCGTCGATGTCGAAGGTGACCTCGATCTGCGGCACGCCGCGCGGCGCCGCCGGGATGCCGATCAGGTCGAACTGGCCGAGCATCTTGTTGTCGGCCGCCATCTCGCGCTCGCCCTGGAAGACGCGGATCGTCACCGCGTTCTGATTGTCCTCGGCGGTCGAGTAGGTCTGCGACTTCTTGGTCGGGATGGTGGTGTTGCGATCGATCATCCGGGTGAACACGCCACCCAGCGTCTCGATGCCCAGCGACAGCGGGGTCACGTCGAGCAGCAGGACGTCCTTGACGTCGCCCTGCAGCACGCCGGCCTGCACCGCCGCGCCGATCGCGACGACCTCATCGGGGTTGACGCCGGTGTGCGGCTCCTTGCCGAAGAAGTCCTTCACCGCCTGGCGGACGCGCGGCATGCGCGTCATGCCACCGACGAGCACGACCTCGTCGATCGCGTCGGCCTTGAGGCCGGCATCGGCGAGCGCCTTCTTGACCGGCTCCATCGTGCGACGGACCAGATCCTCGACGAGCTTCTCGAGATCCGAGCGCGTGATCGTCTTGACCAGATGCTTGGGGCCGTTCTGGTCGGCGGTGATGAAGGGCAGGTTGACCTCGGTCGACTGCGCCGAGGACAGCTCGATCTTCGCCTTCTCGGCGGCTTCCTTGAGCCGCTGCAGCGCGAGCTTGTCCTTGGAGAGGTCGATCCCCTCGTCCTTCTTGAAGCCTTCGGCCAGATATTCGACGATCTTGTTGTCGAAATCCTCGCCGCCCAGGAAGGTGTCGCCGTTGGTCGACTTCACCTCGAACACGCCGTCGCCGATCTCGAGCACCGAGATGTCGAACGTGCCGCCGCCGAGATCGTAGACCGCGATCGTCTTGCCGTCGTTCTTCTCGAGCCCGTAGGCGAGCGCCGCCGCGGTCGGCTCGTTGATGATGCGCAGCACCTCGAGGCCCGCGATGCGGCCGGCGTCCTTGGTCGCCTGGCGCTGCGCGTCGTTGAAGTATGCGGGCACGGTGATCACCGCCTGCGTGACCGTCTCGCCGAGATAGGACTCGGCGGTTTCCTTCATCTTCTGCAGCGTGAACGCCGAGACCTGGCTGGGCGAATAATCCTCGCCGCCGGCCTGCACCCAGGCGTCGCCATTGGGGCCCTTGACGATGTGATAGGGCACCAGCTCGGTGTCCTTCTTGGTGATCGGATCGTCGAAGCGACGGCCGATCAGGCGCTTCACCGCGAAGATCGTGTTGTTCGGGTTGGTGACCGCCTGGCGCTTCGCCGGCTGGCCGATCAGACGCTCGCCATCCTTGGTGAACGCGACGATGGAGGGGGTGGTGCGCGCGCCCTCCGAATTCTCGATCACCTTGGGCTTGCCGCCCTCCATGACTGCGACGCAGCTGTTGGTGGTGCCGAGATCGATGCCGATAACCTTAGCCATTCAAAATCCCCGTAATCTCTCGATAGGTTCGACGAGCCTTCCGCCACCCCTCATCAAGCGAATGGCGAGAGGAATGCTCTGGCGGCGATATAAGAAGGCGCGCGCTTGCTGCAAGCGTGTCCGAGGCCTAAACCCTCGGGCGTCATGATCAGGAATGATCCAGCTATGCATTTCCGCCGTTTTTTGCGCGCCGCGCCGCTTGTCGCACTGGCTCTCGCCGGGTGCAACCACGCCGATCGGCTGAGCGCGACGCACGCCTGGGTGCGACTGGCGGCGATATCGGCCAATCCGGCGGCGGCCTATCTGACGCTGCATGGCGGCGGCGAGAATGTGCGGCTCGTCGCGATCGACAGCGATGCGGCGGGATCGAGCGAGCTGCACCAGAGCATGAAGACTGGCCCCGGCGGCGCGATGACCGGTGCGATGACCGGGATGCAACGGCTCGACGGACTCGATCTGCCCGCGCATGGCACGATCGCCTTCGCGCCGGGCGGCTATCATGTCATGCTGTTCGGGGTCGGTCCGCAGGTAAAGCCCGGCGGTCACATCACGCTCGCGGTCCGCTTCGAGAAGGGCCAGCCGCTGCAGGTCGTCGCGAAGGTCGTGGGGGCGGGTGATGCGGCGCCCTATTGAGCGCTGTTCCACACCATCCCGGGTCTGATCCGGAATCCCGTTTCTTCGGCGTCCGGCGTCTCGCAGCGGGATGCCGGGTCAAGCCTTTCGGGGGACGAGAGAAGGATCGGGTTTCGATGGTCAGCCGTCCTCTTTCCATTGGCGAGACCGCGCTGGTTCGCTCGATGTTCGGCGGCGCGATCGACTGCGAGACGGTGAGGCTCCACCGGGCGTGCTGGTGGCCGCTCCAGCCCGACGGCGTGGTGATGGCGCCCGATGGCGATATTTGGTTCCATCCGAACGGCCTGTGGAGCGAGGATTTCTCGGCCGAGCCGATCGGCCGACAGGCGCTGCTGATCCACGAAATGACGCATGTCTGGCAGGCGCAGCGTGGCGGGCGCTGGTTCCTGCCGCTCGCGCGTCATCCCTTCTCCCGCTACGACTATGCGTGGAAGCCCGGCCGGCCTTTCCGCCGCTACGGGATCGAGCAGCAGGCGGAGATCGTGCGCCACGCCTTCCTGCTGCGCCACGGTGTCGCCGTCGCCGGCAAGCCGGGCGCCGATGCCTATGCTGCGCTGCTGCCGTTCCGCTGAGCGTATCGGCTCTTTCCATCGTCCGTCGTATCGCTATCTCCATCCCGTGCCCGACACCCTAACCCAGCGCCTCAAGGCGGAGGCCGCGCGTCTCGGCTTCGTCGCGATCGGCGTGACGCGCGACATCGACGATCCGCTGCCGGGGACGCGGCTGGCCGAATGGCTGGGCGAGGGTGCGCATGGCTCGATGGAATGGATGGCGGCGAAGGCGGCGTGGCGGCACTCGCCCGCGGCGTTGTGGCCCGCGGTGCGATCGGTGGTGGCGCTCGGCATGAGCTATGCGCCACCCGAGGATCCGATGCGTCTCGCGCACAGCCCCGAGACGGCGCGCATCTCGGTCTATGCGCAGGGGCAGGATTATCACGACGTCGTCAAGAAGGCGCTGAAAGCGCTGGCGCGGTGGATCGTCGCGGAGGGCGGCGGTGCGCTCAAGGTCTTCGTCGACACCGCGCCGGTGATGGAGAAGCCGCTGGCGATGGCCGCCGGGCTGGGCTGGCAGGGCAAGCACACCAATCTGGTCAGCCGTGCGCATGGCAGCTGGCTGCTGCTCGGCTGCATCTTCACCGAATTGCCGCTCGATCCCGATCCGGCATCGCCGGACAGCTGCGGATCATGCCAGGCGTGCCAGGATATCTGCCCGACGGGCGCCTTTCCCGCGCCCTACCGCATCGATGCGCGGCGCTGCATCTCCTATCTGACGATCGAGCATCACGGGCCCATCCCGCGCGAATTGCGCGCCGGGATCGGCAACCACGTCTATGGCTGCGACGACTGCCTGTCGGTCTGCCCCTGGAACAAGTTCGCCGCGTCCGCGCACGCCAATCTCGCCTTCGCGCCCCGCGCCGAGCTGGCCGCGCCGCATGTCGCCGACATGCTGGCGCTCGACGACGCCGCGTTTCGCACGGTGTTCGCGGGTTCGCCGATCAAGCGCATCGGTCGCGATCTGTTGGTCCGCAACGCCGCGATCGTTGCGGGCAATAGCGGCGAGGCCGCGCTGGTGCCGCGGTTGGAGGCGCTGCTCGCCGATCCGGCGCCGGTGGTGCGCGGCGCCGCGGTGTGGGCGCTGGCGCGGCTGGGCGCGCTCGATGCGGCGCGATCGGCGGGGGAAACCGATCCCGAGGTGCTGGCGGAGTGGGCGGCGGCCTGAGCATGCCGATCCTCCTCAAGCCGAGCGGGGAGGGGACAGCGGATCAGGGTGCCGCGGCGCGCCGGCTGAGGGCGGCGATGCATGACGCGCGATCGATGTCGTCGCCCGCGGGCAGCCGCGCATCGATATAGGTGACGACGGGTTCGACGCCGGGCTTTGCGGGATAGAGATAGGTATCGAGTACGCAGGCCGGCCCGACGAACTGCAGCCGCCGTGCCTGGCCTTCGCGTCCGTCGAGATCGGCATCCCCGAACAGCGCGATCAACTCGGCGGCGGTCTTGCCCATCACACGCTCGAGCCCCGCCTCGTGGAGCTTGATCGGCTTCTCGGCGCTCGGTGCGCCGCTGGGCGACCCCGGCGTCGCGCAGGCCGCGAGCAGCAGCGCGGGCATGAAGGGCAGGACAGGGCGGAGGCGAATCATCGGGCTGCTCTGCCACGCCGCGCCGGCCACGCAAACCGCGATGCGATGATTGCACGCCGCGCCGCCGCCCGCTACCCGCGCGAACGACCAACGGGAGACATTCGTGACCGACACCACGCCAGATACCGCGCTCGACATCATCGCCATCGGCAACGCGCTCGTCGACGTGCTGTCGCCGACCGCCGACGACTTCATCGCCAGCGAGGGGCTGACGCGCGGCGCGATGCAGCTGATCGACGCCGATCGTGCCACCTCGCTCTACGCCAAGATGGGCCCGGGCGTGGAGATTTCGGGCGGCTCGGCGGGCAACACCGTTGCCGGCGCGGCGGCACTCGGCGCGCGCTGCGCCTTCGTCGGCCAGGTTGCGCGCGACCAGCTCGGCGAGGTGTTCGTCCACGATCTCAGGTCGCAGGGTATCGCCTTCACCGTGCCGCCGCGCACGCCCGACGTGCCGACCGGGCGCTGCCTCGTGCTGGTCAGCCCCGATGGCCAGCGGACGATGAACACCTATCTCGGCGCCGCGCAATATCTCCCGACGTCGGCGCTCGACGAAGCGCAGATCGCCTCCGCCAAGGTGCTGCTGCTCGAGGGCTATCTGTGGGATCCCGCCGAGCCGCGCGCGGCGATGAAGGCCGCGATCGGCATCGCGCGCAAGGCGGGCCGCGAGGTGGCGCTCGGCGTTTCGGCGGTGTTCTGCATCCTCAGCCACCGCGCCGACTTCACCGCGCTGATCGACGAGGGGCAGATCGACATCCTGTTCGCCAACGAGGAGGAGCTGTTCGCGCTGACCGGTCTCGACGAATTCGAAGCCGCGGTCGCCGCCGTCGCGCCCAAGCTGCGCGTGCTCGTCGCGACGCGCGGCCCCGCCGGTGCGGTCGCGATCGCGGATGGCAAGCGCTTCGAGGTCGCCGCCGAACCGGTCGACCGCGTCGTCGACACGACGGGGGCGGGCGACCTCTTCTCGGCGGGCTATCTGACCGGTCACGTCCAGGGCCGCTCGGTCGAGCAGTGCCTGCGCATGGGCGCGATCGCCGCCGCCGAGGTGATCTCGCATTACGGTGCGCGGCCGGAGGCGGATCTCAAGATGATGGTCGACGCCAGGCTCGGCTGATCCTCGCCCGGTCATGAAAAAGGGGCGGAGGGCATTGCGCCTTCCGCCCCTTTTGTTTGGCCTGCTTATGTCTGCCGCGGGTCAGTGGAGGACGCGCGCAGCCTCCTCGGCCTCGCCGTCGTCGAAGATGCCGCGCCCGACAAAGCTGCGCGAGCGGCTGTAGAGGAAATAGACCAGCAGCCCGATCGCGCCCCAGCCCGGCAGGACGAGGATCGAGCCCCAGTCGAGCGACGCATAGAGATAGACCGAGCCGATGACCGCCAGCGGCGCGACAACCCAGATCAGCGGCGTGCGAAACGGGCGGCGTCGGCTCGGATCCTTCATGCGCAGCACGAGCACCGCGATCGCGACCATCGCGAAGGCGAACAGCGTGCCCGAGTTCGAATAGTTGGCAAGCTGCCCGACCGGCGCGAATGCCGAGAAGAAGGTGCAGAACAGCCCGGTCACCAGCGTCACGATATGCGGCGTGTGGAACCGCGGATGGACCTTGGCGAACGCCTTGGGCAGCAGCCCGTCGCGCGCCATCACGAAGAAGACGCGGGTCTGGCCGTACATCATCATCAGCACCACCGATGGCAGCGCGATGATCGCGGCGATCGCGACCAGATTGCCCGCGATCGGCCAGCCGAACACGCGCAGGACATGCGCGAGCGCCTCCTTCGAGCAGGTCAGCGGCTCGGTCAGCCCGCCGCCGACGATCGCCGAGCAGCGCGCGGCGAGCTCCGGCGTGCCCGGATCGAGCACATGACCCGCGGCGTCGACCACCGGCTGTGCGCCGAGCGGCGAGCCGATCGCGCCGGCCGCGACCAGAAGATAGAAGATCGTGCACACCGCGAGGCTGCCGATCAGGCCGATCGGCACGTTGCGCTGCGGGTTCTTGGTCTCCTCGGCGGCGGTCGAGACCGCGTCGAAGCCGACATAGGCGAAGAAGATCGACGCCGCGGCGCCGGCGACGCCGCTGAAGCCGGTCGGCATGAACGGCGTGAAGTTCGCCTTGTGCATCATCGGCAGCGAGATCAGGATGAACATCGTCAGCGCCGCGATCTTGATCGCGACGAGGATCGAGGTGACCTTGGCGCTCTCGCTGGTGCCGATGATCAGCAGCCAGGTGACGAGCAACGAGATCACCACCGCGGGCAGGTTGATGAAGCCGCCCTGGCTCGGCCCGACCGCGAGCCACTGCGGGGTCACGATGTCGGGCAGGAACGGCACGAAACTGTTCAGATGGGCGAGCAGCCCGGTGAAATAGCCCGACCAGCCGACCGCGACGGCGGATGCGCCGAGCGCATATTCGAGGATCAGCGCCCAGCCGACCATCCAGGCGAGCATCTCGCCGACGACAGCATAGCTGTAGGTATAGGCGGAGCCCGCGACGGGCACCATCGAGGCGAGCTCGGAATAGCACAGCGCCGCCACCGCGCAGACGAAGCCCGCGATGATGAAGCTGATCATCATGCCCGGGCCCGCCTTCTGCGCGGCCTCGGAGGTCAGCACGAAGATGCCGGTGCCGATCACGGCGCCGATGCCCAGCATGGTCAGTTGAAAGGCACCCAGAGAGCGGTGCAGCGATTTCTTCTCCGCGGTCGCGAGGATCGCGTCCAGCGGCTTTACTCGGCCGAATAACATGCGGTCAGTCCCCTAGATCGGTCGCGCCTCAGGCGCGCCGTCGCTCTGGGATCGGGAGCCTAGCGGCTGATCCGGCTCACGCAAGCAGCGATGCGTCAGCCGCGTGACAGCATCGGGCCGAGCGGCCGCCCGCCGAACAGGTGGACGTGCAGATGCGGCACTTCCTGGTGGCCGTCGCCGCCGATATTGGCGAGCAGCCGGTAGCCCGGCGCCACCAGTCCCCTGTCGCGCGCGACGATGCCGACGGCGCGCACGAAGCCCGCGATCTCGGCGTCGCTCGCGCGCGCGGAGAAATCGTCCCACGAGACATAGCGTCCCTTGGGGATGACGAGGATGTGCGTCGGCGCCTGCGGATTGATATCGAGGAAGGCGAGCGCGACATCGTCCTCGTAGATGCGCTGTGCCGGGATTTCGCCGCGCAGGATCCGGGCGAAGACGTTCGAATCGTCATAGGGCAGGGTGGCGTCGATCGCCATCAGCCCCTCCGGATCCGGCGCCGCTCGCCGGTCTTGCGGCCGAGCGCCAGGCTGGGGGCCGTCTCCGCGACGGATTCGGACAGGACGGTCGGTGCGGCGGCGAGCGGCTTGGGCGTCCGGGCCGCCTTCTCGTCGAGCCCCGACAGGCCCTCGCGACGGTCGAGCTCGGCAAGCACGCTGGCGAGCGGCACGCCGCGCGCCTCGAGCAGCACCAGCAGGTGGAACAGCAGGTCCGCTGCCTCGCCGGTTACCGATCCGGCATCGTCGCCAAGCGCCGCGATCACGGTTTCGACCGCCTCCTCGCCCAGCTTCTGAGCGATCTTGGGCAGTCCCCTGGCGAACAGCGCGGCGACATAGGACGAACCCGGGTCGGCCGCGCGTCGCGAGGCTATGGTGGCAGCAAGCCTGTCGAGTGTATCGGCCATGGCGCCCTCCTAGGGGCGTGGCCGAGGTCGGGTCAACCGCGACCGGAACCCGGCCGCGGTTACCCGTTCAGCTGCGGCGCTTGCGCGCGTGGAGCTTGCGGCCGACGACGACGCCCGCAGCGCCCATCAGCAGCAGCACTGCGTCGCTCGGCTCCGGCACGGACGTTGCGCCGCCCGAGGTCGAACCACCCGAGGTCGAACCACCCGAGGTCGAACCACCCGAGGTCGAACCACCCGAGGTCGAGCCGCCCGAGGTCGAACCGCCCGAGCTGGACCAGCCGCCCGAGGTCGAACCACCCGAGCTGGACCAGCCGCCCGAGGTGGAGCTGCCCCACGTATGCGATCCGCCTGCATAGGCGGGCGCGAAGGCCAGCACCGTCGCGGCACCGGCAGCGAGAAGAGAATATCCAAGCTTCATGTCGTGCCCTCCCGGCAGAAATATCTTGCCACGAAACAGCGACTCGACATCGCGGCCCTCCGATCTAGGAGCGATTCGCGCGCCGAAGGAAGGCGCTCGGCACCTCGCCCGTTCCGAAACGGGACGTCAGCGGCGAATCGGCAGTCCGGCAGCGGCGATCGCGGCATGCGCATCGGCGATGGTGTGCTGGCCGAAATGGAAGATCGAAGCGGCCAGTACCGCCGAGGCATGGCCCTGCGTCACGCCCGCGACGAGATGGTCCAGCGTCCCGACGCCGCCGCTGGCGATGATCGGCACGGCAACCGCATCGGCGATCGCGCGGGTCAGCGCGAGATCGTAGCCGTCACGCGTGCCATCGCGGTCCATCGAGGTGACGAGCAGCTCGCCCGCGCCGCGCGCCGCCAGATCGCGAGCGTGCGCGACCGCATCGATGCCGGTCGGATTGCGCCCGCCATGCGTATAGACCTCCCAGCGTCCGTCACCCGCCTGGCGCGCGTCGATCGCGCCGACGACGCACTGCGCGCCGAATCGCTCGGCCATCTCGCCGACCAGCGCCGGCCTTGCGACCGCAGCCGAATTGACCGCGACTTTGTCGGCGCCCGCGAGCAGCAGCGCCCGCGCGTCGTCGGTGGTGCGAACCCCGCCGCCGACGGTCAGCGGCATGAAGCAGACTTTGGCGGTCCGCGCGACGACATCGAGCAGCGTGCCGCGCGCCTCGTGGCTGGCGGTGATGTCGAGGAAGCAGAGTTCGTCCGCCTGCGCCGCGTCATAGACGCGGGCCTGCTCGACCGGATCGCCGGCATCGGCGAGATCGACGAAGTTGACGCCCTTGACGACGCGGCCACCCGCAACGTCGAGGCAGGGGATGACGCGGACGCGGACGGTCACGATATCGACGCCGGCACGCAAAAACCGTTCGACCTGAGCGACGTCGAAGGACGTGCCCCAGGCGTCGCGTTTGAAGCACGCCCTTCGACGTCGCTCAGTGAGAACGGGGTAGGGGGAACGCCGATCATCCCGCCGCCGCCATCCGCAGCGCGTCGGCCAGGTCGAGTCGCCCGTCGTACAGCGCGCGTCCGGTGATCACGCCTTCGATCCCGCCCTCGGCGATCCCGGCACGCGCAACCAGCAACGCCTCGATGTCCTCGATCCCCGCGACGCCGCCGCTGGCGATCACCGGGATCGGGGTCGCGTGCGCGAGCGCCTGCGTCGCCTCGACGTTGCAGCCCTTGAGCAAGCCGTCACGACCGACATCGGTGAACAGCAAGGCGGCAACGCCGACATCGGCGAACCGGTGCGCAAGATCGGTGACGAGCACCTCGGAGACATCGGCCCAGCCCTGCGTCGCGACGAAGCCGCCGCGCGCATCGACCGCGACGACGATCCGGCCCGGCAATTCGGTCGCCGCCGCGCGGACGAAATCGGGATGGTCGAGCGCGGCGGTGCCGATCACGACGCGATCGACGCCGAGCCCGAGCCAGCGATCGACCGCCGCCCTGTCGCGGATGCCGCCGCCGACCTGCACCTTGCCGGGAAACGCCTTCAGGATTGCCTCGACCGCGCCGGCATTGACCGCGCGCCCGGCGAACGCGCCATCGAGATCGACGACATGGAGATGCGTCGCGCCCGCCTCGGCGAACCGCCGCGCCTGCGCGGCCGGATCGTCGCCGTAGATGGTGGCGCGATCCATGTCGCCCTCGGCGAGGCGGACGACCTGGCCACCCTTGAGGTCGATCGCGGGAAAGACGATCAGCGGGACGGTCAAGGTTTCCACTCCAGAAAACGCGACAGGAAGGCGAGACCATAGGCCTGGCTCTTCTCGGGGTGGAATTGGACGCCGATCATCGTGTCGCGTCCGATCGCCGCGGTGATGGGGCCGCCATGATCGGTCACGGCGAGCAGCGCCGCGGGATCGGCGACGTCGAACGCATAGCTGTGCAGGAAATAGGCCTCGCCGGGCACCACGAGCGGATGCGGCCGCATGGGCGTCACGTCGTTCCAGCCCATGTGCGGGATCTTGAGCCCGGCTGCGTCGGGCATGCGCCGCACCGTGCCGCCGATCCAGCCGAGCCCCGCGTGGGTGCCATGCTCCTCGCCGCTATCCGCCATCAGTTGCATGCCGACGCATATGCCGAGGAACGGCGTACCGGCGCCGACGACGCGATCGGTCAGCGTCTCCACCATGTCCGGGAGCGCCGTCAGCGCATCCATACAGGCGCCGAACGCGCCGACGCCGGGCAGCACGATGCGCTCGGCGGCACTCACCATCTCAGGATCGGCGGTGACGACGACGTCGCGCGCGCCGGCGGCGCGCAGCGCATTCTCGACCGAACGCAGATTGCCCGCGCCATAATCGATCAGCGCGAGCACTAAAATCCTCCCCGAGCACACTCGGGGAGGATCATGCCTGCCCCCCCAGCGTGCCCTTGGTGCTCGGCACCTGGTCGGCCTTGCGGGGATCGACCTCGATCGCCGCGCGCAGCGCACGCGCCAGCGCCTTGAACGCGCTCTCGACGATATGGTGGTTGTTGCGCCCGTACAGCGTCTCGACGTGCAGCGTGATCCCCGCCGCCTGCGCGAAGGAGTGGAACCAATGCTCGAACAATTCGGTGTCGAAATCGCCGAGCTTGGCCTGGCTGAAGGTGGTGCGGAAGACGAGAAAGGGGCGCCCCGAAATGTCGATCGCGACGCGCGTCAGCGTCTCGTCCATCGGCGCATAGGCCGCGCCGAAGCGCTGGATCCCCTTGCGGTCGCCGAGCGCCTTGGAGAACGCCTCGCCGATCGCGAGCGCGCTGTCCTCGGTGGTGTGATGGTGATCGATGTGGAGATCGCCCTTGGCCTCGACGGTCAGGTCGATCAGCGAATGGCGCGACAGTTGCTCGAGCATGTGATCGAGGAAGCCGATCCCGGTTGCGACGGCATAGCGGCCGGTGCCGTCCAGATCGAGCGTCACCGCGATCTGCGTTTCGGTCGTCTCGCGGCGGACTTCGGCGCGGCGCATGGGGCAATCCTTCTGCTCGGCCCGACGGCGGAACCATATGGCGCGGCCCTCATAGCGCGATCGCGCCCCGACGCAACGCCAACGCAACGCGCGCTTGACCGTCGCGACGCCCGCGTTCAGGTACTGGCGCATGACCGAAGGTAGCCCGCCCGACAGCCTGATTCCCTACGACGAGATCGTGCAGGAAGCGCTGCGCGCCGTCGTCGGGCGCGTGCTCGGCGAGGTCGAGCGTGGCGGCGGGTTGCCCGGCGAGCATCATTTCTACATCACGTTCAAGACCGGCGCGCCCGGCGTCGACATTCCCAAGCATCTTACCCAGCGTTTTCCCGACGAGATGACGATCGTCATCCAGAACCGCTTCTGGGAGCTCAAGGTGCGACCCGATGCGTTCGAGGTAGGGTTGAGCTTCAACCAGGTTCCCTCCAAGCTGATCGTCCCGTTCGCGGCGGTGACCGGCTTTGTCGATCCGGCGGTCAATTTCGCGCTCCAGTTCCAGGCGCAGGCGGACGATGCCGAGCCCGAGCCCGCCGAGGCCGAGAATGATGCGCCCGTCGCGACGAGCGAGGATGGCTCGAACGTCGTCTCGGTGGATTTCACCCGCAAAAAATAGGCGCGCGGCGCGTCAGTCGGTGCGGCCGAGCAGCGTCGCGAGCGCCTTGGCGACGCCCTCGATCGTATAGGGTTTCTGCAGCACCGGCACCTGCGCGTGGATCGCCGGAAGTTGCGCCTGCTCGCCATATCCCGTCGCAAACAGGAACGGGACGCCGAGCGCATGAAGGCGATCGGCGATGGGCATACTGGTCTCGCTGCCGAGGTTGATGTCGAGGATCGCGGCCGTCGGCCTTTCGCCCCGCAACTCGGCGAGCGCCTGCGGCACGGAGGATGCGGTGGCGACGCTGTTTGCGCCGAGCTTGAGCAAGATGTCCTCGGCATCCATCGCGATGATCAGGCTGTCCTCGACGAGCAGCACGCGGCCGATGACCTTGGGCGAGGGGGCGTCGGCGTCGGGCATCTCGGCCGAAGCGGCAGGCGCCGCGATCCCTCCGACGGCGCGGCGCGTGACGTGGCGCGCCGGAATCTCGAACTGCGCGGTGAGACCGAGCGGCGCGAACAGCACGTCGGCACGGCCGCCCAGATCATAGGGGATCGAGCGGCGGATAATGGTCGTGCCGAAGCCCTGCCGCGTCGGCGGCGTCGCGATGACCGGTCCGCCGACCTCCCGCCAGCCGATCTGCAGCGCGCCCTCGGCGCCGATCGTCCAGGCGACGAGGACATGACCGCTGTCCGACAGCCCGCCATATTTGGCGCTGTTGGTCATCAGCTCGTGAATCACGAGCGCGAGCGTCGAGAAGGCCTGCGGCGAAAGCAGGACGTCGGGTCCTTCGGTGCGGACACGCTGCGCCTTGCCGCCCAGATAGGCGGCCGCCTCGGTCTCGATCAGTCCGCGAAGCGGGGCGGGGCCCCAATTGTCGCTGGTGATCTGGTTGTGCGCGCGCGCGAGCGCGTGGATGCGGCCGTCGAGTTCGGTGACATATTCCTCGATCGACCCCGAGGCCCCGTGTGACTGGCGGACCAGCCCGCGGATCAGCGACAGGATGTTGCGGACGCGGTGGTTGAGCTCGGCGATCAGCAATTCCTGCCGCTCGGCCGCCTGCTGACGCTCGACATGCGCCTCGTCGGACATCCGCAGCACGACCTCGATCAGTGTCGCGCGCAGCGATTCGGCGACCTGCCGCTCGGATGGGCTGAACGGTCGGGAGCGGCCGCGGACGGTCTCGGTCCATGCCTCGAAGCTCTTGCGCGGGCTCAGCCGGTCACCATTGGGGCCGAATTGCTTGGGCTGATGCGGGTCGCCCGCCCAGCGCACGGCGCGCACGATCTCCTGCCGGAAGAGCACGACGAAATCGCGCGGCGATCGCGAGATCGGCAGGGCCAGCATGCCGGCTGCACTGTCCGCCCAGGCCGCCGCCTCGGGAAGGAAGTCGGCGATATGGTCGGTGGCATAGACCTGGCCGGCGGCGGTCCGGTTGAGCTCGCGGACCAGCCGCAGGAAGGCGGACTCGTCGGGCGCCGCGCCGGCAAGCGCGACATGGCCGTTGATGACGACGCCGATGCCGTCCGCCGGGATCGCCTCCTCGAGCGTCTCGGCGAGCCAGGCGGGATCGTCGCGAAGCGACGAGTCGCCGGCGAGCTGGACGAGCAGCCGCTCGCTCACCGCGCGCGCGCGCTCGGCATAGTCGGCCGTGTCGCGGCGTTCGCGCGCCTCGAGCTTCATCGCGAACATCTGGCCGAACAGCTCGGCGAGCGAGCGGCGCTCGAGCCCCGGGCAGCGCGGGCTGTGATGATGACAGGCGAACAGACCCCACAGCCGGCCATCGATCACGATCGAGATCGACAGCGATGCCTCGACCCCCATGTTGGTGAGATATTCGATGTGAATGGGCGAGACCGCGCGCAACACCGACAGCGAGAGATCGAGCGGATAGCCGCGCTCGTCGAGCGCGGGCAGGATCGGCACGGGCGTCGCGCCGACATCGGCGATGATCCGGAACAGGTTGCGCTGGTAGAGCGCGCGAGCCTGCACGGGAATGTCGGTGTGCGGATAATGAAGGCCAAGGAAGCTGCCGATTCCCGACCGCGCCGCTTCGGCGACGACCTCGCCATCGCCGTTATCGGCGAAACGATAGACCATCACGCGATCGAAGCCGGTCAGCGCGCGGACCTGGCGCGCGCCTTCGCGCAGGAAGTTGGTCATCGTGCTCGCCTGGTCGAGCCGCGTCATCATCGATCGGATCGTGCCCGCGCCGTCGCCCATCTCGGGCTGGCACGGTTCTGCCTCGATGATGATACCGCCGTCGGTCAGGTGGAGCGCGACGTCGAAATGATGGTCGATCCCCGCGAACGGCAGCGCGAAGATCCGCTCGGTCGCGTCGATCCCGCGCAGCAGCGACATGCGGTTGCGGATCGCGTGGACCGCATCGGCACCGAGTATGTCCAGCAACGGCCGCCCGAGCAGCCGCTCAGGGGGTTCGCCGAGATAGTCGGCGGTGTTGGCGGACGCACGCGCTACCAGCCAGTCGGACGAGAGCGCGAGCAGGAATCCGAACGGCTGGATCCGGCCGGGGATGTGGATGGGCTCGCGATCGCAATTGCCGAGGTCGATCTGTCCGATGGAATCCGTCACTGATGCTCCGCCAGCCGCGTCACGTTGCGCCCCGCAACCTCGAACAGTCCAAACACCGCGCGCGCCGCATCGGTTGCTTGCGCGACGTCCTGCGGACGGCAAATATGTTTGTCGAGCTTTTCCAGAAAATTCCGCCACGCGCCCGGCATCTGCGGCGCGCCAAGATAGCCACGCGGCAGGCCGTGGGGAACGCTGCGCGCCAGGAGCGCGCCGCCCAGCCGCGATCCCTCGACGACGTAGGCGGCGCCCCATTGCGCCGCGGGCGTGTCGAGCGAGATGGGGACGGGCAGCGGCGCAGGAAGGGAGGCGCCGAGCGCGGCGAGGTCGGCGGCGATCGCGCCGCCGCGCCTGCGTTGCGGCCAGTCGTCGAGCAGCATCGCGAAGCCGGCTGCATCGAGCGCATCTTCGATCGCGGGCAGCGCCATCGCGTGCGCGGTCAGGAAGGCGCGGTAGTCGGTTGGATCGTCGAGCCGGAAGCCGCCGAACACCGCGTCGACGCGCTCGTGATCGGGCGCGGTCGCGCGTCGCAGCGCCGCGCGTGCGTCAGTCATCCCGGCCGAACACGCGATCGAAGATCGTGTCGACATGCTTGAAGTGATAGCCGAGATCGAACTTGTCCTCGATCTCGGCGGGGGACAGCGCGGCGGTGACCTCGGGATCGGCCTTGAGCAATTCGAGCAGCGAGAGCGCGCCATCCGACTCCCACACCTTCATCGCGGTGCGCTGCACCAGCCGGTACGAATCCTCGCGGCTGACGCCCGCCTGGGTCAGCGCGAGCAGCACGCGCTGCGAATGGACGAGGCCGCCCATCCGATCGAGGTTCTTCTGCATCCGCGCCGGATAGACGAGCAGCTTGTCGATCACCCCCGTCATCCGCGCGAGCGCGAAATCGAGCGTGATCGTCGCATCGGGGGCGATGCCGCGCTCGACCGAAGAGTGCGAGATGTCGCGTTCGTGCCACAGCGCGACATTCTCCATCGCGGGCGTCACCGCCGAGCGGACGAGGCGCGCCAGGCCGGTCAGATTCTCGGTCAGCACCGGATTGCGCTTGTGCGGCATCGCCGACGACCCCTTCTGCCCGGGCGAGAAATATTCCTCCGCCTCGAGCACCTCGGTGCGCTGGAGATGGCGGACCTCGATCGCGAGCCGCTCGATCGACGAGGCGACGACGCCGAGCACCGCGAAGAACATCGCATGGCGGTCGCGCGGGATCACTTGCGTCGAGACCGGCTCGACGGCGAGCCCGAGCTTTTCGGCGACATAGGCCTCGACGCGCGGATCGATGTTGGCGAAGGTGCCGACCGCGCCCGAAATCGCGCAGGTGGCGATCTCCTCGCGCGCGTCGACCAGCCGTTTGCGGCAGCGCGCGAACTCGGCATGCGCCTGTGCGAGCTTGAGCCCGAAGGTGACGGGCTCGGCATGTATGCCGTGGCTGCGACCGATCGTGGGGGTGAACTTATGCTCGACGGCGCGGCGCTCGAGCACGGCGAGCAGCGCGTCGACGTCGGCGATCAGCAGATCGGCGGCGCGCGCCAGCTGGACCGCGAGGCAGGTGTCGAGCACGTCCGAGCTCGTCATTCCCTGGTGCATGAAGCGCGCCCAGTCTTCACCCGAATGCGCGGCGACCTGCTCGGCCACCCACGTCAGGAAGGCGATCACGTCATGCTTGGTCACCGCCTCGATCGCGTCGATCGCGGGCACGTCGATCGCGGGGTTGGTCGCCCACCAGTCCCACAGCGCCTTAGCGGCGGCCTCCGGGACGACGCCGAGCTCGGCGAGCGCCTCGGTCGCATGTGCCTCGATCTCGAACCAGATGCGAAAGCGGCTCTCCGGGGTCCAGATCGCGACCATCTCGGGGCGCGAGTAACGCGGGATCATGCGGGCATCCTCTGGTCGGGCAGGAAAGCGCGGCGCCTAGCAGAGGGCTCGTCATGCGGCAACAAAGCGTCCGATATGCGGCACGCACCGGCGACCGGTTCAGCGCAGCGCAAGGCGGCGACGGTCAATCGGACGCGCGAGGAGTGAGGCGATGATCATCTTGCTGGCGAGCATGATAGCACTGGGAACCGCTACCTTGCCGGGCCCTGCGCCCGCAGCGGCGTCCGCGCCGCCGCCGCGCCAGCCCGCGTCACCCGCCCGCTCGCTGGTCGCGCGGGCGCTGGTCGCGCCCAGGCCCACCCGCGCGCAGGTGCTGGCCGCGGTACGCAGCGAATGGCCGCGCTACGATCCGTCCGGAAAGGGGCGGCTGACCCCACTCGAGTTCAGCACATGGGTGATGCGCTCGCACGGCGGCACCGTCGCCGCGCGCTCGAAGGACCGCGGGATCGCGCCCGTCTCGGCGATGAACGCGTCCGCGACCGCCTTCTCGCGCGCCGATGCCGACCACGATGGCGGGGTCACGCCAGAAGAGATGGTCAGCTTCCTGCTGCCGCCGGTGCCGGCCACGCCGGCGCGCGCGGGGAACACCGCCGCCAGACCGCCCGCGACGACCGCCAAGTCCGCGTCGGCGGCGCGCTAGATCAGCCCCAGCGCGCGCAGGCTGGCATGTCCGCTCGCACCGATGACGACATGGTCATGGACCGAAATTCCTAGCGGCTGACCCGCCTCGACGATCTGCCGGGTCAGCGCGATGTCCTGACGACTCGGCGCAGGATCGCCGCTCGGATGGTTGTGGACGAGGATGATCGCCGCCGAGCCCAATTCCATCGCGCGCTTGATCACCTCGCGGACGTGGACCGCGGACTGGTCGATCGAGCCCTCGGAGATGGTCTCGTCGCGGATCAATCGGTTCTTGGTGTTGAGATGGAGCACGCGCACGCGCTCGACGCCGATATGCGCCATGTCGGCCTGGAGATAGTCGAGCAGCGCCTGCCAGCCCGCCAAAATGGGCTGGTCGGCGGCCTGCGTGCGCAACAGCCGCAGCGCAGCGACATCGACGATGCGCAGCGCCGCGACCGCGCTTTCGCCGACCCCGGGGACGCGCAGCAGCGCTTGCGGATCGGCCGAAAGCAGCGGCCCGATCCCGCCGAACTCGCGCAGCAGCGCCTTGGCGAGCGGCTTGGTGTCGCGCCGCGGTATGGCGAGTGCGAGCAGATATTCGATCAGCTCATAGTCCTGCAGGGCATCGGCGCCGCCCTCGATCAATCGCGTCCGCAGGCGGGCGCGGTGTCCGGCGGCGTCGGGCGGCGTCGTCTCGCTCATCGCGGTCCTTGCTAGCAGCCCCGTCGCCCGGCGCAAACGCTCGCGTGGGGGCTGTCATGCGCCCGGCGGCGTGCCTATGCAGGGATCGGGTCCGGGTCGGGAGCATGCGTGCAAGGTAACGAAGGCGAGGAATCGGGAGGACCGGCTCGGCGACGCCTGATCGTCGCGGCGTGGCTCGGCGGCGGTGTCGCGCTGACGGCGTTGCTTGCCGTCTGGGCCGAACGCCGGCCGATCGTCGCGCATTTCGTCGACGACCGGCTCGCCGCGGCGCGGGTGCCGGCCGACTATCACATCGTCGCGATCGGTCCCTTCGTGCAGCGGCTGGAGAATGTCCGGATCGGCGATCGCGCAGCACCCGATCTCACCGCGCGCAGCGTCGAGCTGCAGCTGGGCTATGGCTGGCGCGGTCCCTATCTGCGCGCCGTGCGCGCCGAGGGCGTCCGGCTCAATGCCAGGCTGATCGACGGCCGGGTTTCGCTGGGCGCTCTCGACCGGCTGCTGCCGTCCTCGACCGGCGCGCCGCTCGCCTTGCCCGACCTCGGTGTCGCGCTGAACGACGCGCAGGTCGCGCTCGATACGCCGGCGGGCGCGATCGGCGCCGCGATCGAAGGCGAGGGCAATCTCGCCGGCGGCTTCGCGGGGCGTGTCACTGCCGCGGCGCCGCTGCTCTCGGCCGGTGGCTGCGCGGTCCGAGGCGTTGCCGCGGACGTCCGCGTGACGATCGTCGAACGGAAACCCCGCGTGGTCGGGCCACTCGATCTGGCGGCTGCCGCCTGTCCCGCACAGCGGCTCGCGCTCGAAAAGGGCCGTGCGACGCTCGACATGCGCTTCGCCCCCTCGCTCGATCACTGGCAGGGCGGGGCGGCGCTTGTCGGTTTTGCGGGCCGTGCGGGCACATTGCGCTTTGGCGGCACATCCGGGCTGGTGACGCTCGCGGGCGATACCAAGCGGATCGAGGGTACGACCGGGGTGACCCTGGCGACGGTCTCGGGCCCGGGCGCGACGGCGGCCAGCCTGATGCTGGGCGGGCGCTACCGTTATGCTCCGGGCGTGGCCGGGTTGATCTTCGCAGGCGACGTCGCCGCGCGGCACGCCGCGCTGGCCGCCGATCGGCGCGCGGCCTTGCTGCGGATCGCGCCGGGACTGGCGGGGACCCCGATCGCGCCGCTCGCCGCGCGCGCGGTCTCGGGGCTCGATCGCTTGCTCGCCGATGCCGATGCGGATGCGCGGATCGCCTTCGCCGCGGGCGGCTCGGCGGGAGCGGGCTTCAGCGTCCGTAGCCTCGCGCTGACCGGGCGCGACGGCGGCTTCGTCAAGATCGCCGAGGGCGACGGCTTCGGCTGGCAGGCAGCCGATCGTCGGTGGCGCGTCGATGGCCGGATCATCACGGGCGGCGGCACATTGCCGACGCTCGACGTTCGGCTCGACCAGCACGTTGCCGGGGCCCCCGTCGATGGCGTCGCGCGACTCGCGCCCTATGCGGCCGGCGGCGCGCGGCTGACGATGGCACCGCTGGTCTTCCGCTCGACCGGAACGGCGACGCGCTTCGCCACCGCGGTGACGCTCGACGGCCCGCTCGGATCGGGGCGCGTCGAGGGGCTGGCGATGCCGCTCGCCGGGACGATCGACACGCGCGGCGGCTTCGCGATCGGCGAAGGCTGCGTGCCGCTCAGCTTCCGGATGCTCACGGTCGGCAGCGTCACGCTCGATCCGGCGCGGATCGGACTGTGCGGCGATGGCGGGGCGCCGCTGGTGTCGCGCGGGGCGGGGGGCGCGCTGCGCTATGGCGCGTCGATCATCGATCTGCGGCTGAGCGGCCATTCGGGCGCGGCGCCGCTTTCGGTCATGGCGGCACGCGCCGATCTGTCGGGGCAAGGCGTCGCGATCCGCCAGCTCGCGCTGCGACTCGGCGAGGGCGAATCGGCCACGCGGCTCGACGCCGACCGCATCGATGGCGCCGTCGCGAACGGCGCGTTCACCGGCCCGTTTGCCGGCGCAGCCGCCCAGATCGCGCACGTGCCGCTCAAGCTGGCCGATCTCGCGGGACGCTGGACGCTCGCGGGTGGCGCGCTGACGCTCGCCGGCGACGCGACCGTCGCCGATGCCGATCCCGTGCCGCGATTCGCGCCGCTGCGCGCGCATGACGCGGCGCTCCGTTTCGCGGACGGCCGGATCGCGGCCACGGCGGCGCTGCACGAGCCCAAGAGCGACACGCTCGTCACCGCGCTCGTGGTTCGTCATGATCTGGCGAGCGGCACGGGCAGCGCGACGCTCGACGTGCCGGGTATCCACTTCGTGCCGAAGGGCCTCCAGCCGGAGACGCTGACGCCGCTGACGCTCGGCGTCATCGCCAACACCGCGGGAACCGTCGCGGGCGAAGGGCGGATCGACTGGACGAATGCCGGCGTCACCAGCCGCGGACGCTTCCATACCGACGGCATCGATCTCGCTGCTGCATTCGGGCCGGTGAGCAGGATCGTCGGGACGATCAGCTTCACCGATCTGCTCGGCATGGTGACGGCGCCGCACCAAGAGGCGACGATCGCCGAGGTCAATCCCGGCGTCGCGGTGTCGGGCGGCGTCGTCCATTATCAGCTGCTCGCCGGGCAAAGGGTGCTGGTCGAGGATGCGCGCTGGCCCTTTGCCGGCGGCGAGCTGATCCTCGACCGATCGCTGCTCAGCTTCGACCAGACCGCGCAACGGCATCTCACCTTCCACATCATCGGCCTCGACGCTGCCGCCTTCGTCCAGCAGCTGGCTTTCCCCAATATCTCCGCGACGGGGATATTCGACGGCACGCTGCCGATGGTGTTCGACCAGACCGGCGGGCGAATCGAGCGCGGCGAACTCGTCGCGCGGCGCGGCGGCGGCGCGCTCGCCTATGTCGGCGAACTCAGCAATGCGCAGCTGGGCTCGATGGGCAAGCTCGCCTTCGATGCATTGAAGGCGATCCGCTATTCCTCGCTGTCGATCGGGCTCGACGGGCGGCTCGACGGCGAGATCGTCAGCAGCGTCCGGTTCGACGGCGTGCGGCAGGAGACCGGCGAGACGACGATGGCCGCCCGGCTGATCCGCAACCTGCCGTTCCGCTTCAATATCCAGGTGCGCGCGCCGTTCCGCGGGCTGATGGGATCGGCGCGGGCCTTTGTCGACCCCGGCGTGCTGCTCGCGAACGGCGTGCCGCCGGCCGCCGCGCCCCCTACGCCGCCTGCCGCCTTGCCCGGCGCCGTTCAGCCTGCCGAAAGCGAGACCATGCGATGAAACACCATGTATTGACGACGAACCGTTGTGATGCGAGCCCAGTGGGCATGGTCCTGCGCCTTCTCTCTGTTGCCGCTGCGGGCACGTTGCTCGCGGGCTGCATTTCGGTGAAGGCGCCCGACAAGCCGATCGAGATCAATCTCAACATCAACGTCAAGCAGGAGGTCGTGGTCAGCCTCAAGCAGGATGCCCAGGATCTCATCGCCAACAACCCGGAGCTGTTCCCGAAATGACGCGGAAATCCAGCATCTCACTCGCCTTCGCCGCATTCGCGCTGGCATGGGGCGGCGCATCGGTGGCGCTCGCGCAGGATGCCGAGGTCGATAGCGCGCTGGCCTCCGGAATCGTCGGCGAGCAGGCGGACGGCTATCTCGGCTTCGCCAAGGCGCCGTCGCCGTCGGTCCGCGCGAAGGTCGACGCGATCAACATCAAGCGGCGCGAGGCCTATACCAAGGTCGCGCAGACCAAGAATGTCCCGATCGAGGCGTTCGCGGTGTCGATCGGCTGCAACACGCTGTCGGGGCTCAAGGCGGGCCGCGCCTACAGCATCGCCAAGGGCGTGTGGGCGACCAAGGGGGCGGCGCCGATCACGCTTCCGTCGCAGTGCGGGGGGTGAACGTTCCCCGGCGAAAGCCGGGGTCCAGGGGCTTTGCGCGCCGCACCGGCAAATCCGGGCCCCGGCGTTTGCCGGGGAACTGAGACGGCGTTTCAGCAGATGAAGCCATTTCCTCCTTCGGTTCGGCAAGATTGACTTGGGCTTACGCTCTTCCTAAGGGGAGCCCGCCGAGGGGGCGAGCCCGTGGCATGCGCCTCCCGGAGTGGGAGAGAGCATGGCGCAGGAAGAACCCGGACGGATCCCGGAAGGTGGCGGGGGCCCCGCATCGCTCGAGCAGCGATTGCGTGCGGCCCGCGATGCCGAGACGGCACGGACGAATATGACCGCCGCTAAGCCTCGCAAGGGGTATAACCAGGGCGCTCGCATATTGACCGAGCTGATCGCGGGGCCCGCTGGCGGGGGGATTGTCGGCTGGTTGCTTGACCGCTGGCTCGGAACCTCGCCTTGGCTCCTCTTGGTGATGCTGTTCCTCGGGTTCGGCGTCGCCGTCAGGAACATCTATCGCATTTCGAACGAGCGCCCGGAGTAATTCGGGCGCTTCGAGCATGAGAAGGGTCCAGAGTGGCAGCGGAAGCCAGCGCGATCGATCCGATGGCGCAATTCCATATCGATCCCGTGATCGGTTCGGGTTGGTCCCTATTCGGGCACAACATCGCCTTCACCAACAGCGCGGCCTTCATGGTGATCGTGCTCGCGGTGCTGTGGCTGTTCATGCTGGGCGGCATGCGCCGCGAGCTGATCCCCGGCCGCTGGCAGGTCGCGGTCGAATCGATGACCAGCTTCGTCGCCAACATGATCGACGCGAACATCGGACCCAAGGGCAAGCATTTCACGCCCTACGTCTTCTCGCTCTTCATGTTCATCCTGCTCGCCAACTTCATCGGGCTGTTCCCGCTGGCGATCATCCCCGGGCTGCATGCCTTCACCGTCACCAGTCACATCACGGTGACGGGCGTGCTCGCGGTGATGAGCTTCTCGATCGTGCTGTTCGTCGGCTTCGTGAAGCACGGGCTCAAATTCTTCTCGCTGTTCGCGCCGCACGGCACGCCCTGGTACCTGCTGATCCTGATCTTCCCGATCGAGCTGGTCTCCTTCCTGGTGCGTCCGTTCAGCCTCGGCCTGCGACTGTTCGTGGCGATGACCGCCGGGCATATCCTGCTCGACGTGTTCGCCAGCTTCATCATCCAGGGGCTCAACGCGCACAGTGCGATCGGCCCGGTGGTGAGCATATTGAGCTTCCTGATGGTGATTGCGGTGAGCGCGCTCGAACTGCTGATCGCCGCCATCCAGGCCTACGTCTTCGCATTGCTCACGTCGCTCTATTTGAACGACGCGATCAACCTGCACTAAGTTCACCCGTTTTTCGGTTTCAAACGAAGGAATACATCATGGATCTCGCTTCCGCCAAGTTCATCGGTGCCGGTCTCGCGGCGATCGGCGTGGGTCTCGCGGCGCTCGGCGTCGGCAACGTGTTCGGCTCGTTCCTCGAGGGTGCGCTGCGCAACCCGGGTGCCGCCGACGGCCAGCAGGGCCGTCTGTTCATCGGCTTCGCCGCCGCCGAGCTTCTCGGCCTGATCGCGTTCGTCGTCGCGATCCTCATCCTGTTCGTCGTCAAGGGCTGACGTCCCGGCTGCCGGGGCCGGTCTGACCGGTCCCGGCAGGGGCGGAGGAACGCATGCCACAAATCGATCAGATCTCTTCGATCTACGCCTCGCAGCTGGTCTGGCTGCTGCTGGTGTTCGCGATCATCTATGTGGTGATCGGGCGCGGCATGCTGCCCAAGATCGAGGGCACGATCCACGCGCGCGCCGACAAGGTCTCGGGCGATCTCGCCGCGGCCGAGGCGGCCCGCGATGCGGCGTCCGCACTCGACCGCGACTATCATGCCGAGATGGACGCCGCGCACCAAGGTGCGGCGGGCGCGATCCAGAAGGCGAAGGACGAGGCGGTGCGCGACAGCGAGCTCAAGCTCCGCCTCGCGCACGACCAGATCGCCGAGCGGATGCACCATGCCGAGCTCGCGCTCGGCGAGGCGCGCGCGCACGCGTTCGGCGAGATCGAGAATGTCGCCGCCGACGCGGTGCGCGACATCGTCGCCCGGCTGTCGGGTGCGGACGTGAGCGAGGGCGAAGCGCTCGTCGCGGTCCGCGCCAGCCTGGCCGCATGAGGATATCGAACCGATGACCGCTCCGTCGCAAGCCGTGCAGGCCGCCACGACCGCCTCGGTCGGGCAGGCCGTCGTCGAGCACGAGGATACCGCCTTCGGTCTCGGCCCTCCGGGCTGGGTCGCGCTGTCGATGATCGTGGTGATCCTCCTCATGGTCTGGAAGAAGGTGCCGCAGCTGATCGGCCGCGGGCTCGACGCCAAGATCGCGACGATCCGCAAGCAACTCGACGAGGCCGCCGCGCTGCGCGCCGAGGCCGAAGCGATGCGCGCCGACATCCAGAAGAAGGCGGCCGAGGCGCACAAGGAAGCCGAGGCGATCCTCAAGGGCGCGCAGACCGAGGCAAACCAGCTTGTCGCGCAGGCCAAGATCGACGCCGACCAGCTGATCGAGCGCCGCGCCAAGATGGCCGAAGACAAAATCGCCGCCGCCGAGCGCAGCGCGATTGCCGACGTGCGCGCGCGGGCGGCTTCGGCCGCGGCGTCGGCGGCTGCGGCGATCATTGGGCAGCGGCATGACGCGGGGGCGGACAAGGCGCTGATCGATCGGACGATCGCCGGGCTGAACTGAGCGGTTCCCTCTCAAACGATACAGAGCCTCTCCGCAGCGATGCGGGGAGGCTCTTTTTGTTTGAGGACATTCCCGTCCGCCTTCGTCCTGAGCGACGTCGAAGGACGTGCTGCAAGCGCAGCGTTTGGGTCACGCACTTCGACGCCGCTCAATGCGAACGGCTTTGGTGGAACCCCCGCTAACCTAGCTCAAAAACGCCACCAGCGCATCGGGGTGGATCGGCAACTGCGCGAACCCCGCGACCAGGAACAGCACGCCGAGCACTGCCGATCCCCACGCCAGCCAGAGCAAGCCGAAGCTCTCCGCCAGCGCCGCGATTGCCGAGACCGCGAGCGCGATCGACAGGAAGCCGTCGGACAGGTCGAACTGGTCGTCGCGATAGCCCTGGACGGCATAATCCGCCTCGGCCGCCTGGGCCTTGGCCTTGATGTCCCTGGCTTCGCCCTTGTAGCGAGCATTCTCCGACGTTGCCGCCGCCGCCGGCGTCGCGCCGGTCGCCGACTGGCCGAGCAGCGTCGCGGCGATCGCCTGGTCGTGCGCCTTGATCTGCGTCGCTTGATATTCGCTCCACAGGTCGATCTTGGTCGCCTGGTCCGCCTGCATGGCCTGGACGATATTGTCGTCCTTGATCTTGCCCACCGCCATCACGACGCTGAGCACGACGACCGTGGTGACGACCATCCGGTTGAGCCGGCGATCCGTGATCTCGGGAAGTTCGATGTCGCTCATTGCCGCGGTCTAGCCTGCGCGACGGGTGAGTGCCATGAAATCTCGGTCATCTTCCCCCCTGCGCCGCGACGCCCTACATCGCGCCTGTGACCAGCCCGACCGACCCGACCAGCCACGATCGCTTCAACGAGGAGAAGGCGACCTACACCGTCCGCGGCGGATCGGAGCAGCCCGATCTCGAGGCCGGCGTCGCGGCGATCCGCAACGTGCTCAAGACGCTGCCGGTGCGCCCCGGCGTCTATCGGATGCAGGATGCGCGCGGCGACGTGCTCTACGTCGGCAAGGCGCGCGCGCTGCGCAACCGCGTAACCAACTATACGCAGGTGACGCGGCTGACCCGGCGGCTGCAGCGGATGGTCGCGCAGACGCGGTCGATGACGATCGTCACCACCAACACCGAGGCCGAGGCGCTGCTGCTCGAGGCGCAGCTGATCAAGCGCTTCCGCCCGCCCTACAACGTCCTGCTGCGCGACGACAAAAGCTTCCCCTTCATCCTGCTGCGCGAGGACCACGCTTTCCCGCGCGTCCAGAAGCATCGCGGCGCTCGGCGCGCCAAGGGGCAGTATTACGGCCCGTTCGTCAGCGCCGGATCGGTGACGCGGACGCTTAATGCGCTGCAGAAGCTGTTTCTGCTCCGCTCCTGCACCGACAGCTTCTTCGCCAACCGATCGCGGCCGTGCCTGCTCCACCAGATCAAGCGCTGCTCGGCGCCCTGCGTCGACCGGATCACGCCCGAGGCCTATGCCGAGCTGGTCGAGGACGCCAAGGCGTTCCTCGCGGGCAAGTCGACCGGCGTGCAGAAGAAGATCGCCGACCAGATGAGCCAGGCGGCCGAGAATATGGACTTTGAGCAGGCCGCGGTGCTGCGCGACCGGCTGCGCGCGCTGACCGCGATCCAGGGCACGCAGGCGATCAACGCCGAGGGCGTCTCCGACGCCGACGTCTGGGCGCTGGCGTGCAAGAGCGGGACGATGTGCATCCAGGCCTTCTTCATCCGCGGCGGGCAGAATTGGGGGCATCGCAGCTTCTTCCCGCAGCATACCGCCGACGTTCCGGAGGACGAGGTGCTGACCAGCTTCCTCGCGCAATTCTACGAGGAGGTGCCCCCTGCGCGGCTGGTGCTGGTCGATCGCGATCTGGAGGAGGCCGATCTGCTCGCGCAGGCGCTGTCCGAGCGCGCCGAGC
This sequence comes from uncultured Sphingomonadaceae bacterium, assembly GCA_903871605.1. Lineage (GTDB taxonomy): Bacteria > Pseudomonadota > Alphaproteobacteria > Sphingomonadales > Sphingomonadaceae > Solisphingomonas. The sequence goes on from CAIQHF010000011.1 coordinate 47,785, forward strand.
GCAAGGTCGAACTCAAGCGCCCGCAGCGCGGCGAGCAGCGGCGGCTGCTCGCCCAGGCGAGCCGCAACGCCGAGGAGGCGCTCGACCGCCACCAAGCCGAATCGACGACGCAGGGCAAGATATTGCGCGAACTCGCCGAGCTGTTCGAGCTCGGCGAACCGCCCAGGCGGATCGAGATCTACGACAACAGCCACATCATGGGCACCAACATGGTCGGCGCGATGGTCGTGGCGGGGCCCGAGGGGATGCGGCCGGGCGCCTATCGCAAGTTCAACATCAAGCGGCCCGAGACCGCGCCGGGCGACGATTTCGCGATGATGCGCGAGGTGCTCGAGCGCCGCTTCGCGCGGCTCGAGAAGGAGGATCCCGATCGTAGGTCGGGCGAGTGGCCCGATCTGCTGCTGATCGATGGTGGCAAGGGGCAAGTCTCCGCGGTGTGCGCGGTGCTGCAGGAGGCGGGCGTCGAGGACGTGCCGATCGTCGGCATTTCCAAGGGGCCGGATCGCAACGCCGGGCGTGAGCATTTCCACCTGCCCGACGGGCGCGAATCGATGCTGCCGCTCAACTCGCCCTTGCTCTTCTACCTTCAGCGGCTGCGCGACGAGGCGCACCGCTTCGCGATCGGTACGCACCGGGCGAAGCGCGCGAAAAGCTTCGTCGCCAATCCGCTCGACGACGTCGCGGGGATCGGTCCGGCGCGCAAGAAGGCGCTGCTGATGCATTTCGGTTCGGCCAAGGCGGTGCGCGGCGCAGCGCTGCAGGATCTCGAGCGCGCGCCGGGGATTTCCAAGGCGATGGCGCAGGCGATCCACGACCATTTCCACCCGCGCGGCTGAGCGTCGCGCGCGCGTTTACCGGATCATCGGGTTTGGCCGCTACGCGGGGCGGCATGACCACCGGCGTGCTGCTCAGCATCGACACCGAACTGACCTGGCGCGCGCACATCTCGGGCGCGAGCTGGCTCGACAATTATGCACGCTCGATCGAGCCCGGCGGGGTCGGAATCGGTTATCAGCTCGCGACGCTGACCAAATATGATCTCAAGGCCTGCTTCTTCGTCGATCCTCTGCCCGCGCGCCTGTTCGGGATCGAGCCGATCCGGCGGATGGTGGGTACGATCCTCGATGCCGGACAGGAGGTGCAGCTCCACATCCACCCGATGTGGACGCAGGCCGATCGTCGCGAGCCGGCACGCGACGCGGCCCCGATACGCTTCGAGCTGACCAGCTTCTCGGAGGACGAACAGCTCGCGCTGATCGGCGAGGCACGCGAATTGCTGCGCGCCGCGGGGGCGCCCGATCCCGTCGCCTTCCGCGCGGGCAGCTTCGCCGCCAACGCCGCGACCTTGCGCGCGGTCGCGCGCGCCGGGCTGCGGATCGACAGCAGCCACAATGGCAGCCTGATGCCATGGCCGTGCGAGACCGGTTTGCCGGCGACGGCGGTCTCGCCGCTCAGCGCCGGGATGTTGACCGAATTGCCGGTCGGCCTGCTCGACGAGGGCGGCGGCAAGCTCCGCCACCTGCAGATCGGCGCGGTCTCGCTCGCCGAGATGCGCGCCGCGCTCGGCCATGCCGAGAGCGAGGGGGCGCCGCTGGTGACCCTGGTCGGGCACAGCTTCGAGCTCGCGACGCGCGACGGTGAGCGCGCCAACGACATCGTGCGCCACCGCTTCGACGGCCTGTGCCGCTGGCTGTGCAGTGTGGCGGCGCGATTCCCGACGCGTTTCGCCGCCGAACTGACTGACGTGCCGCGCGACCGGCCCGCGACGCCCTGCCCGGTGTCGCAGGCGACGCGGCTCAGCCGCATGGCGGTGCAGGGCCTCTCCAATCTGCGCTACGAACGGCGGCTCTGACCCTCGACAGTCGCGAATCGGCGCGCCACATCGGTGGCGATGCTGATCCGCGCCACCGCCATCGTCTGCGCTGTCCGCGCCCATGGCGAACATGGCGCGGTCGTGCGGTTGCTGACGCCCGCCGATGGTCTGCGCCCGGGCTATGTCCGTGGCGGCCATTCGCGGCGGCTGCGCCCGGTGCTGATGCCGGGCAACCTCGTCGCCGCCGAATATCGCGCGCGCAGCGAGGCGCAACTGGCCGCGCTCACGGTCGAGCTGGTGCACAGCCGCGCCGGGCTGTTCGCCGAGCCGCTGCCCGCCGCGGCGATCGAGTGGGTCACCGCGCTCGCGGCAACGACGCTCCCCGAGGGGCTGGCCTATCCCCGGCTGCATGCCGCGCTCGACGGCGTGTTGGGTGCGATCGAGGCGGCGCCGTCGGCGCGCGGCTGGGCGGGCGCGCTTGTCCGCTTCGAGCTGCTGCTGCTCTCCGAACTGGGTTTCGGCCTCGATCTGAGCTCGTGCGCCGCGTCGGGCGATACCGCGGATCTCGCCTGGGTGAGCCCCAGAAGCGGGCAGGCGGTATCGCGCAGCGCCGGCGCGCCCTATGCCGAGCGGCTGCTGCCGCTCCCCGCCTTCCTGCTCGCGGGCGGCGAGGCGGGATGGAGCGAGGTGCGCGACGCGTTGCGGCTGACCGGATTCTTCCTCGAGCGCGATCTGCTCGGCGGGCATCGCGCCGGCGCACTCGATGCGCGCGAGCGGCTGGTGACCCGCGTCAGCCGACTTGCAGGCGGGTGACGCGGCTGGCATGGCCGCGCGCGACGTGCAAAGGGAGCCTGCCATGCTGATCGCGCTGTTGCCCGGGGACGGGATCGGACCCGAAGTGATCCGCGAGGCGCGGCGCGTGCTCGATGTCGTGTGCGGCGATGCCCTGTCCTACGAGGAGGCGCCGGTCGGCGCGGCCGCCTATCGCGCCGAGGGACATCCGCTTCCGCCCGCGACGCTTGCCTTGGCGAAGCGCGCCGACGCGATCCTGTTCGGCGCGGTCGGCGATCCGGGATGCGACGGGCTCGAACGCCATTTGCGCCCCGAACAGGCGATCCTCGGGCTGCGCAAGGCGCTGACGCTGTTCGCCAATCTGCGCCCCGCGAAGCTTTTCCCCGAACTGGCCGACGCCTCCGCGCTCAGACCCGAGGTCGCGCGCGCGATCGATCTGGTGATCGTCCGCGAGACCAATGGCGACGTCTATTTCGGCGAGAAGGGCATTCGCACCACGCCGGCCGGCCGGCGTCAGGGCTATGACGTGATGAGCTACGACGAGGACGAGGTCGTGCGCATCGCGCGCGTCGGCTTCGAGACCGCCCGGGCGCGGCGCGGCAAGCTGTGTTCGGTCGACAAGGCCAATGTGCTCGAGACCTCGCAGCTCTGGCGCGATGTGGTGATCGAGGTCTCCGCCGACTATCCCGACGTCGCGCTCAGCCACATGTATGTCGACAATGCGGCGATGCAGCTGGTGCGCAATCCGGGCCAGTTCGACGTGATCGTCACCGGCAATCTGTTCGGCGATATCCTGTCGGACCAGGCGAGCATGTGCGCGGGATCGATCGGGATGCTGCCGTCGGCGACGCTCGATGCCGCAGGCAAGGGGCTGTACGAGCCGATCCACGGCTCGGCGCCCGACATCGCCGGCCAGGGCAGGGCGAACCCGCTCGCGACGATCCTCTCGTCGGCAATGATGCTGCGCTATTCGCTGGGCATGGCCACCCAAGCGGACAGGATCGAGGCGGCGGTCGCCGCCGCGCTCGCGGCGGGGCATCGCACCGCGGACCTGGGCGGCGACACCGCGACCGGCGCGATGGGCGACGCGGTGCTGGCGGCACTGTAGAATCTCCTCCCCAAGCCAGCTTGGGGAGGATTGAAGCGTCACTCGCTGGCGAACAGCTCGCGCTCGATCGCCGAGACCAGCAGGTCATCCTGCGGCGCCATGTCCGGCGAGAAGCGGCCGACCACCGCGCCGTCGCGACCGATCAGGAATTTCTCGAAATTCCACAGCAGTTCGGGCTCGGGATTGGGCGTCTTGCCATAGCCGGCGAGCTTCTCGCGGAACCCCTCGCTGTTGGCCGCCTTGGGCGCGGCCGCGGTTAGCGCGGCGTACAGCGGATGCTTGTCGTCGCCGACCACGCTGATCTTCGAGAACATCGGGAAATCGACCGCGAAGTTGGTCGTGCAGAAGTCCACGATCTCGTCGTCGCTGCCCGGCTCCTGCCCCGCGAAATCATTGGCGGGGAAGCCGAGCACCGCGAAGCCCTCCTCCTTATATTTGGTGTAAAGCGCCTCGAGCCCTTCATATTGCGGCGTCAGCCCGCATTTCGACGCGGTATTGACCAGGAGCAGCACCTGACCGGCATAGTCGGCGAGCGTCGCGGTCGCGCCGTCGATCTTCCGGAGCGGGATCTGTTGGAGCTCGGTCATCGTCATCCTCTCGGTTCGGTACGCCGAGGATATCGGAGATGCGCGAGCCGGTTCAACCCACGCATTGACGGGAGCCCGCGGCGCGCGGCAAAGCGGGCGACGATGAAAAAGCATACCGGACAGGACCGCAGCGTCACCACCACCTGGCGCCCCACGACGCAGGCCGTGCGCGGGGGCACCGCGCGCTCGGACTATGGCGAGACGTCGGAGGCGATCTTCCTGACCTCGGGCTACGCCTATGATTGTGCTGCCGATGCCGCCGCACGCTTCGCAGGCGACCAGGTGGGCATGACCTATTCGCGGCTGCAGAACCCGACCGTCGAGATGCTCGAGCAGCGGATCGCGCTGCTCGAGGGCGCCGAGTCGGCGCGCTGCATGGCCTCGGGCATGGCGGCGATGACCGCCGTGCTGCTTTGCCAGCTGCAGACCGGCGACCATCTCGTCGCGGGCAAGGCCGCGTTCGGCTCGTGCCGCTGGCTGACCGACACGCTGCTGCCCAAGTTCGGCATCGCGACGACGATCGTCGACGGCACGGATACCGCCGCCTGGGAAGCCGCGATCCGTCCCGAGACCAAGGTTTTTTTCTTCGAGACGCCGGCCAACCCGACGCTCGACATCGTCGACATGCGCGGCGTGTGCGACATTGCGCGCGCGCACGGCATCACCAGCGTCGTCGACAATGCCTTCGCCTCGCCCGCCTTGCAGCGGCCGATCGAATTCGGCGCCGACGTCGTCGCGCATTCGGCGACCAAGATGATGGACGGGCAGGGCCGCGTGCTCGCCGGGGCGGTCGCGGGGAGCGAGGATTTCATCCTGAACACGCTGCTGCCGTTCACGCGCAACACCGGCCCCGTGCTCAGCGCGTTCAACGCGTGGGTGGTGCTCAAGGGGATCGAGACGCTCGACCTGCGCATCCGCAGGCAGAGCGAGAACGCGCTCGCGGTGGCGCGCTTCCTCGAGCAGCGCGTACCGCGGCTGCTTTATCCCGGGCTCGCCTCGCATCCGCAGCACGCGTTGGCGATGCGACAGATGAGTGCGGGCGGCACGATCATCGCGCTGTTCCTCGATGGCGGCCGCGCCCAGGCGCACGGGCTGCTCGATGCGCTGCGGCTGGTTGATATCTCGAACAACATCGGCGATTCGCGCAGCCTGATGACGCATCCGGCCTCGACCACGCATAGCGGCCTCGCCGAGGACGTGCGCGCCGACATGGGGATCACCGAGGGCATGCTGCGGCTGTCGGTCGGCCTCGAGGATCCCGACGACGTCATCGAGGATTTCGACCGGGCGCTTGCGGCGGTGGGGTTGTGAAGGCGCTTTTTCCCTATGAGGCGGTGACCGGCGGCGTCACCGTGCGCGTCGCCGTCAGCTATCTGCCCGAGCAGTCCCAGCCGGCGCACGGCCGCTGGTTCTGGTCCTACCATATCCGCATCGAGAATGGGGGCGAGGGGCCGGTACAGTTGCTGACGCGCCACTGGATCATCCTCGACGGGCGCGGCAACCGCCATGATGTCGAGGGCGAGGGCGTCGTCGGCGACCAGCCGGTGATCGATCCGGGCGAGAGCTATGACTATGTCTCGGGCTGCCCGCTCCAGACGCCCACCGGATCGATGGAGGGCAGCTACGGCATGATCGACGCCGACGGCGACGAGTTCGACATCGCGATCCCGCGCTTCCCGCTGCTCGCCCCGGCGACGGCGCGGTAAGCGATGAAGCGCACGCACCTCCCGCTCAACGGCTTGCGCGTGCTCGATGCGGCGGCACGGCATCTGAGTTTCACGCGCGCAGCCGACGAACTTGCGGTGACTCCCGCCGCGGTCGGGCAGCAGATTCGCGCGCTCGAGGATACGCTCGGCGTCGTGCTGTTTCGCCGGACCACGCGTGGGCTCGAGCTCACTCCCGAGGGCGAGGCGGGGCTCGATGCGCTGCGATCGGGTTTCCTCGAGTTCGAGGAAGCGGTGCGCGCGATGCAGGCCGGGCAATCGTCCAAGACGCTCACCATCGCCGCGCCGCGCGATCTGACCGCGAAATGGCTCGCCCCGCGCTTGGCCGACTATGCCAGGACCGATCCCGAGCTGCGCTTCGTGCTGTTGTCGGCGGACGACGGGCTCGATTTCACGCAGGCCAATCTCGACCTCGCGGTGTGCTTTGCGAGCGACAAGGGCGAGCATGAGGGCGTGAAGCTCCAAGCGGACGGCTATGCGACGGTCGGCCTGGCCGATGGCGTCGACACGCCGATCGCCTGGCCCGGCTGCCCCGCCGAGGACGCCAAGGGGGTGGGCCTGTCCGTGGCCGATGCGGGCCTCGCGCTCGACGCGGCGGCGGCAGGATTCGGGCGCGCTACCGTGCCGACGTTGCTGGCGGCGGGGGATATTGCCGCGGGTCGCGTCACGCGCTTCGCCGACACCGCCGCGCCGCAGGGCTATTGGCTGGTCGCGCCACTGCCGCAGTGGCGACAGAAGAAGGTGCGCGCGTTGGTGGCCGCGCTGACCGGCTGAACGATGGCGGCCGACGCCGATCTCGAGCAAGCGCTGCTCGGCGCGCTGGTGGCGGGACGCGAATGCGGCGACTGCGTCGTCTGCTGCGATGTCCTCAAGATCGATACGCCCGCGCTCAGCAAGCCGGCGAACATGCTGTGCCGGCACAATACGGGCCGGGGCTGCGCCATCCACGAGACTCGTCCGGAAATCTGCCGGAACTGGTTCTGCGCCTGGCGGCGCAACGCGGCGATGCCCGAGGCGGCGCGGCCCGATCGCTCGGGTCTGCTCGTCTCGCTCGATTTCAACCGCGAGCCGAGAAATTGCCTCGAGGCGGTGGCGATCGTCATTCGCGCGCTGCGCAAGGACGATGCGCTCGACGCGCCGCTGGCGCGGAGGCTCGTCGATCTGCTGTCGTCGCAACTCGTCCCCGTCTGGACGAGCGACGGGGAGACAAAGACGCTTGTCCACCCCCGCGCCGAGGTGGCGGGCGCCGTTATCTCCGGCGAGAAGCCCGCGGGGCGGCTTCGATCCGAGGTCGGCGCGTGGCGGGCACGCTACGACGTGTTTCGCTGATCGCTGGTGCGTCTTTGCCGGCTCGTCGCTTGGAAGCCCGCGCCAGCGCGCCTATGTCGCGCGCGGATCAAAACGAGACCGTATCGCGTGACAGACATCTATCGACTATACCGTATGAATGCGATGACCGGCTCGATCATCGACTATGACGAATTCGAGGCCTTTTCAGACGATCAGGCGATCGAGACCGCGCTGCCGCACGCCGGCGGTCGCCGCATCGAGCTGTGGTGCGGCCGCCGCAAGGTGCTCGCGGTCAGCGGCAATGGCGCGCCCGGCGAGCTGAGCTTCGGCCCGCCGGCCGGCTAGGGCGCTACAGGCGCCGGATCAGGCGGATCACGACGATCACGATCACCGCGCCGACGACCGAGGCCAGGATCGATCCGATCAATCCTCCACCCAGCGGTATCCCCAGCGTCGGGAACAGCCAGCCGGCGACGACCGATCCGAAGATGCCGATCAGCGCGTCGGCGAAGAAACCAAAGCCACCGCCCTGGACGAGCAGCCCGGCCAGCCAGCCGATGATCGCGCCGACCACGATCCAGATCAGGAACGCGACGAGCAGGCTCTCGCCACCGATTGTTGCATGCATCGCTATTGTCTCCGCTACCGTGTCTGAGGCGCTTAGCGACTACCGGCGCGCGCGGTTCCCTTCACTGGAGAATCTTGTCGATGACGCTTGCGGCGACGGGGTGATAGGTCGGTCGTGCCGCGGCATAGATGCGGCGCGCGATCGGCAGACCCCAGTCGCCCTGCGCCTTGAGATCACGGTATAGCGGCACGATCAGCAGCATCCGCCCGACGCTGCCGAGATGTTGACCGAGCGCGGGAAGGACCGGATCGTAACGGTTGGCGATCGCCAGTTCGAACCAGGCGGAACGGATATAGGCGTTGGGCGAGGTGGACAGGCCGAACCCCTTGTCCATCTCGGCTAGCCGCGCGGGGGCCTGCGCACGCGGCAGGTGATTGAGGAAGCGCAACCACTCCTGCGTCGACCAGCGCGATGCGTCGATCGATGCGACCGGCGCCCCCTTGTCGAACGCCGCGACCTGCGCGTCGATCTTTGCGAGCGTCGCCGAGCGGACGTGCACGGCGTTGTCGGGCAGGCCGGGCTGATACGCCCAGCGATCGAGCTCGAGCCTCGCCTCCAGCGCCGCGTCGCCCTTGATCAGATACGCGCGCAGATCGGCGAGGAATCCCGCCGTGGTCTGCGGCTGGAAGGCGTGGCGGTCGAAATAGCCCTTCAGATAGGCGTCCCAGCGCGGCCGTCCGACCGCCTCTTCGATCGTGCGCAGGAAGGTCGAGCCCTTATTATAGTCCATCTCGCCATAGGCGCCCTCGTCATCGCCGTGCAGCCGCGTGCCCGGTGCCTGCGTACCGCCCGCCGCCTTGATGTCGCGCTGCAGATCGTCCCAGGACAGGTCGGCGAGCGTCGCGGCGCGCTCCCTGCCATATACCGCCTCGTCAATCCGGTTCTCGAAATAGACGGTGAAGCCTTCGTTGAGCCACGAATCCCGCCAGGTCGCGTTGGTGACCAGATTGCCCGACCAGCTGTGCGCGAGCTCGTGCGCGATCACATCGACGTTGGATTTGTCGCCGGTGATGATCGTCGGTGTCGCGAAGGTCAGCGTCGGATTCTCCATCCCACCGAAGGGGAAGGAGGGCGGCAGCACGAGGATGTCATAGCGGCCCCAGCGATAGGGACCGTAAAGCCTCTCTGCCGCATCGACCATCTTCTCGGTGTCGGAGAGTTCGCGCGCAGCGCGATCGAGCATTGCGGGCTCGGTATAGACGCCGGTGCGCGGCCCGAGCGAGCGGAAGGCGAGATCGCCGACGGCGAGCGCGATCAGATAGGGCGGGACATTATGGTCCATGCGGAAGCGGTAGCTGTGCTGGCCCGGACCCGCCGGCTCGCCCTTCGGGGTGAGACGCTCGGCGCTCATCACCGCCATCAGATCGTTGGGAACCGTGATCTTCGCGGTCCAGCTCTGACGGATGCCGGGGCTGTCCTGCGTGGGTATCCAGCTGCGATTCTCGATCGATTCGCCCTGGCTGAACAGATAGGGCTTCGTCTTGCCCGCGGTCAGCGCCGGGGTCAGCCATTGCAGCGCCCCCGCATCGGGGCTTGAGCGATAGCGGATGACGATCCGCCGCGCGGCGCCGATCTCGACGGTGAGCGGCGCGCCCTTATACGCGTCGCTCGCGCCGACCGACCAGCGCAGCGGGTGGCCTGCCGCATCGGTGATGTCGGCGATCGCGAGCTTGTTGTCGTCGAGGATGATCCGTGACGCGCCGGGCGCGGCAAGGATGTCGAGCGCGGCGGTCCCCGCCATGATGTGCGCGGAAAAGTCTGCGGTGAGATCGAGATCGACATGGACGACGCGCGCGACCTGCGGATCCGCATAGCTCAGCGCGTCGTGCGCCTCGGGCGTGGTCAGGATCGGCGAGGGCGGATCGGCGCGCCCCGGGGCGGCGACAAGCGGCAGGAGCGAGATGGCGGCGAGGAGATGACGCATGGACGGGCCTTCGAACGATCGGAAGGTCCTTGGCTAAGCGAGCCGTGTCGTTGCGGCAAGTCGCGGCTAGGCGGACGTTGCCATCACCGCGGCAAGCTCGGCGACGGTCAGCGGGCGGAGCAGCCGGCAGCCAATCTCCTCGCCGATCTGCCAGGCGATATAGGCGCGCCGCCGCTTCCCCTTGCCGAAGCGCACGATCACCTTGCTGCCCTTGGCGAGCTGGATCGGCGAGCGCGCGCGGAAGCCCGAGCCCGAGATGTTGGTGACCTCTGCCGACAGCGGCACGCCGTCGGTCGTCTCGACATCCACCGCGACACTGACGTCATAGCGTGAGTCGCGCCGCCGGTCGCTCGGCAGGGGGGTGGACAGGGTCGCATCGTGGCGGCGGATTTCAAGCGAGGACATACCGGCAGGATTAGGCTTAACGCGTTGATAATCTATGAACGGCGGCGAAGCCTCGCATCGTCGCGGCAGGCGCGCTATTTTGGCCGTCATGGCCGACATCGAACGCATCGTGATCCTGACCGGCGCCGGCATTTCGGCGGAGAGCGGGCTGGCGACGTTTCGCGGCGCCGACGGCCTCTGGGAGGGGCGGCGCGTCGAGGAGATCTGCACGCCCGTGGCGCTGTTGCAGGATCGCGAGCTGGTGCTCGATTTCTACGATCAGCGCCGTCTCGCCTTGGCCGAGGTCGAACCCAATGCGGCGCACCGCGCGCTGGCCTGGCTCGATGCGCATTGGCCAGGCGAGTTGCTGATCGTCACGCAGAATGTCGACGATCTCCACGAGCGCGCGGGCGCGACGCGCATGCTTCACATGCACGGCGAGCTGCTGTCGGCGCTGTGCGGCGCGTGCGGGACGCGCGGGGGCTTCGCGGGAACCATGGTCGGCGGACCGCGCTGCGCCGCGTGCGGGCAAGACGCGATGCGTCCCGACATCGTGTTCTTCGGCGAGATGCCCTATGAGATGGAGCGCATCGAAGCAGCGCTGATGGCCGCGGACCTGTTCGTCTCGATCGGCACCTCGGGCGCGGTGTATCCCGCCGCCGGCTTCGTCCAAAGCGCGCGCCACGCCGGCGCCGATACGCTCGAGCTCAATCTCGAGCCATCGGCGGGCAGCGGCTTCTTCCACGAGACGCGGATCGGGCCGGCGAGCCTGCTGGTGCCCGCCTGGGTCGACGAGATCGTCGCGCGCTAGGTTCAGAAGCGTCGCGAGGCGCCGACATAGAGTTCGATATCCGGGCTGTCGCCGTTGAGCCCCTTCACCGCCCCGACATCGAATTGCAGGCCGTCCTGCGGCTGGTAGGCGAAGGACAGGCTCGCCAGCGCCTGCGTGGTGTGACCGTCTGGGTCATCGTCGCGTATTGCCTGAAACTCGAGCGTGCTGCCGATCTTCTTGGTCAGCGCATAGCTGATCCCGACGACGCTGCCATAGGCGAGGTGGCGTCCGTCGCCGTCGCCGTCGACCGCGGCATCGATTTCGGGGGTGGCGGCGAGCTGGATCTTGTCGGTGAGACTGTAGCTGATCGGCACCAGCAAGCCGGCGCCCCAATCCCCCGCGCCGATCGCCTTGCCGCCGGTCGGCAGCGTCGCATAGGGCGCGAGCGCGATCGACAAGCCCTGGCCGTCGGGGTGCGAGAGATTCTGCTGCAGCGTCAGTGAGACGTCGCCCGTCCCGCTGCTCCGCGTCACCAGTCCGGTTGCGCGATCGCGCTCGCGGACATGGCCGTACGGCGTCCAGCCAATCTTGGCCTCGAGCGAATCGGTGAGGCCGAGCCGGACGAGCAGATCGCCCGCGAGCAGCGTGTCGGTCTTGCTGTCCGGGTCCTTTTGCTCGGTCCAGTCGAGCCCGCTCATCTCGACCGACACATGGCCTGCGTCGACCGTACAGGGCGGTGTGTCCAGTCCGGGCCGATCCGGGCAATATTGGCGCAGGTCGGCCGCATCGGCGGCGCCTGCGGTACCGGTCATGAGCAGTGCGGCGGCGAGCGCCCGTGGCAAATATGGCAAGATCACCCAGTCCCCCAAGACGGCATATCATGCTCTATGACGGACTTGGGCGCCGATCCCAAGCCCGTACCGCGGGCGTGTAGCGCACGCGGCGCCGGCACCGCCCGGCCATTGCCCGGCCGAGATCCTGGCTCTAGCCTGACGTCATTGGCCGGGCTTAACGCCGGCGCGTCAGACAAGGTAACTCGATGTTCGATCTCAACCGTCTTCACCGCCGCGACCTGCTCGGCGCAGCGGCCGCCGGCGGCGCGCTCGCGCTGCTTCCCGGTCGACTGCTCGCCCAGACCGCGATCAGCGCGCCGTTCCATACCACGCTGGCGGGGTTCGCCGACCGCCTGCTGCTGCTGTCACCCGAGGGAGCGACGGGGCTCGGGCTTGACCATGGCAAGCTCGGCGGTCTGCGCAGCCAGCTCTCCGACGCATCGCAAGCGGGGATCGAGCGCGGCAACGCGACGATCCGCGCAATCCACGCGGATCTGCTTGCGATCGATCGCGCCGGCCTGCCGCCGGCCGACCAGCTGCGCTACGATACGGTGCGCTATGCGACCGAGCGTGGCATAGACGGGATCGCGTTCCGCTATGGCGGCGGCGCAAGCGCCGGATTCTCCGGTGGCACCAGCCCCTATGTGGTGAGCCAGCAGGGCAGCGCGGTGAGCGGCGTGCCCGAATTCCTCGTCTCCGAGCATGCGATCACCGGCAAGGCCGACGCAGACGCCTATCTGGCGCGCGTCGCCGCCTTCGCGCGACAGATCGCGCAGGAGTCCGAGATGCTCCGCGAGCAGGCCGCGATCGGTGTCGTCCCGCCAAAGTTCATCGCCGACAATGCGCTCGGCATCCTCAGGCAATTCCGCGCGACCCCCGCCGCCCGGCAGCGGCTCGTCACCAATCTGGGCGACAAGACCAAGGCGCTCGGGCTGGCCGGCGACTATGCCGCGCAGGCGGCTCGGATCATCGAGACCACCGTCTATCCCGCGCTTGATCGCGAGATCGCGATCTTCGCCGCCGCGACCGCGAACGCGCCGATGACCGCGGGAGTCCAGCGTCTGCCCGACGGCGATGCTTATTATGCTTGGGCGTTGCGGCTCGGCACGACGACGACGCAGACGCCTGCCGAGGTCCACCGCATCGGGCTTGCGCAGAACGAAGAGATCAAGGCGCGGATGGACGGGCTGCTAAAGGCGCAGGGGCTGACCAAGGGGACGGTCGGCGAGCGGGTGAGCGCCCTCAACAAGGATCCGCGCTTCCTCTATCCCGACACCGACGAAGGACGCGCGCAGCTGATCGCCTATCTCAACGGCCGCATCGCGGCGGTGCGCCCGCTCATGCCCCGATTCAGCCACCTCGGCCTGCATGCCGACGTGATGGTCAAGCGCGTGCCCGCCGACATCCAGGACGGTGCCGCGCTCGGCTATATGAACCCCGCCGCGCTCGATGGCTCGCGGCCGGCGATCTATTACGTCAATTTGAAGTCGACCGCGCTCTGGCCGCGCTACCAGCTGTCGACGCTGACCGCGCACGAGGGTATCCCCGGCCATAGCTGGCAACTCGCCTATCTCGCCGAGCACCATGCCGAGGTACCCGTGATCAGCTCGCTGACGGGCTTCAACGCCTTCGTCGAGGGCTGGGCGCTCTATGCCGAGCAGTTGATCGACGAGAGCGGCCTGTATGACGACGACCCGTGGGGCCGGATCGGCTATCTCCAGGCGCAGCAGTTCCGCGCATGCCGGCTGGTCGCGGATACCGGGCTGCACGCGCTCGGATGGAGCCGCGAGCGGACGGTCGCCTTCCTCGCGACCGAAAGCGGCAAGGGCGCGGACGCCATGACCAGCGAGACGGATCGCTATTGCGCCTCGCCGGGCCAAGCCTGCGGCTACAAGACCGGGCATAACGAGATCGTCCGGCTCCGCGAGAAGACCAAGGCGGCATTGGGCGCGGGATTCGACCTTGCCGCCTACAATGATGCTGTGATCCGGACATGCGGCGTGCCGCTCGAGCTGCTCGGCGGCGTGGTCGATTCCTATATCGCGGGCGCGACCAGGGCCTGAGCTATTGCGACGACGCCGCCGACAGGGCCGCCTGTTCGGCGGCGTCGATCTGCTGCACCTGATCGAACGCCTGCGCCGCGGCGATCGCTTCGCCGCTATTGGTGTGCGTGGCCTCCGAATCGCGCGCCGCGTCGAGGTCGGCCAGCGCCTTGATCACCGGCTCGCGGGCGTCCTGGAGGCGCGACAGCGAAACCTGCGCATTGGCCCATGCGTCGCTCCCTGTCGCGGCGCCGCGACCGTTGGCGAGCGTGCCGCGTTCTTCGGCGAGCGTTCGGCGAAACGCGGCGTCGGCGGCGCGCGCCTGTGCGATCGTCGGCGCGAAGCGCGCGGCCGCTTCCGGATCGGCGCGCTGTGGCGGGGCGGGCGGCGGAGCGGGCTCGGCGAACGACCGCTGCTCGATCGCACGCGGCGCGAGCGACGGATAACCCGGGCCCTTGCCGGTGCACCCCGCGAGCGCGAGCACAGACGTCAGCAAGGCGGCGAATGCGGGGCGGCGGGAAAGCGGGCAGGGCATGTCCCCGTCTAGGGGCGCGGATTTCTCCTCGCAATGGGGTTGCGCTCTCCGGCGACCCCTTCTAGAGACCGCTTCCACAGCGCGCCCGTAGCTCAGCTGGATAGAGCATCAGACTACGAATCTGAGGGTCGGACGTTCGAATCGTTCCGGGCGCACCAATATTTTCTCGGGGCTCATGCCCTTGCGAGGCGGATCCCGAGGGGTCCGCCTTTTTGCATTGGCCGCCGCGTAGTCGGCCGCCGCGACGACGCTGCAACGCAACCGAGCAGCTATGCCCCGATGACGCCGTCGCCGGCTGGTCTGCGGCCGATCGCAGGCGCCGCGCGGACGACGTGCGAAGGCGATCTCGCGCCGGGCGCAAGACATGCGTAGAAGCCCGCCGATGCGTTACTTTCTGGTGGATGAACTGATTGTTCAGCACCAAACCACTTTGGATGCGTTAAGTACCATTACCGGACCGTCTTCGGAGAGGAGAATTCTGATGCGCAAATTTCTATTGACCGTCGGCCTGTTGGCAACCGCAAGCGCGCCCGCATTGGCGGCCGACCAAAATGCGGTCGCCAGCGCGCCACCGGCCAAGGCGGCCGCGACCAAGCAGACGGAGGCCGAGGCGGCTGCGCATCGGCAGGATCTTCGCGCCCAGACGATCGCCGACAACAAGAAAGCAGAAGATCGTCGGGCATCGATCCGCGCGGAGAAAATCCAGCAGGGCAAGGCGGACGACCAAAAGGAAGCCGCGGAGCGTAACGATCGGATCGCCAAGGTCCATGCCTCGGAAGCGCAGCATGATGCGGATATCCGCGCGGGCAAGCTCAAGGACCAGCAGGCCAGCAATCAGCGCAAAGCGGCCGAGCGTGCCGACCGGATTGCCAAGATTCATGCCGAAGAGAGCCAGAGCAACGCGGCACGCCGCGCCGATGCTCTCGCGAAAGCCAAGGCCGAAGATCAGCGCCAGGCCGCCGAACGATCCGACCGGATCGCCAAGCTCCATGCGGGCAAGGCGCAGCACAAGGACGATCATGCGGTCGGGAATACGGTGACGCCGAAGGGCTGATCGTCCTGTCAGCGGGGCGTGCGACCCCGCTGCACGTGGCGCGCGCCCGTCATGCGGCGCCCGTCACGCGGCGTCCATCACGGCAGTCGCCTAACGGCGGCAATTCCCGCCGAGATCGATGCAGCGTCCATCGACGGTGGGTGTCGCGACACCGGCGATCGCGGCCAGCGTCGGCGCGATATCCACCGTCTCGATCGGCGTCGCGCGCGTTTCCGCGGACGCGCCGGGCCACCAGAACAGGATCGGCACCTGGCGGTCATGGTCCCAGACCGAGCCGTGTCCTGCGACGACATCGCCGGGCCCGCGCGGCACGCCGAAGCTCGTGCGCGGGCGATAGGCGACCGCGATATCGCCCGACCGCTCTGGATCATAGCTTTCGTGGAAGCGCTGGACGATCGTCAGCGCGTCGGGCGTGGTGCCTGGTGCGACGGACGCGGCCGCCACCTCGTCGCGGGTGAAAGCCTCGCGCACCTCGGGCTGCTGCTTGAGCCATGGCAGCGTCGCGTCTCGCACCCTGTCACGCAGCGCCGCATCGGGGCCGACATTGATATAGAGCTGTTGCGGATCGTCGCCGACGATCGGCTCGTAGCTGAGCCCGAGCGCCTGCTCGAGATATTTGTTGAGTTTCGCGACGAACGCCGTTCCGTCGAGCCGGCTCGCCTCGGGATCGTGCGCATGTTCGCGCTCGGCGGCGTCGGTCGCGCCGTGATCGGCGGTGAGCACCACCATCACCGGCACGCCAAGCCGCTGGAGATCGTCGAGAAAGCCGCCGAGCGTCGCATCGAGCGCAGCCTGCTGGACGCACATTTCGGGGCCGCCATTGCCGTAGCGGTGGCCGATATAGTCGTTCGCCGACAGGCTGAGCGCGAGCACGTCGGTGGCCGGGCCATGGCCGAGCCGGTTGGCGGCGATCACCTGCTCGGCGAAGGCGACGGCGAGCTGGTCAAATAGCGGCGAGGCACGCAGATTGTCCTGAAAGTCGGTGGTGGCAGCGAAATGCGGATTGGCTTCGGCCTGCACCGCAAGGTCGGGCGGAACATGCCCCGACAAGGCGATCTTGCCGAATGTCTCGGGCTTTTCGAGCGCCGCGCAGGTGGCGGAGGGCGCCGGCCAAAGTGTCGGTCTGGCACCGGTCCACGCGGCGAACGTCGCCTTGTCGAAGGCATTTGCAGGTCGCGTCACCGCGGGTGTCGCGGGGCCGGCGAAGGACGAGGTGGTAAAGCCCTCGCCGTCGACCCACCAATAGACGCCGTCGGCATGCTGCCCCGCCATCGTGATCGCGGCGCGGTCCTTGCCCGAGACCGCGAACGACCGCGCGCCCGGCTCGGCTGCCTTGATCCAGTCGCCGAGCGTGGTGACATGCATGTTCTGCGGCCCGCGCGCATTGGGGTCGGACGAGCCGGGCGCCGCGACGCAATAGACGGTCGAGCCTGTCTTCACGTCGAACCAGCTGTTGGCGATGATCCCGGTCGCGGCGGGATGGCGGCCGGTGAGGATCGTCGAGTGGCCGGGGCAGGTCTCGGTCGCGGCGTGGCTCTGATAGCCGACCGGGAAGGCAACTCCGTGCGAAAGCGTCTTCAGCCCACCGGTATAGCCGGGCAGATAGCGGCGATAGAGTTCGGAGGCATATTGATCGACCGAGATCGCGACGATCAACTTCGGCTTGGCGGGCGGTGGGGCCGCCTGCACGGCATTGGCGGTCAGCGTGGCGAGAAGCGTCGCGGCGAGAGCTGGTATGCGCATCGGGGGACCTTGGTTGGGGTGGCGGGCTCGAGGACCGGGACAGGGCAAGGCGATGACCGGCTTGCGTTGCAGCTTTGTGACGCTGGGCGCGGCGGGCGCTCGCGTCGGTCCGCTATCGCCAGAAGCGCTTCGCGTCGATCAGCCGGTCATAGGCGTCCGCGGCTCTGGGCAGCAGCCGCGCCGGATCGCCCTTCTTGCCCGCCGCCAGGATGGTCTCGGCGCCGGGGATGTCGAGTTCGTCGAACAGCGCGCGCGCGCTCGCGAGATCGTTGAGATGGCCGAGTTCGGTCTGCAGGTCCTCGAGCGCGCCAAGCAGCGCTTCGCGGCGTCGCCCCGCCTTCTTTCCCGGATAGAGCCCGGCGAAGAATTCGGCGGCATAACGCAGCTTCTTGCTGGCGATGCGGACACGATGCCGCGGCTCCTCGTCGAGCTTGGCGAGATGGCGTCCGCGACGCTTGACGCGGCGGCGGAGCGTATCGAGCGTCTCGGCGGCAAAGTCCGCGGCCGGTTGGGCGCGAAGATCGGCGCCGGTTTCCGCCTCACGCCAGGCGCCGATCGCGATCCAGGCGACAAGATCGAGCATCAGCGTGCGCACCGCCTTCGACCCGAGCGCGGCGACCACGGCATCATAGCGGACGTCCCGCGCGGCGCGCAGCCGGCCGAGCACCGCCGGGTCGTCGAGCTTGGCAAGCATCACGTCGATGTCGCGGACCCGGCCTAGCAAGGCCGCGAGGCTGCGCAACGCCGTCTGGAAGCGATCGAGCTCGGGCCCCGCGAGCATGGCGCCGAAGATCGACAGCGCCGAGCGTAGCCGCCGCAGACCGACACGCGCCTGGTGCAGCGCCTCGGCGGCGCCGGTTTCGAGCAACTTATCCTCGTTGAGGCGAAACTGGCGCAGGCACGACGCGGCGATCGTCGCGAACAGCGTCTCGGCGTCGAGATCCTGCGCCAGCATGATCGGCTCGGCCTTCACCGACGATCCGTCGGCGCCCGCGAGCAGCGCATAGCCGCGCTCCGACTTGGTGCGGACACCGAGTTTGAGCGGGATGATGTCGGCGATCATTCGCGCCAGTGCGAACAGCGCCGCGCGGTCGCCATCGTGCAGTTCGAGTTCGACCTCGCAGATCGGCGCGTTGCGACCATCGGCGAGGACCTGGCCCTGGTCGGCGACGAGCTCGATCCGGTCGGCGCCAAGACGATGGACGATGGTCGTGCGATTGACCGACACGGTGAAGATCGGCCGCAGCGTCCCTCCGCCGGCGAGCGCGTTGCCGAGGACCGCGGCGATGTCGTCGAGCACCGGTTCGTCGCCGGCGATGTCGCGTTCCCACTCGCCGCGCGCGAACAGGCTCGCGGCCGCGCCGCCCTCGGTCTTGATCGTCTGGATGCGACGATCGCCGATGCGCCGGATGCGGAGCGACAGCCCCGCCTTGCGGAGCGCGTATGTCGGCGTGTCGAAATAGGTCGAGAGCTGCTCGCGTGACGTCGGATCGGCATCGGCCACCAGCGGATCAGCGAGCAGCGTCGCGATTCCCAGCGGATCCGCCTGCAGCTTGAGCTCGATCTCGTCCTTGCCGTCCATCGCGCCGATGTAGCGAAGCCGCGGCATCGGAGCTAGGTGGCCGTATTCAGCGCTGATACGCCTTGGGCAGGCTTCCCTCGCTCGGGTCGAAGTAGCGATCGCGCAGCTCGGTCTGGCGGGTCCGCATCGGCTGGGGCTTGCCGTCGATATAGACCGCAACCGGTGCCGAGGCGAGTTCGAGCGGATCGCCATCCCATATGACCACGTCGGCGCGGCGGCCGGGTCGAAGCGAGCCGATGTCGCCGTCGAGGCCGAGCGCGTGCGCGGGCGCCGAGGTGATCGTCGCGAACGCATGGCCCCAGTCGAGCCCGGTCGAGCCGGGGACCCTGCCGATCGCGACAAGGTTGCCGGCATATTGCGTGAGGTTGCGCTGCTGCGCGGGTGCACTCGCATCCACGGTCGAGATCGAGACGGCGATGCCCGCCTGTTCCATCCTGCCCACGTTCGATTCGGTCGCGGCCAGACGCTCGAACTGCTCGGGCAGATCGGCGAGCGCCGCGGCGATGACGGGAACGTGCGCGGCGGCGATCTGGCGGGCGACCATCCAGCCTTCGCTGGCGCCGACGAGCACCAGCCGGATTTGTGGATAGTCGTGGGTCAGCGCGAGCACCGAGAGAATATCGCTTGCGCGCTCGACATGGACGAGCAGCGGCACCTTGCCGTCGATCACCGACAGAAGCGCGACGGCATCGCCGCGCTTGATCAGCGAATCCTTCTCGCGGCCGCCGAACCCGGCCGGGTTGCGGCGATAGTCCTGCGCTTCGCCAAGCGCGTCGTGGAACATCGCATAGGCGGCCGGGCGACTGCCCCCCGCGGCCTGTGCGCCATCCTCGCCGAGTTCGACATATTGGAAGGCGCGCGCGTGGGTCACCGGCGGATCGCCGAGACCGAGCGTGATCACCGCGCCCTGGCCCGCGAAGATCGATCCGCCGGTGCCGGGTGAGACCAGCGCGCGGGTGATCCCGCCGGCGCGCTCGATCCCGATCAGCACGGTGTCCGGGTTGACCGCGGGCGCGATGTCGATCGCGGCGGCGAAGGGCGACTTGCCCGCGCTGCTGTCATTGCTCTCCTCGACGCCGTCGGAATCGACGAGGCCGAGATTGGTGAGTCCCGCGACGATGCCCGCGGCGACCCATTTGCCGTGCGCGTCGATGACGGTCGCGCCCGCGGGCACGGGCACTGCGGCACCGGCGGCGACGACGCGCCCGTCGCGGACCAGCACGGTGCCGCCCGGGATCGGCTGCGATCCGTCGCCGATCGCGACGGTGCCGCCGACAAAGGCGACGGTCTGCGCGGATACGGGTGCGGCGATAAAGGCGATCGCCGCGAAACCCCGCCACCACCGGCTTGGCCGGCGGCTCGCCTCGCCACCGTTGGTGGGGCGGATGGTGATGCGCGCCTTCACTTGACGTCTCCCGCGCCGGGTTGGCCGAGCTCGAAATCGGATACCGGCCTCAGCCTCGGATCCGTCTCGTCGTAGAGCAGCGCCCCGTCGATCCAGACCTTGTCGGGGCGCGAATAGACGCTGAGCGGATTGCCGTTCCACAGCACCACATCCGCCATTTTGCCGGGCCGGAGGCTACCTGTCTTGTCGGCGATGCCGAGCGCCCTGGCAGGATTGTAGGACAGCCATTCCCACGCCACCGCATCGGGAATGTCGATCCCCGCGCGACGTCCCGCGGCCTGCGCCTTGGCGACTTCCTGATTGAGCCTCTGGATGCCGTTCTGATCGTCCGAATGGATCATCCCGCACGCGCCGGCCTTCTGGATCAGCGCGAGATTCTCGGGGATGCCGTCATAGCTCTCCATCTTGAAGCCGAACCAGTCGGCCCAGACGGCCGCACAGATGTCGTTCTGCTTGAGATAGTCGGTGATCTTATAGGCCTCGACCGCATGGTGGAAGGCCGAGACATGATAGCCGAACTCCTTCGACATATCGATCACATTGGCCATTTCGTCGGCGCGGTAGCAATGATTGTGGACGAGGATCTCGCCGTCGAGGACGCCGCGCAGCGTGTCCATCTGGAGGTCGCGCGCCGGCGGATCGCCACCGTCCTTTTCATATTTGTCCCATTTGCGCTTATATTCGGCCGCCTTGGCCCAGGTCTCCCGGTCGACCGCGATATTGCCCATGCGCGTCGAGGGCTCGCGATGCTGCTGGCCATAGACGCGCTTGGGATTTTCGCCGCACGCCATTTTGAGACCATAGGGCGCGCCGGGAAACTTCATTCCCTGCACGGTGCGCGCATAGACATTCTTGAGCACCACCGATCGGCCGCCGAACAGATTGGCGGAGCCCGGCAGGATCTGCAACGTCGTCACCCCACCATTGGCGAGCGCGCGCGAGAAGCCCGGATCCTGCGGCCAGACGCTGTGTTCGGCCCATACCTCGGCGGTCACCGGCGCGGTCGCCTCATTGCCGTCGGAGAGCGCCCTGACGCCGGGCGAGGCATAGTCGCCGAGATGGCTGTGGACGTCGATCACCCCGGGCGTGATCCATTTGCCGCTTCCGTCGATGACGACGGCGCCGGCAGGGGGGGCGATGTCCTGCGCGACCTGGACGATCTTGCCGTCGGCGAACAGCACCGCGCCATGATCGATCCGGCCGCCCTCGCCATCATAGACGGTGACGTTGCGGACCAGCGTCGGGACGCCGGGATAGGCATGGTAGGTCGAGGGGAAGGGGTCGTGATTATAGCCCTTGGCCTGTCCCGGAGGCGGCGCGGACGATGCCGCCTTGGGCGGCGCGGCGCTGGCGCAGGCGACCAGTGACAGACAGGTGGCGACGGACACGATGCCGCGCGTGACGCGCGTTATCCCGATATGCTGCACGAATTGCCCCCGACGCTGAACGATCGCCTAGCCTAGCTGCTTCCGGGCCCGGATCAAGCCGGTTGCCAGCCGGCGCTATTGGTGGCCGTCCTCGGCTGCGCCCCGTCCGCCGCCACGGCGCATTCCGCCGTGCGCCGCAGTACGCTCGTCGGCGGTCAATATGCCGTCGCCATTGCTGTCCATCCGCTGGAAGCGTCGCGTCGCCGCGGCGTAAATCTCGGTCCTGTCGATATATCCATCGCCGTTGGTGTCGAGCCGCGCGAACGTTCGCACCGGGTCGTAGCCGCCCTCGGCGCCGTGATGCCCTTCGGAACGGCCGCCGTCGCCACGGTCGCCACGGTCGCCACGGTCGGGGCGCGCGGCGATCTGCGCGGACCATTCAGCCAGGCTGATCCGGCCGTCGCCGTCGGTGTCCGCGGTCATCATCCGCGCGGCCTGCGCCGCCTGGAACTGGGCAAGCGTCATGCCGGCATCGGCCGGGCGTGCGTCGCCTGCCGACGGGGACGGGGGCGGCGGGGTCTGTGCGACCGCCGCCGCGGCGGACGGCAGCAGCGCGGCGAGCGCGACCCGGAGCATGTACTGGCGCATCGGTCTATCCTTTCGCATCGAAACCGACATTGAGCTGAACGATCGCGCCGGCCGATCGGCCAAGCCTCAGAAGAACAATTTGCGCAGGCTGATCCGGACAGTGCGGCCCAGCGGATCGAGATAGTCGGGCTGGTAGGCCAGCGGGGTCGCGCCGGTCGCGTCGCGGACGTGCTGGCGCGTATCGAGTATGTTGTTGACCGCCAGCGTAACGCGCATCCCGCGCGCCCAGCGGTGCCGGATCAGCGCAGGCTGCTGGCCGAGATCGACGAACAGCCGGAAATTGGCGACCGCGAGGCTGGAAAAGTGCAGGTTGCTCGCCGCTGCCGTATCGGGTCCGGCGGTGACCGTCGTCGCGCTCTGCCACGATCCCGTCATCCGCGCGCCGATGCCGCCCTGCGTCAATCCCAGCTGGAGATCGATCTGGTGACGCGGTTGGCCACCGCCGGTGCCCGTTGCGCCGCCGTTCAGCAGGTCGAGCGTCGGGCCGCCCGGCTGGACGAGGATGTCGTCGCGAAAATACCAGGTGTGATAGAGCGAGACCTGCAGCCGGCCGCCCTGCTGCGCGCCGCGACCGCCGAAACCGCCGCCGCCTCCCCGTCCGCCGTCACCACCGCGTCCGCCGTCACCGCCGCGCTCGCCCGGTCCACCGCCGCCCGGTCCACCGCCGCCCGGTCCGCTGCCGCCGGATCCGCCGCGCCCTGCGCCGTCGCCACCCGGACGCTGGAATACGCCCGCCTGCCGCAGCGCGCGATAGGCATCGACCAGCGCCTGCGGCGTCTTGAGCTTCTGCGTGAAGTTGACGCCCCAGCGCAGTTCCTGCCGTGTCTCGCGGTCGAAATTGAGCGGGCGGACGTCGATGCTTTCCAGATCGCCCTCGGCGTTGCGCGCGAAGCGATCGGGAAAGGCGAGTTCGATCGCGGCGGTCGGCGAGGGGAAAGCGGCAATCGCGTTGCGGATCGTGCTGCGTATATAGTTCGCCGAGAGGGTCAGGTCGATCGCCTTGAACGGCTTGATCGTCAGCCCGAGCTTGTCGACACGGCGGCTATCCGCGCGCAGATCGGGATTGCCGCCCGCCGTCTCGCTGACGTTGACGGTCTGGCCGGTGAGATAGTCGAACACCGGCACCCCGGGCGTCGTCACGACCGGGCCGGCGAGCTGCTGGACGGTCGGGATGCCGTGGTCGTGCGTCGTCGAGGCGATCAGCGTGATGCCCTCGCGCGGCGTCCAGTTGAGGCCGTAGCCGAGCGTCGTTTCGGTGCCGAAGTCGTTATAATGATCGACCGCGAGGTTGGTGTTGGCCGACAGCGTGCCGAGAAACGGCAGGACATGATGCGTGCGGCTGGCGAGCGGCAGGTCGAGATTGAGTTGCGCGCTGGCGTCGCTGCGCGACAGGCTGGTGTGCTGTTCCACGCCTCCGCGTGTCGAGCTGGTGTCGAAGCCGCTGTCGGCATAGCCGATCTTGATGCTGGTCGCGAGCGGGCCTGCGGGGACGTCGATGATCGGGCCGTTGGCGACGAACTGGACGTTGCCCGAATCGGACAATGCGCGCGCGGTCGACCGCACGCGGCCGCCGATCAGCGTGGCGGGCAACGTGCCGAAGGGATCGACGGTCGGATCAGCGGAATCGAGCGCGGCCTGCAGGGCCGACGTGTCGCGCCCGGTGTCGGTATGAGTCCGCGTATCGCCGTGATCATATCCCGCGGTGAACGACAGCCGCCATTTGGCGACGTCGGCATTGACCGTGGTGCCGAGATGCGCGGTCAGCGTCTTGACGTCCTGCTGCAGCGCATCGGTGTCGAGATAGCGCGGAATGGTGACGTCGGTGCCGGACGTGTTGAACGGATCGTCCGCCGACACCTTGAGGTTTGCCGACGGCAGCCCGCGCAGCGAGCCGCTGTCGCTATAGTCGAGCGTCGCGTTGAGCGTCGCGTTGAGATGTTTGCCGAACGGATGCGCGAGCACCGAATTGACGCTCAGCGTCTTCGCCGACGGCGCGATCGTCCGGTAGGGCGACAGGTCGCCGATCGGATCATAAAGGTGCGTGGCAGGAACAGGCGCGTCGATGTCGCGCTGGCTTTCCTTGAGCGCCGCCGTGTCGGTCGCCTTGATGTCGACATTGAGCCGGTCGTCGCCGCGGATGCGGAGCAGATCGAGATCGCCGGTGCCGCTCTCCGCGCCGCCATCGGTCGTGGTCAGGCCGCCACCCTCGGCGGTGACCGCGCGGAAGCGGCGGCGCAGAACGATATTCACGACGCGCTGATCGGCGGTATAGCCATATTTGAGCGCGACCTCCTCGGGCAGGATGTCGACGCGCAGGATCGCCTCGGTCGGGATATCGCGGATCTCGGTGAAGCCCGAGATGCGTCGGCCGTTGAGCAGCACCACCGGGCTTTCGCCGCCGCGCCCGCGATCGGAGCGGATCTCGGGGGCAAGCTCGTTGAGCAGGTCGGCGACCGAACTCACTCCGTAGGCGCGGATGTCGGCCGGGCCATATTGCAGTTCGGGCGGAATGTCGCCGACGACCGCGCCGGGCAGCGGCGGCCTGACCCCGTTGACGACGATATCCGGGCTCGCATCGTCGTCGGCGGCCGGGGACGGCGGCGGCGCGGACGCGCGTTGCGCCGCCGCCGGGAGCCCCAGCGACGACAGCGCGATCGCGGCCAGCAGGCGCGACCGCAGCCGCCAATGGACCCTATTTGTCGTCAACGACATCCCCCTCGATCCGAGCCGCATATCAGCGCTTTGCTACCGCAGATTTCAGCGATGAAAGGCGCGCCGCGGGCGTGACATTGCGTCGCGCGCGATATGCCGCCATGTATCACGCGCCTTCCGCTGGAGCCCGTCATGCGCCCGATCGTTCGCCTTCTATCTGCGGTGCTGATGCTGGTCGCGACGCTGACATTGTCGGCGGCGGCGACCGCGAAGCCGCCGCTGGTGCTCGCCGCGGCCAGCCTGCAGGAATCGCTCAACGCTGCCGCCGACGCATGGGCGGCGCGTCACCACGAGCGCCCCATCCTCTCTTTTGCGGCCTCCTCCGCGCTGGCCAGACAGATCGATGCCGGCGCGCCCGCGGATTTGTTCATCTCGGCCGATGAACCGTGGATGGACGATGTGCAGAAGAACGGCTTCGTCGCACCCGGCACGCGCGTTTCCTTCCTCGCCAATACGCTGGTGCTGGTCGCGCCCGCCGCGAGCACGGCCAAGATCGCGATCCGTCCGGGCTTCGCGCTCGCGCAGGCGCTGGGCGACGGCCGGCTGGCGATGGCCGATCCCGAGTCGGTCCCGGCCGGCAAATATGGCAAGGCATCGCTGGTATCGCTCGGCGTGTGGTCGAGCGTCAGCGGCAAGGTGGTCCGCGGCGACAGCGTGCGCGCGGCGCTCGCCTTCGTCGAGCGTGGCGAGGCGCCGTTCGGCATCGTCTATGCCACCGACGCGCTATCCTCGAAGGCGGTGCGGATCGTCGGCGTGTTCCCCAATGCGAGCCATCCGCCGATCACCTACCCGATCGCGCGGCTCGCGGCCTCGGCCAGCCGCGAGGCGGAGGCGTTCCGACTGTTCCTGATCTCCGCGCAGGGGCGCGCCATCTTCCGGCATTTCGGCTTCCTGCCGCACCGGCCGCAGGCACTCTGAGCGGGTGTTCCTGTCCGCCGACGAGTGGCAGATCGTTGACCTGTCGCTCAAGGTGAGCGGGTGCGCCGTGGTATTTACGCTGCCGCCCGCATTCGCGCTCGCCTATCTGCTGGCGCGCGGGAGATTTCCCGGCAAGATCCTGCTCGACGCGCTGGTCCATCTGCCGCTCGTCCTGCCGCCGGTGGTGACGGGATGGCTGCTGCTGATCGGCTTCGGCCAGCGCGGGCCGATCGGGAGCCGGCTGCACGAATGGTTCGGGCTGACGCTGATCTTCCGCTGGACGGGCGCCGCGCTGGCGGCCGGGGTCATGGCACTGCCGCTGATGGTCCGCGCGATGCGGCTGTCGATCGAGGCGGTCGACCGGCGCCTCGAAGGTGCTGCGCGGACATTGGGCGCGTCGGGCTGGCGGGTATTCTGGACGATCACCGTGCCGCTCGCCTTGCCCGGCGTACTGGCGGGGCTGGTGCTGGGCTTTGCGCGCTCGATCGGCGAGTTCGGCGCGACGATCACCTTCGTCTCCAACATTCCCGGCGAGACCGAGACGCTGCCTATCGCGATCTATGCCGCGCTGCAGGTGCCCGGATCGGATGCGATCGTGACGCGGCTCGCGGTCACTTCGGTGATCCTGTCGCTGGGCGCGCTCGTCCTCTCGGAAGTCCTGTCGCGCCGCGCGGGCGCGGGGCAGGGCGGCCATGTCCTTTGACGTCGACGTCAGGCGGCGGATGGGGCCGAACACCGAAGTCGCGATCGGTTTCGCGACCGGGCCGGGATTGACCGCGCTGTTCGGGCCTTCGGGCGCGGGCAAGACCAGCGTGCTTGGCATGATCGCAGGGCTCATCCGTCCCGACGCCGGGCATGTCCGCGTCGCCGGCGAGACGCTGTTCGATCTGGACGCCGCGATCGACATGCCGTGCGCGCGCCGCGCCGCGGGATATGTCTTCCAGGATGCGCGGCTATTCCCGCATCTCAGGGTGCGCGCCAATCTGCGCTACGGGCAGCGGCGCGCGACGACCCCGGCGATGTCGCTAGAGGCGATGGCGGCGTTCCTCGGCATCGACCATCTGCTCGATCGCTGGCCGCGGACCTTGTCGGGCGGCGAAGCGCAACGCGTCGCGATCGGGCGTGCCTTGCTCTCGGGGCCGCGTTTCCTGCTGATGGACGAGCCGCTCGCGTCGCTCGATACTGCGCGACGCGGTGAGGTGATGATCCTCATCGAGCGCGTGCGCGACCAACTTGGCCTGCCGATCCTGTACGTCAGCCACGATCGCGGCGAAGTCGACCGCCTGGCGGGGACCGTGGTGGAGATGGGGTGAGCGCGCGCTGAACGCGGCGATGCGCCGGCCAAGCGCTGCCCACCAGCATGGCGGCCGGATCTACCGCGCGCCTTGCCCGAACAGGATTTTCTTCTCCTCCTCGCTCATCGGCTTGGCGTTCGGATTGACGGTCTCGGCCAGCGCATAGGCGCGCCTCGTCGCGGGGCGCTCGGCGATCGCCCCGTACCAGCGCTTGAGGTTCGGAAAATCGTTCAGATCCTGATCCTGCCGCTCATGCTGGACGATCCAGGGATAGCTCGCCATGTCGGCGATCGAATAGGCGTCCCCCGCGAGAAACGGCCGATCGGCAAGCCGCCTGTCCATAACGCCGTAGAGCCGAGCGGTCTCGCGGACGTAGCGGTCGATCGCATAGGGTATCTTCTCCGGCGCATAGACGTTGAAATGGTGCGTCTGTCCCGCCATCGGGCCGAGCCCGCCCATCTGCCAGAACAGCCACTGCAGCACCTCGGCGCGGCCGTGGAGGTCGCCTGCGATGAAGCGATCGGTCTTCTCTGCGAGATAGAGCAGGATCGCGCCGCTCTCGAACAGCGCGATCGGCGTGCCGCCGCCGACCGGCTGGTGGTCGACGATCGCCGGCATCCGGTTGTTGGGTGCGATCTCGAGAAACGCCGGGTCGAACTGGTCGCCTTTGCCGATATTGACGGGCTTGATCGTGTAGGGGAGCCCGGCTTCCTCGACGAACAGCGTGATCTTGTGGCCATTGGGGGTGGGCCAATAATAGAGATCGATCATCCATGCGCTCCGGTCGGCTTCGTCGGCGCGCAGATGGGGAGCAGCGCGTCGCTCTGCTAGTGCGCGCGCGCAATGTTTCGACGATGGGTTCACCGGCTTCGACGAGGCGGCTAAGGGGGGCGGAATCGCGGCGCCGGAGAATGAATATGGACGAGACATTCCGCCAGTCTGCGCTCGATTATCACCGCCTGCCGCGCGCCGGCAAGCTGACCATCGAGCCCACCAAGCGGATGGAGACGCAGCGCGATCTGGCGCTGGCCTATTCGCCGGGCGTCGCCGCCCCGTGCCTCGAGATCGCGGCCGACCCCGATAAGGCACGCGACTATACCGCGCGCGCCAATCTCGTCGCGGTGATCACCAACGGCACCGCGGTGCTCGGCCTCGGCAACATCGGCGCGCTGGCGTCGAAGCCGGTGATGGAGGGCAAGGCCGTGCTCTTCAAGAAGTTCGCCGGGATCGACGTGTTCGACATCGAGGTCGACGCCGCCGACCCCGATCGCTTCGTCGAGGTGGTCGCCGCGCTCGAGCCGACGTTTGGCGCGATCAACCTCGAGGATATCAAGGCGCCCGAATGTTTCGCGATCGAGGCGAAGCTGCGCGCGCGGATGAACATCCCGGTGTTCCACGACGACCAGCACGGCACCGCGATCGTGTGTGCCGCCGCGGTACGCAACGGTTTGCTGCTGCAGGGCAAGGCGCTCGCCGACGTCAAGCTCGTTACCTCGGGCGCCGGCGCGGCTGCCATGGCGTGCGTGCGGCTTCTGGTCGCGATGGGATTGCCGCAGGACAATGTCACGCTGACGGACATCAACGGCGTCGTCCATCGGAGCCGCGAGGGGCTCACCCCCGAGCTCGAGCCCTTCGCGCGCGACACCAATGCGCGGACGTTGGGCGAAGTGCTGGCGGGTGCCGACGTGTTTCTCGGCCTCTCGGCGCCGCGCGTGCTGAAGGAGGAGTGGCTCCCGCTGCTCGCCGACAAGCCGCTGATCCTCGCGCTCGCCAATCCCGAGCCCGAGGTGTCGCCCGAGATCGTCGCGCGCATCCGCCCCGATGCGATCGTCGCTACCGGCCGCTCCGATTACCCCAACCAGGTCAACAACGTCCTGTGTTTTCCCTACATTTTCCGCGGTGCGCTCGATTGCGGTGCGACCGAGATCAACGCCGCGATGGAACTCGCCTGCGTCGAGGCGATCGCCGAGCTCGCCCGGATCGAGCCCGACGAGACGGTGGCGCGCGCCTATGGCGGCGCGCAGCTGCTATTCGGGCCCGAGCACATCATCCCCAAGCCGTTCGATCCCCGCCTTGCGCTGCTGATCGCGCCGGCGGTCGCGCGCGCGGCGATGGCGACCGGGGTCGCGCGGCATCCGATCGACGATTTCACCGCCTATGAGCGCCAGCTCCAGCGTTTCGCCTATCGCTCGGGGCAGTTGATGCATCCGGTGTTCGAGCAGGCGCGTTCGACGCTCAAGCGAGTCGCCTTCGCCGAGGGCGAGGACGAGCGCGTGCTGCGCGCGGCGCAGGTCGTGATCGACGAGCGGCTGGCGCGCCCGGTGCTGATCGCGCGCCGCGACATGGTGTCGGCGCGGATCGCCAAACTCGGCTTGAGGATGCGGATCGACGAGGATTTCGAGATCGTCGACCCCCTCGCCGACGAGACGATCCTGCCACGCCTGATGGAAAGCTATGCGAGGCTGGTCGACCGCCGTGGCGTGACGCCCGGCGCTGCGCGCCACCGTGTGCGCAGGCGGCCCGCGATCGCGGCGGCGATGCTGCTCCACGAGGGGCTGGTCGATGCGGCGCTGTGCGGGGGCACCGCCGACTGGTGGCAGCAGACCGGCGACATCCTGCCGATCATTCCCCGGCTTTCTGGCCTCAAGCGCGTCTATGCGCTGTCGGTGCTGATCGTCGGCGAACAGACGCTGTTCTTCTGCGATACCCACATGAACGTCGATCCCACCGCCGAAGAGGTCGCCGAGATGACGCTGCTCGCCGCCGATGCGATACGACGTTTCGGCATCGTGCCCCGCGCCGCGCTGCTCAGCCACAGCAATTTCGGCGCCTCCAACTCGCCGTCTGCCAAGAAGATGCGGCACGCGCTCCGGCTGGTGCGTTCGGACGCGCCCGAGCTCGAGATCGACGGCGAGATGCACGCCGACGCGGCGCTGGTGCCCGCGCTGCGCGAGCTCATGGTCGGATCGAGCCGGCTCGAAGGCAGCGCCAATCTGCTCGTCATGCCGACGCTCGACGCCGCCAACATCGCCTTCACGCTGCTCGCGGCGGCGACGAACGCGTTGCCGGTGGGGCCGATGCTGCTCGGCATGTGCAAGCCGATCCATGTGCTGACCGCCAGCGCGACCGCACGCGGGATCGTCAACATGACCGCGCTTGCCGCCTCGGGAGATGCGCCGGGCGGGTGAGATGCGCTGCCGGCCGACGCCGGGGAGCGAGGCGTGCGCCTATCCGATCGGGCGCTGCCCCAGCAGCAGCGGCTGCGCGGCTGCCACGGCGTCGCGCAGCCACAGGATGAAGGCTTCGATCCGCGCGATCCGCCGCGTGTCTTCGTGCGAGACGAGCCAGAAGGACCGGGCGATGTCGACAGTCTCGGGGATGACCCTGACGAGATCGTCGAAGCGGTCGCCGATGAAGCACGGGAGGATGCCGCAGCCGGCGCCGCTCGCGATCAGGCCGGCCTGGGCGATGATGCTGGAGCTGCGGATCGACGGCTCCAGCCGATCATCCAGCTCGGCGAGATAGCGCAGTTCCGGCGCGTAGATCAGGTCCGGAATATAGCCGACCAGCCGCCGTCCGCGCAGCGCCGCGAGGCTATCGACGTGGCCCGTCGCGTCGAGATAGCCGCGGGACGCATAGACGCCCAGCCGATAGTCGGTGAGCTTCGCGACGATCAGCGGCCCCGCGCGCGGGCGGGCCAGCATCACCGCGACGTCGGCCTCGCGCCGCGACGGGTTGAGAAATCCGGTCGATGCGACAAGGTCGACGGCTGTCCTTGGATGGGTGGTCGCGAAATCGGGCAGCCGCGGCGCGATGAAATAGGTGCCGAAGCCTTCCGAGACGCTCAGCCGGATCGGTCCCGACAGACCCGAATTCTCCTTCGCCTTCTGCTGGATCGCGCGCGCGCCGACCTCCATCGCCTCGGCATGCGCGAGCAGGCGGTGGCCGGCTTCCGACAGCACCAGACCGTTGCGTCCCGCCTCGAACAGCGCGGCGCCCAGAACCGCCTCTAGACGTTGCAAGCCGCGCGAGATCGTCGTCGCATCCTGGCCGGTCGTCTTGGCCGCCGCTGCCAGCGTTCCCGAACCGGCGAGTGCGAGAAATATTTTGATGTCGTCCCACTTCATCACACCTGACTATGCTGCGTTTCTGCAGGCGGAAAGCGTAATCGCTCGGTGTGGTCAGCGACAATGCAGTCGGGCAGCGCGTTCGGTGCGGATTCCGTTTCGGCCGGAGATCGGCCGATCGCGTCTTCGCCCGGCCGCATAGCGTGCTGAATTCACCGCACTTTAACGCTCTATTAACTTCCTTCGCGCACCTTCGGACGCGCAGGAGGCCACCATGGCAAATGCCGAGCTGATCGGCGCGACGATGACGCATCAAGCAGACGAACGACGTCGACGGGAGCGTTTTCGGTTGCCGGCCGGGACACTCGCTGAAACCGACAGCGGCGAGCCGATCGCGATCGTCAACATCTCCGAGCACGGCTTCAGGGCGATCTGCACGCGGCCGTCCGATCTCGGCGACAGCGTGTCGCTCATGATCGGCGCCAATGGTCCGCTCGCCGCGCACGTCGTGTGGACCGACGACAACATGATCGGCTGCGAATTCGTCACGCCACTGAAACGCTCGGTGCTGGCGGCGATCATCGAGAGCCCGCCAGAGACGATCTGAGCGCCGGCGACGCACGATCCGTTTGGCGCTCGGCCGATGGCGGACATGCATCGCTGACAATCGAGCCGGACCGGGCTAGGTCGGGTTCCATCGTCGGGCCACAGGATCAGCGCATGCCATCTATCGACTTCGCCGACTTCGCATCGCGCGTCCTCGACGACTCGACGATCCCGGAACTCCCCAATCATTATCGGGGCAAGGTCCGCGACAATTACGACCTCGCGGACGGCCGGCGAATCATCGTCGCGAGCGACCGGTTGAGCGCCTTCGATCGCATCCTCTGTGCGATTCCGTTCAAGGGCGAGGTGCTGACGCAGACCGCGCGTTTCTGGTTCGAGAAGACGGCGGACATCTGCGCCAACCACGTGCTCGGCTATCCCGATCCGAACGTCCTGCTGTGCCGGCGGCTCGAGATCCTGCCGGTGGAGATCGTCGTGCGGGGTTATCTTGCGGGAACGACGGGCACGTCGATCCTGACGCTTTACAAGAAGGGGCAGCGCGCGATGTACGGCATGACGCTGCCCGATGGGCTGCGCGACAATGCCAAACTCCCGGCGCCGATCATAACGCCGACCAGCAAGGCGTTCGACGGCGACCACGATGCGCCGCTCACCGCCGCCGACATCCTCGACCGCGCGCTGCTCACCCAGCGGCAATGGGACGAGGTGAGCGCGTACGCGCTTGCCCTCTACGCGCGGGGACAGGCGCTCGCCGACGCGCGCGGGTTGATCCTCGCCGATACCAAATATGAATTCGGCGTCACCGTCGACGGCGAGATCGTGCTGGCGGACGAGATCCACACGCCCGACAGCAGCCGCTACTGGCGGCGCGCGACCTACGAGACGCGCTTCGAGGCCGGCGAGCGCCCCGACAGCTTCGACAAGGATTTCGTCCGATCCTGGGTGACCGCGCGATGCGATCCCTATGCGGATGCCATCCCCGCCATCCCCCAGGCCCTGATCAACGACACCGCAGCCGTCTATGTCGAGGCGTTCGAAACCATCACCGGGCAAAGCTTCGCGCCCAATCTCGACGGTGCCACCGTGCTCGAGCGGATCCGCGCGAACCTGGCGGGCTTCTTCGGCGGCGATCGCGTCTGACGCGGCAGCGACGGTCCTGCCGCGCTGTCTGCGGCGGCACGGTCTGCCGTGCCACGCCGGCCACGCCAGAGCCAATCAGGTCGGAAAATCCAGGCGCAGCGCACCGTGCCGGTCGGTCACCCGCTGCGGCAGCGAGACGGATTTCGCAACCAAAGCAGGCGTTCGTTGGTTGGCCTCCCGAATAAGCGCAATAGACGTGGAGAGAAAAAGTGTCCCAGGTCGGGTACAAGCTGCGTGTGAGCTATTCCCCCAATGCCGCGCCGCCGCCGCGGCGCGATCGGACACGAAAACCCCTTCTATCGAGCCTCCCGCGCAAAAGAAGCGTTCATCCCGGCCTGCGGCGCGACGCCATACGCGGCGTGCTTTACGCGATCCCGCTGTCGGCATTATTGTGGGCGCCGATCATCTGGGGTCTTGGCAAGGTCTTCTAGTCTGACGGACAAGGAGACGCCACCGCGCGCGCCAAACCAAGGCGCGTCTCTGCCGCATGCTTTTGGCGGGTTACACGTCCTCTCGATGGCGCTAGTCACGCGCGCATGGCGAACTCACGCGCTCGCAGGCAACAGCGCCGCACCTATCGCCGGCACGGATCGATTTACCCGCATCTCCTGGCAATAATTGCCGCGGTCGTCGCCGTCGGCCTGCTGCTTTGCGTGGCACGCCTCGTTCGTGACCGACGCGCGACCGATAAGGCGACGCTCTCCATGGCCGAGGCGCGGGCCGCCAATGCCGCGATCCCGTTCGTGCCGGGCCCCGTCGTACCAGCGGCGCGCTTTGTCTTTCGGGGGACTCCGGCGGCACGCGAGCAGGCGATCACATGCCTCGCGACCGCCGCGCTCTACGAAGCGGGAGACGACGCCCGTGGGCAGCGTGCGGTGATCCAGGTCGTCCTCAATCGCGTACGCCGTCCGGGCTATCCAAAGACCGTCTGCGGCGTCGTCTATCAGGGCGCCGTCCCCGGCGGCGTCTGCCAATTCTCCTTCGCATGCGACGGCTCTCTGGTACGGAGACCCGAGACGCTCGGCTGGGGCGCGGCGCGCGCCAGGGCACGTCATGCGCTGTCCGGCGCCGTTTTCGGCGCGGTCGGCACGGCGACGCACTATCATGCCGACTGGGTGGTCCCGTGGTGGAGCGCGTCGCTCGACAAGATCGCCAAGGTCAGCACCCACATCTTCTATCGGCGGCGCCTCTCCGGCGCCGCGACGATTGCCGGCCAGGCACCACGGTAGCGCCGGAGCGGGCGGCCGGACGGCGACGCTAGGCGGGATGCGTCTGCTTGTAGGACGCGGATTCGCGCCACAGGTCGGTGCCACCGTCCGCGGCGTGCCGATCGATCTCGCTGAGATCGTCGGGCGAGAAGTCGAGCCGGGCGACGGCATCAAGCGAATTGTCGAGCTGCTCGACCGTTCGGGCGCCGATCAGCGACGAGGTGACGCGCGGGTCGCGCAGCGTCCAGGCGATCGCCATCTGCGCCAGCGTCTGGCCGCGTCGCTCCGCGATCGCGTCGAGCGCGCGCACCCGCGCAAGATTCTCGTCGCTGAGCATCGCTTGGTGGAACGACTTTGCCCGCGTCGCGCGCGCATCGGCCGGGGTGCCGGCCAGATATTTGGTCGTCAGCAAACCCTGCGCGAGAGGCGAGAAGGCGATGCACCCGGTGCCGAGATCCGCGAGCGTGTCGAGCAGGCCGTCCTCGATCCAGCGGTTGAGCATCGAATAATTGGGCTGGTGGATGAACAGCGGCACACGTTCCTCCGCGAGGATCGCAGCCGCCTGGCGCGTCAGGTCGGGCGAATAGCTCGAAATGCCGATATAGAGCGCCTTGCCCTGGCGGTGCAGATGGGCGAGCGCCCCCATCGTCTCCTCGAGCGACGTATGGGGATCGACCCGGTGCGAATAGAAGATGTCGACATAGTCGACCCCCATCCGCTTGAGCGACTGGTCGAGACTGGCGATGAGATATTTGCGGCTGCCGCCGATGCCGCCATAGGGGCCGGGCCACATGTCCCACCCGGCCTTGGTCGAGATGATCAGTTCGTCGCGATGGCGCGCGAAGTCCGACGCCATCACGCGACCGAAATTCTCTTCGGCAGAGCCGTAGGGCGGGCCGTAATTATTGGCGAGATCGAAATGGGTGACGCCACGATCGAAGGCGCGGCGCAGGATGCTGCGTCCGGTCTCATAGACATCGGCGCCGCCGAAATTCTGCCACAGGCCGAGCGAGATCGCCGGCAGGTCGATGCCGCTTCGGCCGCAGCGGCGATAGGGCATCATGCCGTCATAACGGTCGGCAGCAGGCTGGTATGCCAAGGCGAACTCCTTGAGTCGGAACGGGATGTCGCCGCGCGCCGGCGCCGCGCCCGTACTGATACCGGGCGGCGCCGCAGGAGCAAGCACATTGCGGGCCATGCGGTGCGCGGCGCGGATCGGGCCTCGACGGATGCAAATCGACGCAAGAGCGTCGAACAAGGCCCCGGATCCGATTTCATCGACCACGGCGGATGCGCCTCGCCCTTCGCCGTCTCCGCCATGATCGTGCGCCCGACCAGCCACGCAGCGGCCGCCAGTGCGTCGTGCAGCGCTTCGTAGGCAGCACTCCATTGCTCGGCGGAGCCATCGGGGCTGCGCGTGTAGCGGCTGGGATGCAGCCTGCCGTCGAGCGACGACATCATCAGGCAGATGATACGTGGCCGGTCGTTCATCGGATCACCCTTGGTCGGCTGCGCCGGCGCCGGGTGGTCCGGCGAGATATTCCTCGTCCGTCACCTTCTCCATCCAGATGACCGCCTTGCCGTCGAGCGCTTCCTGGATGGCGATGTGGGTCATCGCGGTGGTCGGCGAGGCGCCGTGCCAATGCTTGTGACCGGGCGGGCACCAGATCGTGTCGCCGGCGCGGATCTCGACGATCGGCTCGCCCTCACACTGCGTCCAGCCGCAACCCGACGTGACGACGAGGATCTGGCCGAGCGGGTGGGTGTGCCAGGCCGAGCGCGCGCCCGGCTCGAACGTCACCTGGCCGGCCGAAACGCGGGCGGGCTCGGATGCGGCGTAGAGCGGATCGATCCGCACGGTGCCGGTGAAATAGTCCTCGGGGCCCTTCTGCGAGGGCTGCGATCCGGCGCGCATCAACTTCATGAGATTGTCCTCCAGATAAATGTCGACAATGTTGCGCTCAGGTGCCGGCTTCCTCGAACACCTTCTTGATGATCGGCAGCGCCGTCATCGCCGGCGGCCAGCCTGCGTAGAACGCGATCTGGGTGATCGCCTCGACGATCTCGTCCCTGGTCACGCCGTTCTCGAGCGCCTTGTTGATGTGGGAGGGCATCTCGTTGATCCGGTACATCGCGATCAGGCAGGTGATCGTCACCAGGCTACGGTCCCGAGGCTTGAGCGCCGGGTTCTCCCAGACGTCGCCGAACAGCACCGTGTCGGTGATTTCGGCGAGGTGCGGCGCGATGTCGCCGAAGGATTTGCGGGCGTTGGTCGGTTCGGTGGCCATGATCGGCTCTCCTGCTTGTGCCGGCCACGGCATCGTCGCGACCAGGGTCATCGTCAGCGCCGCCCGCCGGGTAAGCGACGGCGGCGACATCTCAGTGGACGGTGAAGCCGCCATCGACGGGCAGCCCGACGCCCAGCACGAAGCTGGCCCCGTCGCTGCACAGCCACAGCACGGCGGCGGCAACCTCGTCGGCCCGGCCCAGCCGACCGATCGACTGCTCGCGCATGACCTCCTTGAGCGAGGCCTCGTCGATGCCCGAGGCCATCGGTGTCTCGATCGTACCCGGGCAGACCGCGTTGACGCGGATGTTCTTGGTCGCGAAGTCGAGCGCGGCGCACTTGGTCAGCCCCAATACGCCATGCTTCGAGCTGTGATAGGCGGCACGGTTCGGGAGCCCGACGAGGCCGCCGAGCGACGAGCAGTTGACGATCGATCCGCCGCCCTGCTTCTCCATCTGGATAAGCTCGTGCTTCATGCAGGCCCAGATGCCCTTGAGGTTGACCGCGTGGACGTCGTCGAAGCCTGCTTCGGTCTCCTCGGTGACGGGACCCCAAGGGCCGATGATCCCGGCATTGTTGTAGGCCATGTCGAGCCGACCGAACTCGGCGACGGTGCGATCGACCAGCGCCTTGGCTTCCGCCTCCACGGAGACGTCGCAGACGACCGCGATTGCCTTGTGACCAGCCGACGTGAGTGTCTCGAGCGCGGCGTCAAGCGCGTCCGCGTTGCGATCGGCCAGGACGACGGACGCGCCGCTCTCCGCAAACGCCCTGGCGGCGGCAAAGCCGATGCCCTGGCTCGCGCCGGTCACCAACGCGACCTTTCCGGTGAAATCATAGGTGGGCTGCATTCTAATCCTCGCTGAGATCGGCGCGGCATCGCCTGCGTCGTTGTCAGGGAGATAGAGGCCCGTCGATCGAGCGTCAGCGCTCGGTGCAGTCCATGAAGCATTGCACGCCGCTCATCCTTGGCACCGGAACCTTCGATCAAAGCCCCAAGGGGCGCAGTTCGCGGATGAGCTCGATAAGCAGGCGAAGTCCGGTCGGCAGCTGGCGGCGGCTCGAATAATAGATGTGGAAGCCCGGTCCATACCCTGACCAGTCGGCCAGCACCTCTTCCAGATCACCGGCCTCGATCCCGGCGCGCAACAACGGTTCGGGGCCATACATCAGACCGGCGTCGCCGCGCAGCACCGCCACGATCAGATGGCTGTCGTCGATCGTCAGCGTGCCGGGGGCCGATATGGCGACCTCCTCGCCGCCCCGCTCGAACTCCCAGCGGTAGAGGCTTTCGTCGCCAAGACGGAAACGCAGGCAGCGATGCCGGGCAAGATCGTCAGGATGCGCCGGCCGACCGAAGCGCTCGAGATAGGCGGGCGTGCCGACGACGATCCAGCGGACGTCCGCCGACAGCCGCTGCGCAACCATGTCCTCCGGCACGGTGCCGCCATAGCGGACCCCCGCGTCGTAGCCGCCGTCGATCACGTCGATCATCCGGTTGCTGACGCTGATGTCGAGCTCGACGTCGGGATAGCGCTCGACGAAGGTCGGCAGCACCGGGGCGAGCAGCAGGCCGGCGGCGTCCACCGGCACGTTCAGCCGGATGCGCCCGGTCGGCGCGTCGCGATAGCGGTTGAGCAGTTCGACCGCGTCCGCAATCGCATCGAACGGCCCGGTGATCGCGTCGCGCAACTCGGCCCCGGCCGCGGTCAGGACAACGCTGCGCGCGGTCCGGTTGAGCAGACGGACACCCAGACGTGCCTCGAGCCCCCTGAGCGCATGGCTCAACGCCGACGCGCTGACGCCGAGCTCGAGCCCGGCGCGTCGGAAGCTCTGATGCTTTGCGATCGCGAGGAAGTAGGTGAAGTCGGTAAGATCGGATCGGCTGGTCGGCATGGCGATAGACGTGAGCGCCGCGCGTGCCGAAGGCAATCCGTTCTTGGCGTCCGACTATCCCGCGCGTGCATGGTCAATTGGCGAGCGCGTAGGCGATCAGCTTCGTGCCCAGCCTCGTCTTGAGGCTCGGCATGCCGCCGGTCGCGATCACCAGCATCTGACGCCGGGAGCGCGGCGCCCGATAGGTCATCGGCGCCGCCTGGCCGCCTGCGGGAAGCCGCGCCTTCCAGAGCTCCTTGCCGGTGGACACGTCGTAGGCCCGGATCGCCTGCATCCACCGATGCGGCGATGAAGGTGATGCCGCCGCGCGTCGTGATCGCGCCACCCGAGAAGGGCACCCCCATCGTGACCGGCAGATGGGAGCGGATGCCGAGCGGCCCCGTATCGGTGGCGGTCTTCTCGGAGGACGTACTGCTCGCGCTCGACAAGATCTGGCCTAGTCCCGGGCAAGCGCCGCGGGCCTATGCCTGGTAGCAGGCGCAACCGCCGGCAGAACGCCGAACGGCCGGGCGACGCTCGTCATGAAGCGGGACGTCTTGCCCGGCTGATCGAGGCCTGCTATCCGAATTGTCTGAGTAATATGGGCGAGCAGAGATGATCACGGGTTCGGTCCTCATCGGTCGGCAGGACCGCGTCGGCAGCGGCGGCGTGTTCGATGCCGTCGATCCCGCCACCGGCGAACGGATCGCGCCTGCGTTCGGCGCGGCGGGCGCCGCCGAGGTCGACGAGGCCTGCGCCTTGGCCGAGGCCGCCTGTGCGAGTTTCTCCGCGACCACGCTTGAGGCCCGCGCCGCCTTCCTCGACGCGGTCGCCGATCGCATCGCCGCGCGCAAGGATGATCTCGTCGCGCGCGCGATGCGCGAGAGCGGGCTGCCGAGGGCGCGGCTCGAAGGCGAGGTCGGCCGCACCGTCGGCCAGCTGCGGCTGTTCGCGGGCGTGGTGCGCCAGGGCGACTGGCTCGACGCGACGATCGATCCCGCGCTCCCCGACCGGCAGCCGCTGCCGCGCGTCGACCTGCGCCGCCTCCACGTCGCGCTGGGTCCGGTCGCGGTGTTCGGCGCCTCCAACTTCCCGCTCGCCTTTTCGGTCGCCGGCGGCGACACCGCGTCGGCGTTCGCGGCGGGCTGCCCGGTGGTGGTCAAGGGTCATCCCGCGCACCCCGGCACCGGCGAACTGGTCGCGCGCGCGGTCCGCGAGGCGGTCGCCGCCTGCGGGCTGCACGAGGGCGTCTTCTCCTATCTGCCGGGTCCGTCGATCGAGCTTGGCGGCGCGCTGGTCGCCGATCCGCGGATCAAGGCGGTGGGCTTCACCGGCTCGCGCGGCGGCGGGCTCGCGCTGCTCAGGATCGCCTCCGAACGCGCCGAGCCGATCCCGGTCTATGCCGAAATGTCGAGCATCAACCCGGTGATCCTGCTCCCCGCGGCGCTCGAGGCGCGCGGCGACGCGATCGCGACGGGCTTCGTCCAGTCGCTGACGATGGGCGCGGGGCAGTTCTGCACCAATCCCGGCCTGCTGATCGGGATCGACGGCCCCGCGCTCGACCGCTTCGCCGAAGCGGCGGGCCAGGCGCTTTCGGCCAGCCAGCCGGTGACGATGCTGACCCCCGGCATCCATGCCAGCTTCGAGAAGGGCGTCGAGGCGCTCGAGACGCATCAGGCGGTCAAGGTCGTCGCGCGCGGCTGCGTCGGCGACGGCGTCAACCAGGCGCGCGGCGCGCTGTTCGAGACCGACGCGGCGAGCTTCCTCGCCGATCCGGTGCTCGGCCACGAGGTGTTCGGCTCGTCCTCGGTGCTGGTCCGCTGCAAGGACACAGCCGAGATCAAGAAAGTGATCGCCGGGCTCGAGGGTCAGCTCACCGCGACGCTGATGATGGACGATGCCGATCACGCGCTCGCCGCCGAGCTGGTGATGCCGCTCGCCGCCAAGGCGGGGCGCGTGCTCGCCAATGGTTGGCCGACCGGCGTCGAGGTCAGCCATGCGATGGTGCATGGCGGCCCCTATCCGGCGACCTCGGACGGGCGCACGACCTCGGTCGGGAGTCTGGCGATCGCGCGCTTCCTGCGCCCGGTCTGCTTCCAGAACCTGCCCGACGCGCTGCTGCCCGCGGCGCTGCGGTCGGACAATCCGTGGCAGATCGCGCGCCGCGTCGACGGTGTCGTCGCCCGCGGCTGAATGGATGCGACCGGGCGGGGCAATGATCCCGCCTGGCTTTTCACAGAGTTTGGAGAGAGGAGATGGTGGTGGCCCTGTCGCTCGTTCAGTTTCGTGAGGCCGGGGTGCGCGGTGTCGCAGCGCTCGGCGAGGACGGCGCCCGCCGCGTCCCCGGCGCGACCAGCGTGCTCGCGCTCGCCAGGGCGGCGATCGCGGCGGGGCAGGGGCTGGCCGAGGCGGTCGCCGCGGCGGGCGAGGGCGGCGCGGTCGATCTCGATGTGGTCGAGCTGCTCGCGCCGATCGATCATCCCGATAGCGCGCATCTGCTGCTGACCGGCACCGGGCTCACGCATCTCGGTTCGGCCGAGGGGCGCGACAAGATGCACCGCGCCGCCAAGCAGAATCCCGAGCCCACCGACTCGATGAAGATGTTCCTGATGGGCGTCGAAGGCGGCAAGCCCGCCGACGGCGGCATCGGCGCGCAGCCCGAATGGTTCTACAAGGGCGACGGCTCGCAATTGGTCGCGCCGAACCAGCCGATCACGTCGCCCGCCTTCGCGCTCGACGCGGGCGAGGAGCCCGAGATTGCGGGAATCTATCTGATCGACGCCGACGGCACGCCGGTGCGCCTGGGCTACGCGCTCGCCAACGAATTTTCGGATCACGTCACCGAGCGCGGCAATTATCTGTGGCTCGCGCACAGCAAGCTGCGTCCGGCGGCGCTCGGCCCCGAGCTGCTCGTCGGCGAACTCCCCGCCGACGTCCGCGGCGCCAGCCGGATCGTGCGCGACGGCGCGACGATCTGGGAAAAGCCGTTCCTGTCGGGCGAGGCGAACATGTCGCACAGCCTGGCCAATCTCGAGCATCATCATTTCAAATATGGCCTGTTCCGCCGGCCGGGCGACGTCCATGTCCATTTCTTCGGCACCGCGACGCTGTCGTTCAGCGAAGGCTTCCGCACCCAGCCGGGCGACATATTCGAGATCGAGGCGGCGCCGTTCCGCCTGCCGGTGCGCAATCCGATCGCGATCGCCGAGGAAGCCCCGGTGATGGTGAAGGCGCTCTGATGACGGTCAAGCTCGCCGTCGTCGGCCTCGGCAAGATCGCGCAGGATCAGCATCTGCCCGCGATCGCGGCGTCGTCCGCGTTCGAGCTGGTGTGCGGCGCGAGCATCGTCGGCGAAAGCCCGCGCGGCTGCACCTATCGCGATATCGAGACGATGCTCGAATCCGAGCCCGCGATCGAGGCGGTGGCGCTGTGCCAGCCGCCGCAGGCGCGCTTCCAGGCGGCGCACGCCGCGCTGCTGGCGGGCAAGCATGTGCTGCTCGAGAAGCCGCCCGGGGCGACGCTGAGCGAGGTCGACGCGCTGGTCGATCTTGCTCAGCGGCGCGGCCTGACGCTGTTCGCGGCGTGGCACAGCCGCTATGCGCCGGGGGTCGAGCCGGCGCGTGCGTGGCTTTCGGGCAAGACGATCCACTCGGTACGGATCACCTGGCGCGAGGATGTCCGCATCTGGCACCCCGGCCAGAAATGGATCTGGCAGCCGGGCGGGCTCGGCGTGTTCGATCCGGGCATCAACGCGCTGTCGATCGCGGCCTATCTGCTGCCCGCCTTCCGGCTCGCCGAGGGGACCTTGTCCTATCCGTCGAACCAGGCGGCGCCGATCGCGGCGGACCTGTGCTTCACGACGCTCGACGGCGCGCCCGTCATCGCCGACTTCGATTTCCGCCAGACCGGCCCGCAGAGCTGGGACATCCGGATCGTGACCGATGCGGGCGATCTGCTGCTGTCGAAGGGCGGCGCGCAGCTGACGATCGACGGCGCCCCGCAGACGCTCGCTGACGAGGCCGAATATCCCGGCCTCTACGCGCATTTCGCCGCGCTGATCGCGGCGGGGAAAAGCGACGTCGACCTGCGGCCGCTGCGCCACGTCGCCGACGCCTTCCTGCGCGCCGGGCGCCACGAGGTCGAGCCGTTCGTCGAGGCGGAACCTGTGCGCGCC
>CAIQHF010000012.1 GCA_903871605.1 uncultured Sphingomonadaceae bacterium
GCCCAGCCCGACATGTGGGGCCTGGGCCCCCGCCTGCGCGGGGGAACGGTTGCCAGTGATGATCCGAGCACCCGCCATCACTCGTCCTCGAGCTCGCGGCTGAGCGTCGCGTGGAAACCATCCGCGAAGCGGTGCAGCCGCGCCTCGAGCTTGTTGATGCCATGGCTGAGCCGGTTGTAGGCGATCACCGCGGGGATCGCCGCGAACAGACCGAGCGCGGTCGCAAACAGCGCCTCGGCAATGCCCGGCGCGACGACGCCGAGCGAGGTGTTCTGCTGCGCCGCGATCGAGGTGAAGCTGCGCATGATCCCCCACACCGTGCCGAACAGCCCGACGAACGGCGCGACCGACCCGATCGTCGCGAGGATGTTCAGCCGGTCCGACAACCGGTCGACCTCGGCCGCGGTCGCGGCCCCCATGCTGGTCGCCAGCCGCGCGCGCGTGCCCTCGCGGTCGATCCTCTTGCCCGCGGTTGAGCGCCGCCACTCGGTGACGCCGGCGCCGAGCACCTTGGCCGATGGCAGCTCGTTGCCGCGGTGCGCGGTATAGAAATTGTCGATGTCCTCCGCCGCCCAGAAATCGCGCTCGAACTTGGCCGACTTCGCCGAGATGCGCTTCAACCGCGCGCCGTGGCCGATGATGATCGCCCAGGTCCACACCGAAGCGGCGAGCAGGCCGACCATCACGATCTTGACGACGATATCGGCCTGCAGGAACAGCGCGAGCGGCGACATCGTCGCGGCACTAGTCGCGATTTGCGGAGTCATGCGGTCGTTCTTCCCCTCTGTGCCGGGCTCTGCAGCCGGCGAAACGCATCGAGCCATGCGGACGGCTGCCGCCGCGGCCGCCCCTCCGGCGAAAGAAAGGCCGCGACGATCTCCGCGTCGGCGAGACAAACCTCGCCGCGCATGACCCTCTGGTGAATGACGCAGGAAGCCGGCTTCGTATCCATCACCGTGCTCACCACGAGCAAATCGTCGTCGAGCCGTGCCGGTGCGCGGTAGCGGATCGCAAGATTGGCGATCGCATAGGTGCCCGTACCATCCTCATGCGCCGCGCGCTGATCGATCCCCGCGCCGCGCAGCATGTCGGAGCGCGCACGCTCCATGAAGCGCAGATAATTGGCATGGTAGACGACGCCCGAAAGATCGGTGTCCTCGAAATAGACGCGTAGCGGAAAGCGGTGCTCGCCGTCGGCGAAGCGGCCGGTCGCCGGGCGATCGAGCACGTCC
This sequence comes from uncultured Sphingomonadaceae bacterium, assembly GCA_903871605.1. GTDB lineage: Bacteria > Pseudomonadota > Alphaproteobacteria > Sphingomonadales > Sphingomonadaceae > Solisphingomonas. Next base: position 1,233 of record CAIQHF010000012.1, read on the forward strand.
TTTACCATGTTGGCGGGGTCTAGCGCTTCACGAGGCGTGCGCAACCCCGGGCGCACTGCGCGCTTGACTCCGGTGTAACCCCAAGGTTACTAGTAACCCAGAGGTTACATGGCTTGCAGGGGGATCGATCATGGCCCAATCCGACGTCACCGCCGCGGACGCGATCAGCGCCAAGCGCGCGACGCTGTTCTTCTTCTCAGCCGCGATGTTTATCGGCATCGCGATGCTCGATTTCCCGGCGCGCACGGGTATCGCCTTCTCGATCATCTGGGTGGCGTGGGCGGCGCTGCTGCTGCTCAATCTCGCCGGGATCGGCGGCTGGCTCTGCCCGCCCGTCGCGCGGCGGCTCGCCAACGACGAAGGCACGCGCGCCAATCGCGCGCAAAGCCTGTCGCTGGGCTTCTTCGTCGCGATCGGGGTGGCGCTGCTGCTGTCGGTGCTGGTCCGCATCGTCGCGATCGACGCGCGCGAGGTGATATTGTCGATCGTGACATCGGGGATTTCCTCGGCGCTGATCTGCTTTGCGGCGCTCGAACGCCGGTCGCTCGCCGATGGTTGAGGCGCTGACCAACCGGCTGCGCGAGGAACGTGCCGCACGCGGCTGGACGCAGGCCGAGCTCGCCGACCGCGCGGGCGTAAGCCGCAAGACGATCAACACCGTCGAGAACGGCGTGTTCGTGCCTTCGACGATCCTCGCGCTCAGGCTCGCCAGGGTGCTCGAGCGGCCGGTCGAGGCGCTGTTCGCGCTCGCCGACGCGGCGGCCTGACGACGGCCAGACGGCGGCTCGTAATCCGCTTATGCCGATTCCGCGCCGTCGTTTGCCCGTCTGCGTGCCGGTGCTCGCAAGCCTCGCTGCGATCGGGGCCATCCGGGGGCTGCGCGCGATCGACATCTGCGGTTTGTCCGAAGGCTTCGTCGGCGATGCGACGATCGCGCTGGCGGAGATGATCGCGGTCGCGCTGGTGCTCGACATCGTGCTGATCTCGCATGAGGATCGGCATCGCTACTGATATGGGCTCGTGCCTTCGCAGGAGCACGGAGAGCGCACTACGCGTCGAACAACCCCTCTTGGCTCCCCGCCGGCTGCGGTAGCCCGAGATGCGTCCACGCCCGGCCGGTGAGGCACCGCCCCCGCGCGGTCCTGGCCAAAAGCCCGAGCTGGATCAGATAGGGCTCGATCACCTCCTCGACCGTGTCGCGCGGCTCGGACAGACCGGCGGCGAGCGTCTCGACGCCGACCGGGCCGCCGCGGTAGACGTCGGCGATCATCAGCAGATAGCGGCGATCCATCGCGTCGAGACCGAGCTTGTCGACCTCGAGCCGGGTCAGCGCCGCATCCGCCACCACGGCGTCGACGACGACGTCGCCCGCCATATGCGCGAAGTCGCGGACGCGGCGCAGCAGCCGCCCGGCGATCCGCGGCGTGCCGCGGGCGCGGCGCGCGATCTCGGTCGCGCCGTCCGCCGCAAGCCCCATCGCCATCAGCCGTGCCGCGCGCGCGACGACATGCTCAAGCTCGTCGACCGTGTAGAATTGCAGCCGGATCGGGATGCCGAAGCGATCGCGCAGCGGCGTCGTCAGCAGCCCTTGGCGGGTCGTGGCACCCACCAGCGTGAAGCGCGGCAGCTCGATCCTGACCGAGCGCGCCGACGGCCCCTCGCCGATCATCAGATCGAGCACGCGGTCCTCCATCGCGGGATAGAGCACCTCCTCGACCGCGGGCTGGAGCCGGTGGATCTCGTCGATGAAGAGCACGTCGCCCTCCTCGAGATTGGTGAGCAAGGCGGCGAGATCGCCCGACTTGGCGATCACCGGCCCCGAGGTGGCGCGAAAGCCGACCCCCAGCTCGCGCGCGACGATCTGCGCAAGCGTGGTCTTGCCCAGCCCCGGCGGCCCGAAGAAGAGGACGTGGTCCATCGCCTCGCCGCGCGCCTTGGCGGCGCCGATGAACACGCGCAGATTTTCGCGCGCCGCCTTCTGCCCCACGAAATCGTCGAGCGTCTTGGGGCGCAGCGCGGCATCGATGTCTTCGGGCGCGCGCGTCGCGGCGATGAGACGATCGGGGGGGTGGGCTGGCTCGGTCATGCGTCGATGTTGCCTAGCCGTTCCGTTTGGCGGGCGCCAGCGGGAGAAGCGACCATGGCGATCCCCGGCGCAGGTCGGGGCCCAGGCCCCACGTCTCGGAACGGTGCGCCTGCCGGGGGCTCGGGGCCTGGACCCCGGCGTTCGCCGGGGAACCGTGACTAGGGCAGCCGCGTGATCGCGATCCGCACGCTCGGATCGGCGGCGGCGGACAGCTGGACCGTATAGGCGCCCGGCGCGAGCCGGAAATCGACCATCTTGGCGATCCCCGAACAGGGCTCCCCCATCTTGTGCGCGATCGAAGCCACCGGCTTGCCGTCGCGCACGACATCGATCCACGCACGCGTGCCGAGCCCGATGCGGTAGGTGCCGGCGATGGCCACATGGACGGTCGCCAGACCGCCATGGTCGCGGGGCTGCGCCGGCTTGCCGAGCGGGAACGCGAGCGGCACCGCCCCGATCGGCACCAGCGAGAGAAACACGGTGTCGTCGAGTGCCAGGTCGGACGCCGGCACGGTCTTGAGCCAGACCGGCGCCGCGCCGCCGGGGCGCCGCCCCCAGACGGGAAAGTCGGGCGAGGCGCACGGCGGCACGATCTTCACCGGCACCGGCGCCTGCGCGGACACCGCCGACGCCGCGCCCAGCGCCACCAGCGCGCTCATCACGACATGCTTCGCCCCCATCGCCGCTCTCCTTCGGTCGAGACACGTGCGTAGGTCGCCGCACGACGCGCCGCAAGCCGACGATCCGGAACGCGCGGCGGCAGCCACGGGTTATCGCGCAAACACAGGAGAGCATCATGCCCGACGACGCCACGATCGAAGCCCGTTTCTGGAAGGACCTCAAGGCCAGCCCGTTCGTCATGCTCGGGCTCGACGGCGCGCGCGACGGTCACGTCCAGCCGATGACCGCGCAGACCGAGACCGGCGACAGCGGCCCCCTCTATTTCTTCGCCAACAAGGACAATGGCCTGATCGCCGCGCTGGGGACAAACCACCGTGCGATCGCGACCTATACCGGCAAGGGTCACGACGTCTTCGCCAGCATCCACGGCAATCTCGTGCTCGACAATGACCCCGCGACGATCGACCGGCTGTGGAACAGCCATGTCGCCGCCTGGTTCGAGGGCGGGCGCGACGATCCCAAGCTCGCGCTGCTCCGCCTCGATACCGAGAAGGCCGAGATCTGGCTGGGCGGATCGAGCATCGGTGCGGCGATCACCCGCCTGTTCGGCAAGGACCCCAAGGCGAGTTACAAGGACAATATCGCCGAGGTGTCGCTTTAAGGCCTGACGATCCGGTAGAGCGCCCCGTCCGCGCTCTGCCACACCGGTTGCAGCCCGGGATCGCGCGGGCGTTCTGCGGGGGGCACCCCGACCAGCCAGACCATGTCGAACAGCCGGCGCGGAAAGGCGGCGAGACGGTCGCCGAGCAGCGGCTCTGGCCGAACGCAGTTCGGCAGGCGAACGAGCTGCGACGGACTGACGCTGAAATCGGCGGGCAGGAAGGGCTTCACGGTCAGCAATTGCCCGCCCGGCTCTGCCCATTGGTCGTTGGTGAACGCGCTCTTGCGCACGATCGCAAGGCTGGGAAGGTGATCGAAGCGTGCCCCGTCCCAGTCGCGATTGCATGGCGGCGCGACGAGCGCATAGACGCGCGCGCCGATCGGAATATGGTCGATCGCCGCAAGCTGGCGGTCATAGTCGAGACCGTGAAGATAGAGGCTGGCGGTCGTCGCACCGATCCGCACCGCCCAGAACAGCGCCGCCGCCACCGCGATCGCCGTCGAGACGCCATGGCTCGCGCCACGGCGCGGCGCGAGCGCCAGCAGCGCGCTCGCGAACAGATAGGGCGCGAGCCGCATATCGGCATAATGTGAGCCGAGCAGCACCTGCGGCAACGCGCAATAAGCGACCGTGAGCAGCGCGGTGGCGACCAGCAGCGTGCGGTCGAATCGGAAGAGTCCGACGACGCCGAGCCCGACGAGCACCACCAGCAGTTCCGCGCTGTCGCCGTCGAGCGGCTTCCAATGATCGCGCAGCGCGCTCTGCAGCCAGCCATATTTGCCGTGCCAGTCGAAGAAGCCGCTGCTGGCGCCCGTCCCGCCGTTGCGCCAGGCGAGCATCAGCAGCAGAGGCACCGCGAGCGGCAGGCAATCGATCCCCGCGCGCCACAGCGTCCGCGCGATGCCGCGCCGCTCGGCGTGGCGCGCGACCAGCGCGGCGCCGAGACAGAGGAGCGAAAGCACCGCCCAGCCGAACGCGTGCGCCAGCCACACCAGCATCGCGACCGCGACGAACAACCATGCGCGCGCGCGCGTCTGCCCCCGTCGCGCCATCCGCAACCAGAGCCCGAAGGCGCAGAAGGCGAGCCCCATCGACAGCGCGAAATTGACGAAGCCAAACTGGAACGGATAGCCCAGCGCCAGCGGCAGCGCGAAGGCGGCGGTCGGCGGCAGCGTGCGGTGCGCCTCGCGCGCGACGAGCAGAAAACCCGCGGCGGTGATCGGCGGAATGAGCGCGACGACCAGCTTTGCGGCGGGCTCGATGCCGAGCATGGCCCCGAGCGGGATCATCAGCAGATCGACGCCGAGATTGCCGATCGGCCGCCAACGGATCGTGTACCAGCGATCGAGCAACGGCGCATGGCCCGCATTGAGCTGGACCGCGTATCGCCCCATGTGACCGGGCAGGTCGCTGATCGGCACGACGCCCGGCCACAGCATCGGGATCGCCATGCCGACGATCAGCAGCCAGATATAGGCGGGCCGGTCCCACCATGGGCGCGGCGCACGCGCCTCGGCGGACGGCGGCGGGAAGACCTTGGCGAGCATCGCGGTCATCCTCCGTATCTATCGCGGATCCCGCGCGAATCGAACCTGCCGAGCAGGCGAGCGTATCGAAGCGGGCCAATCGGCGCGACGGGAATAGTTAAGGCAGGCGCCCGGCAACGGCGTGGAGCGCGGCAACCGGTGCTGCCATGCAATAGGCGTGCATCTTTGCCCGAAAATCCGGCGAAGCGGTCTCGCCCGCGCGTTCGATCCAGCGCACCGCCTCGTCCACCCGGCCCGCCTCGGCGAGCAGGCGGGCATGATTGAACTGGCCGCGAAAATCGCCGGCTTCGGCCGCACGCCGATAGCATAGGGCGGCCTTCGCCATATCGCGCACGGTCAGTCGCCCTTCTTCGTGATAGCCGCCAACGAAGTTGATGGATTTTGCGTGCCCCATCGCCGCCGCGCGCTGGAACCAGCCCATCGCGGCCACCTCGTCCTGCGGAACGCCGGCACCGAGCCCGAGCGCGCCCGCGTAATTATACATGCCCCAGTCGAGCCCGCGCTCGGCGGCGACCCGGAAGCAACGCGCCGCGGCCGCGCGGTCGATCGGCGTCCCCCAGCCCTTTTCATGGCATCGGCCGATCATGTTGATCGCCATGACATGGCCTTGCGCCGCCGCCTTGCGGAACCAGCGCAACGCGGCCTCCGGGTCCGGTGCGATGCCGTGCCCGTCGAGCAGCCACTGACCATAGGCCGCCTGCGCCTCGGGCAATCCCGCCTCGGCGCCCTCGCGGAGCAGCGCCGCGGCGTCCTCGGGCGCGCCCTCGAGCCGCGCGCGCAGCTCTGCGACGCTGCCGTCGAGCGCGCTCATGCCTTCGACGCCTTGCGCAGCGCGACGCGGACCAGCGCGTCCAGCGTCGCGTCCGCGCCGAGTTCGTCCGCCGCCGCGCCCACCGCAGCCGACGCCTCGGCGGGCCGGAAGCCGAGATTGCCCAGCGCGGAGAGCGCGTCCTGCACCGCCCCGCCGGCCGGCGCCGCACCACTGGTGACGGGGCCGAGCGCGGGGCCGGCCTTGTCCTTCAGCTCGGTGACGATGCGCAGCGCGAGCTTGGGCCCGACGCCATTGGCGCGCGCGACCATCGCCTTGTCGCCCGACGCGACCGCGCGGGACACTTCATCGGGGGCGAGCACGGTCAGAATCGCGAGCGCGACGCGGCCGCCGACGCCCTGCACGCCGGTCAGCAGCCGGAACCAGTCGCGCTCGGCGGCCGAGCCGAAGCCGAAAAGCGTGATCGCATCCTCGCGCACCTGCATGTCGGTGAGCAGCCTGACCTCGCCGCCGATGCTGCCGATCGCCTGCAGCGTGCGGCCGGAAAGCTGCACGAGATAGCCGACGCCGCCAACGTCGATCACCGCATGGTCCGCGCCTGCCTCGGCAAGGATGCCGCTCAGCCTGGCGATCATCGCGCGATGCTCACGAGGCGCGCCGCAGCATCGCGCGCTGGCTGGTGAGATGATGCGCATGGGTGATCGCCACCGCGAGCGCGTCGGCGGCATCGGCGCCGGTCAGCTTGACGCCGGGCAGCAGCCGCTGGATCATCGCCTGGACCTGCTTCTTGTCAGCGCCGCCGGTGCCGACCACCGCCTTCTTGACGATCGAGGGATGATATTCGCCGATCACCAGATCGGCCTGCGCTGCGGCGAGCAGCGCCATGCCCCGCGCCTGCCCCAGCTTGAGCGTCGACTGCGCGTTGCTGTTGCCGAGCACCTCTTCGACCGCCGCGCCTTCGGGGCGGTGGGCGCGGATCACCTCGACGATCGCGCCGTGGAGCAGCGCCAGCCGGCGTGGCAGCGGCATCGACACCTCGGTGCGGATCTGGCCGTTGGCGACATGGCTCAAGCGATTGCCATCGGCGGCGATCAGCCCCCAGCCCGTGGTTCCGAGCCCGGGATCGAGGCCGAGGATCAGCATGATGCGGTACGATTTGAAAATCCCGTTCGCGCCGAGCGAAGTCGAGGTACGGGCTGCAAGAGCGGCGCCCGCCCCAGGTCCCTCGACGTCGCTCGGGACGAACGGCGTCTATACACGCTGGTGCCGGATCAACCGATCTGCTCCATGATCTCGTCCGACACGTCGTAATTCGCCCACACCGTCTGGACGTCGTCGTCGTCGTCGAGCGTGTCGATCAGCTTCATCAGCAGGGCTGCGTCCTCGACCGTCGCGAGCGTGACCTGCGTCTGCGGGCGCCAGGCGAGCTTGATGCCCTCGGCCTCGCCGAGCACGGGCTCGAGCGCCTTGGCGACACCGTGCAGGCTTTCGATCGTGGTCCAGATCTCGTGGCCATCCTCGCTCGACGAGACGTCCTCGGCACCGGCCTCGAGCGCGGCCTCGAACACCGTGTCGGCGTCGCCCGCCTTGGCGGGATAGTTGATCAGCCCCATCCGGTCGAAGGCGTGACTGACCGAGCCGCTGGCGCCGAGATTGCCGCCATTCTTCGAGACCGCGGTGCGGACGTTGGTGGCGGTGCGGTTGCGGTTGTCGGTGAGCGATTCGATGATCAGCGACACACCGCCGGGGCCGAAGCCCTCGTAGCGGACCTCCTCGTAATTCTCGCCCTCGCCGCCCGACGCCTTCTCGATCGCGCGCTTGATATTGTCGTTGGGCATCGACTGCGCGCGCGCGGCGAGGATCGCCGAGCGCAGCCGCGCATTCATGTCGGGATCGGGCAGGCCCGCGCGCGCTGCGACGGTAATCTCGCGGCTGAGCTTGGAGAAGGCGGCGGAGCGCTTCTTATCCTGCGCACCCTTGCGGTGCATGATGTTCTTGAACTTGCTATGGCCGGCCATTGCCGCGTCTCGTCCTGTTGTGAATATTCACCCTATGGTGCGCGTCTCTAAGCCGAGCGGACGGTGACACGCAATCCCACTACCCCGGCGATCGTGCCGCCACTCAGCCGGCCGCGGAGCGGCGGCCCATGATCATCGGGACGAGCGGCGCCATCTCGGCGACCGTGCGCGCGCCGAGCTCGGAGATGCGCGCGCGCCGCCAATAATCCTCGATCGCCGGCCGCCCCTGCAAGATCGGGCCGCTGTCAAAATGCGCCTCGAGCAGTTCGGCAAGCGCGAGCAGTGGGATCAACACCGCATCGGCGACGCTCGGCAGGGCGCCTGCCGCCCACAGCCAGCGCCCGACGCCGATCCGCTGGAGCGCGTCGAGCCCCCGTGCGAGCTGGTCGCGGCCATAGTCGCGCCGGCTGACGTCGGTGCACGACCCGAAGACGTGGAAGACCATGAGATGACGCAGGCCGGCGCCGATCTCGGTGTCGGCAATGCTGGTCAGCTGGCGGGCGAGCGCACGCTCGCGCGGATCGGCGGGCAGCAGCGGCGGGCCGGGCAGCGTCTCGTCGAGATAGGCGACGATCGCGCCCGATTCGCTGACCCGCCAGCCGTCGGCCTCCTCGAGCACGGGGATGCGCCGCATCGGGCTGATCGCGGCGAACTGGCCCGACGACAGACCGCCGGGCGGTGGCTCGACGGGGATATCATTCCCCTTGATGCGGCCGGCGATCAGCACGCGCTGCACGAATGGCGACAACATGAAACCATAGAGCTTCATCGAACCCCCTCCTCCGGCAGCGTGCGCCGTAATCGGTCAGCTCAGCCCCAGCGCCGCCTTGTAGGTCTCGAGCAGCGCCTCGGCCTCGTCGCGATCATTCTTCTCCATTTTGCGCAGGCGCACGATGGTTTTCATCGTCTTCGGATCATAGCCCGTCGATTTGGCTTCCAGATAGACGTCCTTGATGTCGTCCTGCATGCCCTTCTTCTCTTCCTCGAGCCGTTCGATCCGCTCGATGAAGAGCCGCAGCTGGTCGGCTGCGACGTTGCCGTCACTCATAAGTCCCCGCTCCCGATTCGGTGTGAGGCGGCGGGATAGAGGAGCGGGTTGCAGGGCTCAAGTGCTGCTCGGCATCTGCACCGTTCCCCTCTACGCCGGGTTGCGCTTGAGGCTCTCGGCCATGCGCGCGAGCTGCTCGGGCGTCGCCTCGCTCTGGTGGGCAGCCTTCCACGCGGCATAGGGCATGCCGTACACCGCCTCGCGGCCCTGATCCTTCGAGATCGTTCCGGCGGAGGCCTCCGCGGTCCAGTCGCCGAGGCAGTTGCGGCAGAAGCCGGCAAGCCCCATCAGGTCGATATTCTCCGCATCCGAGCGGTGGCGCAGATGTGCGACCAGCCGTCGATACACGGCGGCGGCAATGCGATCGTCGACGTCTTCGAGCTGCATACTATCTCTCTCGGGTTGATCTGATGGCGTGGTGGCGTATGGGGCATCGCTCGCTTGCGCTACAAGGATTTCCCCCCGATGCCGACCCGCACGAGCGTCTTCGCGCCCCGCCGCCGCAAGGTCCGCGTGCTCGCCACGCTGGGCCCCGCGAGCCGCACGCCCGAGATGATCGCCACGCTGTTCAAGGCCGGCGCCGACGCGTTCCGCGTCAACATGAGCCACGGTCAGCACGACGATCACGCGCTGGCGATCGCCACGATCCGCGGGCTGGAAAAGCGGTTCGGCCGCCCGACGACGATTCTCGCCGACCTGCAGGGCCCCAAGCTGCGCGTCGGCACCTTCGCCGAGGGTCTGGTGAGCCTCAAGACCGGCGCGCTGTTCCGGCTCGATCGCGATCCCGCACCCGGTGACGACCAGCGCGTATGTCTCCCGCACCGGGAGATATTCGAGGCGCTCGAGGCCGGCACGCGGCTGTTGCTCGACGACGGCAAGCTGGTGCTGCGCGTGCAGTCGGTCGACGGCGGGGAGATCGTCACGCGCGTCGAGGTCGGCGGTGCGCTGTCCAATCACAAGGGCGTCAACGTACCCGACGTGGTGGTACCGCTGCCCGCGCTCACGGCCAAGGATCGCGCCGATCTCGCCTTCGCGCTCGAACAGGAGGTCGACTGGATCGCGCTCAGCTTCGTCCAGCGGCCCGACGACGTCGCCGACGCGCGCCGGCTGATCGGCGGCCGCGCGGCGCTGCTCTCCAAGATCGAGAAACCCGCAGCGATCGACCGGCTCGAGGAGATTGTCGAACTCTCCGACGCGGTCATGGTCGCGCGCGGCGACCTCGGCGTCGAGCTGCCGCCCGAGCAGGTGCCGCCGCTGCAGAAGCGCATCGTCGAGACCGCACGGCGGCTGGGCCGCCCGGTGGTTGTCGCGACGCAGATGCTCGAATCGATGATCAAGTCGCCCTCGCCGACGCGCGCCGAGGTCTCCGACGTCGCGACCGCGATCTACGACGGGGCGGACGCGATCATGCTCTCGGCCGAATCGGCGGCCGGCGACTGGCCCGAGGAAGCGGTCGCGATGATGGACCGCATCGCCTGCTCGGTGGAAAGCGATCCCGCCTATAAGGCACGGCTCCACTTCACCGAGACGCATCCCGACGCGACCACCGCCGACGCGCTCGCCGCCGCCGCGGCGCACATCGCCGAGACGGTGTCGGCGACCGCGATCATCTGCTTCACCACCTCGGGTTCGACCGCGCGCCGCGTGGCACGCGAGCGGCCGGGCGTGCCGTTGCTCGTCCTCACCCCCGACCAGCGCACCGCACGGCGACTCGGGCTACTGTGGGGGGCGCATGCGGTCCACACGCGCGACGTCGCCGATTTCGAGGAGATGGTCGCCAAGTCCAAGCGCATGGCGCTGCGCGCGGGGGTCGCCAGGGGCGGCGACGCCGTTGTGCTGATGGCGGGCGTGCCGTTCGGGACGCCGGGCGCGACCAACGTGGTGCATGTCGCGCGGCTGAGCGGCGACGAGCTCAAAGCTTATAAGAGCGAGGACTGACCGTTCCCCGGTGAAGGCCGGGGCCCAGTCCCGGAGCGCGTGGCGGGCGCGGCGTTTCGACCGGAACGCCGGGGAACTAGAGGAGGGCGAATCCTTCGAGCGCGCGGCGGAGCGTCCCCGCATCCTCAAACCGGTGTCCGACGAACCCGGCACGCTCTCCCGCCGCGACATTGTCCGCGCGGTCGTCGACGAACAGCGCCTCGCCCGGCGCCAATCCGAAGCGCTCCAGCGCGAGCGCGTAGATCGCCGGATCGGGTTTGATCAGCCTGACCTCGCCCGAGACCAGAATGTCGCGGAACGGCGCGAACAGGGCGGCCTCGCGCACGCGGAACGGCGGCCAGAATTCGTGGCTGAAATTGGTGAGCGCAAAGAGCGGCACGGCGCGCGTATCGAGATCGGCGACGATCGCCGCCATGCCGGGGATCACCGCGCCGATCTGCTCGTCGAAGCGCTCGCCCCACAGGCGGATGGCGGCGGCCTCGTCGGGATATCGCGCGATCAGCTCGGCCGACGTCTCCGCGAACGGGCGTCCCGCGTCATGCTGGAGATGCCATTCGAGCGTTGCCACCTGGCCCAGGAAGCGATCGAGCCGCGCGGGCTCGACGATATGACGTGCAAAGAAGGCGCGCGGATTCCAGTCGACAAGCACGTTGCCGACGTCGAATACCACGCTTGTCGGCCGCGTCGCACGGGGCGCGCCCGGACTTTCAGGCAGGCCCGTCATCGTCGACGGACCGACCGGATCAGCCCTGGCGGGCCTTGAAGCGGCGGTTGGTCTTGTTGATGACGTAGGTGCGGCCACGGCGCCGGATCACGCGGTTGTCGCGGTGACGGCCCTTGAGCGACTTGAGCGAATTGCGGATTTTCATGGGCGTCGCCCTACTTCTCTTTCTGCGGCTGTACGCCTGGAAAAACGAGGCGCCCGCCTATGAGAGGAGCATCCCCGAGTCAAGCCCGAGCCCGACAAAACACACCGTTCACCCTCGCGAAAGGTGCGACGGATGAAGCAAAATGCGCGTCAGGGCGTTACGCACCTGAACCGACTCGTCCGCGCGTCCTGCGCGTTTTTCCGAATGAGGCACCTATGGTCATGTCGCGCAGCTCTGCTCTCCGTCTCGCCTCCACCGGCCTCGCCCTGGGCGCCGCGCTCGCGCTCGCGGGCTGCGATACCGCCCAGCCCGTGCAGGTCACGCGCTTCCACCTCGCGCAGCCGATCGCACCGGGCAGCTTCACCGTCGAGACGGCACCGATGGCGGGCCCTGGCGCGCAGATGGCGGCGGACAGTATCGAGCTCTCGACCTATAACGACATCGTCGCGGGCGAATTGGTGCATCTGGGCTTCACCCGCGCGCCCGACGTGGCGTCGTCCGAGCTCGTCGTCACCGTCGCGGTCGATCGCGGCGCGCGCCCCGATCCACGCCCGCACGGTGCGGCGCTGAGCGTCGGCATCGGCGGGGGGAGCTTCGGCCGGCACGGCGGCTTCGGCGGCGATGTCGGCGGCACCGTGCCGATCGGCGACCATCAGGAGCGCTTCCTCGTCGGCACGCGGATGCGCGTGCAGATCAAGCGCCGCTCGGACGGCACCGCGATCTGGGAAGGGCGCGCGCAGACCGAGGCCCGTGGCCAGGCGCCCGACGCCTCGCCGCAGGCGGCCGCGGCAAAGCTCGCGCACGCGCTGTTCGTGGGCTTCCCCGGCGAATCGGGGCGCTCTATCACGGTGAAATGACGATTCTCATTTCCGCCGCCTTCGACAGCGGCAACATCCGCCCGACCGCCATCGCCGACGATCAGGTCACGCTCGAGATCGAGCACGACAAGGATTCGGACTTCTACCAGTGGTTCCACTTCCGTGCGCTTGGCGTGCGCGGTCGGCCGGTAAGCTATGCGATCGCCAATGCCGGCGGTTCGGCCTATCCGGGCGGCTGGGAGAATTATCATCCCTGCTGGTCCGACGACCGCGTCACCTGGCGCCGCGTCGCCGACAGCGCCTATGCCGATGGCGTGCTGCGCTTCACGCACGAGGCGGCGGGCGACGCCGTGTGGTTCGCCTATTTCGCCCCGTATTCGATGGAGCGGCACCACGATCTCGTGGCACAGGTCGCCGAGATGCCGGGCGTGACGCTGACCTCGCTCGGGCGGACGCTCGACGGACGCGAGATGGATTGCCTGACGCTCGGCGAGGGTCCGCTGAAGCTCTGGCTCTATGCCCGCCAGCATCCTGGCGAATCGATGGCGGAATGGTGGATGGAGGGCGCGCTCGAGGCGCTGACCGACGCGGCCGATCCGATCGCCCGCTCGCTCCGCCAAAAGGCGACCTTCCACATCGTTCCCAACATGAACCCCGACGGCAGCTATCGCGGCCATCTGCGCACCAATGCCGCGGGCGTGAACCTCAACCGCGAATGGCACGAGCCGACGCCGGAGCGCTCGCCCGAAGTGCTGTGCGTCCGCAACGCGATGGATGCAACCGGCGTGGACTTCGCGATGGACGTGCATGGCGACGAGGCGATCGCGGCGGTTTTCCTCGCCGGCTTCGAGGGCATACCCTCGCTTACCGGGACGCAATCCGCTCTCTATGCGCGCTATCAGGACGCGCTGGTCGCGCGGACGCCCGATTTCCAGAAGGCCAAGGGCTATGGCACCACCCCCAAGGGCCGCGCCAACCTGGCGATGTCGACCAACCAGCTGGCCGAGCGATTCGGCTGCGTCGCGATGACGCTCGAGATGCCCTTCAAGGACAATGACGACCTGCCCGATCCCGAATATGGCTGGTCGCCCGAGCGATCGAAGCAGCTGGCGCGCGATTGCCTCGGCGCGCTCCACGACATCATCGGCGCGCTCTGACCCCGCTTCACCCGCATCCTCATTGCCACACAGACCCGGATCCGACGGCGGCAACCACGGCGCCCACCCTGCCGACCCGACGAGATGCCAACCGACGCTGGCAAGACGCGGGATGGCGGGTTAGGGCAGGCCATATCACGCCGGAGAACCCATGCCCCGCCTCGTCCTGATCCGCCACGGCCAGTCCGCCTGGAACCTCGAAAACCGCTTCACCGGCTGGTGGGACGTCAACCTCACCGACAAGGGCATCGAGGAGGCCAAGGCGGCGGGGCGGCTGCTCGCCGAAAAGGGCTTCGACTTCGACCGTTGCTTCACGAGCGTTCAGACGCGCGCGATCAAGACGCTCAACATCGCGCTCGAGGAGATGGGGCGGCTGTGGCTCCCGGTCGAGAAGGACTGGCACCTCAACGAGCGCCATTATGGCGGGCTGACCGGGCTCGACAAGGCCGAGACCGCGGCCAAGCATGGCGATGAGCAGGTCAAGATCTGGCGCCGCAGCTTCGACATCCCGCCGCCGGTACTCGAGGCGGGCTCGGCGTTCGATCTGTCGACGGATCGCCGCTACGCCGGCATCGCCATTCCGGCGACCGAAAGCCTCAAGGATACGATCGCGCGCGTGCTGCCCTATTGGGAGCAGACGATCGCGCCGGTGCTCAAGGCCGGCGCGCGCGTCGTGATCTCGGCGCACGGCAATTCGCTGCGCGCGCTGGTCAAGCACCTGTCGGGCATTGCCGACGACGAAATCGTCAGCCTCGAGATCCCGACCGGCCAGCCGATCGTCTTCGAGCTCGACGCATCGCTCACCACGACCGACCGTTATTATCTGAGCGAGCGGTAAGCCCCCTCCCCCAGAGCGGGAAGCAGCGGCAATCGCAATTGCCTCGCCGCCGCCCCGCCGCTAAGCCCTCCGCTTCCTTTTGCTCGGGCCTTTCACGCCGATGACCACTTCGCCGCTTATCGGCATCATCATGGGCAGCCGCTCCGACTGGGAGACGATGCGCCACGCCGCCGAGACGCTCGACGCGCTCGGCGTCGCGCACGAGGCGAAGGTCGTCTCCGCGCACCGTACCCCCGATCGGCTGTACGACTATGCCAAGGGTGCCCAGGGGCGCGGGCTCAAGGTGGTGATCGCGGGGGCGGGCGGCGCCGCGCACCTGCCCGGCATGTGCGCCGCGATGACGCCGCTGCCCGTGCTCGGCGTGCCGATCGAATCGAAGGCGCTCTCCGGCATGGACAGCCTGCTGTCGATCGTCCAGATGCCCGCCGGCGTTCCCGTCGGCACACTCGCGATCGGCAAGGCGGGTGCGGTCAACGCCGCATTGCTCGCTGCCGCGATCCTCGCCAACGGCGACGCCGCGCTGGCCGGCCGCCTCGCGGACTGGCGTGCCCGCCAGACGCAATCGGTGGGCGAAGCGCCCGAATGATCGTCCCGCCCGGCTCGACGATCGGCATCATCGGCGGCGGGCAACTCGGCCGGATGCTCGCCATCGCCGGCGCGAATCTGGGCTATCGCAGCCACGTCTTCGCGCCCGAGGCGACCGGCCCGGCCGCCGAAGTCGCCGCGACCTGGACGCGCGGCGCCTATGACGACGCGCATGCGCTGAGAGGCTTCGCCGAGGCGTGCGACGTCGTCACCTACGAGTTCGAAAACCTGCCGGTCGAGGCGCTGGGCGTGAGCGAGGGGGTGCGGCCGTTCCACCCGTCGGTCGAGGCGCTCAGGATCGCGCAGGATCGCGCGCTCGAAAAGGCGTTCGCCGGGCGACATGGCCTGCCCACCGCGCGCTGGACCGCGGTCGCCTCGCTCGCCGAGTTGCGGGACGCGATCGCCGAGATCGGCGCGCCGGCGATCCTCAAGACGCGGCGCTTCGGCTATGACGGCAAGGGCCAGGCGCGGCTGCACGCCGCTGCCGACGACGACGCCGCCGACGCATGGCGGACGATCGGCGGCCAGCCCGCGGTGCTCGAGGGCTTCGTGCGCTTCGAGGTCGAATATTCGGTGCTGATCGCGCGGACCGCCGACGGGCGCAGCGTCGCCTGGGATCCGGTCACCAACGTGCATGACGACGGCATCCTGGCACGCTCGAGCGTGCCGCCGTCGGGCGTTGTCGCGGCACAGGCCGATGCCGCGATCGCGCACACCCGCCGGCTCGCCGATGCGCTCGGCTATGTCGGCGTGATGGCGGTCGAATATTTCGCAGGTGCCGATGGCCCGATCTTCAACGAGATGGCGCCGCGCGTGCACAATTCGGGACATTGGACGATCGAGGGGGCGGTCACCTCGCAATTCGAGAACCATGTCCGCGCGATCTGCGGGCTGCCGCTCGGATCGACCGCGCTGACTGGCCGCGCGGTCGCGATGGACAATCTGATCGGAAACGCCGCCGAGCGCTGGCCAACGATCCTCGCCGAGCCCGAGGCGCATCTCCACCTCTACGGCAAGACGATCCGGCCGGGCCGCAAGATGGGGCATGTGACGCGGGTGAAGCGGTAAGGCTGCCTGCGCCGCAAAGCCCTTTCGCTTGAGGGATAGGGTTGGGTGAGGGTGGCCGACCTTCGCGGTAGGACGCGACGCTGCCGCGTCGCTCCCCCTCACCCTGACCCTCTCCCCGTCGGGGAGAGGGAGGTCTGCCGCGACGCGCTTACGCCTTGCGCGTCGCCTTGACCGGGAACTTGCCGAACGCGCCGGTGTCGATCGTGCCTTCCATGACGTCGCCGGCAAGCGCGCCTTCGACGGTCAGCGTCATCGGGAACGGCACCTTGAGTTCCATCTTGAAGCTGACCTGATCGCCCGTCACCTGCCCGTCGGTGACGTCGAGCGAGCCCAGCGTGCCGCTGTTGGTTCCCGCGAAGCTGCCGTCGGGCTTGCTGGTCAGCGTCAACACCGAGGTCTGCTCGCCCATCGGCGACTGCGCGACGCAATCCCACTGACCATCGATAGCTGCCATGACGCGATCCTTTCCGTTTACGTTAGTTTGAAGCCTCTTACTGCCCCGCTGGCGCCTTGACTACCTCCACCGGCAAGCCGAGCGCATCGAGCTGCGGCTTCACGCTGGCGGCATCGCCCACCACCACCCAGACGAGACGATCGGGCTTGATGCTCGCGCGCGCCGCCATGTTGAGCTGATCGACGGTCAGCGCGCGATAGCGATCCGCGACATGATTGTAGAAATCGTCGGGCCGCTTGAGCATGTCGTTGCGCTGCATCGCGTCGAGCAACGCCGAGCCATCCTCGAACTGGCCAGGCAGCTCGCGGATGCTGCGCTGGATCGTCCGGTCGCGCTCGGCCTGCGTCAGCGGCGCGGTGGTGAGGAACGCGGTCATGTCGCCGAGCATCGCCTTGATTGCGGGACCGGTCTTGTCGGTCTGGACGGGCGCCGCGAGCTGATAGGGCACGCGCCCGACATAGCGCGAAATGCCGGCCTGCACCCCGTAGGACCACGCCCTGGTCTCGCGTATGTCGGTGTTGAGCCGCGACAGGAAGCTGCCGCCGAGCGCATCGTTGGCGGAGATCAGCGGGAGCAGATCGTCGGTGCCATGGACGGTCGTCACCTCGCCAGCCTGGATCACCGATTGCGGCGAGGGGCCACGATCGATCAGCACGATCCGCGGACGCGGCATCGGAATGGGCAGCTCGATCGGCTTGACGCCGACGGGCGCCGACGCCGTCCACGTCCCGAATCGCTGCTCGAGCATCGGTTTGAGCGTCGCGAGCGGAAGATCGGAGACGATGAAGATCGTCGTGTCGGCCGGCTGCAACCAGCGATTCTTGAACGCGACCAGATCGGCCTTGGTCAGCCTCGCCACGGCGGCGGGATCGCCGGTGCCGCTCGCCGGAACGCCGTAAGGGTGGCCCGCGCCGTAGATCAGGCCGGGCATCGTGCGCGCCGCGATACCTTCGGGATCGTTGAGCTCGGACTGGATCGCGGTGAGCTGCTCGCCCTTGACGCGCGCGATCTCGACGAACGTCGGGTGGAGCATCACATCGGCGAACAGGTCGAGCGCGGGCGTCAGATTGGCGGTCAGGCTGGCGAGATCGAGCTCGGCGCGATCCATCGATGCCCCGGCCGCGATCCGCGAGCCGAGCCGCTCCTGCTCGGCGGCGATATCGGCCGACGAGCGCGTCGGCGTCCCCTCGTCGAGCAGGCTGAGCACCAGCGCCTCGGTGCCGAGCGCGGCCTTGGGATCGGCGGCGAAGCCCGCGTCGAAGGTCAGCGCGAAGCGGCTGATCGGCAGGCCCGGGCGCTGCGCATAGGCGATCTTGATGCCGTTTGAGAGCGTATCGCGCGTGATCGCCGGATAGGCGAGATTGACGATGTCGCCGACCGGCGGTGGCAGCCGCCTGGGGCCGGTGACTGGCGCGGCACTGCTGGCGGCGACCTCCTGCGCGGCGGGGACTGCCTTGCCGTCGGCCTGGCCCGCCTTGGCCTCCTCATAGGGTGCGCGCTTGCCCGGCGCGACGGTGAGCGCATAGACCGGACGCGTCAGCCAGCGCTGCAAGACGGCCCTTACCGAAGCCGGCGTCGCCGCAGCATATTGGGCGAGCTGCTTTTCGTAGAAGCCCGGATCATTGGCATAGACCGCGCCCTGCGCAAGCAGCGCCGCGCGGCCGTTGAAGCCGCCAACCTTCTCGAGCCCGAACATGCGGCCGGCAATCTCCTGCGTCACCGCACGCTGGATCTCGTCGGCGGTCGGCCCGTGCGCGACGAAATCGGCGATGATCGCATCGAGCTGCTTGCCGACCATCGCCGGATCGACCCCCGGCTTGACGTCGACCGCAACCTGGAACTCGCCGACGCGCTCGAGCGGCTCGACACTGGCACTGGCCGACACCGCGACGCTCTGCTTGCGGACCAATATGTTGTCCAGCCGCGAACTGGCGAGACCGCCGAGGATGCTCGAGGCGATGTCGAGCGGCACCATCGCGGGATCGGTCCAGCCCGGGACGGTCCATTCGCGGTACAGCCGCGTCGTCGCGACCTGGTCGTGGAGCAGCTCGTCCTTGCGCGCGGCCAGCGTCGGCACGGGCGCGAGCGTCGGCTCCGGCTGCGGGCCGCGCGCGATGTCACCGAAATAGGTCTCGACCAGCGGCTTCGCGGTCGCGACATCGATATCGCCGGCGAGCACCAGCACCGCGTTGTTCGGCCCATAATGACCGCGAAACCACGCCCGCACGTCGCCGAGGCTCGCCTGATCGAGATCGGCCATCGAGCCGATCGTGGTGTGATGATAGGGATTGTCCGCGGGATAGAGCGCCTGTTGCTCGGCATATTGGACGAGGCCGTAGGGCTGGTTGTCGTCCTGTCTCTTCTCGTTCTGGACGACGCCGCGCTGGCGATCGAGCGTCGGCTGGCCGACCGCGCCGAGCAGATGCCCCATCCGGTCGCTTTCCATGAACAGCGCGAGCGGCAGCGCGGGCGTCGGCACGGTCTCGAAGAAATTGGTGCGGTCGAAGCTGGTGGTGCCGTTATAGTCGGTCGCGCCGACCTTCTCGAGCGGGCCGAAATAATCGCCGGGCGCATTCTCCGACCCGTTGAACATCAGATGCTCGAAAAGGTGCGCGAACCCGGTCTTGCCCGCCGGCTCGTCCTTGGAGCCGGCATGATACCAGACCGACACCGCGACGACGGGCGCCTTGCGATCGGTCGAGACGACGACGCGCAAGCCGTTGGCCAGCGTGAATTCTTCGTAAGGCAGCTTCACCTGCGCCGCGATCGCGGCCAGCGGCGCGGGCTTGGCCAGCGGCGCGACCTCACGGTGGGACGCGGCCGAAAGCGGCGCGAATGCGACGGAGGCGAGCAGCAGGGCGGGCATACGGAAACGCATCAATATCGCACCTTCGGGAGATCGGCAGGCGCGCCACCATAGAGCCGCGGCGCGCCACCGCAACGGCCTGACGGCGGCGATGCCCTAAGCGCTCGAGCCGGCGCGGCAGGCGGTCCGCGCGCGAACCGCGATGTTCCTGCAACGTCGCGCGATGGCCCCGGGGCGCAACGCCGTAAACACCACAAGCTACAATCATAGCCGAGCAGCATAAATTGCCTGTCGCGCCTTGTGTGGCATATAAGTCACACCATATGCCGACCAACCAATCTCCAGGGGAGCGTCATGGACCTCGAAAAATTCACCGATCGCGCCAAAGGCTTCCTCCAGTCGGCACAGACCGTCGCGATCCGCATGAACCACCAACGCATCGCGCCCGAGCATCTGCTCAAGGCGCTGCTCGAAGACAATGAAGGCATGGCTTCGGGTCTGATCGCCAAGGCCGGCGGCGACGCGAAGGTCGCATTGCGCGACACCGACGCCGCGCTCGCGAAAATTCCGCAGGTCTCGGGCGGTGGCGCGCAGCAGACGCCGCAGCTCGACAATGATCTCGTCCGCCTGCTCGATACCGCCGAGCAGGTCGCCAAGAAGGCGGGCGACAGCTACGTCACCGTCGAGCGGCTGCTGCTCGCCTGCGCGCTCAGCCCGGCGACCACCGCGGGCAAGGCGCTCGCGGCCGCCGGCGCGACCGCCGAGGGGATCAACGCCGCGATCGTCGAGCTGCGCGGCGGCCGCACCGCCGACACCGCGTCCGCCGAGGATCGCTACGATGCGCTCAAGAAGTTCGCGCGCGACCTGACCGAGGCGGCACGCAGCGGCAAGCTCGATCCGGTGATCGGCCGCGACGAGGAGATCCGCCGCACGATCCAGATTCTCGCGCGCCGCACCAAGAACAACCCGGTGCTGATCGGCGACCCGGGCGTCGGCAAGACCGCGATCGCCGAAGGGCTCGCGCTGCGCATCGCCAATGGCGACGTGCCCGACACGCTCAAGGACCGCAAGCTGATGGCGCTCGACATGGGCTCGCTCATCGCCGGCGCCAAATATCGCGGCGAATTCGAGGAACGGCTGAAAGGCGTGCTCGACGAGGTCAAGGGCGCCGAGGGCCAGATCATCCTGTTCATCGACGAGATGCACACGCTGATCGGCGCTGGCAAATCCGAGGGTGCGATGGACGCGGGCAATCTGCTCAAGCCCGCGCTCGCGCGCGGCGAACTGCATTGCATCGGCGCGACCACGCTCGACGAGTATCGCAAATATGTCGAGAAGGACCCGGCGCTGCAGCGGCGCTTCCAGCCCGTCTTCGTCGGCGAGCCGACGGTCGAGGACACGATCTCGATCCTGCGCGGCCTGAAGGAGAAATACGAGCTGCACCACGGTGTCAGGATCACCGATGGCGCGATCGTCGCCGCGGCCACGCTGAGCAACCGCTATATCACCGACCGCTTCCTGCCCGACAAGGCGATCGACCTGATGGACGAGGCCGCGTCGCGGCTGCGCATGGAGGTCGAGAGCAAGCCCGAGGAGATCGAGACGCTCGATCGCCGCATCATCCAGCTCAAGATCGAGCGCGAGGCGCTCAAACGCGAGCAGGACCAGCCCTCGCGCGACCGGCTCGCGACGCTCGAGCAGGAGCTCGCGCGGCTCGAGGAGGAATCCGCAGCGCTCACCACCCGCTGGCAGGGCGAGAAGGAGAAGATCCAGGCCGGCGCCAAGCTCAACGAGCAGCTCGACGCGGCGCGGCTCCAGCTCGAGCAGGCGCAGCGCGCGGGCGATCTCGCCAAGGCGGGCGAGCTCTCCTACGGCGTCATCCCCGGGCTTGAGCGCAAGCTCGCCGAGGCCGCCGACGCCTCGCAGTCGGCGATGCTGCGCGAGGAGGTGACCAGCGAGGACATCGCCGCGATCGTCGCGCGCTGGACGGGCATCCCGATGGAGCGGATGCTCGCCGGCGAGCGCGAGAAGCTGCTCCGCATGGAGGAGACGATCGGCAAGCGCGTGATCGGCCAGGCGCAGGCGGTGGAGGCCGTCAGCCGCGCCGTGCGCCGTTCGCGCGCCGGGTTGCAGGATCCCAACCGACCGCTCGGCTCCTTCCTGTTCCTGGGGCCGACCGGCGTCGGCAAGACCGAGCTGACGCGCGCGCTCGCGGGCTATTTGTTCGACGACGACCAGGCGATGGTCCGCATCGACATGTCCGAATATATGGAGAAGCATTCGGTCGCCCGCCTCGTCGGCGCGCCCCCGGGCTATGTCGGCTACGAGGAAGGCGGCACGCTCACCGAGGCGGTGCGGCGCCGGCCATATCAGGTCGTGTTGTTCGACGAGGTCGAGAAGGCGCATCCGGATGTGTTCAACATCCTGTTGCAGGTGCTCGACGACGGGCGGCTGACCGACAGCCAGGGGCGGACGGTCGACTTCACCAATACGATCATCGTGCTGACCTCCAACCTCGGTTCGCAATTCCTGACGTCACTTGGCGAGGATCAGCCGGTGGCGAGCGTCGAGCCGCAGGTGATGGAGATCGTGCGCGCGCATTTTCGGCCGGAGTTCCTCAATCGGCTGGACGAGATCATCCTGTTCCACCGGCTCGGCGTCGCGCACATGGCGCCGATCGTCGATATCCAGGTGGCGCGGATCGGCAAGCTGCTCGCCGACCGCAAGATCGCGCTGGATCTGACCGATGCGGCGCGTGCGTGGCTGGGGCGGGTCGGCTACGATCCGGTCTATGGCGCACGGCCACTCAAGCGCGCGGTGCAGCGCTATTTGCAGGATCCGCTCGCCGACCTGCTGCTGCGCGGCGAGGTGCCCGATGGCGCCACCGTCCATGTCGACGAGGGGGATGGGGCTTTGAAGCTGGCGGTGGTGTGAGCCGCCGGTCGACGGTCAACGCGGCGGGATAAGATGATCAGCTGACGCGGCGGACCTTTATCGAAGGTCCGTTCGCAACCCTCATCTTGAAGCTGCCGAGCGGGCCGCGCCGGATGACGACGGTCATGCCGGCCTTCGGCGCGCGCCCGAGGACCACGTCGTCGCTCTGCGCCCAGCGGGCACCGTCGTCCAGCGTGAACACCCAACCCTCGGCACCCTGCGCCGCAGCGCCGATCTTGGCCGTGATCTCCTGCATCTCGCTGTCCTGAGCGTCGCGCGCCGCGTCGCCCGTGCGATGGCTGAAAATGTCGAGACTGGGCATGGTGAAGCCGAACAGCGCGCGGCGCGTGCGGACCACCGCATCCTTGTCGAACACCGCGATATCGCCATGCGAGTTGGCCGTATCAAGCTGCGCCACTCCGTCGTCGAAGCATCGCAGCCGCGCCTTGTCGTCGACGATCGCGCGGCAATTGATGACGTTTTGCAACACCGCCGGCGCAACTGCCGATGCCGGCTTGGCGATGGCGGCCGACGCGCCAAACATCACAAGCGCAAGCATTGTCGAGCGGAACAGGGGGGCATTGGCCACGGCAACCTCCGAACGGAACGGTATGACCTTAGGCGACGGTGCCTCTTGCGACAATGTCGCGCTGCCACGCACCTGTTGCCATCAGAGCACATCGATCCGTCTTAATGCTGCGACCGCACAGCAACAATTGATCCACCGTTTGTTCATCCTGTAGCAACATGGCCAGGGGCGCGCCTGACACGAGATGGCGCTGCGCTGGAAAATTAAGGGGATTACCGATGAGTTCTTATTTGATGAAGCGGCGACTGCTCGCCTCGACGATCGTTGCCGGAGCAGTTTTCGCTGCTCCCGCCTACGCTCAGACGTCGGCGGGGAGCGCCGCGCCGATCGGCCCCGCGGCCTCGAATCCGTCGTGCACGCCCGGAAGCACCGATGCGGCCTGCCAGACCTCGGTCGCCGGCGCCAATTCGGTCGCATCCAGCGACGGTTCGAACAATGCCGGTGAAATCGTCGTCACGGGCTCGCGCATTCCGCATCCCGATCTCGAATCGGCCAGCCCCGTCACGATCGTCGGCTCGCAGCAGATCAAGCAGTTCGGCACGACCCGCGTCGAGGATCTCCTCAACCAGCTTCCGCAGGTCTTCGCCGATCAGTCGAGCACCATCAACAACGGCGGCACCGGTACCGCCGAGATCGATCTTCGCGGCCTCGGCACCAGCCGCACGCTGACGCTGGTCAACGGCCGCCGCCTCGTCCCGGGCGACCCGGCTTCCGCCGACTCCGCCGCCGATATCAACATGATCCCTGCGTCGCTGATCAAGCGCGTCGACATCTTCACCGGCGGCGCCTCGTCGGTCTACGGCGCGGACGCCGTCGCAGGTGTCGTCAACTTCGTCATGGACACCGATTATAGCGGCTTCAAGCTGGACGGGCAGTACAGCTTCTATCAGCACGACAACCGCGCCGGCAGCAACATCACCGACGCGCTCAAGAACGCAGGCTTTGGTTACCCGACCGGCAACACCGTCGACGGCGGCACGGTCGATGTGACCGCCGTGATCGGCGCGGGCTTCGACGACAATCGCGGCCACGTCACCGCCTATGGCAGCTACCGCAAGATCAACGCGATCACCCAGGATGCGCGTGATTATTCGGCCTGTACGCTCGCCTCGCATGCTGCCGGCAACTTCACCTGCGGCGGCTCGCCGACGGCGTTCCCGGCCACCTTCCTGACGATCAATCCCTACAGCTATTATCACGTTTCGGGTCATGATCTGCTGCCGGGACCGTCGATCTACAACTACGCCCCGACCAACTATTACCAGCGCAACGACGAGCGCTATACCGCGGGCTTCTTCGCGCACTACAATGTGAGCGACGCCTTCAAGCCGTACATGGAATTCATGTTCATGGACGACAAGACGCAGACGCAGATCGCGGCGTCGGGCGACTTCTTCTCGACCAGCACGGTCAACTGCGACAACCCGCTGCTTTCCGCGCAGGAAGTGAGCATCATCTGCCAGCCGAGCAACCTGACCCCGGACGGCACCAGCGGCATGGTCTATATCGGCCGTCGCAACGTCGAGGGCGGCGGGCGCATCGATACGATCGAGCACACGCAGTATCGCGGCGTGATCGGTGCCAAGGGCGATATCGCCAAGGGCCTGAGCTACGACGCCTATTACCAGTATGGCCGCACGACCCAGCAGGAGCGCCAGTCTGGCTACTTCTCGATCTCGAAGCTAACCAATGCGCTTGACGTCATCACCGATCCGACGACCGGCTTGCCGGTCTGCGCCTCGGGCGGCGCCTGCGTGCCGTACAACATCTTCCAGGACGGCGGCGTCACCCAGGCAGCGCTCGACTATCTGTCAGTGCCGTCGTTCGCCTCGGGCACCAACACCGAGCAGGTTGCCGATGCCTCGGTCACCTTCCTGGGTGGCGAGTATGGCTTGACCAGCCCGATGGCGCACACCGGCTTCTCGCTGAACGTCGGCGTCGAGTATCGTAAGGAAACCAGCGAGTATCACTACGACGCTGCCGCCAGCAGCGGCGACCTCGCCGGCTTCGGATCGGCGCCGCAGGACATCCAGGGCGCGTTCGACGTCAAGGAAGCGTTCGTTGAGGCCTCGTTGCCGCTGATCCAGGATCGGCCGTTCTTCCAGGACCTGACGCTCAACGGCGGCTATCGCCGGTCGCGCTATTCGGTTCTGGGTACGGGCAATCACTTCAACACGAACACGTTCAAGGGCGAAATCGAGTGGTCGCCGGTCCGCGACGTCAAACTGCGCGGCACCTATAACCGCGCCGTACGCGCGCCGAACATCAGCGAACTGTTCGGTCCCAACCTCGTTGGTCTCGATGGCTCGTCCGATCCGTGCGCGGGTACGATTGCGGCAAACGGGACGGTCAACGGCTTCACCGCCGCACAGTGCGCCAACACCGGCGTGACGGCCGCTCAGTTCGGCCATATCAACCCGAACCCGGCGCAGCAGTATAACGGCTTCCTCGGCGGCAATACCGCTCTTACGCCGGAAGTCGCCAACTCGATCACCGGCGGCGTCGTGCTGACGCCGAGCTTCCTCAAGGGCTTTACGGCAACGGTCGATTACTTCCGCATCAAGATCAAGAATTCGATCGGTACGCTGGGTGCGGACAACATCCTCAACCAGTGCGTCACGACCGGTTCGGCTCAGTATTGCGGTCTGATCCATCGTGATCCCAACGGCAGTCTCTTCCGGACCACCGCTGGCTATGTTGTCGATACGCTGCAGAACGTGACCGGAACGACCAAGACGAGCGGCATCGATGTCAACCTGGCGTACAGCATGCCGCTTGGTGATTATGGCACGCTCGGCGCGAGCATCGTCGGCACCTGGCTGCATGAGCTGAACTACGGTCAGGGCTATGACTGCGCCGGCTATTTTGGCCGGGATTGCGGCACGCCCAGCCCGAAGTGGCGCCACAATGCCAAGCTGACCTTCACCTCGGCCTCGGGGCCCGGCATTCAGCTCGGCTGGCGTTATTTCTCGCACGTCAAGAACGATGCCTTGAACCCGGATACGGGTGAGGCGACGCCGAACCCGACCGACGCCAAGATCAAGGCGTACAGCTACTTCGACTTGTCGACGACGGTCCCGCTCGCCGACAAGCTGACGCTGCGCGCTGGCATCAACAACATCCTCGACAAGCAGCCGCCGATCAACGGGCTGGGTCTGGGATCCGAGAACGGCAACAGCTTCTCGCAGGTCTATGACGTGCTCGGTCGCTACGTCTTCTTCGGTGCAACGCTCGACCTGTAAAGCGAGCTCCGATTCCGCACATACTGACGGCGGGCTTCGTGCCCGCCGTTTTTTTTTGGACCTCCCGTGTTATAGTCAATCGATGGAACCGGCCTCGTCACTTGTCTCTGCCGCCGATCCCGAAGAGGCGGCGGCCGATCACGCCGCCGCCGCTAGGAATTTTGTCGAAGCGCGGCGCCTGCTCGAGCGCATCGTCGAACGGCAACCCGAAAACATCGAGGCCTGGCTCAAGCTCGCGGCAATGCGCCGCGCCTCGGGCGATGCCGAAGCGGCGCTTGTTGCCGTCGCCGGGGCACTGCGCGTTGATCCCCTACATTTCACAGCCCTGATCAGCCGTGCCCGGCTCCTCGAGGCCAAGGGCGATCGACAGGAAGCCGATCGCGCCTATATCCGCGCGCTCGCCCAAGGCCCGCAGGGCGATGACACCGTGCCTCCGGAGTTGCAGGCTCTGCTCGATCATGCGCGCGCCAGGAGCGATCAATATCGTTCCAGAATCGCTGCGACGTGGCAGCATGCGATCGACGAGGACCCCGCGCTGGATGACGCCGAACGCGCGAGCCTAGCCCGCTTCAAGACCAATGGGCTGCGCCAGACGCGCGTGTTCCACTCGGAGCCGAGCCACTACCACTATCCCGGCCTGGTCGAACGGGAATTTCACCGGACGGCCAGCTTCCCGTGGGTCGCGCAACTCGAGGCTGCGACCGACGACATACTGGCAGAATGCGAGGCCCTGATTGCGTTGAGCACCAGCGCTGCCGTGCCCTACATCCAATATGGCGACGATGCGCCCGTTCGCCAATGGAAGGCGCTCAATCATTCGATGGACTGGACGGCGTTTCACCTGCTGCGCGGGGGCCAACGGATCGTTGAGAATGCCCGCCATTGCCCTGCCACAATGGCGGTGCTGCAGGCGATTCCGCAGCCTCGCATCGCCGGCCGCTCGCCCAATGCAATGTTCTCGCTGCTGCGTCCGCATACACGCATCCCCCCCCATACCGGTGTCGCGAATACGCGGCTCGTCTGCCACCTGCCGCTCGTCGTCCCGCCCAACTGCTGGTTCCGGGTCGGAGCCGAACGTCGGGAATGGCGCGTCGGCGAAGCGATGATTTTCGACGATACGATTGAGCACGAAGCTGCGAACGACAGCGACCTGCCGCGCGTTGTCTTGATCATCGACGTCTGGCATCCCGAATTGAGCGCGACCGAGCGCGCGGCGGTCGCACGCATCATGGAAGCCGAGCAAGTCGAACATGGCGCACCGATATAGCGGAGCTGCCGGACCGATTCGCCGGATAGCGACACTGAGATCAGTCGAGCGCGTAGCCCATCTTCTCGATCCACGGTGTGAGGATGGGCAGCACCGGCTCCATTTGCCGCCGGTAGCGTAGCCAGCGTCCCTGCGCGCGCTTGTAGATTGGCTCGGCAACCTGCGCGTAGCTTGGCGATCCGATGAACTCGCGTGCCGCGGCGTTTGACTGGTGCTCCATCAGTCGCGGATCCCAATCGAGCCCGGCAAAGTCGGCAAGCTGCCGCAATTGACCCTGCGTGTCCTCTATCAAGCTCTCGTATCGCACCGTGTGAACATCCAACGGCAAGACGGTGCAGCATTTTTCCCAATAGCTCATCACGCGATCGTAAAGACGCGCGGTGCTCGCCAAATCAAAAAAATGACCGAGTTCAAGATTGAGCCGCGCACTGATGATGAAGCAACTGAGCACAACGTCGCACGGGTGTCGCTGCGCGAAAACGTAGCGGGCGTCCGGAAACATCCTATGGAGTAACGGCGCGCTGATAAGCCCGAGCGGATCCTTGTCGACGACGAGCCGGCCCAGCGCATTCGGCGCTAGGCGGTCGACCTCGCTGAAATAGGCCTTTCGGTAACTATCGAGCTCTCCGACCGAAAGGTCGCGCAATTCGTCAGCTGAGCCGAGTCGCTCGGCGGTGCGGTGAATGACGCCTTCTTCCTCAAGCACCACCGTATCGGGATGGCCGATGAGCATCGTATCAATCAGCGTTGTTCCTGAGCGCGGAAACCCGAAAATGAAAAGTGGCGCGCTTCTCCCGACCGAAGGACGCGCCGACGACCAATTAGCATGCCATTGGGTGGTTAGGATTGCCGACAGTCCTCGTATTTTCTCGTGATATCGCTCTGATTTCCCAACCTCGCCGGCATCGCGTGCCAAAGCGGCATTTGCCTCTGAAAAGGCGTCGAATGCGGCATCGACATCGCCCAGCCGATCGGCGATTTCCCCGATAAACTGCGCCCGGCGCGCCGTATCGACATCGTGCGGAGCGCTTCGAGCAGCGGCCAGAGCCGCCTCGAGGTCGCCACTGCCGCGCAACGCCTGCGCGCGGAGCAAGGCCGTCGTATCGGATCCTATTCCCTGCGCGTCGGCCTCGTCCAACAGCGTGGTAAGATCAGCGAGACGATTGATCCGTTCCAGCAATTTTCCAAGGCCGAGGAAAGCGGGACTAAAATCGGGGACCAGAGCAAGTGCGGCACGATAGGATGCCTC
Organism: uncultured Sphingomonadaceae bacterium; assembly: GCA_903871605.1. GTDB lineage: Bacteria > Pseudomonadota > Alphaproteobacteria > Sphingomonadales > Sphingomonadaceae > Solisphingomonas. The sequence continues at coordinate 29,797 of CAIQHF010000012.1, forward strand.
GGCCCGCTCGAACGCCTTGCACTGCAGCTCGGCGCCAGCGATCTCTGTAAGCAGCCCGGCATTAATGCCCGTCGATTCGCGTGCGTGCGCGAGAACGACCAGCGCCTCCTCCCACTGCTGCAGGCCTATCAAGGCTTGACCCAATGACAGGTTTGCCGACGGATCGCCAGGCGCGAGTGCCACAGCCCGGCGAGCGCTGGCGACGGCCTCGTTGAATGCGGCGGTCGAAATTTGCGCACGCGCCAAGGCTATCCAATAGGTCGCCACGGTCGGCCGAAGCCGTATCGAGCGCGTCAAGGGAGCAATTGCCGACCCCGGGTCGCCTGCCGCCAGCAACGTGGAACCAAGACCATGCCAACTCTCAAAATCATTCGAATCTGCGGCCGTGAGCTGGTCGTATAGCGCCTGCGCGGCGGCAGGTTGTTCTTCGTGCAGGAGCGCATGCGCAACGATCCGCTGCATCTCGCGACCACCCGGCGTAGACGTATCGGCATGTGGCTGAGCGACGGCGCGCGCATCGGCATAGGCGCCGATCGATAGAAGCGCGCGCGACAGTTCTACCTTTGCCGCGAGTTCGTTGGGCGCGAGCGCGACCGCATGACGGAGGTGCGTAATGCCGCGGTCCAAATCGCCCGTCCGACAGCAGAGCACTCCGACGAGCAACGCTAATCCCGGGTCGCGAGATCCCCCGACGATTTCGGCCTCGCCTACTCTGATCGCACCGGAAAGATCGCCGGATTTGGCCAGCGCCAATGCGCCCGGCGACCGCTCGTCAAGCTGCGTCACAGGCATTGCTCAGTCATGATGTCGCGTCTCCACGCAGCGGGCCGAGATGCTTACGATATCGTTCCCACCGACCGGATGACCCACGGCTGATCGGCTGTCGAACCTGCCAGTTGCTCGCCGTTCGAATAGCGGCCGTGGAGCGCGACGCGTCCATCACCTGGTCCTGCCAAGGGAGTCCGCAAAATTCGAGCATCCGTTCTATCGTCGGCCGGGGTTTTGCGACGAGCTGATCATAGTCTAACTCGAAGATATCGTCGGGATATAATGATCGCCAATGATCCATCAACCGTTTCTGCTCGCTCTGATAGTGCGCGATATCGCCGAGGTCCGTCGCGTAGGCGATCGCTGGATCCGCGTGAAGAAAATAGACTGATAGGATCGTATCACGCTCGCTGCGCACCGTGTGGATGATCCGCGCATCCGGAAACATGCGCTTGATCAGCCCCACATGAATGAAGTTGTCTGGGCGCTTATCGGTCAAGATCGCTGCTCGCCCTCGGCGCGTGGCTATCTCGGCAAGATAGGCTTGCCGTACCATTGCGATCCGCTCCTCGGACTTCGCCGATTCGGGATATGGGGCCAGATATCTCGATATCAGCGCCGGCAGTGCCGCGATCTCGCCACCAGCGACGACCTGATCGTGACGCGCGAGAATCTGCTCGCAGAGCGTGGAGCCCGAACGAAACATGCCGCAGATGAATAGTGGTGCAACCGCAGGCTGGAGACCGTCGGTTGTCCCGTGGCCGGGAAATAGATGGGCGACCTTGTCAAAGAAGCCGCTCTGTCGAGCGCGGTCATATTGAATGCCGAGCCGCGCCGCCAATTGCCGGCTCGCCTGATTTGCCGCGGTGTACGCGGCGAACGCCTCGTCATACGCGCCGAGCCGATCGAGTGCTGCGCCAAGCGCATACCCCAGATCAGCGCGGTTCACGGGGCTCGCCGCCGGATCGGCAAGCCTGGACGCAAGCTTGGCCAATAGGGGATCGTCCACGTCTTCCAAATCTGACACGCCGGCCAACCGGGCGAGCGCCAAGGGATGCTCGGGATCTATCGCTATGATCGCATCATATGCCGCGCGTGCCGATGCCCGGTCGCCCACGTCTTCATGGAGATTGCCGAGATTGAGCAACGCCGGAACATATTGAGAATTGAGCGCCAGCGCAGCGTCGAGTTCCTTTCGGGCGGCGTCGCTGTCGCCCAAATCGTCCGCAAAGATAACCCCTCTTTGAAGATGGGCTTCCTCGGGCCGTTCGACACCCAGATCGAGCGCATGGCGATAACTTTCCAATGCGGCTTGAAACTGCCGTTCGCTGCGCTGCGCGATCGCGAGGTTGAACCAGCTGTTTGGCAGGCCAGGGTATGCGGCGAGCAATCGCCCATAAGATGCGATCGCTTCTGTGAACTGCCCCGCCTGGAAGTGCCCTGACGCTGTTCTCAGTAGGGCATCCAAGCTGCCTCCGGTCATTGGTTCGACATCCCCGCCGGTTCACCCCCCGTCATCGGCCCCGCCACCAGCTTGGGATCGATCCGCTCGCCGCGCCAGGTCAGCGCCCAGTGGAGATGCGGGCCGGTCGCGCGGCCGGTCATGCCGCTCTCGCCGATCACCTGGCCGCGCCTGACCACGTCGCCGACCTTCACGTCGATATGGCTGAGATGGAGGAACGCCGAATCAAGCCCCATGCCGTGGCCGACCATCAGCAGATGCCCCTCGAGCGTGAACGGATCGCCGCTCGCCGCCAGGATCACCACGCCGTCGGCGGGCGCACGCACCGGCGTACCCGTCGGCACCGCGATGTCCTCGCCGCTGTGGTAGCTGCCCTTCTCGCCATTATAGACGCGCTGCGCCCCGAACGCGCCCGAGACGCGGCCCAAGGCGGGCCACTGGAAGCTCTGCCGCCAGCCGTCGCTGACCAAGGTCGCCGCCTGCGCGCGCGCGGCCTTGATCTGGTCGAGCTCGCCGGCGCGGATCTTGAGGAACTCGGCCTCGGGCTGCTGATATTTGGGGATTGGCAATGCCTCGATCCGATAGACGCCCGGCGCGATCGCGAGCCGATCGACCACCGTCGTGCGATCGCCGCGCGTCGCCACCAGCGTGGCGCTCGGGCCGTGGTCGCGCCCGAACGCGACCAGGAAGCGGCCGTCGGGCGTCATCGGGATGTCGGCGCCGTCGAGCGCCAGCGAGACCGTGCCGGCGGGCACGGTGCCGACGAGCATGCCGCCCTGGCTCATCGCGCCGCGGAAGGTGAAGCCCTGCGCCGCGCTCGTCGGCATCGGCGCGACCGCGAGCGGCATTGCCGCCACCTGCGCCGCCGCATCGCCGGCAAGACCGATCAGCGCAACCGCGCCCACCGCTATCGCACCGCCTTGTTTCAAGACATTTCGGCCCGTGTCGAGAGCTCGGCCGAGGCATAGGGCTGCTGCTTCGCGACGCTCCAATAGCGCAGCCGGTCGAGCGGGATGCGCTCGCCCGAGATCGCGCAGACGACATGGTCGCCCGGCACCAGCACGCGAAAACTGTTGGCGAGATAGCGCAACCGCGCCTCGCGACCGCTTTGCGACATCAGCATGGCCATTTCCTTTCCGTCGCCCCCGACTTGATCGCGCCGATCTACAGAAGTCGCGGCTGAAGGGAAACGCCCGCCTGCGGCCTGGGCTTCTGCCGCGTCGGTGGCTCGGCCGAACCGCTGGTGGCGACGTCGACCGTGCCGTCGGCGAAGATCAGCCGCATCCGCCCCGCCTCGATCGCGCGCGCCGCGCTCGGCACGACATGGCCGTCGGCCTCGACGCGCGCATAGCCGCGCGCGAGCACCAGATCAGGGTTGAGGCTCTGTGCCACGCGCCACAGCTGCTCGAGCTTCTGCCGCGCGTCGGCGAAGCGCGCGGTCACGGTCGCGATCCGCAGCGGCTGGCGGTCGAGCCGGCGCCGCGCGTCCTGCAGCGGCGCGACCGCGGCGCGCGCGAGATCGCGCCGCAGCCGATCGAGCGTCGCGCGCTCGCGCTCGACACGCGCCGCGAGCAATCGAGGCCTCAGCGCGCCCGCGGCGTGCGCCAGATCGCCACGCGCATCGGCGAGCCGGCGCGACAGGCCACGCGGCAGACGCTCGCTCAGATCGTCGATCCTCTGGCGCTGGCCGCCGAGCAGCGTGTCCGGGGTCGGCAGCCGCCGCGCGACATGCCCGAAGCGCTCGCCCGATCGCACCACGTCGCGCCGCGCCGCCTGCGCGATCCGCTGGCCGATCACGCCCACCCCGGCGAGCAGTTCGACGCGCACCGGCACCGCCATCTCGGCCGCGGCGGTAGGTGTCGGTGCGCGGCGATCGGCGGCGAAGTCGCACAGGGTGGTGTCGGTCTCGTGGCCGACCGCCGAGATGATCGGGATCGTGCAGGCGGCGACCGCGCGCACCACCACCTCTTCGTTGAACGCCCACAGATCCTCGATCGAGCCGCCGCCGCGCGCGACGATGACCAGATCGGGCCGCGGGACCGGCCCGTTCGCCGGCAGCGCGTCGAAGCCGCGGATCGCCGCCGCGACCTTCTCAGCGGCGCCTTCGCCCTGTACCGGCACGCCCCAGACGAGGACGCGGCTCGGAAAGCGGTCGGCGAGCCGGTGGAGGATGTCGCGAATCACCGCGCCGGTCGGCGAGGTGACGACGCCGATCGTGCGCGGCAGGAAGGGCAGGCGCTGCTTGCGGTCCTCGTCGAACAGCCCTTCGGCGGCGAGTAGGCGGCGGCGCCGGTCGAGCAGCGCCATCAGCGCGCCCTGGCCCGCGAGCTCCATTCGTTCGATCACGATCTGATATTTGGATCGGCCCGGATAGGTGGTGAGCTTGCCGGTCGCGATCACCTCGATCCCGTCCTCGGGCCGAAAGCGCATCGCCGAGGCCTGCCCCTTCCACACCACGCCGTCGATGCACGCCTTCTCGTCCTTGAGCGTCAGGTAGCAATGGCCCGAGACATGGCGCTTGAACCCCGAAATCTCGCCGCGCACGCGGACATGGCCGAAACGGTCCTCGACGGTGCGCTTGAGCGCGCCCGACAGTTCGGAGACGGACAGAGCAGGCGCGTTGTCGCCCGGCGCCTCCTCGGCTAGGAGCGCGGCCCTACCGTCTTGTTGATCATAGGGTGCGAAGGGGTCGGCCATGAATGTCCTGCTGCTGGGCTCGGGGGGCCGCGAACATGCGCTCGCCTGGAAGCTCGCGCAATCGCCGCTGCTGGATACGCTCTATGCAGCGCCAGGCAATCCGGGGATCGGGCATCATGCCGCGCTCGTGCCGCTGACGCTCGACGACCAGGCGGGCATCATCGAATTCGCGCGCGAAGCCGCAATCGGGCTGGTCGTGATCGGCCCCGAGCAACCGCTGGTCGAGGGTCTCGCCGACGCGTTGCGCGCCGCCGGCATCGCGGTGTTCGGGCCGTCGGCCGCCGCCGCGCGGCTCGAGGGCTCGAAGGGCTTCACCAAGGCGCTGTGCGATCGCGCCGGCGTGCCGACCGCCGGCTATGAAAGCTTCACCGACGCCGCCCGGGCGAAGCTCGCGCTGCCCCGCTTCGGTCTGCCCGTGGTGATCAAGGCTGACGGGCTGGCGGCGGGCAAGGGCGTCGTCATCGCGACCACCGCCGACGAGGCCGGCCAGGCGATCGACGAGATGATCGGCGGCCGCTTCGGCGCGGCGGGCGCGAGCCTGGTGATCGAACAGTTTCTCGAGGGCGAGGAGGTTTCCTTCTTCGCGCTGTCCGACGGCAAGACCGTCGTCCCGTTCGGATCGGCGCAGGACCATAAGCGCGTCGGCGACGGCGACATCGGCCCCAATACCGGCGGCATGGGCGCCTATTCACCGGCCCGCGTGCTGACCCCCGCGCTGGAAGCCCGGGTGATGGCCGAGATCGTGCGACCGTCGGTGGCGGCGATGGCGAAGGCGGGCACGCCCTTTTCCGGCGTGCTGTTCGCGGGGCTGATGCTGACCGAGACCGGCCCGCAGCTGATCGAATATAATGTCCGCTTCGGCGATCCCGAATGCCAGGTGCTGATGCTGCGGCTGGCCGAGGATCTGCTGCCGCTGCTCCATGCGGCAGCGACAGGCACGCTCGAGGATCGGCCGGCTGCATGGACCGACGCGGCGGCGCTGACCGTCGTGATGGCGGCGCAGGGCTATCCGGAGACCCCGCGGACGGGGGGGACGATCGACGGGATCGCGGCCGCGGAGGCGACCGGCGCGCATGTCTTCCACGCCGGCACGCGCAACGAGGCCACAGGGCTGGTCGCGGCGGGCGGGCGCGTGCTCGCGGTCACCGCCGCGGCACCGGACGTCGCGCAGGCGCAGGCCGCCGCCTATCGCGCCATCGACGCGATCGACTTCCCGACCGGCTTCTGCCGCCGCGATATCGGTTGGCGCGAAGTCGCGCGCGGCTGAACTTGCGCCGGCGGCGGCCGCATGGCTAATTCGCCGCAGACCTTCCTATCGGGAATCCCCATGTCGACCAGCACTCTGCTCATCATCGGTGCCGCCGTCCTCCTGCTCGCGCTCGTGCTGCTCGTCCTCGCGCGCAGCGGCCGCAAGCCGATCGAGGGGCCGGCCGACGAAGACGGCATGGCGATGGTGCGGCCGGCGACCGCATTCGCCCCGCTGCTCCCCGACGAGCCATTGCCCGAAGCGGGCGCGGCGCTTGCCGCGACGCTGTCGCCGGCGGAGCTGGCGCCGGCGCCGGTGCCGGCGGGCCCGCCCGACCCGCTCACCCGGATGAAGGGGCTTGGCCCCAAGGCGCAGGCGACGCTCGCCGGTCTCGGCGTCACGCGATACGATCAGATCGCGGCGTGGAGCGACGGCGACATTGCGCGCATCGACACCGGGATGGGCGCGTTCAAGGGCCGTATCGTGCGCGACCGCTGGGTCGAGCAGGCACGCTATCTGGCAGCGGGCGACGTCGCCGGCTTCGAGGCGGTATTCGGGAAGCTGGGCAGCTGAGCGTCCAGCCCGGCATTCTGCCGGGGCATAACAGCTAGGCTTTCCGCACGCTCGCGAGCAGCTTGTCGAGCCGCCGCCCGTCCATGTCGACGATCTCGAAACGCCAACCGCCATGGTCGAAATGCTCGCCGGTGTCGGGGATGCGACGCAGCACCGAGAGCGCAAATCCCGCCGCGGTGGCATAATCGCGATCCTCGGGCAGGTCGATGCCCAGTTGCTCGGCCATCGCGTCGGCACTGAGCGTCCCCGAGATCAGCCAGCTGCCGTCATCGCGGCGCACCAGCGCGGGATCATGCCCCGCGTCGCGATCCGACGCGAAGGTGCCCGCGATCGCGGCGAGCAGGCCGCCGGGCGTCACCAGCCCGTCGAAATGGCCATATTCGTCGTGGACCAGCGCGAGCGGCACCTCGGCATCGCGCAGCACCGCGAGCGCGTCCATCGCGTCCATCCGGTCGGGCACCGAGGGCACCGGGCGCATCATCGCGCGCAGATCGATCGCGCGACCCTCGAGCAGCGCGACGAGCAGGTCGCGCAACCGCGCCACCCCGACGATCGCGTCGACCGAGCCCTCCGCGATCGGCAGGCGGCTGTGCGGCGTCTCGGCGACGATCCCGCGGATATCGTCGAGGCTGGCGTCGACGTCGATCCAGTCGACCTCGGTGCGCGGCGTCATCACCTCGCGCACCGGGCGATCGGCGAGCCGCACCACCCCGGAAATGATCGCGCGCTCGCTCTCCTCGATCACCCCCGCGGACGACGCCTCCGCGACGATCAGCTGCAACTCCTCGGCGGTGACATGCTCCTCGCGCTCGCGATCGAGACCGATGATGCGGAAGATCAGCAGGCTGGTCTCGTCGAGCAGCCAGACCACCGGCTTGGTCGCGGTCGCCATCCACTTCATCGGCAGCGCCGCGATGGTCGCGATCGGCTCGGGATTGCGCAGCGCGATCTGCTTGGGGACGAGCTCGCCGACGATCAGCGAGACATAGGTGGTCACCGCGATCACCAGCGCGAAGCCGATATGATCGGCATGGTTGTGATCGAGGCCGAGCCGCTCGAGCCGCTCGGCGACGGGGCCACCCAGCGCCTCGCCCGAGAAGGCGCCCGACAGGATCGCGATCAGCGTGATGCCAATCTGCACGGTCGACAGGAATTTGCCGGGATTCTCGCGCAGCACCATCGCCGCGCGCGCGCCGCGCCTGCCGGTGCGCGCCAGTGCCTCGAGCCGCGCACTGCGCGACGAGACGATCGCCAGCTCGCTCATCGCGAACAGGCCGTTCAGGACGACCAACGCGATGATGATGGCGACGTCGATCCACGGGAAGGGGGCAAGAGGCGGCATGGCGCGGGCCTTCCATGCCCAAAAAGCGGAGGCGCGGCAATGGTCCCGCTGCGCAAATCCTCCCCTGAGGGCCCGCCGCAGGCTGGTGGAGGGACAGTCCAGGTCACCGGCGCATGCCAGGTCGGGGCGGTCGGGGCCGCGTCGCTACGCCGTACGGGACGAGACGGTCGGGCGTCAGCGGCGCTGGGCGAAGAAGCCCCTGAGCATCGCCGCCGATTCGGCCTCGCCGAGCCCCGCATAGACCTCGGGACGGTGGTGACAGGTCGGCTGGCCGAAGACGCGCGCGCCATGCGCGACCGCACCGCCCTTTTCGTCCGGCGCGGCGTAATAGACGCGGTCGAGCCGGGCATGCGCGATCGCGCCCGCGCACATCGCGCAGGGCTCGAGCGTCACCCACAGATCGCACCCGTCGAGCCGCCCGGTGCCGAGCACGCCCAGCGCGGCGCGGATCGCTTCCATCTCGGCATGCGCGGTGGGATCGCCGAGCGCGCGCATCCGATTGGCGGCGGTCGCGATCGCGGCGCCGTCGCGGGTCACCACCGCGCCGACGGGCACTTCGCCCGCAGCGCCCGCGCGGGCCGCCGCGTCGAGCGCCCAGCGCATCGGCTCTGGAAGGGGGAAGGGCATGACCGGCCCCTAGCCCAGCGCCGCGCGGCCGTCATGGTCGATTGCCGCGCACCCCGTCGAACAGATGCGGCGAAAGCACCGCGATCAGCGAGAAGACCATGCCGGGGACATAGCCGAGGCAAGTCAGCACCAGCGAGATCAGGAAGATCAGGCCGATGCCCTCCGCCAGCCATACGCCGAGCGGCGGCAGCAGGATCGCGCACAGGATCGTGCCGATGCCGGGCTTGGCGACGGGCACCCGGCTCATTGCGGCTTCTGAACGTTGACGACCGGCGTCTGGACGACGTGATTTTCGACACCGACGCTCACATTGGCGGTCTGCACATCGAAGGCGGGGGCCTGGCCGCCCTTGACCGCGATCGTCGGCAGCGACCCGTCGCGAACCTTGCTGACATTGATGTAGCCCAGCGAAATCGCCGCGATCGCGACCAGCACGACCACCACCAGCAATATCAGGATGCCGCGCATGTTCATTTCCTATCCCGTTATGTCGCGCATCAACGGTTCGTTGCGGTGGCGGTTGCATTGCCCGTCGCGAATCGGTCGAATCAGGGAAACACCTGGCGAAAGCCGGTGACCGCGACGCTCTCGAACAGTCCGGCCAGCGCATAGGGATCGGCATCGGCGAAAGCCTGCGCGGCGGGAAGGTCGGCGAAATCGGCGATGATGATCGATCCAGCCGGCGCGCCCGATTCGCCGAGCATCGGCCCTGCGACCACGATCCGTGCGGCGATCGCCTCGAGATGGACGAGATGATGCGGGCGAGTGTCGGCGCGCAGCGTGCCCGCATCGCGGCGATCATGGGCGACAATGGCGAAAAGCGGCATGAAACGGCTCCCAAATGCCCGGTCGGCTTGACCGCGCGGCGTCTCTCCCCTAGGGACGCCCCCTTTCACGGCAACCGAATTTTCAGGATCAGGCATCATGGCGCGCATCTGCGAGCTGACCGGCAAGGGCCGCATGGTCGGCAACAACGTCTCCCACGCCAACAACAAGACCAAGCGGACCTTTCTGCCCAACCTGCAGAACGTCACGCTGATCTCGGATGCGCTGGGCTCCTCGGTCAAGCTGCGCGTCTCGACGCACGGCCTGCGCTCGGTCGAGCATGTCGGCGGTCTCGACAATTGGCTGACCAAGACGTCGGACGCCGATCTCAGCCTCAAGGCGCGTCGCCTCAAGCGCGACATCGTCAAGAAGCAGGCCGCCACCGCCGCCTGACCTTTGCGGGGCCTCCGGGCGCCAACGATATGCAAAGGGCCCGCCGACCTCGGTCGGCGGGCCCTTTGATGTGTTGATCAGATTCCGGCGGGCAGTTCGAACGCCATCAGCAGCGTGCGCTCGAGCGCGAAATAATTGTCGTCGGAGGCGATCCACAGGATCGTCCTGCCGCGCGATTGGGTGATCGCCAGCGCCTCCATATTGTCGACCGTGAGCGGCGGCGCCCATGTCGCGAGCAGGGTGCCGTCAATGTCCTGCTCGGGCCTGATCTGCGCTGGATCGATGATCGTCAGCGCGGTGGCGAAGCCCGTCGTCACACCGAACCGGCGATGCAACACGACGACGCGGCCGTCGGGAAGCTGCGCGGCATCGGTGGGCGCGAAGCCGCGACCGGGGCCGCGATAGCCGAACGCGATCGGCGCGGCGCCGTCGACAGGATCGCCCGGGAAGAGCAACGCAACATGGCTGCCGTCCGTGCGGCGCTTGGTCTCGGCGAAGACGATGAACCGCCCGTCGCGCAACCGCACCATCGCCTCGGCGCCCTCGTTGTTGGGCCAATCCGCCATCGCCGCCGGCGCGGCATGTCCGTCGGCGGCGGCGAAGCCCTTGGTGTAGCGCCAGATCTGATTGGCCGTCTCGAACCCCGCCCAGACATGGCCGCTTGCCGGATCGAAGGTCGACGACTCGCTGTCGCGGTCGGCCTTGACGGCGCCATCGCCGGGGCCGTCGGGCAGCTCGCTCATCGCATAATCGGGCTGCGCGCCGGCACCGACGAAGCGGATCCGCGTGACCACGCCACCGTCGCTGAGCAGGACGAAACGCCCATCCTCGATGGTCATCGACGAGACGCCGCCGAAGCGCCGATCCGTGCCGCGCAGCACCCAGCCGCCGAGATAGCGCAGCCGGCCGACCGACGTCCGTCCCGGATCGCGGGGATCGAGCGCGATCGGCGTGGCGGACAGCCCCTGCGGCGGCTGACGGAAAGCCAGCGGCAGCGGTGCGAGCGCGACCAGCGCGGCGAGAAGGGCGAGACGGTGCATCGCCCTGCTGTAGCCGGGCAGCCGCACCGCCACCATCCTGAACCGCAGCGGACACCCCTGTTCACGCCGCCGAAACGCGATCGCGGGCATAGCCGTCCCGGAGATGGTGGCTGCCCGAATCGCAGCTGCATGGAGACATATCGTGCCGCGTCGCAGCTTATCGATGGCGATCCTGGGCGCGTTCGCCGCCGCCACGATGGCGCTCGCCCCGGCGACGGCGACCGCGCAGGATCATGACGGGCCGCGCGGCGGACGCGGCGGCGCGTGGCGCGACCATGGCGGCGGCTATGCGCGCGGCGGCTTCGAAGGCGACGACCGCCGCGGCGATCCGCGCGGCGAAGCGCGCGACCGGCGCGGCTACGACCGTCACCGCTGCCGCAACGGCGCGGGCGGCACGATCTTGGGGGCGATCGCAGGCGGGCTGCTCGGCAATGCGGTCTCGGGCTATGGCGACCGCACTGCGGGTACGATCATCGGCGGTGGTGCGGGCGCGCTCGCGGGCAGCGCGATCGCGCGAGACTGCTGAGGTTCATCTTGGGCCGGCTATCCCCCGGCCACCTCGAGTGGCGTAGCGAGGGCCTCGGGTTGCGTAACGAGGCAGGGGCCGGATCCTGTGCGATCCGGCCCCTACGCAGGCTTTAGGCCGCCTCGTCGAACAGATCGGCAAGCTGGCCGACCATCGTGCCACCCAGCTGCTCGGCATCCATGATCGTGACGGCGCGCTGATAATAGCGCGTGACGTCGTGCCCGATTCCGATCGCGACGAGCTGGACCGGCGATCGTGTCTCGATCCAGCCGATCACCTGGCGCAGATGCTTTTCGAGATAGGAGCCGCTGTTGACCGACAGCGTCGAATCGTCGACCGGCGCACCATCCGAGATCACCATCAGGATGCGCCGCTCCTCCGATCGCGCGATCAATCGCGAATGCGCCCACAGCAAGGCCTCGCCGTCGATATTCTCCTTGAGCAGCCCCTCGCGCATCATCAGCCCGAGATTTTTCCGCGCGCGGCGCCAGGGGTCGTCGGCCTGCTTGTAGATGATGTGGCGCAGGTCGTTGAGCCGTCCCGGCATCGCGGGGCGCCCCGCCGCCAGCCACGCCTCGCGCGACTGCCCGCCCTTCCACGCGCGCGTGGTGAAGCCGAGTATCTCGGTCTTGACCCCGCAGCGCTCGAGCGTGCGCGCCATGATGTCCGCGCTGATCGCCGCGATCGAGATCGGCCGCCCGCGCATCGAGCCCGAATTGTCGATCAGCAGCGTCACCACCGTGTCGCGAAACTCGGTATCGCGCTCGATCTTGTAGCTCAGCGACTGCATCGGATTGACGATCACGCGCGCCAGCCGCGCGGCATCCAGCAGGCCTTCATCCTGATCGAAATCCCACGAGCGCGACTGCTGCGCCATCAGCCGGCGCTGAAGCCGGTTGGCGAGCTTGGTGACAGCGCCCTGCAGATGCGTGAGCTGCTGGTCGAGATAGGCGCGCAGCCGGGTGAGCTCCTCGTCGTCGCACAGCGTCGCGGCTTCGACCACCTCGTCGAAGCGGCTGGTATAGGCCTGATAGTCGAACTGCCCCGACATGTCGGCCAGCGGCCGGTTGGGCCGCGCGGGCGCCGCGCCCTCCTCACCCTCGTCGCCGAGGCCCCCCTCCTCGTCGGCCATCGAATCGCGGTCGGCGTCGCCCTCGTCCTGCTCGTCCGATTCGCCCTGCTCGGCCTCGGCGCGGACGTCCATCTGGTCCTGCGGGCCGGCGCCGTCGCCGTCGCGCTCGTCGTCGCTCTCGCCCTGCGTCTCGTCGTCCTGCCCGTCCTCGGGCTCGTCGCCCTCGTTCGGTTCCGATTCGGGGGGCAGGTCGGCGGCGACGAGTTCGAGCTCCTGCAGCAGCTTGGTCGCCAGCCGCGCGAAGCTCGATTGGTCGTCGAGCGCGAGGCCGAGCCCGTCGAGATCGGCACCCGCCTTCTCCTCGATCCAGCCGCGCACCATGTCCAGACCGGCCTTCGCGCGGTCGGGCACCGGCTGCCCGGTCAGCCGCTCGCGCACCATCAGCCCGATCGCGGTCGACAGCGGCACCTCGTCACGGTTCCGGGCACGCGCGATCGGATCGGAGCGCATCCGCGCCTCGAGCGCGGTGGTCAGATTGGCCGTGACGCCGTCCATCCCCTTCGACCCCAGCGCCTCGACGCGCGCCTGTTCGATCGCATCGAACACCGCGCGCGCGACCGGCTCGGCAGGCGCAGAACGGTTGTGCAGCGAGGCATCGTGGAGCCTGAGCCGCAGCGCGAACGCATCGGCGGCGCCGCGCGCCTCGGCGACCTGCTCGGCGGGCAGCGTGCGGCCGGGCATCGGCACCTTGACGGTCTTGCCGCTCTGCACCGGCTGGTCGGCCGAATAGCCGAGCTCGACCTCGGGCTCGTGCGCGAGCGCGCGCGCCGCGCCGCCGAGCGCGAGCCGGAAGGCCTCGAGGGGGGTGGTATCAGGCATCAGTCGCCTTGAAGAGCCAATGCGACCTCGATTTCTGCGGAGAGGCTGGGAACCTCCATTCGAGCGAGCTCGAAAATGACCGCACGGTCAACGTAGCGATATTCGTGCCGCAATCTGTTGCCGAGCGATCGCATCTGCGCGATCGGAAGGACCGGACCGATTTTCTCGGCATCGCCGGGCTCGATCTGGATCGCGGCCTCCGTGATTCGTTGCAGCAGCCGTTCCACCGCGAAAATGGTCCGCTCGTTCGCGATAAAATCGCTCAGCGTCATTCCTTCGATGAAGCTTTCGATGCGCCGAGCATCTTCCTGAATGTCGTGAAGACGATGGCGCGTGCGCTCAGAAAACATCGACGCGATCTTTGTCTATCGCGGCTTGCAGACGGACACGGTCCACTGGCTCGGGCACGAGATCCACGGGCACGCCAAGCAATGCCGCGACGCGGTCGTCGAGGGTAAAATAATCCCATCCGAGCCGAAGGTCTCTTCGAAGCTTGATCGCCAAATCCAAATCGGAACCCGGACGCGCTTCGTTCCGGGCCGTCGAGCCGAACACCGCGACATGCTCGATCCCCATCGTATAGAGATGATCGCGATGGGCCTGCAGATGCTCGATGGCTTCGGCGCGTGTCATGCCGGCTATCCCTTCTTCACCACGCTCTCGGGCAGATCCTTGCCGAACACGCGCTGATAATATTCGGCGACCAGCGCGCGCTCCGCTTCGTCACACTTGTTGAGGAAGCTCATCCGGAACGCCACCCCGACGTCGCCGAAGATCAGCGCGTTCTGCGCCCACGAGATCACCGTGCGCGGGCTCATCACGGTCGAGATGTCGCCCGCCATGAAGCCCTGCCGGGTGAGATCGGCGACCTTGACCATGCGATCGACCGTCTGCTTGCCCTCGGGCTTGTCATATTCGCCCGACTTGGCGAGCACGATCCGCGCCTCGGTGGCGGCGGGCAGATAGTTAAGCGTGACGACGATGTTCCAGCGGTCCATCTGGCCCTGGTTGATCTGCTGCGTGCCGTGATAGAGCCCGGTGGTGTCGCCGAGGCCGACCGTGTTGGCGGTGGCGAACAGCCGGAACCAGGGATTGGCGCGGATCACGCGGTTCTGGTCGAGCAGGGTGAGCTTGCCCTCCGCCTCGAGCACGCGCTGAATCACGAACATCACGTCGGGACGCCCCGCATCATATTCGTCGAACACCAGCGCGGTCGGCGTCTGCAGCGCCCAGGGCAACAGGCCTTCGCGGAATTCGGTGATCTGCTTGCCGTCGCGCAGCACGATCGCGTCGCGCCCGACCAGATCGATGCGGCTGACATGCGCGTCGAGGTTGATCCGGATGCACGGCCAATTGAGCCTGGCCGCCACCTGCTCGATGTGGCTCGATTTCCCGGTGCCGTGATAGCCCTGGATCATCACGCGGCGATTATAGGCGAAGCCTGCGCAGACGGCGATCGTCGTCTCGGCATCGAAGACGTAGGTCGGATCGAGATCGGGGACGCGCTCGTCGGCCTCGGAGAAGGCGGGCACCTCCATGTCCGAATCGATGCCGAACACGTCGCGCACCTTGATCATCTTGTCGGGCGCGGCGAGCAGCGTATCGGAGCGCGCGTCGGGCTGGATGTTGGGGATGTCGGCCATCTCTTCTCTTTCCGTGTCTCTCTGGCGCCGGACTCAGGCGAATGCGGGTGCGGACTTGAGTTGCGTATAAGCCGCGATCACGTCCTGCAAAGCCTTCTCGTGGCCGCGGTCGCCGCCGTTGCGATCGGGATGGAAGCGCCGGACGAGTTCGGCATAACGCGCGCGCAACGCCCGACGATCCGCATCCGGCCCCAAGCCAAGCGTCCTCAGCGACGCACGATCGTCGCGCGACAATGGCCGGCCGTCGGCGCGCGGCGCCTGTTCCGCGCGCGCCTCTTCCATCCGCTGGCGGAAGCGCGCGCCGATCGCATCGAGCGGATCGCCGAAATCGGCCCATTTGGGTGGACGATCGGCGCCGACATGGCTGAACGCGCGCGTCTCGCGCTCCCAGCCGCCATAGGGCCTCTGCTGCTCCTCGATCTGCTCGGTGTTCATGCCCGCGAAGAAATTATAGCCCGAATTGAACGCGCGGACATGATCGAGGCACAGCCAGCGCCAAGCCGGCGGCATGTCGCCGCCACGCGCGCGCGGCCCCGCCGGCGCGCGGAATTCGCCCGCCTGCTCGCAGCCCGGCTCGTCGCAGGTCCGCCCGGTCTCGATCCGACCGTGGAACCGCGGCCCCGTCCTTCTGCTTTCACCATCCGCCAAAATTCAACGCCCCGCGTCCGCACGAAACATCCTATATAGGCGGCATGACCACGACCGCCACCGGCCCCGTCGCCGCCGAAATCCGCCAGCGCCTCGTCTCGGCACTGTCCCCCACACAGCTCGTCGTCACCGACGACAGCGCGAAGCATCGCGGCCACGCCGGCCATGATTCGCGCGGCGAGAGCCATTTCACCGTCGAGGTGGAAAGCGCCGCCTTCGTCGGGCTGAACCGGGTGGCACGTCAGCGGTTGGTCAACCGCGCGCTCGCCGATCTGCTCGCCGAACGCGTCCACGCGCTCGCGATCAGGGCGACGGCGCCCGGCGAGGAGTGAACCAATGACCTATCAGCTCTGGTACTGGCCGGGCATTCCCGGGCGCGGCGAGTTCGTCCGGCTCGCGCTCGAGGCGGGCGGCATCGCCTATGCCGACAAGGCGCGCGAAGACGGCGCCGAGGCGCTGATCAAGGACATGGCCGAGCGTCGCCCCGAACCGTTCGCGCCGCCCTATCTGGTCGCGGGCAAGACGGTGATCGCGCAGGTCGCCAACATCCTGCTGTTCCTCGGCAAGGCGCATGGGCTCGCGCCCAAGGGCCCCAGGCGGCTGTTCGTCCACGAAGTGCAGCTGACCGTCGCAGACATGATCGCCGAGGCGCACGATACCCACCACCCCGTCGCGGCGATGGACTATTATGAGGATCAGAAGCCCGAGGCACTGCGCAAGGCGGCCGCCTTCCGCGCCGCGCGCATCCCCAAATATTGCGGCTGGTTCGAACGCATGCTCGAGCGCTCGAGGGGCGACTGGATCGCCGGCAAGCGGTGGAGCTATGCCGATCTGTCGCTGTTCCAGCTGGTCGAAGGGCTGCGCTATGCCTTCCCGCAGCGGATGGCAGCGGTGGCGGGCGACTATCCCCGACTGTTCGCGCTGCGCGACGCGGTTGCGGCGCTGCCCGAACTGCAGGCGTATTTCGCCTCGGATCGCCGGTTGCCGTTCAACGAGCAAGGCATCTTCCGCCACTATCCCGAGCTCGACGGGGCCTGACACCCCGTCGTCCGCGGAATCGCGCCGCCTTCCTTGCCCCCGCGTCGCGCCGGGGCTATCTGCGCGGCGCGATGCCACAGCCGATCATCCTCGCCGTGCCGAAGGGCCGCATCCTCGATGAGGTCCAGCCGCTGCTCACCCGCGCCGGCATCAGGCCCGAAGCCGCCTTCTTCGACGACTCGTCTCGCGCGCTCCAGTTCAAGACCGACCGCGCCGACATCGAGCTGATCCGGGTGCGCGCGTTCGACGTCGCGACGTTCGTCGCGCATGGCGCGGCGCAGCTCGGCATCGTCGGCTCGGACGTGCTGATGGAGTTCGACTATTCCGAGCTCTATGCCCCCGTCGACCTGGGCATAGGCCATTGCCGGATCTCGGTGGCAGAGCCCCGCGACATGGCCGCGCGCGACGACCCGCGCGAGTGGAGCCACGTCCGCGTCGCGACCAAATATCCGCATATCACCCGCCAGCATTTCGAGGCGCGCGGCGTCCAGGCCGAGTGCGTCAAATTGAACGGCGCGATGGAGATCGCGCCGGTGCTGGGGCTGGCGGACCGCATCGTCGACCTCGTCTCCTCGGGCAAGACGCTCAAGGAGAATGGGCTGGTCGAAGTCGAGATCATCGCACAGGTGAGCGCGCGGCTGATCGTCAACCGCGCCGCGTTCAAGACCCGCGCCGAGACGCTGGGGCCGCTGGTCGCGGCGTTCCGCACAGCGGCGGACGGGGTGCGCGATGCGGCCTGATCTCGACACCGCACCTACCCCGTTCGTCCCGAGCGAAGTCGAGGGACGCGACACGGGCGATCCGCTTTCGGCCGGTGCCTCGACTTCGCTCGGCACGAACGGAAGCGTCGGTCCGTTGCGGCTCGACGCGTCGACGCCCGATTTCGAGGCCGCCTTCGCGACCCTCGTCGATGCCCGTCGCGACACCGACGAGGACGTATCGCGCGATGTCGCCGCCATCCTCGCCGACGTCCGCGCGCGCGGCGACACGGCGGTTGCCGAGCGCACGCTCGCCTTCGACCGGCACGACCTTGCCATCACCGGCTGGCGGATCGACCGCGCCGAGTGCCGCGCCGCGCTCGACGCGCTCGAACCGGAACTGCGCACCGCGATCGAGCTCGCCGCGACGCGCATCCGCGCCTATCACGAGGGCCAGCGCCCGATCGATCGCGACCATATCGACGACGCCGGCGTTCGCCTCGGCGCGCGCTGGAGCGCGGTCGATGCAGCGGGGCTTTACGTTCCCGGTGGGCGCGCGGCCTATCCCTCCTCGGTGCTGATGAACGCGATCCCTGCCAAGGTCGCGGGTGTCCAGCGGCTGGCGATGGTGACGCCCACCCCGAACGGCGAAATCAACCCGCTCGTCCTCGCCGCCGCCGAGATTGCCGGGGTCGACGAGATCTGGCGGATCGGCGGCGCACAGGCCGTCGCCGCGCTCGCCTATGGCACCGAGCGGATCGCTGCGGTCGACGTGATCGTCGGCCCCGGCAACGCCTGGGTCGCCGAGGCCAAGCGCCAGCTCTACGGGCGCGTCGCGATCGACATGGTCGCCGGCCCCTCCGAGATCGTCGTCGTCGCCGACGCCGGCAACGATCCCGACTGGATTGCCGCCGACCTGCTCAGCCAGGCCGAGCATGATCCGACCAGCCAGTCGATCCTGTTCACCGATGACGCGGCGTTCGCCGATCGGGTCGCCGACGCGGTCGAGCGCCAACTGCAGACGCTCGCCACGCAAGCGACCGCGCGGACGAGCTGGGAGGCCAACGGCGCGATCATCGTCGTCCCCGCGCTGACGCGCGCGATTCCGCTGTGCGACCGGCTCGCGCCCGAGCATCTCGAGCTCGCCGTCGCCGATCCGGAAGCGCTGTTCGCGAAAATCCGCCATGCCGGATCGGTCTTTCTGGGTCGTCACACGCCAGAGGCGGTCGGCGACTATGTCGGCGGCCCCAACCATGTGCTGCCGACCGGGCGCCGCGCGCGCTTCGCCTCCGGCCTGTCGGTCACCGACTTCATGAAGCGCACCAGCTTCCTCGCCTGCGATGCGGCATCGATCGCGCGGATCGGCCCCGCCGCGGTGGCGCTCGCCGCTGCGGAAGGGCTTCCCGCGCACGGCCGCTCGGTAGCCCTTCGCCTGAACGGACCCCAATGACCAAGAAACCGCAACGATCGCGCGCGCGCTCGGCCGCCCGCCTCGCCGCCGTGCAGGCGCTTTACCAGCAGGAGATGGAGGCGACGCCGCTGCCGCTGCTGCTCACCGAATTCCACAACCACAGGCTGGGCGCCACGATCGACGACGTCGAATATATCGACGCCGAGGTCAGCTTCTTCGACGACATCGTCCAGGGTGTCGACGCGCGCCGCGCCGAGATCGACGCGCTGATCGCCGAGCGGCTCGCCAGCGGCTGGACGATGGACCGGCTCGACCGCCCGATGCGCCAGATCCTGCGCGCCGGCACCTATGAGCTGGTGGCGCGGCCGGATGTGCCTGTGGCGACGGTCATTTCCGAATATGTCGACGTCGCGGGCGCCTTCTACGACAAGCGCGAGAAGGGCTTCGCCAACGGCCTGCTCGATACCGTCGCCAAGGCGGTACGGAACCCCGACGCCGCCGGATCGTAACCTTACCGACGCCCGGCTCGCGGGCGACGGAGACGTTTCATGAAGATCACCCAGATGTTCGCTGCCGCTGGCCTGATGGTCGCGGCGGTCGGGCTGCCGCTGACGGCTGCCGATGCACAGAATCACGGCGGTGGTGGTCATGGCGGTGGCGGCGGCGGCCATGGCGGTGGCGGTTTCCACGGAGGCGGCGGTCACGGCGGTGGCGGGTTCCACGGCGGCGGCGGGTATCACGGCGGTGGCGGTTATCATGGCGGCTATGGTCACGGGGGCTATTATCGCGGCGCCGGCTATGGTGGCTATGGTTACGGTTACGGGTATTGCCGCCACCACCGTTGGCATCATCATTACCGTCGCTGCTGGTAGTCTCTTCCCGCGCGACTGCCCGGATCATCGCTTCGCGGCGATGATCCGGCGCGCTACAGCCGACGCATGGCCGAAGCCGACTTCCTCGCCCGCCTGAGGGCGATTGCGACCCATCCCGCTGCGCGCGGATTGATGGACGATGCCGCGGTGATCGGCGATCTGGTGCTGACGCACGACATGATCGTCGAGGGCGTCCACTATCTCGCGACCGATCCGCCCGGCGACGTGGCGTGGAAGCTGGTCGCGGTGAACCTGTCCGATCTCGCCGCCAAGGGCGCCACCCCCGAGGGCGTACTGCTCGGCTATCCGATCGGCGACCCCGCCTGGGATGCGGCGTTCGTCGCGGGGCTGGCTGTCGCGCTCGACCGGTTCGACGTTGCGTTGCTGGGCGGCGATACCGTCTGCGCGCCGGATGGCGCGCCGCGGATGCTCGGGTTGACCGCGCTTGGCCGCTCGCCGCGCGCGCCCGACCGCCGCGCGGCACGACCGGGCGACGATCTCTGGCTGGTCGGAGCGATCGGTGAAGCGGGCGCGGGCCTGGCGATCGCGCGCGGCGCGAAGGGCTCCGCCACATTGCTCGCCGCCTATCGACGGCCGCAGCCGCTGCTCGCGCAAGGCCGGCTGCTCGCGCCGCACGCGCATGCGATGGCCGATGTGTCCGATGGGCTGCTGATCGATGCGGCGCGGATCGCCGCCGCCTCGGGCATCGCGGTCGCGATCGATCTCGACGCGGTACCCCGCTCGCCGGCGCTTTCGGCCCATGCAGGCGACGATCGCGCGGCGCGGCTGGCAGCCGTCACGGCGGGCGACGATTATGCGCTGATCCTCGCTGCCGATCCGGCGGACGCGCGCGCGATCGAGGCGCTAGGCGTCGGTGCGGCCCGGATCGGTCGCTTCGCCGATGGCGAGGGCCTGACGCTCTGCGATCGCGGCACCCCCGTTCCGCTTCCCACGCGCCTCGGCTGGGAGCATCGCCGCGCAAGCTGATGCTGCGGCTTGCAAATTGGGGTTTCGCAGTCTCTACTCCCCCGCGCTGCCCGCGTGGCCGACCTCGGCAAACGGGGCGGCGGCGACAAGACCGGGCCGATCCTGAGGAGGATGCCTATGATCGTCATCTATGTGGCCATCGCCTGCGGGCTGCTGGCCGTGCTCTACGGACTTGTCACCGCGCGCCAGGTGCTGGCGCTCTCCCCCGGCAATGCGCGCATGATCGAGATCGCGGGCGCGATCCAGGAAGGCGCGCGCGCCTATCTGGCACGGCAATATCGCACGATCGCGATCGTCGGCGTGGTGATGGCGGTAATCGTCTTCTTCGCACTCGGGCTGGTCTCGGCGATCGGCTTCGTGATCGGCGCGCTGCTTTCCGGGATCACCGGGTTCATCGGGATGAACATCTCGGTGCGCGCCAACGTCCGCACCGCGGAGGCCGCACGCTTCAGTTTGCAGGCCGGGCTGACCGCCGCATTCCGATCGGGCGCGGTCACCGGCATGCTCGTCGCAGGGCTCGGCCTGCTCGCGATCAGCGTGTTCTTCTGGTATCTCGTCGGGCCCGCGCACCATATTGCGGGCGATCCCGCTGACCGCACCGTGGTCGACGCGCTGGTTGCGCTGTCCTTCGGCGCGTCGCTGATCTCGATCTTCGCGCGGCTGGGCGGCGGCATCTTCACCAAGGCGGCCGACGTCGGCGCCGATCTGGTCGGCAAGGTCGAGGCGGGCATACCCGAGGACGACCCCCGCAACCCCGCGGTCATAGCCGACAATGTCGGCGACAATGTCGGCGACTGCGCGGGCATGGCCGCCGATCTGTTCGAGACCTATGTCGTCACGCTCGGCGTCACCATGGTGACGATCGCGCTCGCCGCAGCCGGCGTCGATCCGCAAGCGACGCTGCGGCTGATGGCGCTGCCGCTGCTGATCGGCGGCGTGTGCATCGTCACCTCGATCATCGGCACCTACATGGTGCGGCTGGGCGCGGGCACGATCATGGGCGCGCTCTACAAGGGTTTCTGGACCGCCGCGATCCTCTCCGCGATCGCCTTCTATCCCGCGACGACGTGGGTGTTGGGCGACATGCACGCCACGATCGCGACCACCGCAGGGGGTGTCGCGGTGACCGGCGTCAAGCTGTTCTGGTGCATGATCACAGGGCTCGCCGTCACCGGCGCGCTGGTGTGGATCACCGAGTATTATACCGGCACCAATTATCGGCCGGTCAAGTCGATCGCCTTCGCCTCGCAGACGGGACACGGCACCAACGTCATCCAGGGGCTTGCGATCAGCCTCGAATCGACCGCGCTGCCGACGCTGGTGATCGTGATCGCGGTGATCGTCGCCTTTCAGCTGGCCGGCCTGCTCGGCATCGCCTTCGCGGCGACCGCGATGCTGGCGCTCGCCGGGATGGTCGTCGCGCTCGATGCTTACGGCCCGGTCACCGACAATGCCGGTGGCATCGCCGAAATGGCGGGGCTCGAGCATGATGTGCGCACGCGCACCGATGCGCTCGACGCGGTCGGCAACACGACCAAGGCGGTGACCAAGGGCTATGCGATCGGCTCGGCGGCGCTCGCCGCGCTGGTGCTGTTCGGCGCCTATACGTCTGACCTCAAGACCTATTTCCCCGATCTCACGGTCGATTTCACACTGGGCAATCCCTATGTGATCGTCGGCCTGCTGCTCGGCGCACTGCTGCCCTATCTGTTCGGCGCGATGGGGATGACCGCGGTGGGACGCGCCGCGGGCGCGGTGGTGGAAGAAGTGCGCGCGCAGTTCCGCGACAATGCCGGGATCATGGCGGGCACCTCGCGGCCCAACTACGCCCGCACCGTCGATCTGGTGACGCGCGCCGCGATCCGCGAGATGATCCTTCCCTCGCTGCTGCCGGTGCTGGCGCCCTTGGTCGTGTTCTTCGTGATCCGCTTCGTGGCGGGGCCGGAGAACGGCTTCGCGTCATTGGGCGCATTGCTGCTCGGTGTGATCGTCTCCGGCCTGTTCGTCGCGATCTCGATGACCTCGGGCGGCGGCGCGTGGGACAATGCCAAGAAATATATCGAGGACGGCAATTTTGGCGGCAAGGGCAGCGAGGCGCACAAGGCCGCGGTGACCGGCGACACCGTCGGCGATCCGTACAAGGATACCGCGGGTCCGGCGGTCAATCCGATGATCAAGATCACTAACATCGTCGCGCTGCTGCTGCTTGCGGCGTTGGCGGCGCATACAAGCGGGTGACGCCGTCCTGCCCCCTCTCCCCATCGGGGGAGGGTCGGGGTGAGGGGGAGCGGCGCGTCAGCAGCGCATCCCACTTCAGAAGTGTGAGCCCCTCACCCAACCCTCTCCCGAAGGGGAGGGCTATAGGTCATTCCGGTCCGGAGCCTTAGGTGCCCATGATGACCCAGCCCACCATCCGCCTCTACGATTACTGGCGCTCGTCCGCTGCCTACCGCGTACGGATCGCGCTCAATCTCAAGGGGCTGGCCTACACATCGGTCCCGATCAACCTGCTCGCCTCCGAACAGGCGGGCGATTCCTATCGCGCCACCAATCCGCAAGGCCTCGTTCCGGCGATCGAGATCGACGGCCGGCGGATCGTCCAGAGCCTCGCGATCATCGACTGGCTCGACCGCGCCTTTCCCGAGCCGCCGCTGCTCCCCACCGATCGCTTTGCGCGCGCCGATGCGATGGCGCTCGCGCTGATCGTGGCGTGCGACATCCACCCGCCGCTCAACCTGCGGATGACGCGGCGGCTCAAGCATGATCTCGGCGTCGACGACGAAGGCCGCGCGCGCTGGACGGCGCACTGGATGGCCGAGGGCCTCGCCGCGATGGAGGCGATGGCGCCCGATGCACCCTATCTGGCGGGGGATGCGCCGGGGCTACCCGATCTCTGCCTGGTGCCGCAGCTCTACAACGCCCGGCGCAACGATGTCCCGCTGAGTGCCTATCCGAGGCTGATCGCGGTCGACGCGCGCTGCGCGAAGGTGGACGCCTTCGCCACCGCTCACCCCGATCGCGTCGGTCCGCCATAGCGCCAGGCGACGCCCACCCAGGCGAGCCCGAACCCCCAGCCGGCAAGCACGTCGCTCGGCCAGTGGACGCCGAGCGCGGCGCGCGTCCAGCCGATCGTCGCGGCGATGAGCAGCGCCACCGACAGCCCCGCCCAGCCGCCACGCGCGACCAAGGCGATCGCAACGCCGGTCATCATCGTGCCGGCACTGTGCGAGGAGGGGAAGCTCCACGAGGTGACGTGCTCGAGCCGATCCATGACCGGCGGGCGAGCGCGGTGGATCAGATCCTTGCCGCCCTCGACGATCAGCCGACCGACCGCGATCGTGACGAACAGCCACAGCGCCTCGCGCCGTTCGCCGCGGACGAGCAGCAGCAGCGCCACGGCGAGCGCGATCGGGCCCATGACGAGCAGGCCACCCAGCGAACTCAGCCGAACGATCGGCTTGACCGCGGGGCCGTGATCGAGCCGCAGCGCATGGTGGAGCACGAGATCGAGCGGCGCCTGCCACCAGAGCAGCAGTCCGGCGACGAACAGCAGGATGCCGAGGAGCGCGAGGACGAGGGAAAGGCGGCGATCAGTCATGCGGCTGCTTGGCACGGGCGTGGCGCGGACCCAAGTGACGATGGCGTTATGTCACGACCGGCCGACACGAAGCGCACCGTGCTCCTGCGCAGGCAGGAGCCCAGAGCCACACGCGCGGCGCCTGCGTCACCTGGGCTTCCGCCTACGCGGGAGCACGGCGCCGCTCAGATCACGAAATCGCGCACGAACTCGCTCGCCGGTGCCCGTTCGATCTCGCGGGGTGCGGCGAACTGCTCGATCTTGCCCGCCGACAGGATGGCGACCGTATCGGCGAGCGCAAACGCCTCCTCGCGGTCGTGCGTGACGAAGATCGAGGTCAGCCCGACGCGGTCGTGGATCTCGCGCAACGCGCCGCGCAGCTCGCGCCGCACCTTGGTGTCGAGCGCCCCGAACGGCTCGTCGAGCAGCAGGATCGCGGGCTCGCGCGCGAGCGCGCGGGCAAGTGCGACGCGCTGGCGCTGGCCGCCCGACAACTGCGACGGGAAGCGCCCGCCCAGCCCCGGCAGCCGGACCAGCGCGAGCAGTTCATCGACGCGCGCGGCAATCGCGTCCTTGCTTGGCCGATCGCGGCGCTTCATCACGGTGAGCCCGAAGGCGATGTTCTGCGCGACCGTCATGTGGCGGAACAGCGCATAATGCTGGAACACGAAGCCGATGTTGCGGCGCTGCACCGGTCGATTGGTGACATCCTCGCCGCCGAACAGGACGTGGCCCGAATCGGCGGTCTCGAGCCCTGCAATGATCCTGAGGAGCGTCGTCTTGCCCGATCCCGAGGGGCCGAGCAGCGCGACGAACGACCTGTCCGGAATCTCCAGGCTGACGCCGTTGAGCGCCGAGCTCGTCCCGAAGGTCTTCACCAGATTGTCGATCGTGATCGTCATGCGTCTCTCAATGTCCCGTCGCCGCGATCGAATCGCGGTGGCGCCATTCGAGCAGCGCCTTGGCCGCCAGCGTCACCAGCGCGAGCGCTGCCAGCAGCGAGGCGACGGCGAAGGCGCCGACGAAATTATACTCGTTGTACAACACCTCGACGTGCAGCGGCATCGTGTCGGTCAGCCCGCGAATATGGCCCGATACCACCGACACCGCGCCGAACTCGCCCATAGCGCGCGCGTTGGTGAGCAATATGCCGTAGAGCAGACCCCAGCGGATGTTGGGCAACGTGACGTGCCAGAAGGTCTGGAAGAAGCCTGCGCCCAAGGTCAGCGCCGCCTCCTCCTCGGCCTTGCCCTGCGCGCTCATCAGCGGGATCAGCTCGCGTGCGACATAGGGGAAGGTGACGAAGGCGGTGGCGATGACGATCGCGGGGACCGCAAACATGATGCGGATGCCGTGCGCGATCAGCCACGGCCCGAACCAGCCGTTCGCGCCGAACAGCAGCACGAACATCAGCCCCGCGACCACCGGCGACACCGAGAAGGGCAGGTCGATCAGCGTGGTGAGCAGGTCGCGGCCCCGAAAATCATGCTTGGCGATCGCCCACGCCGCGCACATTCCGAACACGCCGTTGAGCGGCACGACGATGATCGCGGTGACAAGCGTCAGGCGGATCGCGGCGAGCGCGTCGGGCTCGACGATCGCCGCCCAGAAGGCGCGGCTCCCCCGAGCGAGCGCCTGGCTGAACACCGCAAGCAGCGGCAGCAGGATGACCAGCGCCAGCCACGCCAGCGCGATCAGGATCAACGCGCAGCGCACCGCGCGCGATTCGGTGACGGCGGCCTTCATGCGCCGTCGCGCCATCTGCGCTCGCGCGCCTGGATCAGGTTGATCACCGCGAGCATCGCGAAGGAGACGACCAGCATCACCGCGGCGATCGCGGTCGCGCCCTCATAGTCGAACTGCTCGAGCTGCGTCACGATCAGCAAGGGGGCGATCTCCGACTTGTACGGCATGTTGCCCGCAATGAAGATGACCGAGCCATATTCGCCGACACCGCGCGCGAAGGCGAGCGCAAAGCCGGTGAGCAGCGCGGGCATGATCTCGGGCAAGAGCACGCGGCGGAACACCGCCAGGCGGCTCGCCCCCAGCGTCGCCGCCGCCTCCTCGATATCCTGGCCGAGATCGGCGAGCACGGGCTCGACGGTGCGCACGACGAAGGGCAGCCCGATGAACACCAGCGCCAGCACCACGCCCGACGGATTGTACGCGAGCCTGAGCCCGATCGAGGCGAGCGGCGCGCCGACGATCCCGGTATTGGCGTAGATCGCGGTGAGCGCGATTCCCGCCACCGCGGTCGGCAGCGCGAAGGGCAGGTCGACCAGCGCGCTCGCCAGCCGCTTGCCGGGAAAGCGGTAGCGCACCAGCACCCAGACGATCAGCAACCCGAATATGCCGTTGATCGCCGCGGCGGCGAGCGCCGCTCCGAAGCTCAGCCGATAGGCGGCGAGCGCGCGCGGCGAAAAGGCGACCGCGGCGAAATGCGCGGGGCCGAGCCCGAGCGATCGCACCACCACCGCTGCGATCGGCAGCAGCACGAGCAGCCCGAGCCAGGTGAGCGTGACGCCGAGCGTCAGCCCGAGGCCTGGCATCGCGACGCGACGACGCAGCCACCGCGGGCGCCGCCCCGGCCCTGCGGGCGCAAGAAGAGCCGACGCTGTGGTCATCAGAAGTCGATGTGCAGTCGCGTCGCGTAGGCGTCGCCCTTGGCGGTGGTGCCGTAGATCGTCACCGGCGTTGCCACCAGCGGCGAGTTGGCGCCCTCGAAGCGGATATAGTTGAACATGAGCTTCACATTGCCGGTGAGATACCAGTTGAGCGCGGCTGTCCAGGCATGTCCGTCGTGGTTGAGCGGCGAGAGATCGTGATCGGTCAGGTTGATCCGGTCGTAACGCGCGGCAAGCTCGAACGCGCCCCAATTGCCCTTGGTCGGATCGAAGCTGCGGATCGGACGGAGCCGATCGATCAGGCCGCCCTTGAACGCGCGCGCTTCGCCGGTGAGGAACACGCTGCCGAAGACATAATAGCCGTCGAAATCGAGCGACGGCGCGGTGCCGAATCGATCGAGGTGCATATGGCTATATTCGCCCTGCACCGAGACCGGACCCAGCACGCCGGCGCCCTCGAGCCCGTAGAAGGTGGCATCCTTGACCCCGGTCTGCGGGCCGGTCGCCGGATTGGTGCCGGTGATCGCGACCGATTCGAGGAAGCCCCCGTCGACGCGGACATTGGGCCGATCGGCGAGCGTCACGCTGTTCGCGGCGAAATTCTGGACGTGATACGCCGATCCGCCGAGATGGATCAGGCGACCCGGCTGGTTGATCGGCTCGATCGTGACGCGACCGTTATAGCCCCACACTTCGCCCGGCGTCGTGGCGTTGCGGTCGACCGCCTCACCCGCGCCGTAGAGCCCCGCGGTCGCGGTCAGCCAGGGATTGGCATAGGCGAAGGTCGCGCCGACGCGGCGCTCGCCGCCGACCGCACCGAAGGCGGTGTTGGCCATGCCGCGCTCGAGGAATTCGTTGAACGCATCCGAGCTGTCGGCCTCGAGCCCGGCGGGCACCTTGAGCTGGCCGAGCGTGAAGGTGAAGTTCTTGACGCCGGTATAGGCGACATAGGCGTCGAGCAGATTGGCCTTGTTGTCGACCCACTCGCCCTCGATGCGCCAGGCCAGCTGCTTGTACGCGGTGCCGTCGAAGCCGAAGCGGCCGCGCCGAATCGAGGTGCCGTTATTATATTTGTATCCGCCCTTGCGCTCGTCGAAGCCGGCATAGTCGATCTCGAGCATGCCGCGCGGCTTGAAGGTGAAATTGCCGTCGGGCGAGTTGAACTGCGGGACGATCGTCCAGCTCGTCGCCTGCGCGGTCTTGACGCCGGCCTTGGCCGTATCCGCGCCGCCCGATGCAGCGGCGGGCAGCGGCTGGCCGCTGCCCGATGCCGTGCCGGGATAGCCCGACGATGCGAGTGCCGCGGGCGCAGGCGCCGCCGCGGCCGCGGTCTTCTGGTCGGCGAGCTGATGCTCGAGATCGGCGTTGCGCGCCTCGAGCGCGCCGACCTTGGCCTCCAGCGCGTTCAGCCGCGCGACGATCGCGGCATTGGATACGGGATGTTGGGCAAGCGCCGGCGTGCCCGCGAGAATGGCGAGCGAGACGCCGCCGAGAAGTACGAGACGCATGGAAACCCCCTTCGTTTCTGTGTGCCGGCGTGACGCCCCGCCATTGCGGTCGCGCCACGCCGTCGGTTTGTTGGCGCTGGATTATTGCTTGGCGGCGGCGAAGATCTGGTCGAACGACCCGCCGTCGGCGAAGTGCGCCGCCTGCGCCTTGGTCCAGCCGCCGAAATTCTGGATCGTGAACAGCTTCAAGCGCGGAAACTTGTCGGCATATTGCTTGGCGACGACCGGATCGACGGGCCGGTAATAATCCTTCGCGATGATCTGCTGCGCCGGCCGCGTGTAGAGATAGTTGAGATAGGCCGTCGCCACCGCGCGCGTGCCCTTGCGATCGACATTGGCGTCGACCAGCGACACCGGCGGCTCGGCGCGGATCGAGACCGACGGCACGACGATGTCGAACTGCCCCTTGCCGAGCTCGTTGACCGCGAGAAACGCCTCATTCTCCCAGGCGAGCAGGACGTCGCCCTGGCCGCGCTGGACGAAGGTCGTCGTCGATCCCCGCGCGCCCGAATCGAGCACCGGCACATTCTTGAGCAGCTTGATCATGTAGCCGCGCGCACCGGCCGCGCCGTAGGTCTTCTGCGCATAGCCCCACGCTGCCAGATAATTCCAGCGCGCGCCGCCCGAAGTCTTGGGATTGGGCGTGATCACCTGGACGCCCGGCCTGATCAGGTCACCCCAGTCGTGGATGCCCTTGGGGTTGCCCTTGCGGACGAGGAACACGATCGTCGAATAATAGGGCGTCGAGCCGTGCGGCAGCCGCGTCTGCCAATTGGCGGGGAGCAGCTTGGCCTTGTCCGCGATCGAATCGATGTCATAGGCGAGCGCGAGCGTGACGACGTCGGCGGGCGAGCCCTCGATCACCGAGCGCGCCTGCGCACCCGATCCGCCATGGCTCTGCCGGATGGTGACGTCCTGCCCGGTCTTGGCCTTCCAGGACTGCGCAAACGACGTGTTGATGTCGCGATACAGCTCGCGCGTCGGATCATAGGAAACGTTGAGCAGTTCGACCGGAGCGGGCGCCGCGCGGGCGGCATCGAGCGCGATCGGGCCGGCCAGCAAGGTGACGGCAAGACCGGCGAGAACGAAACGGCGCATGGGCGAGATCCTCCCTGTTGATGGCGGGAGGCTATTGCCGAGCGCTGGAGTGGGGAATAGCGCTTTTCTTTCGCAGCGGCCAAGCGCAGCTTTGTCGGTGGCGGTCGCCGCTTATGTCGTGGTCCGAGGCGCGCCGGGATGGCGCACTGGCGGCGCGCGCCGCTAGACTAGGCTGCCAGCGTCTCGAACGCCGCCGCATCCGCCAGCGACGTCCCCGACAGCGTCTCGACCGCATCGTGGCGGACCTTGGCCATCACGCGCCGGATCGCGCAGCTCGCCTCGTCGTGGCAATCGCCGCAGCGCGCGTAGAAGTTGAGGCTCGCGCACGGCACCAGCGCGATCGGACCGTCGACCGCGCGGATCACCTCGGCGAAGCTGATCTCGGCCGCGGGCTTGGCGAGCGTGTAGCCGCCGCCCGGCCCCCGCCTGCTGCCGACGAACCCCGCCTTCTTGAGATCGAGCAGGATCAGCTCGAGATATTTGCGCGGCACCTGCTGCGTGGCGGCGATGTCGGCGACCTGCACCGACCGCCCGGGCTCGGCCTCGGCAAGATAGAGCAGCGCGCGCAACGCATAGCGGGTCTTCTGGGCAAGCATGTCGCCTCAGCCCTAATCCCCACCGGCTCGCTCGGCAATCATGCTTTTCCGCGCCGATCCGCCCCGTCGCCCGCGACTCTTCCCTTATCAGGCGCCAGCGGCTATGGGCGCGCAGAATATTTTCGGGATATCGGCAGACCTAGAGGATTGATGGCGAAGGAAGAGCTTCTCGAGATGCGCGGCCAGGTGATGGAGCTTTTGCCCAACGCCATGTTTCGCGTCCGCCTCGAAAACGACCATGAGGTGCTGGGACACACTGCGGGCAAGATGCGCAAGAACCGCATCCGCGTGCTGGTCGGCGACGAGGTGCTCGTCGAGATGACGCCCTACGACCTTACCAAGGGCCGCATCACCTACCGCTTCAAATGACCGACGCCGCGGGCGGGAACGCGCATCCCGCTCGATTGCGCCTGGTGCTCGCATCGGCCAGCCCGCGCCGGCTCGATCTGCTCGCGCGTATCGGTGTCGTGCCCGACGCGATCGATCCCGCCGATTGCGACGAGACGCCGCGCAAGACCGAGGAGCCGTTGCCGCATGCACGCCGGCTCGCCTTCGACAAGGCCGCGCTGGTCGCCGCGCGGCATCCCGGCGCGCTGGTGCTCGCCGCCGATACGGTGGTCGCGGTCGGACGGCGCATCCTGCCCAAGGCCGAAGATGTCGATACGGCGCGCGACTGTCTCACCTTGCTGTCGGGGCGTCGCCACCGCGTCCATTCGGCGATCACGCTGATCGGCGCCGACGGCCGCGCGCGACACCGCGCCTCGACCAGTATCCTTGCGTTCAAGCGCCTCTCGCCGCAGGAACTCGACGCCTATCTCGCCGGCGGCGAATGGCGGGGCAAGGCGGGCGGCTATGCGATCCAGGGCTTTGCGGAAAGCCTGGTGCGCAACCTCACCGGCAGCCATTCGGGCGTGATGGGGCTGCCGCTGTTCGAGACGCGCGCCTTGCTCGAGGCGGCGGGTTGGCATCGTGGCTGAGTGGTGGCTTGCCGAGGATATCGGCGAGCACCGCGCCGCGCTGATTGCCGACGGCGAGATCCTCGAAGCCGCGATCGACCGTCTGGGCGAGAGGCTGCGGATCGGCGCGGTAGTGTCGGCCAGGCTGGGCGAGCGCGTCGGTCGCGGTGCGTGGCTCGCGACGGCGCTGGGCGATGCGATCCTGGAGAGCGTGCCGGCCGGCGTCTCGCAGGGCAGCAGTCTGCTCGTCGAGATCGTCCGCGAGGCGATTCCCGAGCCCGGCCGGCTCAAGCCGCCCCGGGCACGCGTCAGCGATGCGAGCGAAGAGCGCGCGGCGCCGACGCTTGCCGAGCGGCTGGGTGATGACGTTCGGCGGCTCTCGGCGCACGGGCCCGATGCGCTGGAGCAGGCCGGCTGGTCCGAACTGATCGAGCAGGCGGCGACGGGCGAGATTGATTTTGCCGGCGGCCATCTCCGCCTCTCGCCGACACCGGCGATGGCGCTGTTCGACGTCGACGGCGCACTACACCCCGCCGAGCTTGCGATCGCTGGCGCGCGCGCCGCGGCGCTTGCCGTCCGCCGGCTCGCGATCGGGGGCTCGATCGGGATCGACCTGCCGACGCTCGCCTCGAAGGCGGAGCGCGCCGCCGCCGCCGCCGCGATCGACGAGGCGCTGCCGCAACCCTATGAGCGCACCGCGGTCAATGGCTTCGGCTTCGTCCAGATCGTCCGCCCGCGCCCGCGCGCGTCGATCCCCGAACTGGTCCGCGCCGATCCCGCGCTCGCCGCCGCGTTCGCGCTGATCCGGATCGCGGCGCGCGGCCATGGCCGCCGCCGTCTGGCCGCCGCCCCCGCGGTCGTCGCGCGGATCGAGGCGCACCCCGACTGGATGGACGCGCTCGCGCGGATCGCCGGCGGCGCCGTCGCCTTGCGGGCCGATCCGACGCTCGCCATATCGGCCGGATATGTCGAGCCCTGATCCCGCCCGCCGCCGCGGCAGCCATTGCGCCGTCTGCGGCAAGCCCGCGACGCCCGCCCACGCCCCCTTCTGCAGCCAGGGTTGCCGCGACCGCGACCTGCTGCAATGGCTTGGCGAGGGCTATCGCATCCCCGCGCGCCCCGCGGTTGACGAGGACGAGGAGGGCTGAACCCTGGGGGGTGCGACGGGGGCTGGACAGCGGCGCCGTCCGGCCTCTATAGGCGCGCCTCGCCTCGCGAAAACGAGGCGTGCCCGGGTAGCTCAGTTGGTAGAGCACGTGACTGAAAATCACGGTGTCGGCGGTTCGACTCCGTCCCCGGGCACCATTTTCCCCACGTACCGGCGTCGCGTGCAACCGCGTTCGCACCAAATTCGCAACGCCCGGCATAGCAGCGCCGCATCGATCGGTACGGCGAGCAACGCTGGCGATGTCGCAGCCGGAATCGCGCACATCCCTGTCTTCCCGGGAAGCTGCCGCATCGCGCGGCATGAGTCCGCCTCCCCTATGCGCCGCGGCGCGATCGGCGCTATGCTGGCCGCCATGACGGCGATCGCGATCTATAGCGCCAAGGGCGGTGTGGGAAAGACGACGCTGGCGGTCAATCTCGCCTGGGCGTCGGCGGTGCGATCAAGCCGGCGGACGTTGCTGTGGGATCTCGACGCGCAGGCCGCCGCAAGCTTCATCCTCGCGACCAAGGCCGCCAAAGCCTCGGCGCGCGAGGTGATCGAGCGGGCGCTCGATCCGGACGCGGCGATCGTGCCGACCGCGATACCGCGGCTCGATCTGCTCACAGCG
This sequence comes from uncultured Sphingomonadaceae bacterium, assembly GCA_903871605.1. Lineage (GTDB taxonomy): Bacteria > Pseudomonadota > Alphaproteobacteria > Sphingomonadales > Sphingomonadaceae > Solisphingomonas. The sequence goes on from CAIQHF010000012.1 coordinate 62,678, forward strand.
GACGCCTCCATCCGCGGGCTCGACGCGCTGTTCGCCTCGCTCGACAAGAAGAAGCGGCTGCGCCGGCTGATGGCGGACCTGGCCCGGCGCTACGACCGCATCCTGCTCGATTGTCCGCCCGGCCTCGGCGATACCAGCGACCAGGTGATCCGCGCCGCCAATCTGATCGTGATGCCGATCATCCCCTCGACGCTGTCGCGGCGCGCCTATGAGGAGGTCCGTGCGCATCTCGGCCATCAGCACAAAGGCGTGACGCCGATCCTCCCCGTCTTCTCGATGGCGGACCGTCGGCGATCGGCGCACCGCGCGGCGATCGCGGCGGACCCCGACTGGCCGGTGATCCCGATGGCGAGCGCCGCCGAGGAGATGGCCGACCGTCATGCCGCGATCGGCGCCTATGCGCCGCGCTCGCCGGTCGCGGTCGCGGTGACGCAGTTGTGGACCGCGATCGAGCGGCGGCTGACGCGCTGACGCGGGCGAGTCCCAATTTCCCCCTTCGTCCTGAACCTGTCGAAGGACGTGATACAAGCGACGCGCCTGGGCACGCACGTCGACAGGCTCGGCGCAAACGGTCTTGGTGAAGGTAGCAACCTCAGGCGGAAAGGCGTCTGAGCGTCCGGCGATACCGCGCCACGACGGTTTCGTGCGCGACATGGCGGCCCCCGCCGACCAACTGCCGGCCGCCACGCCAAACCGCATCGACACGGCCGCGCGCAAATATCCAGCGATCGAGCAGCGCATCCCCCGCCGCGCCGTCACCATCAACCTCGAGCGCGACGATATCCGCCGGCGCACCCACCTCAAGCCCGCTGGTGCGCGCGCCGAGCGCCTGCCCCCCGCCCGCCAGCGCGCGATCGAACAGCGTGCGTCCGGTCGAGCGGCCATCCCGCGCGAGCACGTTGCGCTGGCGATGCAGCAGCCGCTGGCCGTATTCGAGCAACCGCAGCTCTTCGGCGGCATCGATGCGGACGTTCGAATCCGATCCGATGCCGAACCGCCCGCCGCCATCGAGCAGCGCGCCCGCCGGAAACAGGCCGTCGCCGAGATTGGCCTCGGTGATCGGGCAGATCCCGACGACCGCGGCGCTAGCGGCGATTCCGGCAAGCTCGCCCGGCTCGACATGCGTCGCGTGGACGAGGCACCAGCGCTCGTCGACGGGGGCGTTGTCGAGCAGCCACTCGACCGGGCGCCGGCCGCTCCAGGCGAGACACGCCGCGACCTCGGGCAGCTGTTCGGCGATGTGGATATGGACAGGCCCGTCGGGCGCCAGCGCGAGCAGCGCGGTAAGCTGCTCGGGCGTCACCGCGCGCAGCGAATGCGGGGCGACGCCGAGCACGGCATCGTCGAGCCCCGCGAGCGTCGTCGCACAGTCCGCGCGCAACCGAGCGAAGTCGGCGATGTCGGTCACGAAGCGCCGTTGCGCGTGGCTCGGGGCGACGCCGCCGAAGCCGGCATGCGCATAGAACACCGGCAGCAGCGTCAGCGCGATGCCGGTCTCCGCGCTCGCCTCGGCGATCGCCGCCGCCATCCGCGCGGGCTCGCCGTAGCCGCGACCGTCGACGTCGTGGTGGAGATAATGGAATTCGCCGGCGCGCGTGAAACCCGCCTCGAGCATCTCGACATAGGCCATCGCGGCGACGGCGCAGACATCCTCGGGGGTGAGGCGGCCGACCAGCCGATACATCGCCTCGCGCCAGCTCCAGAAATCGTCGCGCGCGGCGCCGCCCGGCGCCTCGGCCAGCCCCGCCATCGCGCGCTGGAAGGCATGGCTGTGGAGGTTGGGCAAACCCGGCAGCGCGACGCCGTGGCGCGAGTCGCCGGGTTGCGGCGGGGCGCCGATCTCGATCGCGCCGATGCGCATGCCCGCGAGCACGATCCGCACCTCGTGCGCCCAGCCGCCCGGCAGAAGCGCAGTCTCGAACCACAAAGACATCACACCTCCGGCGTCGTCCGGCTGGACAGGGTGGCGGCGGTCATGCTTGTGAGTGATCGCATGGCGCCCCCCTTCTCCTGCGACACGCTGTGGCAATTTGCCAGCCTCGCGACGATGGCGGGCGACGGGCTCGGCATCGTCGAGCGCGGCGTCGTGGCGGCGAAGGGCGGCCGCATCCTGTACGCGGGCGATGCGGCGCAAGCCCCCGATTTCGATGCCGCCGAGACGATCGATTGCGCCGGCCGCTGGATCACGCCGGGGCTGATCGATTGCCACACCCACCTCGTCCACGCCGGCGACCGCGCGGGCGAATGGGCGATGCGCCTGGAGGGCGCGACCTATGAGGAGATTGCGCGCGCGGGCGGCGGGATCGTCTCGACGATGCGCGCCACGCGCGAAGCGAGCGAAGCGGCGCTGGTCGCGAGCGCGCTGCCGCGCCTCGACGCGCTGCTCGGCGAGGGCGTCACCACGGTCGAGATCAAGTCGGGCTACGGCCTGACCGTCGCCGACGAACTCAAGATGCTGCGCGCCGCGCGCCGGCTCGGCAAGGAACGCGTCGTGCGGATCGCGACCACGCTGCTCGGCGCGCACGCGGTGCCGCCCGAACATGCCGGTCGCGCGGACGCCTATGTCGAGCTCGTCTGCGACGAGATGATCCCCGCCGCGATCGGACTCGCCGACGCGGTCGACGCCTTCTGCGAGGGCATCGGCTTCTCGCCCACGCAGACCGACCGCGTGCTCGCCGCCGCGCGCGCCGCGGGATTGCAGACCAAACTCCACGCCGAGCAGCTCTCCGCGCTCCACGGCGCCAGCCTCGCGGCATCGCATGGCGCGCTGTCGGCGGATCATCTCGAACATGCCGACGAGGACGATGCGCGCGCGATGGCGGCGGCCGGCACGGTCGCAGTGCTGCTACCCGGCGCCTATTATTTCATGCGCGAGACCAAGCGACCGCCCGTCACGGCGCTGCGCGATCACGGCGTCCGCATCGCGATCGCGACCGACTGCAATCCCGGCACCTCGCCGACGACCTCGCCACTGCTGATGCTCAACATGGCGGCGACGCTGTTCGGGCTGACCGTCACCGAGGCGCTGCGCGGGATGACGGTCAACGCCGCGCACGCGCTGGGGCTCGCTCACGAGATCGGCACGCTCGAGGCCGGCAAGGCGTGCGACCTCGCGATCTGGGACATCGCCGCGCCCGCCGAACTGGCCTATCGCATCGGCTTCAATCCCCTCCATATGCGCGTGAAGGACGGCCGATGCTGCTGACCCCCGGCGCCGTCCCGCTCTCGGACTGGCGCGCAATCTACCAGGGCGCGACGCCCGCGCTCGATCCCGATTGCCGGCCCGCGATCGCCGAAGGCGCAGCGGCAGTGGCGCGCATATTGGCAAGGGGCGAGCCGGTCTACGGGATCAACACCGGCTTCGGGAAGCTGGCGACGGTGCGGATCGAGGCGCCGGATCTCGCAACACTCCAGCGCAACATCGTGCTCAGCCACGCCGCGGGCGTCGGCGACCCGATGCCCGTGCCCGTCGCGCGGCTGATGATGGCGCTCAAGCTCGCCAGCCTCGCGCGCGGCGCCTCGGGGGTGCAGCCCGCGACCGTCGCGCTGATCGAGGCGATGCTCGACCGGGGGCTGACCCCGGCGGTGCCCGCGCAGGGCTCGGTCGGCGCGTCGGGCGACCTCGCCCCGCTCGCGCACATGACCGCGGCGATGCTCGGCGTCGGCGAGATCTTCGTGAACGGCGTCGCGATGCCCGCCGACCAGGCGCTTGCCGATGCGCATCTCTTCCCGCTGACGCTCGGCCCCAAGGAGGGGCTCGCGCTGCTCAACGGCACGCAATTCTCCTGCGCCTATGCGCTCGCCGGGTTGTTCGAGGCCGAGCGGCTGTACCGCGCCGCGCTGGTCACCGGCATCCTCTCGACCGAGGCCGCCAAAGGATCGGACGCGCCCTTCGATCCGCGCATCCACGCGCTGCGCGGCCACAAGGGCCAGATCGAGACCGCCGATGCGCTCCGCCGCTTGATGGAGGACTCCGCGATCCGCGCCTCGCACCGGGTCGACGATATCCGCGTCCAGGACCCCTATTGCCTGCGCTGCCAGCCGCAGGTGATGGGCGCGATCCTCGACCTGCTTCGTCAGGCCGCGACGACGCTACTCACCGAGGCGAACGGCGTCTCGGACAATCCGCTGATCTTTCCTGAGACCGACGAGGCGCTGTCGGGCGGCAATTTCCACGCCGAGCCCGTCGCCTTCGCCGCCGACATGATCGCGCTCGCGCTGTGCGAGATCGGGAGCCTGGCCGAGCGGCGGATCGCGATGCTGGTCGATCCCGCGCTGTCCGGCCTGCCCGCCTTCCTAACGCCCAGGCCGGGGCTCAATTCGGGCTTCATGATCCCGCAGGTCACCGCCGCCGCTTTGGTCTCCGAGAACAAGCAGCGCGCGACCCCGGCGAGCGTCGATTCGATCCCGACCTCGGCGAACCAGGAGGATCATGTGTCGATGGCGGCGCATGGGAGCCGGCGGTTGCGCGAGATGGCGGCGAATGTCGATGCGATCCTCGGCATCGAGCTTCTCGCCGGCGCGCAGGGCTGCGACTTCCACGCGCCGCTGACCGCGAGCCCACCGGTCGAGGCGGTGCGCGCACTGCTTCGTGCGCAGGTGCCCAAGCTGGTCGACGATCGCCACATGGCGCCCGACATGGCGGCGGCGACCGCGCTTGTGCGCTCGCCCGCGCTGCTCGCCGCGGTGGGGGCGTTGCCGGGGCTGGCGGCATGACCTGGTTGCACGTCGCGCGATCGGACAGCCCGCTGATTCTCGCCTTCCCGCATGGCGGCAGCGAGGTGCCCGCCGAACTGCTCCCCGCCTTCCGCTCGCGCTGGTGGGCGGTCCGCGACGCCGATTGGCATATCCGGCCGCTCTACGAGGGCCTCGCCGATGCGACCTGCATTGGGACCGACATCTCGCGCAGCGTGATCGACTGCAACCGCAATCCCTCGGGTGCGTCGCTCTATCCGGGGCAGGCGACCACCGGCCTCTGCCCGACCGAGACGTTCGACGACGACCCGCTCTATCGCGCAGGCGAAAGCCCCGACATCGCCGCGCGCCGCGACACCTGGTTCACCCCCTATCACGCCGCGATCGAGGCCGAGATCGCCCGCCTGCGCGCGATCCACCCGCATGTCGTGCTCTACGACTGCCATTCGATCCGCAGCCATGTCCCGCGCCTGTTCGACGGCGCGCTGCCGGAACTCAACGTCGGCACTGATGGCGGCAAGACCTGCGACATCGCGCTGAGCGATGCCGTCATGGCCGCTTGCCAAGGGCGCACGAACGTCCTCAATGGCCGCTTCCGCGGGGGCTGGACGACGCGGCATTATGGGCGCCCGCAGGACGGCGTCCACGCGATCCAGATGGAGATCGCGATGCGCGCCTATCTCCGCGAACCCGATGGCGCGCCCGATGAGACCAACTGGCCGCCCGCCTGGGATCCCGCCTTCGCCGAATCCCTGCGCAACCAGCTCACGCGCATCCTTGCCGCCGCCCTCGACTTCGCGAAAGGCCGTTCATGACCCGCCTCGACAACGCCCGTCACATCGAAGCGCCGACCGGCACGACGCGCAGCGCCAAGAGCTGGCTGACCGAGGCCCCCTTGCGCATGCTGATGAATAATCTCGACGCGCGGGTCGCCGAGAACCCGCAGGAGCTCGTCGTCTATGGCGGCATCGGCCGCGCCGCGCGTGATTGGGAGAGTTTCGACCGTATCGTCGATACGCTGCGCCGGCTCGACGACGACCAGACGCTGCTGATCCAGTCCGGAAAACCCGTCGGCGTGTTCCGCACCCACCCCGACGCGCCGCGCGTGCTGATCGCCAACTCCAACCTCGTCCCCAAATGGGCGACGTGGGAGCATTTCCACGAACTCGATCGTGCCGGGCTGATGATGTACGGCCAGATGACCGCGGGATCGTGGATCTACATCGGTACGCAGGGCATCGTGCAGGGCACCTATGAGACCTTCGTCGAGGCCGGCCGCCAGCATTATGACGGCAACCTCGCGGGCCGCTGGATTCTCACCGCGGGCCTCGGCGGCATGGGCGGCGCGCAGCCGCTCGCGGCGACGATGGCGGGCGCCTCGTGCCTCGCGATCGAATGCCAGCCGAGCCGGATCGCGATGCGGCTCGAGACGGGTTATCTCGACCGCGAGGCCGCGACGCTCGACGAGGCGCTCGAGATCGTCACCACATCGAAGACGCCCGTCTCGGTCGGGCTGCTCGGCAACGCCGCCGACATCTATCCCGAGCTCTTCCGCCGCGGCGTGCGCCCCGATCTCGTCACCGACCAGACCTCGGCGCACGATCCGATCAACGGCTATCTGCCGCAGGGCTGGACTCTAGACCGATGGATGACCGCGCGCGAAAGCGATCCGGCGTCGGTCGAGAAGGCGTCCAAAAGCTCGATGGCGACGCACGTCCGCGCGATGCTCGATTTCTGGAAGGCGGGGGTGCCCGTCGTCGATTATGGCAACAACATCCGCCAGGTCGCGCTCGACGAAGGCGTCGCCGACGCCTTCTCTTTCCCCGGTTTCGTCCCCGCCTATATCCGCCCGCTCTTCTGCCGCGGTATCGGCCCGTTCCGCTGGGCGGCGCTGTCGGGCGACCCGGAGGACATCTATCGCACCGACGCCAAGGTTAAGGAATTGATGCCCGACGACGCGCATCTCCACCGCTGGCTCGACATGGCGCGCGAGCGGATCCACTTCCAGGGCCTGCCCGCGCGGATCTGCTGGGTGGGGCTGGGCGACCGCCACCGCCTCGGCCTCGCGTTCAACGAGATGGTGGCGTCAGGCGAGCTCAAGGCGCCCGTCGTGATCGGCCGCGACCATCTCGATTCGGGCTCGGTCGCCAGCCCCAATCGCGAGACCGAAGCGATGCGGGACGGATCGGATGCGGTCTCCGACTGGCCGCTGCTCAACGCGCTGCTCAACACCGCGTCGGGCGCGACCTGGGTGTCGCTGCATCATGGCGGCGGCGTCGGCATGGGCTATTCGCAGCACAGCGGCATGGTGATCGTCGCCGACGGCACCCCCGAGGCGGCCGCGCGCATCGCCCGCGTGCTGTGGAACGACCCCGCCACCGGGGTGATGCGCCACGCCGACGCGGGCTACGAGATCGCCAGGGACTGCGCGCGCGAGCAGGGGCTGGATATGCCTTCGTTGGGCTGATCCCCCTCCCCCGTTCGTCCTGAGCGAAGTCGAAGGACGTGCTGCGGGCGCAGCTCGTGTCACGCACTTCGACTGCGCTCAGTGCGAACGGAGAAGGGTAGACGCGCTGCCGCCGCAGTCGCAGGATGACGCCATGACCAAGCAGGGCAAAATCCGGGTCGGCATCGGCGGCTGGACCTACGAGCCGTGGCGCAAGACCTTCTATCCGGAGAAATGGCCGCAGGCGCGCGAGCTCGAATATGCCGCATCCAAGCTGACCGCGATCGAGGTCAACGGCACCTATTACGGCTCGCAAAAGCCCGCGACCTTCGCATCCTGGGCGAAGGCGGTGCCCGACGGCTTCGTGTTCAGCCTCAAGGCCTCGCGCTTCTGCACCAACCGCAAGCTGCTCGCCGAGGGCGGCGCGTCGATCGAGAAATTCCTGTCGCAGGGCATCGTCGAATTGGGCGACAAGCTCGGCCCGATCCTGTGGCAGTTCATGCCGACCAAGAAATTCGAGGCGGAGGATTTCGGCGGCTTCCTCGCGCTGCTGCCCGCCAAGCAGGACGGGCTGGCGCTCCGCCATGTCGTCGACGTGCGGCACGAGAGCTTTCGCGATCCCGCGTTCGTGGCGCTGTGCCGCAAGGCGGTGGTGTCGATCGTCCACAGCCACTCGAACGACTATCCGCAAATCGGCGACGCCAGCGGCCCGGTGTCCTACGCGCGGCTGATGATGACGCGCGAAGACGAGGCGACCGGCTACACAAGCGCCGAGATCGAGCGCTGGGTCGGCGTCGCGAAGGATTGGGCGAAGGGTAGGACGCCGGACATCTTCCCGCTCGCCGCCCCCGACGACGTGCCGCCGCCCACGCCGCGCGACGTGTTCCTGTTCTATATCAGCGGCGCCAAGGTCCGCGCGCCGCACGCGGCGATGGCGACGATCGCGCGGCTCTGAAACGCGCTTGCCGCGCGGCGGGCAACGCTTCCCACTTCGTCATCCCGGACTTGATCCGGGATCCATAGACGCGGCGCCTTACCGCCCGGCGCTGCGCATATGGATTCCCGCCTTCGCGGGAATGACGGGTGAAGTCATATTCGGGTCGAAAATCTGCTCGATCGAGGGCTGTCATTCCGTCGATACCTTCGCCAAACCCGTCGCATGATCCGCCGCTCCTTCCTCGCCGTGCGCGATACGCTGTCGGGCGAGGCCGCACCCGGCGTGGTGCTGATGCTCGCCGCCGCCGCCGCGCTGATCGTCGCCAATTCGCCCGCCGGCCCGGCGTACGACCATATCCTCCATGCTGCGATCGGCCCGCTGTCGCTGCTCCACTGGATCAACGACGGGCTGATGGCGATCTTCTTCCTGTTCGTCGGGCTCGAGGTGAAGCACGAGCTGCTCCGCGGCGATCTCTCGACACCCGCCGCACGCCGGTTGCCGGTGATCGCCGCGCTGGCGGGGATGGCGGTGCCGGCTTTGGTCTATCTGGCGGTAACCTGCGGCGATCCGTCGCTTCGGCACGGCTGGGCGATCCCGTCGGCAACCGACATCGCCTTCGCGATCGGCGTGCTCGCGCTTGCCGGGCGGAAGCTGCCGGCGTCGCTGAAGCTCTTCCTGACGACGGTGGCGATCGTCGACGACATCGGCGCGGTGGCGATCATCGCGCTGGTCTATACAGCCGGGCTCGACCGTGTCGCGATCGTCGGCGCCGCGGTCGTGCTGGTCGCGCTGCTGCTCATCAACCGGCGCGGCGTGCGGGCATTGTGGCCCTATCTGCTGCTCGCCGGAATGCTCTGGGTCGCGGTGCTGCGATCGGGCGTCCACGCGACCGTCGCGGGCGTGCTCGCCGCGCTGCTGATCCCGCTGGGCGACGACGGCCACGGCCCGCTCGAGCGGCTCGAGCATGCGCTGTCGCCATGGGTCGGCTATGCGATCCTGCCGGTGTTCGGCTTCGCCAATGCCGGCGTTGCGCTGGGTGCGGCGCCGTTCTGGACGCCATTGCCGCTCGGCGTCGCGGCGGGCCTCTTCGTCGGCAAGCAGCTCGGCGTGTTCGGCGCGATGCGCGGCGCCATAGCGCTGCGAATCGCCGACCGGCCCGAGGGCGCGGACTGGGTGCAGCTCTACGGAGTCGCGCTGCTCGCCGGGATCGGCTTCACGATGAGCCTGTTCATCGGCGGCCTCGCCTTCGTCGATCCGCTGCTCGTCGAGGAGGTCAAGGCCGGGGTTCTCGCAGGATCGGCGCTGAGCGCGGTCGCGGGCTTCGCGTTGCTGCGCTGGGCCGATCGCTGCGCCCGGGACCGCTCAGTGGCGGACTGACCTCCTCGTCAGAAGGGCACGTCGTCGTCGAGATCGCTGTCGAACGCGCTGCCGGGCTTGGCGGAGCCGCCGCCGCTCCGCGAACCGCCGCCGAAGCTCGATCCGCCGCCGCCATAGCCGCCCTGGTCGCCGCCGCCCCACTCGTCGCCGCCCGACCGCGCGCCACCGCCGCCGGCCCCGCCGCCCTGGCCGCCGCCGGGTCCGTCGAGCATCACCAGCGTGCCGTCGAAGCCCTGCAGCACCACCTCGGTCGAATATTTGTCCTGGCCGTCCTGGCCCTGCCATTTGCGCGTCTGGAGCTTGCCCTCGATATAGACTTTCGAGCCCTTGCGCAGATAGCGTTCGGCGGTGTTGGCGAGACCCTCGTTGAAGATCGCGACCGAATGCCATTCGGTCTTTTCCTTGCGCTCTCCGGTCTGCCTGTCCTTCCACGTCTCCGACGTGGCGATGCGCAGATTGACCACCTTGCCGCCGTTCTGGAACGACCGCGACTGCGGATCCTGCCCCAGATTGCCGACGAGGATGACTTTGTTGACGCCGGCCATGTGATCTCTCCGAATTAAAGCCCGGCCCAGGTCGCGATCCAGAAGGTTGCCCCTGCCGCGACGTAGGCGAGAACGAACAGGTAGCTAACCATGAACGCCGGCCATTTCCACCCGTTCGTTTCGCGTCGGGTGACCGCGATTGTGGATAAGCATTGCGGCGCGAACACGAACCACATCAGGAACGCCAGTGCGGTGGGCAGCGGCCAGTCGAGCTTGAGCTTGCTGCCGAGCGCCTGGTCGGTCTTCGCCTCGGCGGCGTCGTTCCCGGCCGAATCGCCCGCGTCGATCGCATAGGTGGTGGCGAGCGCCGACACCGCAACCTCACGCGCCGCCATAGCGGGCGGCAAGGCGAGCGCAATATTGTGGTTGAAGCCGATCGGCTTGACGACCACCTCGATGACCGACGCGATCCGTCCCGCGATCGAATATTCGGTCTGCTTCTGCCCCGCAGGGGCGACCGGATAGGAGGCGAGCACCCACAGGATCACGTTGGAGAGCAGGATGATCGTTCCCGCGCGCTTGAGGAAGATCAGGCAGCGCGTCCACAATCCGAGCCCGACGTCGCGCAGCGAGGGCATCTGATAGCGCGGCATCTCCATCATGAAGCCCTGGCTGGGCCCCTTGGTGACGGTGCGCCTGAGCACCCAGGCGGCGACGAGCGCGCCCATCGTGCCGAGCAGATAGAGGGCGAACAGCACCAGCCCCTGCAACCCGATGCCCGGCAGCACGTGCCGCGCCGGGATGCACGCGCCGATGATCAGCGTGTAGACCGGCAGTCGCGCCGAGCAGGTGGTCAGCGGCGCGATCAGGATCGTCGTCAGCCGATCCTTGGGGTCGTCGATCGTCCGCGTCGCCATGATCCCGGGCACCGCGCAGGCGAAACTCGACAGCAGCGGGATGAAGGCGCGGCCCGACAACCCGACGCGCGCCATCACGCGGTCCATCATGAACGCGGCGCGGACCATGTAGCCGGTCGCCTCGAGCAGCAGGATGAAGAAGAACAGGATCAGGATCTGCGGCAGGAACACGACGACCGCGCCGGTGCCCTTGATCACGCCTTCGGTCAGCAGGTTGCGCAGGAAACCGCCGGGAAGCGTCGTCTGCACCCACCGGCCGATCGCGTCGAACAGCGCGGTGATCGCGTCCATCGGCGCCTGCGCCCAGGCGAACACCGCCTGGAACATCACGAACAGGATCGCCGCCATCAGCAGCGGGCCACCGACCGGGTGGAGCGCGACCGCGTCGATGCGGTGGCTCCAGCGGCGCGCACCCTGCTCCTGCCGCGTCGCGCCGATCGCGATCGCGCGGGCGCGGCGCTGGAGCACGACAATGTCTTCCTGGACCAGTCCCGGCCCCGCCGCGATCCTGCGCACGCCGGAATCGGCGATCAGCGCCGCCATCGCTGCCTTGAGCTCATCGATGCCGCGCTTCCTGACCGCGACGGTCGGAATCACCGGCACACCGAGCTCGGCCGACAGCCTGGCGGCATCGATCGTCAGCCCGTCGCGCTCGGCCATGTCGATCATGTTGAGCGCCACCACGACGGGCAGGCCGAGCCGGATCAGCTGCAGCGCGAAGCGGAGATGGTTGTCGAGGTTGGTCGCGTCGACGACGATCAGGATCGCCTGCGGCAGCCGCTCGCCTTCCTGCTTGCCGAACAGCACGTCGCGCGTCACCTGCTCGTCGGGGCTGGCGGGATCGAGGCTGTAGGTGCCGGGCAGGTCGATCAGCTCGATCGGCCGGCCATCGGGCAGGCTCATCCGCCCCGCCTTGCGCTCGACGGTGACGCCCGGATAGTTGCCGACCTTCTGGCGGGCGCCGGTCAAGGCGTTGAACAGCGCGCTCTTGCCGGCATTGGGATTGCCGACCAGCGCCACCATCGGTGCCGGGTTCATCGCTGCGTCAGGCCGCCAGGGCTTCGACCGAGATCGCGTGCGCCTGCGCGCGCCTCAGCGCGACGGTCATCCGCCCGACGCGACAGGCGATCGGATCCTTGCCGAACGGCGCGACATGCAGCGCCTCCACGGTCACGCCCTCGTCGAGGCCGAGCTCGCGAAGCCGGCGTGCGGCAGTATCGGCAAGCTCGCCCCATGCGATTGCGAGCACCCGGGCGGGGCGGTTGAGCGGCAATTGGTCGAGACGCACGGGCACGGATCCAGTTCGACGGAGACTACTCCCGTGCAAGTCATTATCAATAACAGACGCGTCGCGCCAGTACGTACATCTCCGAAGCTCAGGTTGCGGGGTAACGCAAGCGGCCGAGCAGCCGCGTGACGCTGAACCGGCGCTCCGGATCGGGGCGCAGCTGCGCCTTGAGCTTCTCGAAGCGCATCACGCCGGCAAGCCGGCGCTCGAGGAAGCCGCGCGTCTCGAGCTCGCCCTCGCTGTCGTCATCAAGCCAGACGAGAAGCGTCGCGCCATAGACGGCCGAGAGCGTCAGCCGCTTGGTATAGTGGTTGAGGTCGGTCGCGGTGTCGCCGGCGAGCCGCCAGATCGTGTCGGCGGCGCGCCAGCCGAGCCGGGTCGCGGTAGCCGGGTGGCGCGCCAGCAGCGCCAGCGCGGTGCGCGCCGCCTGCTTGGTCGGGCGGACGAGATCGAGCCGCGCGAGGATCAGCGCGCCGATGCGGTCGCGGATCTTCATCGCGGCGATCCGCTCGGGCGGGAAGGCGGCGGCGAGCCGCGTATCGATGCTCGCATACCAGGCCTCGATCATCCCGACCGCGCCATCGGGAAAGGCAAGTCGCGCATGGCCGGGATCGATACCGAGCGATGCCGCGGCAGCCGCGAGCGCCGCATCTCCCCAACCATCGAACATCGCCTGGGCGGGTATCGCCACACCGAGCGCGGCGCGCATCTCGTCGAGCGTGGGATCGGGCGGGAGCATCGTGTCGGCCATGGCCCCTTCTAGCCTGCCGGTCGCCGGCGGACCAGCACCAGTGCGGCGGCGATCGCGAGCCCGCCCCCGATATCGGCCGGGGTCAGCCGCTCGCCGTAGACGATCCAGCCGATCGCGGCCGCCGCCAGCGGCTGGGTGAGCAGCGCGAGGCCGACGATCAGCGGCGGCAGCGTCCCGATCGCATAGACCATCAGCCCCTGCCCGATCACCTGGCTGCCGATCGCAAGCGCGACCAGCGGACCCCAATGGTGCGGCCAGATCGACCCGTCGATCAACAGCGCGGCGGGGAGCAGCAGCGCCGCGGCCGCGGCCGTCGCGATCGCCAGCACCGGCCATGTGCCCAGCGTCGCGCGCGCGCGATCGACCGCGATCATGTAGCCGGTATAGCTCAGCCCCGCCGCCAGGCAGGCGAGATCGCCCATCAGTCGCTCCGACGAAAGCTGGTACGAGCGGCCGAGCAGCAATGCGGTGCCGATCGCGGCGAGCGCGATCGCCAGCGCCTGCCAGCGTCCCGGCAGCGTCCGCGCGACGATGAAGCCGTAACCGGCGAAGAAGAAGCTCGACACGTTGCCGAACAGCGTCGCGTTGGCGAGCTTGGTGTGGAGGATGCCGACATGCCAGAAGGCGAGATCGAGCGCGAAGAACCCGCCCGCGAGCAAAGTCGTCAGCCACAGAGCGGGGGCGATCCGGCCAAGGCGCTCACCCGACCCGCGCGCGATCAGCAGCAGGAAAGGCACGGCCAGTGCGAGCCGCCAGAAGCCCGAGGCGACCGGCCCCACATCGGCCATCCGCACGAACCACGGCCCGATCGCGAGCACGACATTGCCCAGCAACAGCGCCGCAAACGCGGTGCGGGGGACGACCGCGGCCGCAACCGCTGCTGCATCGGCGACAAGTATCTCTTCTTCGAAGATCGGCGGGGGCGGGGATGGACGGTCCTGCATCGCGCCCCATATACCCGCCTCCAACGACTTGTCCCGTTGCAAAGGGAGACCGATTTCATGCCGACACTCTTCGATCCGATCGAATATGGTGCGATCGCCGCTCCCAACCGCATCGTGATGGCACCGCTCACCCGCGGCCGCGCGACGCGCACGCATGTGCCGACCGCCTTGATGATCGATTATTACCGCCAGCGCGCGTCGGCGGGGCTGATCATCACCGAGGCGACCGGGATCAGCCAGGAAGGGCTGGGCTGGCCCTATGCGCCGGGAATCTGGAACGACGAGCAGGTCGAGGCGTGGAAACCCGTCACCGACGCGGTGCACGAGGCCGGCGGCCGGATCGTCGTGCAGCTCTGGCATATGGGACGGCAGGTCCATTCCTCGGTGATCGGCGGCCAGCCGGTCTCGTCTTCGGCGACCGCGACCAAGGGCCAGGCGCACACTTATGAAGGCAAGCAGGATTTCGAGACCGCCCGCGCGCTCGCGCTCGCCGAGATCCCGCGGCTGATTGACGACTATCGCCTGGCCGGCGCCAACGCGATCAAGGCCGGTTTCGACGGCGTCCAGCTTCACGCCGCCAATGGCTATCTGATCGACCAGTTTCTGCGCGACAACGCCAATTTCCGCGACGACATCTATGGCGGGCCGATCGAGAACCGCGTCCGCCTGCTCGGCGAAGTGACGCAGGCGCTGGCCGACGTCGTCGGTGCCGACCGCACCGGCGTGCGGCTCTCGCCCAATGGGGACTCGCAGGGCGTCGACGACAGCAATCCCGTGCCGTTGTTCACCGCCGCCGCCGCCAGCCTCGACGCGATCGGCATCGCCTTCCTCGAGCTGCGCGAGCCCGGTCCCGACGGCACCTTCGGCAACACCGACGTCCCCAAGGTCTCGCCCGACATCCGCAAGGTGTTCAAGGCACCGCTGATCCTGAATTCGGACTATACCGCGGCGAAGGCCCAGCAGGCGCTGGACGGCGGCGTGGCGGATGCGATCGCGTTTGGGCGGCCGTTCATCTCGAATCCCGATCTGGTCCGCCGCCTGCGCGAAGGGCTGCCGCTCACGCCGGACGTGGCGCCGACCTGGTACAGCCAGGGCCCCGAGGGCTATGTCGACTATCCGTTCGCCGAAGAGACGGTCGCGGCATAAGCCCAAGACCGTGCACCCCGCGTCGGCCGGAGCCTGGGTGGAGCGAGCGCAGCGCTTGTGACCCCGGGCTCCTGCCTGCGCAGGGGCAAAGGCACCTTAATCCGGGCGCCTCCCGGGAGCCTCGACGTCAACCATAGGTCTTCTTCAGCGCGAGCATGGCTAGTGCCGCCCTGGCCGCGTCGCCGCCCTTGTCCTTCTCGCTCGGGCGAGCGCGGGTCAGCGCCTGCGCATCGTCTTCGGTGGTGAGGATGCCGTTGCCGATCGCGATCCCGTCGAGCGTCAGCGCCATCAGCGCGCGCGCGCTTTCGCCGGCGACGATCTCGAAATGATAGGTCTCGCCGCGGATCACCACGCCGAGCGCGACGAACGCGTCATAATGGTCGGCGGCCATTGCGATCGCGCCCGGAATTTCGAGCGCACCGGGGACGGTGATCGTCTCATGGTGATGCCCCGCCGCCTCGATCGCCGCGCGTGCGCCCTCGAGCAGCAGGTCGTTGAGATGGCCATAGAAGCGCGCTTCGACGATCAGGATGTTCGCCATCAGGTGTCTCCCCCGCAGCCGATCGCGCGCTCGCCGACGATGTTGAGGCCGTAGCCGTCGAGCGCGACCAGCGTGTGGTGCGAATTGGTCAGCAGGATCATGTCGTGGATGCCGAGCTCGGCGAGGATCTGCGCGCCGACGCCATAGTCGCGCAGTTCGTGCATCCCGGGCACCTTCTCCCCGGCGCGCGCGCGGACCAGCTTGGACAGCGCCATGTCGCGGTTGAGCAGAACCACGACGCCACTGCCCGCCTCGGCGATCGCCGACATCGCCCGGCCGAGCAGGCCCTCGCGGTCGCTATTGGCGCCGAGGACGTCGGGGAAGATGTCGAGCGAATGCATCCGCACCAGCGCTGGCTGCCCGGGATCGAGCCGGCCCTTGACCAGCGCCAGCGTCTCGGTGTCGATCGCCTTGTTGCGATAGGTGATCGCGGTCCACGCGCCGCCCCAGCGGCTGTCGAACCGGGCTTCGGCGATCTTCTCGACATTATGGTCGTGTCGGCGGCGATAGGCGATCAGGTCGCGGATCGTGCCGATCTTGAGCCCGTGCAGCTGCGCGAACGATACGAGATCGTCGAGCCGCGCCATCGTGCCGTCCTCGTGCATGATCTCGCAGATCACGCCTGACGGATTGAGCCCGGCCAGCCGTGAGACATCGACCGCCGCCTCGGTGTGGCCGGCACGGACCAGCACGCCGCCCGGTCGCGCGATCAGCGGAAAGACGTGGCCGGGGGTGACGATATGCTCCTTGCCCTTCGAGGCGTCGATCGCGACCGCGACCGTGCGCGCGCGGTCGCCCGCCGAGATGCCGGTGGTGACGCCGTCGCGCGCCTCGATCGAGACGGTGAAGGCGGTCTCGTGGCGGGTGCCGTTATACCGGCTCATCAGGTCGAGCCCGAGCTGGTCGACGCGCTCCTTGCCGAGCGCGAGGCAGATCAGCCCCTTGCCGTGCGTCGCCATGAAGTTGATCGCCTGTGGCGTCGCCATCTGCGCGGGGATGACCAGATCGCCTTCGTTCTCGCGGTCCTCATCGTCGACGAGGATGAACATGCGGCCGTTCTTGGCCTCGTCGATGATCTCCTCGGTCGTCGAGAGGAAGGCGTGACGGATACGGCGGAAGGGTTCGGCGGCAGTCATCGGCGAAGCTGCTCCATGCGGCCCAGATAGCGGGCGAGGATGTCGATCTCGAGATTCACGCGATCGCCCGCCGCCAGCGCGCCCAGCGTGGTCAGCGCAGCGGTGTGCGGGATGATGTTGATTGCGAAATGGACCTCGCCATCTGGCTGGTCGGCGACGTCGTTGACGGTCAGCGACACGCCGTCGACGGTGATCGAGCCCTTGGCGGCGAGATAGGCCGCGAGCGCCTGCGGGGCGGCGATGCCGATCCGGCGCGAATCGCCCTCGGGACACACGCCGACGACCGCGCCGATGCCGTCGACATGGCCGGTGACGATATGGCCGCCGAGTTCGTCGCCCACCTTGAGCGCGCGCTCGAGGTTGAGCCGACGCCCCGCCGCCCACATGGCGGGGGCGGTGCGCGACACGCTTTCGGCCGAAACGTCGACCGCGAACCAGCCGGGCTGACCGGCGGGCGCCTTGTCGACGACGGTCAGGCACACGCCCGAGCAGGCGATCGACGCGCCGAGATCGACCGCGCCCATGTCGTAGCCGCTGTCGATCACGATGCGCAGATCGCCCCGTCGCTCGACGCGCGTGATCGTGCCGATGTCGGTGATGATGCCGGTGAACATGGCCGTCCCCTAGCGCCGCCGCTCGTAGATTTCGAGTCGGTCCTGCCCGAGCATGCGCGCATCGACGAGCGACCAGCGGCCGTGCGCCTCGGCGAGGCTGGCGAGGCCGATGTCGCCGATCCCCGACTTGCCGGCGCCGATCAGGATCGGGGCGCGGTACAGCAGCAGGCGATCGACCAGGTCGGCGGCGAGGAAGGCGGATGCGGTCGCCGCGCCGCCTTCGACGAGGACCAGATCGCCGTCCGGCAATGCGATGTCCGCCGGCTGGCTCAGCAGCCCCCAGCCATCAGGGACGGTCATCCGCTTCCGGCGAAGGACAAACCGCCTAGGGCTGTGTTTGGCGAGGCCGGGAAGACGCACGTCGAGTTGCGGACCATCTGCCTCGTACGTGCCGCGCCCCACGACGATCATGTCCGCTCGCGCCCGCTCGAGATGCCCATGCGCGCGTGCCTCCAGCCCGGTGATCCATTTGCTTTCGCCCGAGGCCAGCGCGATCTTGCCGTCGAGCGAGGTGGCGAGCTTGAGCGTGACGTGCGGCCGCCCGAGCGCCTGGCGCGTGAGGAAACCCGCCATGACGCGGTTCGCGGCGTCTGCGCCGATCCCCGTGACGACCTCGATCCCGGCGGACCGCAGGCGGGCGAACCCCCGACCCGCGGTGCGGCGATCGGGATCGGTCAGTGCTGCGACGATGCGCGCCGGGCGCGCCGCGACAAGCCGCTCAGCGCAGGCGGGCCCGCGCGCGCTGACGTGCGCGCAAGGCTCGAGGCCGACATAGACGGTCGCGCCCTCGGCTGCTCCACCCGCCTGATCGAGCGCCATTGCCTCGGCGTGCGGGCGACCGCCCGGCTGTGTCCAGCCGCGGCCCACGACCCGCCCCTCGCGAACGATCAGGCAGCCGACGTTGGGATTGGGTGCGGTGCGTCCGCGGCCGCGTTCGGAAAGCGCGATCGCGCTCGCCATCCACCGCGCGTCGTCAGGGGCGGTCACCGCCTCACAGCCAGCCCGAGGTCGCCTTCTGGACGCGCTGGAACGACGCCTGGCGGTCGGCCAGCGCCTTGTCGCGCGCGATCCGGTCCCGCTTCTGGTCCGCGATGATCTGCGCGTCGGTGCGGTTGGCGGGCCAGCTCTGCACGAAGACGATCTCCTGCGTCGGCTCGACGCGCGAATCGTGCCAGAAGGCGAACAGGATGAAGGCGGTGATCCCAATCGCAATCCCCGCGAACAGCCATTCATGGCGTTCGCGTGTGGTCAGGAAGGTGCGCAGGTCGCCGAAGCTGGCGGCGAGGTTGCGGGGCGTCGGCAGGAACATGCGCGACTAGATAGGGCGGCGGGGCGTCCGCGGCTAGCCGGCGGCGGCGCGCAACCGCTCGATCGTGCGGTCGCGCCCGATCAGCGGCAGCAGCGCGGCCATTTCGGGGCCGTGGCTCGCGCCGGTCAGGGCGAGGCGGAGCGGCAGGAACAGCGACTTGCCCTTGCGCCCGGTCGCCGCCTTGAGCGCCGCGGTGAGCTGCGCCCACGGCGCGGCGGACCAGTCGAGCGTTTCCGCGAGCCCGGCCGCCTGCGCGCTATAGGCTTTGTCGTCGGCATCGAAGGCGGGCGTCGCGATCGGCCCCTCGATCGTGGCGAGCAGGGCGGCGGCCTCCGCGAGCGTGGTCAGATTAGGCCGGATCGCGGCCCATGTCGGCTCGTCGAACCCGGCGGGGAGCCGGTCGCGCACCGCGTTGAAGGGCAGAAGGTGCAGCGTCCGTGCGTTGAGCTGCGCGAGTTCGGCCGGGTCGAAGCGCGCCGGCGCCCGACCCATGTGGCCGAAGGCGAATCCGGCGATGAGGTCGCGCGAATCGCCGACGGGAACGACCGGATCGCTCGTCCCGAGTCGCGCGAGCAGCGCGAGCAGCGCCTGCGGCTCGATGCCCTCTTCGCGAATCGCGCCGACGCCGATCGCGCCCGCGCGCTTGGAGAGCTTGCCGTCGGCGCCGACGAGCAGCGCCATGTGCGCGAACTGCGGCGCGGCCGCACCCAGCGCGTCGAACATCTGCAGCTGCACCGCGGTGTTCGACACATGATCCTCGCCGCGCACGACATGGCTGACCTTCATGTCGATATCGTCGATCACGCTCGGCAACAGATAGAGCCAGCTGCCGTCGGCGCGGCGGACGACGGGATCGGAGATCAGCGCTCCATCGAATTTCTGGGGGCCGCGCACCAGATCGTCCCAGGCGATCGGCGCGCCGTCGAGCTTGAACCGCCAGTGGGGCGTTGCGCCGCCCGCCTCGAGCGCGTGCCGCTCCGCCGCCGTCAGCTTCAGCGCCGCACGGTCGTAGATCGGCGGCAGGCCACGGCCGCGCGCGATGCGTCGCTTGACCGACAAGGCCTCCTCGCTCTCGTAGCAGGGATAGACGCGGCCGGCGGCGTGCAGCGTTTCGAACGCCGCCTCGTACAGCGCGAAGCGATCCGACTGGCGGACCTCGCCGTCTGGGACCAGACCGAGCCAGTCGAGATCGGCGCGGATCGCCTCGACATTCTCCTCGGTCGAGCGCGCCGCGTCGGTATCGTCGATGCGCAGCATGAACGTGCCGCGCGCCGCACGCGCCGCCAGCCAGCACACCAGCGCGGTGCGGATATTGCCGACGTGCAGCCGGCCGGTCGGCGACGGCGCGAACCGCGTGATCGTAGGGGGGACGCTCATCCTGCCCCTCTAGGCAGCGTGTCATCGTCCCGCAACTTGGCAGCGGCGGGTCTGATCGCTAAGGCGCGCGGACATTGGCCCCGGCGGGGGGGCGACTGGCCGGGATATTCGATCGATGAAACTCTTGTCGGGCAATTCCAACCTGACGCTGGCGCAAGCCATCGCCGACTATCTCGACATGCCGCTCACCAAGGCGAGCGTCAGGCGTTTCGCCGACGAGGAGATCTTCGTCGAGATCCAGGAGAATGTCCGCGGCGAGGATGTGTTCGTCATCCAGTCGACCGCCTTCCCCGCCAACGACAATCTGATGGAGCTGCTGATCTGCATCGACGCGCTCAAGCGCTCGTCGGCGCGCCGGATCACCGCGGTTCTGCCCTATTTCGGCTATGCCCGGCAGGATCGCAAGCCCGGCCCGCGCACGCCGATCTCGGCCAAGCTGGTCGCCAATCTGATCACCGTCGCGGGCGCCGATCGCGTGCTGTCGGTCGATCTGCACGCTGGGCAGATCCAAGGCTTCTTCGATATCCCGACCGACAATCTCTACGCCGCGCCGGTGATCTCGGCGGACATCCTCGCACGCTTCTCCGGCCGCAACCTGATGGTCGTTTCGCCCGACGTCGGCGGCGTGGTGCGCGCGCGCGCCTTGTCGAAGCGACTCGGCAACGCACCGCTGGCGATCGTCGACAAGCGCCGCGAGAAGCCGGGCGAATCGGAGGTGATGAACATCATCGGCGATCCCGCCGGGCGCTTCTGCATTCTCGTCGACGACATCGTCGATTCGGCGGGCACGCTGTGCAACGCGGCGGCGGCGCTGCGGGAAGCGGGAGCGGAGGATGTCGTCGCCTATGTCAGCCACGGCGTGCTCTCGGGGGGTGCGGTCGCGCGCGTCGAGGGATCGGTGCTCACCGAACTCGTCGTCACCGACTCGATCATGGCGCCGCCCGCCGTCGCCGACGCCGAGAAGGTGCGCCAGCTGACCATCGCGCCACTGCTCGCCGAGGCGATTAAGCGCATCGCCGACGAGAGCTCCGTATCGTCGCTGTTCGACTGATCGCCTTCGTTCCGGCGTGGCGAGCGAGCCCGATGGCCTGCGCCTCTCGCCCGCCCCTGCCAGGTGCGCGGCGTTGGCAGATCCGGGATGACCATCGACGCGTCGCGCGCCGCCCTCTTTCGCCAGGATGACGGACGGGCGCATGGATTCCGCCCGTGACAGCGCTCGACAACTAGCTTTTCGCGTTCCGATGCGCCAAAGCGGCGCCGCAATCGGATGGAGACGTCGCGTATGATCGAGACCCCGGCCCGGGCCACGCCGGTGCTGCCGGCGAGCCGGCTGCTGCTGTTCGGCGCGACCGGCGATCTGGCGCAGCGGATGCTGCTGCCGTCGCTGTTCTCGTTGCACGCCGAGGGGTTGGTGTCGCCCGAGCTCCGAATCATCGGCACCGCGCGCTCGCCGCTCGACGATGCCGGTTTCCGCCAGGCCGCCGCCGACTCGCTCGACAAATATCTCGCCCCCGATGCGCGCAAGCCGGAGGCGGTCGCCTCCTTCCTCGAGCGGCTGAGCTATGTCCCGCTCGACGCCTCGAAGCCCGACAGCTTCACCGCGCTGACCGAGCCGGTCGGCGCCGACCGCGACATGGCGATCGCGATCTACCTGTCGACCGCACCGTCACTGTTCGGCTCGACGATCGAGGGGCTGCGCCGTGCCGGGCTCGACGGGCCCAATGTCCGCATCGGGCTCGAGAAGCCGCTTGGCCACGATCTCCTGTCGTCCGCGCTGATCAACGATGCGGTCGCCGCCGCCTATCCCGAGCAGCGCACGTTCCGGATCGACCATTATCTCGGCAAGGAGACGGTGCAGAACCTGCTCGCGCTGCGCTTCGGCAACCGACTGTTCGAGCCGCTGTGGAATGCCGAGGGGATCGAGCATGTCCAGATCACCGTCTCCGAGACGGTCGGGCTCGAGGGCCGCGTTTCCTATTATGACGGCGTCGGCGCGCTGCGCGACATGCTGCAGAACCATATGCTGCAACTGCTCGCGCTGGTCGCGATGGAGCCGCCCTCGACCTTCGGCCCCGCGGCGGTGCGCGACGAGAAGGTCAAGGTGCTGCGCTCGCTCAGGCCGATCGACCGCGCGACCGCGGCGAGCCATTCGGTCACCGGCCAATATGCCGAGGGTGCGGTCGCGGGCAAGGCGGTGCCGGGCTATATCGACGAGCTCGGTCGCCCTTCGGACACCGAGACCTTCGTTGCGGTCAAGGCGCATGTCGACAATTGGCGCTGGCACGGCGTGCCCTTCTACCTGCGTACCGGCAAGCGCCTGCCCAACCGCCATAGCGAAATCTACATCCAGTTCCGCGAGGTTCCGCATTCGATCTTCGGCGGGCGCGGCGCGGTGCTGCAGTCGAACAAGCTCGTGATCCGTCTCCAGCCCGAGGAGAATATCCGGCTGCTCGTGATGGCGAAGGAGCCAGGCCTCGGCCGCGACGGCATCCGGTTGCGCGAGGTGCCGCTCGATCTGTCGCTCACCTCGGCCTTTGCCGGTTTCCGTCGCCGGATCGCCTATGAACGGCTATTGCTCGATCTGATCGAGGGCGATCCGACGCTGTTCGTGCGCCGCGACGAGGTCGAGGCGCAATGGGAATGGATCGACGCGATCCGCGACGGCTGGAGGGCCGCCAATGTCACGCCCCGCCCCTATGCGGCGGGAACCTGGGGGCCGTCCGCCGCGATTGCGCTCACCGAACGAGATGGAGTGCACTGGCATGATTGAAGCCGAATGGTGGGATTACGACACCGCCGAGGATCTGGCCGAAGCGGTTGCGGGCGACGTCGCCTTCATCATCGAGAGCGCGATCGACGCGCGTAACGAATGCTTTCTCGTGCTGCCCGGCGGCAAGTCGCCGATCCCCGTGTTCGAGAAGCTCAAGGCGAGCAAGCTGCCCTGGAAGCGCGTGACGATCATCCCCGGCGACGACCGGCTGGTCGACGTCACCGATCCCTTGAGCAACGCCAACCTGCTCGCGCGGCACTTCATGCCGCTGGGCGCGCGCGTCGTGCCGCTGACCGCGGGCAAGCTCGGCGTGCGGCAGGCGGGCGAGGCGGCCGATGCGCGGCTCGCCGATCTCAAATGGCCGGCGGACCTGGTCTGGCTCGGCATGGGCACCAACGGCCACACCGCCTCGATCTTCCACGGCCCGGATTATGACGAGGCGCTGTCCTCCACCAAGCGTGCGATCGGCCTCACCCCCGACCCGCTGCCGCCCGAAGCGCCCGTCGCGCGCGTCACGCTGACCCGCTCGGCGATCCTCAGCGCGCGCGCGATCCTCGTCACCATCGACGGCGACGAGAAGAAGCGCGTGCTCGAAGAGGCGATCGACGAGGGCGCGAAATCCGAGTGGCCGATCGGCCGCGTCCTCGCCGACGCCGAGCAGCCGATCGACATCCACTGGCGCAAGGCGTGAGTCTCTCCTGCCTTCTTGTGCTCCTGCGCAGGCAGGAGCCCAGGGAGCCAAGCGCTGCGCGTGAAGCTCTGGGCCCCCGCCTGCGCGGGGGTACGGGCAAATGACCCGCCTTCACCCCGCCGTCGCGGCGGTCACCGCGCGCATCACCGAGCGGTCGCGGCCGACACGGCAGCGCTATCTCGACCTGATCGCGGCGCAGCGCGACGCGGGCGTCGACCGCTCGCGCATGGGCTGCGGCAATCTCGCGCACGGCTTCGCCGCGTCGGGCGAGGACAAGCCCGCGATCCGCGCCGGCGGCGCGATGAACATCGGCATCGTCACCGCCTACAACGACATGCTGTCCGCGCATCAGCCTTATTATCGCTACCCCGAGCAGATGAAGATTTTCGCCCGCGAAGTCGGCGCCACGTGCCAAGTCGCGGGCGGCGTGCCGGCGATGTGCGACGGCGTGACGCAGGGCCTGCCGGGCATGGACCTGTCGCTGTTCAGCCGCGACGTGATCGCCATGTCGACCGCGATCGGGCTCAGCCACGGCATGTTCGAGGGCACCGCGATGCTCGGCATCTGCGACAAGATCGTCCCCGGCCTGCTGATCGGCGCGCTGCGCTTCGGCCATCTGCCCGCGGTACTGGTTCCCGCCGGCCCGATGCCGACCGGGCTTGCCAACAAGGAGAAGCAGCGCATCCGCCAGCTCTATGCCGAGGGCAAGGTCGGGCGCGAGGAATTGCTCGAGAGCGAGAGCGCCTCCTATCATGGCGCCGGCACCTGCACCTTCTACGGCACCGCCAATTCCAACCAGATGATGATGGAGATGATGGGGCTGCACGTCCCCAACGCCGCCTTCATCAATCCGGGCACGAAACTGCGCCAGGAACTCACCCGCGCGGCGGTGCACCGGCTCGCCGAGATCGGCTGGGACGGCAATGACTATCGGCCGCTTGGGCAGGTCGTCGACGAGAAGGCGATCGTCAATGCGGCGATCGGCCTGCTCGCGACAGGCGGCTCGACCAACCACGCGATCCACCTGCCCGCGATCGCGCGCGCGGCGGGGATTGTGATCGACTGGGAGGATCTCGACCGGCTGTCGTCGGTGATCCCGCTGGTCGCGCGCGTCTATCCCAACGGCGCGGGCGACGTGAACCATTTCCAGGCGGCAGGCGGCCTTGCCTACGTCATCTCGACGCTGCTCGAGCACGGCCTCCTGCATCCCGACATCCTGACGATCGCCGCGGACGGCTTCGCCGCCTACACGCGCGACCCCTTTCTGGCCTCCCGCGAAGACGGGAATCCAGCCGGGGCCGAGCCTGGACTCCCGCCCGCGCGTCAGCGCATCGAATGGCGGCCAGCGCCGGCCGCCTCGCTCGACGACGCGATGCTGCGCTCGGCCGGCCATCCATTCCAAGCCGATGGCGGGATGCGGCTGGTCGCGGGCAATCTCGGCCGCGCGATCTTCAAGACCAGCGCGGTCGATCCCGATCGCCGCACCGTCGAGGCGCCGGTTCGCGTGTTCACCGACCAGGACGACGTGCTCGCCGCATTCAAGGCGGGTGAGCTGGAACGCGACGTGATCGTCGTCGTCCGCTTCCAGGGCCCGCGCGCGACGGGCATGCCCGAGCTCCACAAGCTGACCACGCCGCTCGCCGTGCTGCAGGATCGCGGCTTCCGCGTCGCGCTGGTCACCGACGGGCGGATGTCGGGCGCTTCTGGCAAGGTGCCGGCGGCGATCCACGTCTCACCCGAGGCGCTGGGCGGCGGGCCACTCGGCAAGCTGCAGGACGGCGACGTGGTGCGGCTGTCGGCCGAGGAGGGCTCGCTCGCGGCACTGGTCGATGCCGACGAATGGGCGGCGCGCGACCATGCCGTGCCGCCGCCGCAACCGCTCGGCACCGGCCGTGAGCTGTTCGCCTTCATGCGCCACGGCGCCGACGAGGCCGAGAAGGGTGGCTCGGCGATGCTGTCGGCGATGGACGCGATCGTTTGAACATATTCCCTGTGCTCCGGCGAAAGCCGGAGCGCTGTATGGCGCGCTCGGCCGTGCTTCCCAACGCTCCGGCCTTCGCCGGAGCACGGACAGGCCGTCGGAGACGTATGACCGACGTGTAATGACCTGTGCCCCGCTTATGCGCTAAGGGGCGGTGATGAACGCGCACATGCATGATCACGATCACGGCCATGGCCACGACCATCATGGCCATTCGCACGGCCATGGCCACAGCCACGGGCCGGGCGGTCATCACGATCACGCCGCGGGCGCCAGCAGCGGGCGGATCGCGATCGCGCTCGGGCTCAACCTGTCGATCCTCGGCGCCGAGCTTGCCGGCGCCTGGTTCTTCGGCAGCCTCGCGTTGCTCTCCGACGCCGCGCACATGTTCACCGACGCCGCAGCGCTGGGCATCGCGCTCGCCGCGCTCGCCATCGCCAAGCGCCCCGCCGACGACAAGCGCAGCTTCGGCTATCGCCGCTTCGAGATCCTCGCGGCCGCGTTCAACGCGGTCGCCTTGTTCATCGTCGCGGGCTTCGTGCTGGTCGAGGGCATCCGTCGCTTCTTCGATCCCGTCCCCGTCGTCTCGCTCGGCATGATCGCGGTGGCGACGCTGGGGCTGGTCGCCAACGTCGCCGCGATGGCGGTGCTGTCGGGCGGTCGCGGCGATTCGATGACGGTGCGCGGCGCCTATCTCGAGGTCTGGGCCGACGCGCTGGGCGCGATCGCGGTGATCATCGGCGCGGTCGCGATCAGGGTGACCGGCTTCCAGTGGATCGATCCGGTGATCGGCATGGCGATCGCGCTGTGGGTGCTGCCGCGGACGTGGACGCTGCTGCGCGATACCACGCAGATCCTGCTCGAGGGCGTGCCGTCGCGGCTGTCGCTATCCGAGGTGCGGCTCGCCATCGCGGTGGCCGACGGAGTCAGCGGCGTCCACGATCTCCATCTCTGGTCGCTCGCCGGCGACGATGCGAGCCTCACCGCGCATGTCGAGCTCGCCGACGGCATCGAACCCGAAGGCGTGCGGGTCGGGCTGATCCGCATGCTCGACGAGCGTTTCTCGGTGCGCCACGTCACGCTCCAGCTCGAGCAGGGGCCATGTTGCGAGAATGGACACATCCACCCGTGAGCAAGGCCTATAAGATCCTGACCGCTGGCCAGTGGGCGGCCTGGCGTGGACGCGGCACGTTCAGCGGCGCGCCGATCGATCTCGACGACGGCTTCATCCATCTCTCGACCGCCGAGCAGGTCCAGGAGACCGCCGCGCGGCATTTCGCCGGCCTGAGCGACCTGGTGCTCGCCGAGGTCGATCTCGATCTGCTCGGCGACAGCGTGCACTGGGAGGAATCGCGCGGTGGGCAGCTCTTCCCGCATGTCTATGGAACGATCCCGATCGAAGCGGTGACCGACGCAAGACCGATTCCCGAGGACTGAGCGATCGCGGCACGTTGCGGTTGACGCAACCATTGCTGTCGTCCCGGCGAAAGCCGGGACCCATGGATACGGTACGGCTGGTGGATGGAGACAGCGTCTCTGATCACGTTTGCAGCAGGTGTCCCTGCCCGGATCACATGTGCCGGCGTCCGTGGGCCCGGCTTTCGCCGGGACGACGGGTAAGGGGGAACCGACCTAGGCCGCCTCGCCGCGCTCCTCGTCGCCGAGCCGCACGCGCTCCGCCTGCGAGATCGCGTCCGCCGCGCGCAGCGCCGCGAGGATGCGCATCAGATGGCCGACGTCATGCACCTCGAGGTCGACGAGGAAGGTGTGGAAGCTGCTGTCGCGGTGGATCAGCCGCAGGTTGAGGATGTTGGCGGCATGCGCCCCCAATATCCCCGCCATCGCGCCGAGCGCGCCCGGCTCGTTGCGCAGGATGACCGACAGCCGCGCCGCGCCCCCGTCCGATTTGTCGCCCCAGGCAAGATCGACCCAATCGGCATCCTCGGGCCCGCTCGCCAGCGTCTGGCAGTCGATCGCATGAACCTCGACGGGCGTGTCGGGGCGGCGCAGGCCGACGATGCGGTCGCCCGGCACGGGGTGGCAGCATTCGGCGAGCTGGAAGGCGACGCCCGGCGTCAGCCCGCGGATCGAGACCGCGTCGCGGTGCGGGATCGGCCGCGTGCTTGCCGCCGTCTCGGCGCCGGGCATCAGCGCCTCGGCGACCGCGGTATCGTCGATCGTGCGTCTGGCGATCGCCTCCATCATCGCATTCTCGTCGGCGAGATGCAGCCGGCGCAGCGCGTCGGCCAGCGCATTGGGGGCGAGCGGCGCGGGCAGGCGCGAGACGATCTCGTCGTAGAATTTATGCCCCAGCGCGATCATCTCCTCGCGCTCCTTGTTGCGCACGAACCGGCGCAGCGCGGCGCGCGCCTTGCCGGTGACGACGAAGTTGAGCCATTCGGGCTGCGGCTTCTGCGCGGCCGACTTGAGCACCTGCACCTGGTCGCCATTCTGGATCGGCGTGCGCAAGGGCACCAGCCGGCCGTTGACCTTGGCGCCGACCGCCTGGTTGCCGAGATCGGTGTGCAGCGCATAGGCGAAGTCGATCGGCGTCGATCCCTTGGGGAGCCGGATCAGCTCGCCATTGGGGGTGAAGGCGAAGATGCTATCCTGATACATCGCCATCCGCGTATGCTCGAGCACCTCCTCGGCGCTGTCGGCATGGTCGAGTATCTCGACGAGGTCGCGGATCCAGCTGACCTTGGTGCCGCCCACGTCGGCGGCGGTCCCCTGCTTGTAGGCCCAGTGCGCGGCATAGCCATATTCGGCCTGCGCGTGCATCGCCTCGGAACGGATCTGGATCTCGATCCTGACCTTCTCGTTGTGGATCACCGAGGTGTGCAGCGACCGATAGCCGTTGCGCTTGGGCGTCGAGACATAGTCCTTGAAGCGCCCGGGCACCATCGGCCAGCGCTCGTGGATCAGGCCGAGCGCGCGATAGCATTGCTCGGTGTCGGCGACGACGACGCGGAACGCCATCACGTCGGAGAGCTGCTCGAAGCTGATGTGACGCTCGGTCATCTTGCGCCAGATCGAATAGGGATGTTTCTCGCGGCCCGAGACCTCGGCCTGGATGCCATGGCGGCCGAGCATCAGCGTCACCCCGCTCGCGATGCGCGCGATGCGGTCGCCGCCGCCCTCCTTGAGCTGATCGAGCCGCCGCGTGATCGACTCATAGGCTTCGGGTTCGAGAATCTGGAAGGCGAGCGTCTGCATCTCCTTCATGAACTCGTACATGCCGACGCGCTCGGCGAGCGGCGCGTAGATATCCATCGTCTCGCGCGCGATGCGCCGGCGCTTGGCTTCGTTGGGGATGTGGTGGAGCGTCCGCATATTGTGTAGCCGGTCGGCGAGCTTGACCAGCAGCACGCGGATGTCGTCGGACATGGCGAGCAGGAACTTGCGCAGATTTTCCGCCGCGCGCTCGTTCTCGCTCTGCGCCTCGATCTTGGAAAGCTTGGTGACGCCGTCGACCATGCGCGCGACGTTGGGGCCGAACAGCCGCTCGATCTCCTCATAGGTGGCGACCGTGTCCTCGATCGTGTCGTGGAGGATCGCGGTCGCGATCGTCTCGTCGTCGAGGTGGAGATCGGTCAGGATGCCGGCCACCTCGATCGGATGGCTGAAATAGGGGTCCCCGCTCGCGCGCTTCTGGCTGCCATGCGCCTGCATCGAGAAGACGTAGGCGCGGTTGATCAGCGCCTCGTCGGCGTCGGGATCGTAGCGGCGGACCCGCTCGACGAGTTCATATTGTCTGAGCACGCGCCATGATGTGGCCTTTCGCCCTGCCAACGCAACCGCGCGATTTGGGTTTTTGGCGGTCCCGTCCTATCTATGCTGCAAGGAGAAGGCCTTGGAGGACGAAGATACAATCCGGCGCGTCCTGATGGGATGCAGCCTGACCGCCGCGCTGGAGGTGGTCGGCGAACGCTGGTCGTTCCTGATCCTGCGCGGCGCGTTCAACGGCCTCGGCCATTTCGAGCAATTCCAGGGTGCGCTCGGCATCGCACGCAACATCCTCGCCAATCGCCTTTCGCGCTTGGTCGGGCATGGCATCATGGAGCGGCTGCCCTGCGCGGACGATCGGCGCAAGGTCGAGTATCGGCTCACCGACAAGGGCAAGGCGCTGCTGCCGACGGTCATCGCGCTCAGGCAATGGGGCGAGCGCTGGGCATCGTGCACGCCGGGCAACACCCGACTGGTCGACGCGCGCGACGGACTGCCGATCGCCGAGGTCGCGGTGCGCGCCGCCGACGGGCGCAAGCTCGAGATCGGCGACATGCGCTGGATCGTGATCGAGCAGGACCAAAGCGAGCGGGTGCAGGACGACCCCGCCGACCGCGCCGCGGCCGGCTGACCCGGTCAGCCCTTATTCGTAGTCGGGGCCGACATTCTGGTTGCGCGCGGGCGCGGCGGCGGTGAGACGAAGCGCCTCCGCCGACTGCGCAAGCGATCCCATCTCGTCGACTGCATCATCCTCGTCGATCCGCACGCGCTGGAGGCCGCCGATCGCCGATTCGGAGAGCTGTGCGGGAAGCACGGTCTCGTCGGCGATCTCGCGCAGCGCGACGACGGGGTTCTTGTCGCGGTCGCGATCGATGGTGAGCTCCGCACCCCCCGAAATCTGGCGCGCACGGTGCGCCGCGAGCAGCACCAGATCGAAGCGGTTGGGGATCTTGTCGACACAATCTTCGACGGTTACGCGCGCCATGGAGGCTCCGTATGTTGCAAACGGGGATGTCCGATTAGCCTGCCCGCCTAGCCGCCGGGCGCCATTCTGTCAATAAAGGCCGGCGCCCGCGCCGCGGCGCTTGCAATGGCGGGACGGTTGCCGCCAACGGGGGGCATGGCGACCAAGAGCATGACGGCCCCCACAGGCGACGGCGACATGTTCGACGTCGACGGCAACCGGCTGACGCTGGTCGTCGAGGGCGCGGCGCGGCGCGAGGCGCTTCTCGCGGTGATCGATGGCGCCGAGCATGCGCTCCGCCTGCTTTATTATTGCTACAGCGCCGATGCGGTCGGCGCGCAGGTCCGCGACGCGCTCGTCGCGGCACGCCGGCGCGGTGTCTCGGTCGCCTTGCTGATCGACGGCTTCGGCAGCCAGAATGTGCCCGACGGCTTCTTCGAGCCGCTGCGCGCGGCCGGCGGATCGGTATGCCGCTTCCTGCCGCGCTTCGGGCGGCGCTATCTGCTGCGCAACCACCAGAAGCTCGCGCTCGCCGACGGGAGGCGGGTGCTGATCGGTGGCTTCAACATCGAGGACGGCTATTTCGCCACTGTCGCCGAAAATGGCTGGCGCGACCTCGGTCTGCTCGTCGAGGGGCCGGCGGCAGACCATCTCACCGGCTATTTCGACGCGGTCCTCGGCTGGGCGCGCGACCCCGCTGCCAAGATGCGGACGCTGACCCGCAGGCTCGGCGCCTGGAGCCAGCCGAGCGGATCGCTGCGCTGGCTGTTCGGCGGCCCGACCAAGCGGCTAAGCCCCTGGGCGCGCGCGCTGCGACGCGATATCGCGACGGGATCGAGGCTCGACATGATCGCCGCCTATTTCGCGCCCAACCCCGGCATGCTGCGACGGATCAGGCGGCTGGCGCGACGCGGCAGCGCGCGGATCATGACCGCCGCCAAGTCCGACAACACGATGACCATCGCGGCGGCGCGCAATTGCTACGCGCGGCTGCTCAGGCGCGGCGCCCGGATCTGGGAATATGCGCCGACGCGGCTGCACACCAAGCTCTTCGTGATCGACGACGTCGCCTATATCGGCTCGGCCAATTGCGACATGCGCAGCCTCTACATCAATTGCGAGATCATGCTGCGGATCGAGGATGCGGCGCTCGCCGAGCGGCTGCGGCGCCACCTCGACAGCGAGATCGCCGACGCGCGCGAAGCGAGCGAGGAGATGATCCGTCGCCGGACCGGCGGCTGGACGCGGATCAAATGGGCAATCGCCTATTTCGTCGTCGCGGCGGTCGACTATTCGGTGACGCGCCGCGTCAATTTCGGCCGGATCGGCGCCGATATCTAGCTTTTGCGGAACCACCAGAGCTGCGCGGGCGGCACGTTGATCGGCTCGAACGCATGATCGACGCGATCGAAATAGGGTTCGATGATGTCGCGCACGCTGGGCCGGAACTGATAGACGAGGAACGCGCCGCCGGGCTTGAGCACCGCCTGCGTCGCCTTCGCGATTTCCGCGCCGACGCCCGCGGGCAGCGTTGAGAAGGGCAGCCCGGAAATCGCGTAGTCGGCCTGGTCGAAGCCGAGATCCGCGACGATCTCGCGGACGTCGGCGGCCGAGCCGTTGACGATCTGAAGCCGCGAATCGGTGATGGTGCGCTTGAGATAGTCGCAAAAATCGGGGTTGGTATCGATCGCGACCAGCGTCGCGTCGGGGGCGAGGCGATCGAGGATCGGCCGCGTGAACGTGCCCACCCCCGGACCATATTCGACGATCAGCTTGGTGTTCGCCCAATCGACCGGCGCCAGCATCCGCTTGATCAGCGTCTTGGACGACGGAATGATCGACCCGACCATCACCGGATGCTTGAGAAAGCCGCGGAAGAACATTGCCAGCGGCCCCGGCGCCTGCTTGCCGCGCTTCATGTTTGCGGCCCTATCCGCGGAAAAACCGGTCATGTTGTCTCCACCCGGGGGATCCCCATCCGCCAGCGTTGGCAAGCCCGCGCGGTGAAGGCAAGCGCTGTTCGCGGTCAACGCACCTATGGGGCCGATCGTGCCCGTTCGGCAAGCCGCGCCAAAACGCGCGCCGCGATTTCGTCGCGACGGCAGTTCGGTCTATCCTGCCGGGCATGACAACATCTTTGCCGGGTGCGATCGCCGTGATCTTCCTCTCGGGGCGTACCGCCGCCGACGCGGCGGGCTATGCCGAGGCAGCGGCCGCAATGGAAAGAGCGGCGTCGACGCAGGACGGCTATCTCGGCATCGATTCGGCGCGCGGCGACGACGGCGTCGGCATCACAATCAGCTGGTGGCGCGACGAGGCGGCGGCGCTCGCCTGGCGCGACGATCCCGATCATGCGCGCATTCGCGAGGCGGGCAGGCAGCTCTGGTACGACTGGTATCGCGTGATCGTCGCGACGGTCGATCGGGCATATGGCTGGACAAGACGCTAGGTTAGCGCGCCTACGCAGGAGCGCTGGGTTGTTCAGTCCTGCCCGAAACCGAACTGCCCCGGCGATCCGAAGCCGATCGGCTGGATAGCCATCGCATCCTGCTTGAGCGTCGCGGCGATGCGGCCGTATTCCTCCTCCATCTCGGGCGTGACCGACGCGCGCGTCTCCTTGAGCGCGCTCTCAAAGTCCGCCATCGACACCGACGGCGCGTCGAGCGAACCGCGCAGCGCGTGCAGGCCCGCCCTGCGCGCGAGATCCTCGAGGTCGGCGCCGGTGAAGCGGTCGGTGCGCCGCGCTAGTGAATCGAGGTCGACGTCGCCTGCCAACGGCATTTTCGATACATGGATGCCGAGGATCCTCCGCCGCCCCGCCTCGTCGGGCACCGCGACATAGATCAGCTCGTCGAACCGCCCCGGCCGGAGCAGCGCCGGATCGACAAGATTGGGGCGGTTTGTCGCGCCGATCACCACCACCGACTGCAGCTCCTCGAGCCCGTCCATCTCGGCGAGGATGGTGTTGACGACGCGCTCGGTCACTGCCGGCTCGCCGCCCATCCCGCCGCCGCGCGCGGGCACTAGGCTGTCGAGTTCGTCGATGAAGATGACGGTCGGCGCGACCTGACGCGCGCGCGCGAACAGCCGGGCGATCTGCTGCTCGCTCTCGCCATACCATTTGGAAAGCAGGTCGCTCGACTTGGTGGCGATGAAGTTCGCTTCCGCCTCGCGCGCGACCGCCTTGGCGAGCAATGTCTTGCCCGTCCCCGGCGGGCCGTAGAGCAGGAAGCCCTTGGCCGGGCGGATGCCCATCCGGCGGAAGGCGTCCGGACTCTTGAGCGGCAGCTCGACGCCCTCGCGCAACTTCTCGCGGGCGTCGTCGAGACCGCCGACATCGTCCCAGCCGACATTGGGCGCCTGCACCATCACTTCGCGCATCGCCGACGGCTGGACGCGCTTCAGCGCATCGAGGAAATTTTCGCGCGTCACGCACAGCTCGTCGAGCACTTCGGGCGGGATCGTGCGCTCCTCGAGGTTGAGCCGCGGCATGATCCCGCGCACCGCCTCGATCGCCGCCTCGCGGCACAGCGCCGCCAGATCGGCGCCGACGAAGCCGTAGGTGGTCTTGGCGAGCTCCTTCAGGTCGACCTTGTCGCCGAGCGGCATGCCGCGCGTGTGGATGCCGAGCACCTCGCGGCGGCCGCGCTCGTCGGGCACGCCGATCACGATCTCGCGGTCGAAGCGGCCGGGGCGACGCAGCGCCTCGTCGAGCGCCTCGGGGCGGTTGGTTGCGGCGATCACGACGACGTTGGCGCGCTTCTCGAGCCCGTCCATCAGCGTCAGCAGCTGCGCGGTCAGCCGCTTCTCGGCTTCGCCGGTGACCTGCCCGCGCTTGGGCGCGACCGAATCGATCTCGTCGATGAACACGATCGAGGGCGCGGCCTTGGTCGCCGCCTCGAAGATCTCGCGCAGCCGCTTCTCCGATTCGCCATAGGCCGAGCCCATGATCTCGGGGCCGGCGATGTGGAAGAATTCCGCATCGCTCTCGTTGGCGACGGCGCGCGCGAGCCGCGTCTTGCCGGTGCCGGGCGGGCCATGGAGCAGCACGCCCTTGGGCGGCTCGACACCCAGCCGCTCGAACAGTTCGGGATAGCGCAGCGGCAGCTCGACCATCTCGCGAATCTGGTCGATCGTGTCGCCGAGACCGCCGAGATCGTCGTACGTGACGTCGGCGCGGCGCGCCTCCTTGGGCTCCTCATATTCGGCGCGCAGCTCGACCTCGGTGGTCTGGTCGATGTGGACGATGCCCTTGGGCGTGGTCGAGACGACGACCAGCCGCACCTCCTGCAGCGAATAAGCGGGGCGGTTGAGCATCTGGCGCAGCTGCGGCGGCAGATCCTCCTGCGTCACGCGCTGCTGGCCGGTGGTCGAGACGACGTCCCCCGCCGTCACCGGCTTCATCTGGAAGCTGCGCTTGAGCGCGGCGCCCGAACCCTGCAGCCGCAGGTTCTGCTGCGCCGGCGCCAGCACGACGCGCTGCGCCGGCTTGCTGTCGGCCTTGCGGACCTCGACATAGTCGCCCGAGCCGACGCCGGCATTGGCGCGCTGGAGGCCATCGAGGCGGAGCAGATCGAGGCCTTCGTCCTCGGCATAGGGCAGCACCGCGCGCGCCGGCGTCGAGCGTTTTCCGACGATCTCGACGATATCGCCCTCGATCACGCCGAGCGCCTGCATCGCGCTTTGCGGCAGCCGGGCGAGGCCGTGGCCACTATCGTCCGGCCGCGCATTGGCGACCTGCAATTTCTGGCCCCGCGTATCTACGGGCACGTCGAGATCCGCCATATTCCGCTCCTTGGTCGGTGCGAGAGATAGGCAACGCGTCGACGAGGCGCGAGGGGGCGCGCGCACAAAAAAAGGCCGCCCCGAAGGACGGCCTGAAGGTTTAGGAGAGGATGCCTGAAAGGCACGTTCCTTCTGACCCGAATCGGGTTATTGTGCAAGTGCGAACGAAATTCTCGCAGTTGCAAAATTTGCATTTCGATGCCACAGTGCGAATGCCGGTCCGCAGGCATATGCGTTGAGTCGCGGCCGCGCTGTACATATGTGCACTGCACCATATGGATGGTGGACCGCCTTAGGAGGCCTGGATGCGACGCTTGCCCCCGCTCACCGCCGTCGAGGCGTTCGTGCAGGTCGCGCGGCTGGGCTCGGTGAAGGCCGCCGCCGAGGAGCTCGCCTTGTCCTCGCCCGCCTTGAGCCGGCGCGTGCAGGCGATGGAGCGATTCGTCGGGCGGCCGCTGTTCGCACGGCGCCACCAGGCGATGCTGCTCAACAGCGAGGGCGAGCAGCTGCTCGCGCGGATGTCGCCCGCACTCGATGCGCTGAGCGAGGCGATCGAGCAGGTGACGGGCGAGGCCGACATCATGCGGCTGAAACTGGGCGTGCTGCCGCTCTACGCGTCGCGCCAGCTGATCCACCGCCTGCCCAGCCTGCGCGCGCGGCATCCCAATCTGCACATCGACATCGACACTGCAGCGCATGCGATGGCGCGGCTGGGCGAGGGCCTCGACGCCGCGATCGTGCTCGCGCGCGACATCGAGCCGCCGCTCTACGGTCGCAGGCTGGGGCGCAACCGAGTCGTGATGATCGGCAGCAGGGCCATGCTCGAGGGGCCGGACGCGCTGCGCGAGCCGGCCGACCTGGCGCGCGCGACCGTGCTGCTGCATCGCGACATGCCCGAGAATTTCACGCTGTGGCGCGAGGCGCTCGACATGCCGACGCTCGAACCGCGCGCGATCGACCTGTTCGATTCGGGGCAGCTGATGCTCGAATCCGCCGCCGAGGGGCTCGGCGTCGCGATGATGCTCGACTTTCATTATGAGGGCGCCAACGATCCGCGGTTGGTCAGCCTGTTCGACAATGAGGTCGAAAGCCACCTGAGCTACTGGTTCGTCTGCCGCAAGCCCGCGCTGTCGCGTCGCGCGGTACGCCTGTTCCACGATTGGCTGGTCGAGGGAATCGAGGCGTAGCGCGCCGCGTCGAGCGGCCGGCCCTTCCTTCCCCGGCGGAAGGACGAATGAGGGGGAACAACGCATCCGCGTCGCTCCCCACCCCAAACGTCGGCTACCCCCCCCAAGCCTCCCCTCAAGGGAGAGGGCTTGACGGCTCAGGCGTCGGCCTTGAGCGTCGCGGTCTTGATCTTGCCGGGGCTGCGCGGCGGCTCGCCCTTGGGCAGCGCATCGACATGCTCCATGCCCTCGATCACCTCGCCCCACACCGTATATTGGTTGTCGAGAAAGCGCGCGTCGTCGAAGCAGATGAAGAACTGGCTGTTCGCCGAGTCGGGGTTCTGCGCGCGCGCCATCGAGCAGACGCCGCGGACGTGCGGCTCCTTGCTGAACTCGGCGGCGAGGTTCGGCTTCTTCGACCCGCCCATGCCGGTGCCGTTGGGGTCGCCGCCCTGCGCCATGAAGCCAGGGATGACCCGGTGGAAGATCACGCCGTCGTAGAAGCCCTCGCTCACCAGCTCCTTGATCCGGGCGACATGGCGCGGGGCGAGATCGGGGCGCAGCTTGATCGTCACGTCGCCGCCCTTGCCCTCGCCGGCATCGAGGTTGAGGACGAGCGTGTTGTTGGTATCGGCATCCGCCATGGTCTGTCTCCTTCGTGACGTGTCGCCGGCTCTAGGCGGCGCGATCGGGCATCGCCAGCCCCTTTGCGGCGATGGCTGCGCCGATCTAGTGACGCTGCCCCGAGATGAAAGGGCTGACAGCCCAGGACCCCGGCGCTAAGCCCGACGCGCAAGCGAGCGCGACGCAGGAGGCGGCCCATGAGCGACATCGACCTCGAGCCGCCTGCAGATGCCGATCGGCGGACCGTCGAGCGCTCCCGCGTCGAGCCCAGCCACGACGACGGCAACCGACTCACGCGCGACTTCGTCGACACGGTCGTCGATCATGTCGAGGCGGGCGAGGACGAGGCCGCGCGCGCGCTGGTGCGCCCGCTCCACCCCGCCGACATCGCCGACCTGTTCGAGCTCGCCCCGGGCGACGCGCGCGGGCCGCTCGCCGCTGCGCTCGCCGAGCTGCTCGACGGCGACGTGCTCGCCGAGATGAACGACTGGGTGCGCGACGCGGCGATGCGCGCGCTCGATCCCGGCCAGGTCGCGACGCTCGCCACCGAGCTCGATACCGACGACGCGGTCGCGATCATCGAGGACATGGACGAGAAGGATCGTCGCGCGGTGCTGCGCGCGCTCGATCCCGACGACCGCGCCGCGATCGAAGAGGCGCTCTCCTATCCCGAGGAATCCGCCGGCCGGCTGATGCAGCGCGACCTGATCGCGGTGCCCGAACATTGGCGTGTCGGCGACGTGCTCGACTATCTGCGCCGCAACGAGGACCTGACCACCGACTTCTGGGAAATCTACGTCTGCGACGCGGCGCATCATCCGATCGGCACGTGCAAGCTGAGCTGGATACTGCGCACCCCGTCCGACGTCGCGATCGCCGATGTGATGCAGCGCGAGCAGACGCTGATCCCGGTCGACATGGACCAGGAGGAGGTCGCGCTCCGCTTCCAGAAATATGCGCTGATCTCGGCGGCGGTGATCGACCAGTCGGGGCGGCTGGTCGGCATGATCACCGTCGACGACGTCGTCCACATCATCCAGGAGGAGGCGGGCGAGGACATTCTCGCGCTGTCGGGCGCGGGCGACGGCGACATCAACGAGCCGATCCGCTTCACCGTGCGCACGCGGCTGGTGTGGCTGATAATCAATCTCGGTACCGCGATGATCGCCGCCGCCGTGGTCGGCCTGTTCGACGACGAGATCGCGCGCTACGCCGTGCTGGCGGCGCTGATGGGGATCGTCTCGGGGATGGGCGGCAATGCCGGCACGCAGACGCTCGCGGTGGTCGTGCGCGCGCTTGCCACCAATCAGCTGACCTCGTCGAACTCGCTGCGGATGATCCGGCGCGAATTCTATATCGCCGCCGCCAACGGCATATTGCTCGGGCTGCTGATCGGGCTC
Organism: uncultured Sphingomonadaceae bacterium; assembly: GCA_903871605.1. GTDB lineage: Bacteria > Pseudomonadota > Alphaproteobacteria > Sphingomonadales > Sphingomonadaceae > Solisphingomonas. The sequence goes on from CAIQHF010000012.1 coordinate 100,748, forward strand.
GGGACGTGGATGCTCTACGGGCGCGGCGATCTCGCGCTCGTGTTCGGCGCGGCGATCCTGATCAACAATCTGATGGCGGGCTTGTCGGGCGTGCTGATCCCGATCGGTCTGGACAAGGCCAAGATCGATCCGGCGGTGTCGTCCGCCGTGTTCGTGACGATGTGCACCGACTGCATGGGCTTCTTCAGCTTCCTGGGTCTCGCGACGCTGTTCCATCTGCACTGAGCTTGCGATCGGCGCGGCCGCCGCCCATCTGAGCGGCAATGGTGGCGTTGCTCAACATGACGAAGGTGGCGGTCGGCTGCGCCGAGCTCGACACGCTACGCGCCCGGCTCGATTCGCGCGCGGAGGGCGGCGAGACGCATATCGTCACGCGCTTCCGTCCCAAGCGCGAGGCCGAGCTGATCGGCGGCTCGCTCTACTGGATCATCAAGCACCGGCTCGTCGCGCGGCAGAAGATCCTGGGTTTCGCCGACGATCCCGACGGCAAGCGCTGCCGCGTGCTGCTGTCCGCCGAGCTGGTGCCGGTGCGGGCGCATCCCAAACGCGCGCACCAAGGCTGGCGCTATCTCGCCGGTGGCGACGCGCCTGCGGATCTGGGTGGCGAGCCATCGGACGGGATCGCCGCGCTGCCCGGTGCAATGATCGCCGAACTCGCGGCATTGGCGCTGATCTGAGGCCGATCGACGTTCAGCCTTTGGCCTGCGCCAGGCGCGTTCAGTCCGTCGCCTTGTGATCGCAATGCACGTCGCCCGATCCGGTACGGCTGATCGCGCAGGCCGCGGGGCCGATGATCGAGAGATCGCCCGGCCCAGCAAGGCTGCCCTTGGCGGTGTGCCGCGCGCCGATCGACAGATCGCCCGACCCGACGAGATTGGCGACGGCATCGTCGGCGAGAAGCTGCTCGCCCTTGAGATCGCCCGATCCGGTCAGCACCGCCTTGGCGCCGACGACGCGACCGGCGAGCGTCATCGTGCCCGATCCGGTCGTGGTCGCGGTGAGCTGGGTCACCTGTATGCCCGAGACCGTCAGCGATCCCGATCCCGACAGCGCCAGCATCAGCGCCTCGCCCTTGACCCGGTCGATCGTGGTCGTGCCCGAGCCCGTCACCGCCGCTTGGTCGAGCGACGGCATGGTGACGTCGACGACCAGATTGCCATGAAAGCCCATCGGCCATCCGCCCCATCCGCCGGGCAGCGGCGCGACGACCAGCACCTCCTCATGCTGCTCGACCGACAGGCGGTCGATCGCCTCCTGCGGCCCGGTCGCACGCACCGAGGCAGAGGGGCCGACATGGACATGGACATCGAAAGGCCCGGCGATGCGCAGCCGCGACACGTCGGTGACGCTGTAGCTCTTGGTCGCGGCGTGTGCAGGCGAGCAGCCGGCGAGCACGAGCAGCGTGGCGAGCGCGGTTGCGGGAATGCGGATCATGGCGGTCTCCGGACGCGAAGCGATCAGCCGCAATCGATGCTGCCGATGCCGCTCTTGTGGGTGGTGCAGACGGGGTGGCCGCCGATCGTGATGTGGCCGACGCCCGACAGCGATGCGTCGGCGGGGCCGTCGATCCGCGCGCGGACATGGCCGGTGCCCGACATGGCGACGTGGCCGGACCGCGCGGCGAGTGCGCTGGCGTCGATCGAGCCGACGCCGGACGCCTCCGCGACGAGATCGCCGGTGCGGCCCGCGACGACGATCTCGCCGGCGCCGCTCATCGACAGGATCGTCCGCTCGGCGTCGATCGTCGCGACCTTGATCGAACCCGCACCGCTGACGTTGGCGCCGAATGCCGGGCCGCTTCCCTGGTCGAGCGCGATCGATCCGGCGCCGCCGATCGCCACGCTGGTCGCGCGCGGCATGGTGATGCTGATGTCGAGGTGGTGGGCGTTGTGGACCGATCTTCCCCCGCTCCAGCCCAGCACGAGCACGCCCCGGCGGACGTCTGCGGTCAGCCGATCGACGAGCTGCGGGTCGCCTTCGGCATGGACCGAGAAGTTGGATCCCGTATGGATTGCAACTTTGGCTGCGGCGCGCAGATCGACCTGGCTGAAGTCGCGCGCGGGAAAGTCGCGCGCCGCAGCGGGCGCCGCGGGCGCTGCGGTGGCGACGAGCGCGACGACGGCTGCGGCTGCGGCTGCGGCTGCGGCTGCGGCGGGGACAAGCAGGCTACGCATCGGACACCTTTCGACTGTGTTGCTTACACAATACAGCATGGCCTGGGGCGTGCAAGAGGGTGCGGGAGTCGCGGAGCCCAATCGGTTGCCGGCATCCCGCCGAACGCCGGTTTCATCGATGCCGCTGCCGCCGGTCGGGATCCGGGCCTATTCCAATACGAGGATGCAAAAAGGGGCACGGTGACCGTGCCACCGCGCCCCTCCGCATCGCCGACCGAGACCGGCATCAAGTTATTTCGCGTGCAGCACCGCATGCTCGCGCAGGATATCGAGGATCTTCTCCTGCGCCTTGGGCTCGTCGGTCTGCTCCATTGCGGCAAGCTCGCGCGCGAGCCGGCTGGTCGCCGCCTCGAAGATCTGCCGCTCGGAATAGCTCTGCTCGGGCTGATCGTCGGCGCGGAACAGGTCGCGCACCACCTCGGCGATCGACACGAGGTCGCCCGAGTTGATCTTGGCCTCATATTCCTGCGCGCGCCTGGACCACATGGTGCGCTTGACCTTGGGCTTGCCTTTGAGCGTGGTGAGCGCCTCGTCGAGCGTCACCGACGAGGACAGCTTGCGCATCCCGACCGATTCGGCCTTGTTGGTGGGCACGCGGAGCGTCATCCGCTCCTTCTCGAAGCGCAGCACATAGAGTTCGAGCTTGAGACCCGCGATCTCCTGGCTTTGCAGCTCGATCACGCGGCCCACGCCATGCTTGGGATAGACGACATAGTCGCCGACGTCGAAGCTCAGCGCCTTCGCAGCCATAAGATACCTTTCCGGAATGTCCGGTCCTCGCATCCCGCGCGGTCGACATCAGCTGTTACGCTACGCTGCCGCCGGCAATCCGATGACCACCCACTAGAATGAGGGGGCGGACTTGCGATCACACAGGATCGCGAGCCGCCCCCGACAGGCAGCTTGTAACATAGTTTTCGCAGCAAGGGTAGCGTTGCGGACCGCTCGGCCGAAAAGCCCGGTCGCTCGCCCGGCGGTCAGTCGCCCTGGCCCGGGTCGGCGGAGAAATATTTGTCGAACTTGCCCTCTTCGCCCTTGTGCTCGTCGGCGTCGGCAGGGGCCTCGCGCTTGCGCGTGATATTGGGCCACTGCGCCGAGAAGCTGCTGTTGAGCTCCTGCCATTTCTCGAGGCCGCCCTCGGTGTCGGGCAGGATCGCCTCGGCGGGGCATTCGGGCTCGCACACGCCGCAGTCGATGCACTCGTTGGGATTGATGACGAGCATGTTCTCGCCCTCGTAGAAGCAGTCGACCGGACACACCTCGACGCAGTCCATATACTTGCAGCGGATGCAGGCATCGGTGACGACGTAGGTCATGGTGGCGGGTCTCTCAAGGGCGTGACGAGGCCCTGCTAGTCGGGCCCGGGGAGTGCGTCAACCGCCCGCCAAAGTCGCGTGCCATCACACCAGATCGGTGTAGCAGCTCTGCGCCTCCGGGGCGGGGCCGCGCCGCCCGGGCAACGCCTCGACGCGGACCACGCGAACCTGCCCGGAGACGGGCAGGCCAAGCACCGAGCCGACGCGGACCTGCGCGGAGGGTTTGCGGATGGCGCGGCCATCGAGCCGGATATGACCCTCGCCGACCAGCGCCTGGGCGATGCTTCGGCTCCGGGCGAAGCGGGCGAAGCAGAGGAATTGGTCGATCCGGATCGTGCTGTCAGCCATGCGCACCTTGTTTCTGGGGGGGCGGAATCTGCGGGGGAAGCAGTCTGGCAAGCGCGCCGAAGGCATTGCCGGGACGCGCGCGGGGCGCATCGACGCGATCGGGCCGGCGGCCGCGCCACAGCCATGCGGTCGCGATGCCGTCGCCGTCGGCCGGGCGGCGATGCAGCGCGAAGCCGAGCGCGCGCATCAGCCGCGCGACCGAATCGGGCTTGAGGCCCAGCGAGGTCGACAGCGACGGGTCGGGCACGAACGGACGATGCCCCTCGCGTGCGTCGTGCGCCTGGCGGGCCAGCCGCTCGACCAGATCGACGCGCAGCAATTGGTCGCCGAGCTCGCGGAACCCTGCGCGCTTGGCCACCGCACGGAGCAGCGCGTCGGGGCGATCGATCATCGCGGCGCCGGGCACGGGCAGCGGCGGCATCGCATTGCCATGCCGCGCCGCGAGCAGCGCGAGCCGCCAGCGCATCGCCTCGGGCTTGAGCAGCGCGGTGACGAACAGGTCGAGCGTGCCGATCTTGAGCCCGAGCTGGGCCGCGGCGCGGCGCTGCTCGCGCGACAGCACCGGCAGAGCGGCGGTGACCGCCTCGCGCGGTACGATGCCGCCGGCTTCGGAGACGGGCGCGAGCAGCCCGCGCAGCACCGGCGCCGTCGCGGTATCGCGTGCGGCCGTAGCGATCGCGGCGAGCGGCGCGAGATGCCGTGCGATCGCGCTGCGCAGCCACGCCTCGCAGCGGGCGGTGACGCGCGCACGATCCTCCGCCGAAAGCGGATCGAGCGTGCGGTGGAGCAAGAGCCGCGGCTCGGTGAGCGTGCGGCCCTTGGACAGCCGTGCCACCACGTCGCCGCGCCAGAAGATCGCGACGGGCCGCCCGATGTCGGTCGCCAGCGTGAATGCCGCGTCGGGATCGGCGACGAGGGCTGCGGCCCTGCGCGCGAGCTCGACGCCCAGCCGCCGTTCCGCCGCCGCCATCAACCGCTTCATGTCGGCGTGGCGCGCGGCGACGTCGGCGACGAAGCGGAAGCCGGTCAGATGCCCGATCGGCTCGTCGGCGACGCTGACCAGCCCGTCGGCGGCGATCGTCACCGGCAGCATCTCGGCGCCGCGCTTGTCGAGGTCGCGCAGCAGCACCGACGTGCGACGGTCGACAAAGCGCTGCGTGAGCCGTTCGTGCAGTGCGTCGGACAGCTTCTCCTCGAGCAGCCGCGTGCGCTCGGCCCAATGCTGCGGCTCGGCAAGCCAGTCGGCGCGATGCGCGATATAGGCCCAGGTGCGCACCGCGGCGATCCGCCCCGCGATCGTCTCTACGTCGCCCTGCACCGTATCGAGCCGCTGCAGCTCGTCGGCGAACCACGGCGCGGGGATGCGGCGATCGCCTTCGCTCAAATGGCGGAAGATGCGACCGACGAGGCGGCTGTGCATCTCGGCGCCGGTCTTGCGGAAGTCGGGTAGGCCGCACGCCCCCCACAGGCGCGTCGTCATCGCCTCGCCGCGGGCGCGGCCATAAATGTCGGGTTCGGCGGCGAGGCGCTTGAGCACGGCGAGATCGATCGCCTCGGGCGCGGCGCGCAGCCCGGGCAGCGTCGGCTTGGCCTCGAGGCTGGCGATCAGCCGCTCGGCATTGCCGAAGTCCGGCGTGCCGCAACGCCAGTAGAGATGATCGAGCGGGGCGAAATGATGCCCCTCGATCGCCATCACCTCCTCGCCGTCGAGCGTCGCATTGGCGCCTTCGGAGCCGAGCGTGCCGAACGTCCCGTCGCGCTGATGTCGTCCGGCACGACCGGCGATCTGCGCCATTTCGGGTACGGTCAGCCGGCGCGACCGCTTGCCGTCGAACTTGCGCAGGCTCGCGAAGGCGACGTGCGCGACGTCCATGTTGAGGCCCATGCCGATCGCGTCGGTCGCAACCAGATAATCCACCTCGCCGGCCTGGTACATCTGCACCTGCGCGTTGCGCGTGCGCGGCGACAAGGCGCCCATCACCACCGCCGCCCCGCCGCGCAGCCGGCGCAGCATCTCGGCGACCGCATAGACCTCCTCGGCCGAGAAGGCGACGACCACCGAGCGCTTGGGCAGTCGCGACAGCTTCTTCGGGCCGGCATAGGAGAGCGTCGAGAAGCGCGGCCGGCCGATGATCTCGGCGTCTGGTACGAGCGCGCGCAGCATCGGACGCAGCGTCTCCGAGCCGAGGATCAGCGTCTCCTCGCGGCCGCGCGCGCGCAGCAGCCGGTCGGTGAAGACATGGCCGCGTTCGGGGTCGGCGGCGAGCTGCGCCTCGTCGAGCGCGACGAAGGCGAAGTCGCGGTCGGTCGGCATGCTCTCGGTGGTGCAAAGATAATAGCGCGCATGCGGCGGCAGGATCTTCTCCTCGCCGGTGAGCAGCGCGACCTGCGCCGCACCCTTGATCGCGACGACGCGGTCATAGACCTCGCGCGCGAGCAGGCGGAGGGGAAAGGCCATGAGCCCGGAAGAGTGTGCGCACATCCGCTCGATGGCATAGTGGGTCTTGCCCGTGTTCGTGGGCCCCAGCACGGCGACGAGCCGATCCGTGATCACGCTGCGCATCTGGAGCGAAGGTGGGGTTTTCGTCACGCGAACGCAAGCGCGACGCGCCTGCCGCGGACTCGGCTCGTCGCGATTGGAGAATCGTTGGGCGCAGCCGTAACGAACGCGGTTAGGCGGACCTTAACCTGCTTGCCGCACAATCGCCGCGCGTCGTGGCTCACGGCGTTCGCCACAAGGGCATGGCAGTTGCATCAGCGCGACGATGACGGGTTCGGATTGGGCAGCAGCGGCGGCGGCGCAATCGCGTGGCCGGCGCATCTGACGCGTGCGGAGACGACGATCGTGCGGCGTTCCCGCTGGCAGCCGCGCTTCGCGCCGGTCGTCGACCTCGGCGACGCGATCGGATCGCCGCGCTGGTGTCGCGGCGCGGTAACGTTGGTCGCGATGACCGCGGCCTTGTTGCATGTCGCGCCCGGATGGCAGCCGGCGCCGATCGCGCGCGGGCCCGCGGCGATCATAGATCATGCAGCCCCTGCAACCTCCGCGCCGCCGGCACCGATCATGCGCGCGCCCGTCGGCCCTCCACCACCATCCGCCACCAAGGCATCCGCCGGCGACGCCGCGGAGACCCGGCTGAGCGGCATGGCGGGCGAAAGCCTTTATACGTCGCTGCGCGCGGCGGGCGCCGCCCCCTCGGTGGCGGCGGACTATATTCGCGCGGTGGCGCCGCGCGTCGACATCGGCGAGATCGGGCCCGCCGATCGGTTCGACGTCGTCGTCGCGCATCGGGACGTGCCGACCGGCGACGGGCGACTGCTCTATGCCGGCATCGTCCACGATGGCCAACCGCTCAGCCTGATGCGCTGGACGATCGACGGCCGCGAACAGTGGCTCGATGCCGCGGGGTTGGGCGCGCCCGGTGGCGGGCTGACCGTCCCCGTCGCCGATGCGCGGCTGTCCTCCGGCTTCGGCATGCGCTTCCATCCGATACTGGGCTTCAGCCGGATGCATCAGGGCGTCGATCTCGCAGCACCGCTCGGCACGCCGATCGTCGCGGCTGCCGAAGGCATTGTCCGCTTCGCCGGCGCGCATGGCGGCTATGGCAATTTCGTCCAGGTCCAGCATGGCGGCGGGCTGGGCACGGGCTACGGCCATATGAGCGGGATCGTCGTCCATCCCGGCGACGTCGTCCGGCAGGGCGAACTGCTCGGCTATGTCGGCTCGACCGGCCTGTCGACCGGCCCGCACTGCCATTTCGAAGTCTATCGCGACGGCGTGGCGGTCGATCCGCTGACCGCGGATTTCGCGCGCGCACCACAATTGGGTGGCGAGGCGCTGGCGCGCTTCCGGGCCACGCTGGCGAAGTTGACGTCGCTTCCACCATCGTCCCGGACGTGATCGGGTTCCGAAGACGCGGCGCGTAAAGCGCGGGCGCGGCGCTCACTAGCGCCGTTGCGACCAGCTGCGGAGGCGGCGCATATGGTCCCGGCTTCCGCCGGACGGCCAGCGGGTGGAACTTACCGTCCCTGGCGACGCCAGCGGTTGATCACGCGGTTGATCATCTCGGCCTCGCCCCCCGAATTCTGCCACAGCACCGAGAACAACGGATCGCCCGAAGCGGGGCGTTTGTTCTCCTCGAGATTGTCGAGTGCGATCCGCATCGGGATCGAGGCGCCCTCGCCGCACACCACGCACTCGCGATTGCGCAGCGCCGGGATGGTCTCCATGAAACCGCGCGCGCCCTCGGGCATCGCCGCCTTGACGTGCGCCTGGTCGCGCTCGTTGTTGAGCCGCATCGCGATGATCGTGCCGCACTGGGAGAGCACGCCCTCGGCGAGATCGGACGGGCGCTGTGTCACCAGCCCCAGCGACACGCCATATTTGCGCCCCTCCTTGGCGATGCGCTCGAGGATGCGGCGGACCGCCGAGTTGGTCGTGACCCGGTCCGACGGGATATAGCGATGCGCCTCCTCGCAGACGAGCAGGATCGGCCGCGTCGTTTCGTGGCGCGACCAGATCGCATAGTCGAACACCAGCCGGCTGAGCAGCGCGACGACCACCGAGGTGATCTCGGACGGCACGCCCGAGACATCGATGATCGAGATCGGCTTGCCGTTGGTCGGCAGGCGAAACAGCCGCGCGATCGTCGCCGCCATCGTATCGGCGACGAGCATCCCCGAGAACATGAAGGAGAAACGCGGATCGGCGCGCAGTTCCTCGAGCTTGGTCTTGAGCCGCATATGCGAGCTCGTGTCGCCCGCGCGATCGAGCTTGCCCATGTCCTGGATGATGAAGGCGAGCAGATCCGAGAGCAGATAGGGAATCGGGCTGTCGACGGTGAGTTTGGAGAGCCCCTCGGCCGATCGACTCTTCTGGCGCGCGGCCAGCAGGCATTTGCCGAGCACGTCCATGTCGCGCTGACGCTCGGCACCCTCCGAGGTGATCAGCACCTCGGCATGCTCCTCGAACGTCAGCAGCCAATAGGGCAGCGCCAGATTCTCGACGTCGAACAGCTCGCCATAGCCCTCGAACGCGGCGGGATATTCGCCGTGCGGGTCGATCATCACGATATGGCCCTGCGGCGCCAGCTCGCAGATGCGGTGGAGGATCAGCGCGAGGCTGGTCGACTTGCCCGTGCCGGTCGAGCCGACCAGCGCGAAGTGCCGGCCGAGCAGCGCGTCGATATAGAGCGCGCCGCGCACGTCGCTGGTGGGATAGACGGTGCCGATCTCGATATGCGCGCGGTCTTCGGCGGCGAAGATCTGCAGCATGTCGCCAGGGGCGGCCGGATAGATCGGGCAGCCCGGCATCGGATAGCGCGTCACGCCGCGCCGGAAATCGAGCAGCTTGCCGGTGAGCGAGCAATTGCGCCCTTCGCCGAGGAAATCGATCTCGGTGACGATCTGATCGGGCGACGTCTCGTCGAGCCTGAGCGAGCGGACGTTGGCGACGAGCCACAGCTCGCCCGACGGTATCTTGACCTGCGATCCGACCTCGCCGGGGCGCGCAACGCCGGTGCCGGTCGCCGCCGACTCGTGGAGCTGGGTGACGACGGCGGCATCGAGCACGATCCGCGCAGTGCCACCGCCGACCTCGATCACGCGGCCGATCGCGACCGGCGGTGCGTGTGCGGGGCCTGCCGGAGAGGTGCCGGTGCCGTCCTCAGCAAATCCCCGCCACCCCAGTCCGTCCACGCAGATACTCCCGATCGTCGGCGCCGACACTTAGGGCGTGACGGTAAACAAAGGCTCAATCATCCCGTCAGGTGCGGCGGACCAGCTGGCCCACACCCCAGCCGATCGCGAGCGACAGCGCGACCGCGACGAGCCCGTAGCTGACCGGCCAGCGATGGGCCGCGAGCGAGACGAACCGCTCGAATCCGGATTTGTCGATATGCACCTCGCGCACCGCGCCGGCGACCACCTTGCCGTCTTGGATGAGGAAGGTCTCGGCGACATAGCGACCGATGGGGACGCGCGCCGGCACCGCGATATGCGCGCGGTAGAGCACGCCGTGGCTGATCTCGACGCCGTGCGCATCCTCGACATAGAGCCCCGCGCGACGCTTGAGGTCGACGAGCCCCTGCTCGAAGCGCTGCTGCTCGTCGGGCGGCGCGGCGGAGGCGGGCGAGAGCTGCAGCCCGTCCAGCCCGAGCTCGTAGATCGCCGCGGTGTGCCCATCGACGAGCTGCGCGAGCGGCCGCGAGGTCGCGATCGCGTAGAAGCTCGGCGCCGAGCGGAAGCGCGCGCTGTCAGCGTTGACCCACATCCCCGCCACCTTCCGCTTCTCGCGCACGAGGATCGACTGGGTCGGCCCCTTGAGCACCACCGCGATATCGGCCGGGTGATCGGGCGCGCGCCCCTGGGGGTAGAGGATCGCGCCGAACAGCAGCAGGTCGGCGCCGGTGAAGCTGTAGACGATCCGCACCTGGCGATCGGACACGTCGGGCACGAGCACCGGCTTGGCGGCGCCGAGGCACAGCAGGGACGCCAGCGCCGCGAGCGCGCGCTTCATCCCGCCTCGACGCTGTAGAGTTCGCCCGGTCGCCAGGTCAGCCCCGCCGCCATGCGCAGCGCAACCGCGAGTACGAGCAACGCGAGCAGCAGCCGCAGATATTCGGGCTTGAGCCGCATCGCGAAACGACTGCCGATCTGCGCGCCGACCGCGGATCCGATCAGCAGCAGGATGGCCAGCACGATGTCGACCGCCTTGGTGGTGGTGGCATGGATCATCGTCGTCGCGGCGGTGACGAACAGGATCTGGAACAGCGAGGTGCCGACCACCACGCCCGCGGCCATGCCGAGCAGATAGACCATCGCCGGCACCATCACGAAACCGCCGCCGACGCCGAGCACGACGGTCAGCACGCCGGTCATCGTGCCGAGCAGGAAGGGCGCGAGCGGCGAAATGTAGAGCCCCGAACGATAGAAGCGCCAGCGGAACGGCAGCATCGCGATCAGTCGGTTGTGCCGGCGCAGCGCACGCCTGGGCTTCTGCCCGCGCCGCTGCGCGAGGATCGTGCCGATCGATTCGCGCGCCATCAATGCGCCGATCCCGCCGAGCAGGACGACATAGGTGAGCGCGATCACCGTATCGATCTGGCCGATATTCTGGAGCAGCCTGAACAGCAGCGCACCTAGCCCCGAACCGATCACGCCGCCCGCGACCATGACGCCACCCATGCGGAAATCGACACCGCCCCGCCGCATCTGCGCGAGCACGCCCGACACGCTGGCGCCGGTGATCTGCGTCGCCGATGAGGCGACCGCCACCGCGGGCGGAATGCCGTAGAAGATCAGCAGCGGCGTGGTGAGGAACCCCCCGCCGACGCCGAACATCCCGGACAGGATGCCGACGCCACCCCCGAGCAGCACGATCACCAGCATGTTCACCGAGAGTCCGGCGATGGGCAGGTAGATATGCATGGTAGAGGGCTAACGTATTGCGGTGGCGGGCGACACCCAAATCCTCCCGCAGAAGCGGCGGATGTCGTCAGAAATCGGTCGCGACCGTCAGCGCGATCCCCGAGCCTGGCTTGGCGTGGCCGATCACGCGTTCGCGCCAGTCGAGCGCGACCGCAAGGAAGCGGCCCGCGACCGGCATCCGCAACACCGCCGACGGCCCCGCATCGAGCCGCGCCGCGCCCGGCTGCGCCGCGCCCCAGATGCCGCCGCCGATCGCAAGCGAGCGACCATTGCCGAGATCGATCGCGCGCGCGATCCGCGCCGCGCCGTCGGCATAGAGATCGCGCCGCTTGACGCCGACCACGCCCGCCTCGGCATAGCCGTCGAGCCGCCAGCCGGGCGCGATCTTGACGTCATCGACGCCGCCCGCGGCGCCGAGCGTCCAGGCATTGCGCCCGCCCTTGTCGATCGCGATGCGGCGGTCGAGCATCAAATGGACGGGCAGCCTGTCGACCGGCTTCCAGTCGAGCCCGACCGCGGCTTCGGTCTGATGGGCGCCGCCGATCGTCCGCGACACGCGGGCGGACACGGCCAGCCGCTCGGCCCTGTCGATCCGGTAGAGGAGGCGCGCGCCCATCTGGCCGCCGCCGATCTGTCCGACCGGGGCCACCGCCGAGGCACGCCCGCCGCCCCGTGCGAACACCCATGCCGATCCCGAAAGGCGCGATCGAAGCCTCGCCGTGCCGGTTATCGCCTTGCCGTCGACGATCCCGCTGCCGCGGCGATAGGCGTGGACGTTGGCGGGGCCGAACGCGGCGAGCATCAGCAATTGGGTCGCGGAGAAACGATCCGCCAGCCGCGAGCGCAGCGGCTCGGGCGCGGTCCGCCAGAGCTCCTCGGGGGCCCCGCCCGGGGTGCGGGCGAGCACCGCGCGACGCAGCAATACGGGAACGTCGGCGGCGAACGGCAGCTGCCCGCCCGCCACGCTGCGGAGCGCGACGTCGTGTCGCCACGTCGCCACAGGGCGACGCGATATAGCGGCAAGGTACGCGACCGGCCGGGGCACCGGCATCGGCGACGACGTCCAGCCGGCGATCGCGACGCCGCGCACGACCGTCCACGCCGCCGTCACCCCGATCAGGAAACGCATCGGCGCGGCGTGCGCCAGCGAGGCGCTCATCCGGATTCGGCGGCCGCCGTCGGGAAGACATGCGCGGTCTTCTCCCAACGCAGCCGGCCGTGGCGGACAAGCGCGACATAGAGGCCGAGCGCGCGCACCGCCGCCATCATCGCGACGATATTGCCGATCAGCATGTGCAGCGGCGCGAGCAGCGCCATCCGCCAGCCGTGCGAGCGGCCCGTGATCGTCCCGCGCATCGCCACGCGCCAGAGCAGCAGCGCGGAGTTGGTCAGGATCAGCGGGGTCGGTATCCGCACCGGCACCGCGCGCCCGCCGAGCCAAGCGGCAAGCCCCGTCACCCCCCAGCCGACCAGCGCGGCATAGCCCGCGGCGAGCACCAGCGCGGCGAGCGGGGCGCGCCGGTCGCGCAGCCGCATCCAGCGCTCGGCCAACCCGCCCGACCAGCCGAGCCGGTCCCAGCCGGCGAGCGCGATCCCGGTCATCCAGCGCGCCTTCTGCCGCACTGCGCCGGCGATGGTGTGCGGGAAGCAGGCGTGCACCGCGACCAGCCCGCCGCCATCGGCGCCGGGCAGGCGCACGAACGCGCCGCGCCCACCCGCCGCGCCGATCCGGAGGCCGAGCTCATAATCCTCGGTCAGGCTGTCGGGATCGAACGGCCCGTCGCAGCGCTCGGCGATCGCGCCGAGAACGGCGCGGTCGATCGCGCAGCCGACCCCCGCCGAGGGCACCGCCGCGCCCACCGCCTCGCGCACCACCACCTGCTTGCCGTGCGCCTCCGAAAATTCGCCGCAATAATGGCCCGAGACCAGCGCCCCCGACACGCCGACACCGGGCACGATCAGCGGGTGCACCGGGATCTGGACGAGCGCGAACCGCTCGATCAGCGCGTCGTAGAGCGTCAGCTCGTCGGCATGGACGATATCCTCGGCATCGTGCAGCACCACCGCCTTGACGGCCACGCCGTCGGCGCGCTCGTCGGCGGCCATCGCCTGCCAGATCCAGTTGAGGCAGCCCGCCTTGGTGGTCGGCCCGGGCTGATCGCCGACGACGATGCGGACGTGGGGGTCGCCGGCGGCCGCGCGCGCGATCGCGGCGATGGTGGCGGGATCATTGGGATAGCAGCCGACATAGAGCCGCCAGTCGGGATGGCGCAGGCGGGCAAGCGCATGGGCGACCATTCCGCCGATCACCGCCTCCTCGTGCCAGGCGGCGACGAAGATCGCGAGCCGGCCGGGTCGTTCGGGTGGCGCGAGTGTCGCGGCATCGGCGCGCGGATGGCGGCGATAGACGGTGGCATGACGCCATGCGGTGCGCGCGATCCAGATCAGGTCGATCGCGAGATCGTCGAGCCCGCCGAGGAGGAAGCCGACCGCCGCGAACAGGGCAAGTTCGCGCGCGACGATGCCGACCAGCCAAACCGGATCGATCCACCCCATGACACAGCCCCCTGTGTTGCATGCGATATAAAGCGATTCGCGATTTCGGTCGAATCGATATGCGCGACATCCGCGATCGACGTCGCCGCCCCGCCCATGATTCTTCAGGCCGGCCTCGCCAGCTTGCCCTGCCCTGCGTCAGCCGCGATGAAAGGCGCATGACCGCGCCCGCCCCTTCGCTGCTCCGCCTCGAGCGCTTTCTACCCTACCGTCTGTCGGTCGCGTCGAACCGGGTCAGCGGGTTTGTCGCCGAGGCCTATAGCCGGCTGTTCGGGCTCAGCATCCCCGAATGGCGCGTGATCGCGGTGCTCGGCGAGGGGGTGCCGCTCACCCAGCTCGCGATCGTCGGGCAGACAGTGATGGACAAGATGACGGTCAGCCGCGCGGTGCGGCCGCTGGTCGCGCGCGGCGTCATCGATCGCGCGCCGCATACCGACGACAAGCGCTCGCAGCTGCTGGCGCTGAGCGACGCCGGCCGCGCGCTCTACGAGAGCGTCGCGCCCGCCGCGCTGGCGATGGAGGCGGCGCTGCTCGAGGGGTTTTCGCGCGACGAGATCGCGACGCTCACCGCCGCGCTCGAAAAGCTCGAGGCGGCGACGGTGCGGCTCAGTCGGTCGTCGACGTAGCGGGCGGGGCGGCGGGCGGGTCGGCGGGCGCGGTCGGCGGGCGCTGCGGATTGGGCGTCGGCGTCGTCGGATCGAGCAGCGCGGCGGTCTCGATCTGGTCGAGCGCGGCGCGGCCGACCAGATAGCGCCGCGCCGCGATGATCCAGGCGTCGGCGGCGTGATGGTCGGTCAGCCGTGCGATCTCGGCGAGCGCGCCGTCGACCTGCCCCGCATCGAGCATGCGTTGCGCGCGCGTCACCCGGTCGGCGGGGAGCGTCGATGCCTCGCCTGCGCGGCGTACCACGACCATGCCGGTCACCGCGTTGCGGAACGACTGCCACCAGCTTTCGTTGGGCGTGCCCCCCGCCGCGAGCACGGGCGCGACCGCGTCGAGCCCGTTCTGCAGGTCGGCGAGCGTCACCGGGGTGCGCGCGGCGGTCAGGATCGTGCCGACCGCCTGCGCCTGCGTGCCACCGAACCGCTCGCGCAGCAGCCCCTCGATATAGCCGAGACCGACGCCCTGATCGAGCGCGCGCCGTGCCGCGAACGCGACCAGCAGCCCTTCGGCGCGCGAGGCGTCGCCGGTCGCTTCCTTGGCCTGCGTCTCGATGTCGGCGACCTTGCCCTCGAGCGTCTCGACGCGTGTCACCATCGCGGGATCGGCGGCGACGGGCGCCTTGATGACCGCGACGGGGATCGGCTTGATCACCAGCTTCGGCGCCACGGCGCCCTGCGCGCCCGCCAGCGCGGCGGGTTCGAGATGAAGCAGGCGCGCGGCGCGTGCGTCGTGCGTGACCAGATAGCCCATCGCGCCCGCGCCCCCGACGAAGGCGGCGAGCAGCGCGAGCAGGATCCACAGCCAGAGGCGCGACCGGCGCGGCGCGGCGTCGAACTCATACTCGCTGTCCATCGGCGGCCCCATTTCGCTCATCCGCTTTGATCGCACAGCTTGGCGGCGGCCGCCAGCAGCGAGGCGTCGGTCGGCAGGTCCGCCACGGCGACGGCCCGCCAGCCGTCGCCGGCGGCCCGGCGCGTCGCCTCGCTGATCGCGGCGGTTGCGATCGCGCCGGGATCGACCAGCGATGCGAACAGCGCCGCGGCGCGCGGCGAATGGAGCAGCACGATCGCATGCGGCAGCAATGCGCGCGCCGCATCGGGCAGCGACGTCACGGCGTCAGCGGCATAGACCAGGCGGCGCTCTATCGCGACGCGCTTATCGCCCGGTTGGCGATGCTCACGGCCGGCGAGATGGAGCATCCGCTCGATCCCGTCGCGCCGGGCGCGTTCGGCGATCGCATCGATACCGTCGTCGCCGACGACGAGCGTCGTGAAGCCCGCCGCGCGCGCCGCCGCCGCGGTCGACTCGCCGACCGCATAGAGCGGCAGGTCCGTCAGTTCGCCGAGCGCCGCGCCGCCATGGCGCGCCGCGTTCGCGCTGGTCATCAGCACCGCCTGCGGCCGGATCGCCGGCAGCGACCAGTCGAGCGGCCGCACCGTGAACAGCGGCGCGGCGATCGCGGCGAAGCCGAGCGATTCCGCCAGCGCCGCGGTCGCCGAGCCGCCGGGCTCGGGCCTGAGCACGAGCAGCGTCGGCTTCATCGCCCGGTGAACAGCCGCGCGATCGCCGGCGGCGCCTGCGCGCGCAGTCGGTCGGCGAGCGCGCCGGCCTCCTCGGGGCGCGCAGCGGCGATGGTCTGCCGACCGGCACATCTGTGCGCGCCGTCCTCGCTGAGCAGTTCGGCGACGAGCGCGATGCCGTCGCCGTCGATCCGCGCGAGCGCCGCCACCGGCGAGTGGCAGTCAGCACCCAGCGCCGCGAGCAAAGCGCGCTCGGCGCGCACGCAGCGATGCGTCGCCAGGTCGTCGATCGCGGCGAGCAGCGCGCGCGTCGCCGCGTCGTCGGCGCGCGCCTCGATGCCGACCGCACCCTGCGCGGGGGCGGGCAGCATGACGTCGATCGGCACGGCGTGGCCGACATCGCCCCGCGCCAGCCGGTCGAGCCCGGCGGCGGCGAGCAGCGTGGCATCGGCCTCGCCTTCGGCGAGCTTGCGTAGCCGGGTGTCGACATTGCCCCGGAACGGCACGATCGCGACGTCGGGGCGGAGATGTCGGACCTGCGCGGCGCGACGTGGCGAAGAGGTGCCGATCCGCGCGCCGTGCGGCAGCGCATCGACGCTCGCCGCACCGACCAGCCGGTCGCGCACGTCGGCGCGCGGCAGCATCGCGGCGATCGCGATGCCCTCCGGGCGGATCGTCTCGACATCCTTCATCGAGTGGACCGCGAAGTCGATCTCGCCGCCCAGCAGCGCGCGATCGAGCTCCTTGGTCCACAGCGCCTTGCCGCCGATCTCGGCGAGCGGGCGGTCCTGCACGCGGTCGCCGGTGGTCTTGACCGGTACGATCGCGATCGCAGCCGCATCCCAGCCATGCGCGTCGCACAGCGCGGCGGCGACGAGCCGCGCCTGGACGAGCGCGAGCGGCGAACCGCGGGTGCCGAGGCGGAGCGGATGGGGCGGATTGGTCATGCGGAGGTTGCTCTAATGGCCTTGCGCGGTGCAGGGAAGCGCCGCCATGCCGACCGCGCCGCTGATCCTCGGACTCGAATCCTCCTGCGACGAGACCGCCGCCGCCTTGGTCGACGGCGGCCGCGTGATCCTGTCGCACCGGCTGGCGGGGCAGGAGGCCGCGCATCGCCCCTATGGCGGCGTCGTCCCCGAGATCGCCGCCCGCGCGCATGTCGAGGCGCTGGGCCCGCTGATCGAGGGGGCGCTGGCGGATGCGGGCAAGACGCTCGCCGACGTCGACGCGATCGCCGCGACCGCCGGGCCCGGACTGATCGGTGGCGTCATGGTCGGGCTGCTGATGGCCAAGGGGCTGGCGCTGTCGGCGGGGAAACCGCTGGTCGCGGTCAACCATCTCGAGGGCCATGCGCTGTCGCCACGGCTCGCCGACCCGGGCCTCACCTTTCCCTATCTGCTGCTGCTCGTCTCGGGCGGGCATTGCCAACTGCTGCTGGTCGAGGGGGTGGCGCGCTACCGCCGGCTCGCGACCACGATCGACGATGCCGCGGGCGAGGCGTTCGACAAGACCGCCAAGCTGCTCGGCCTAGGCTTTCCGGGTGGCCCCGCGGTCGAGCGCGCGGCGAGGCTGGGCGACGCGACCGCGGTGGCGCTGCCGCGTCCGCTGCTCGGCTCGGCCGAGCCGCATTTCTCCTTTGCCGGGCTCAAGAGCGCGGTGCTTCGCGCCCGCGATACCGGGCGGCATCGCGCCGAGGACATCGCGGCCGCTTTCCAGCAGGCGGTGGTGGACTGCCTTGTCGACCGGACGCGGCGCGCGCTGGGGTCGGCGCAGGGCGCAACCGCGCTGGTCGTCGCGGGCGGGGTGGCGGCCAATGGCCCGGTGCGCGCCGCGCTCCAGGCGGTGGCGGGCGAGCATGGCCTGCGCTTTTCGGCACCGCCGCTGTGGCTGTGCACCGACAATGCCGCGATGATCGCCTGGGCGGGCGTCGAGCGCTTCCAGGCGGGGCTGACCGATCCGCTCGACATCCCGGCGCGCCCGCGCTGGCCGCTCGATCCGTCCGCCGAGGCGGTGCGCGGCGCGGGGGTGAAGGCATGAAGCTCGGGATCATCGGGGGCGGCGCCTGGGGCACCGCGCTGGCGCAGGTCGCGATCGCGGGCGGCCCGGTGACGTTGTGGGCGCGCTCGACCGAGCTGGCCGCCGCGATCAACGCCGATCATGTCAATGCCGCCTATCTGCCCGGGATCGCGCTCTCGCCGGCCATCTTTGCGACCAGCGATGCCGCGGCGCTGAAAGCGTGCGACGCCTGGCTTCTCGTCACCCCGGCGCAGCATCTGCGCAACGTCATGGCGCGGTTGCCGGTTACCGGCGCGCCGCTGATCCTGTGTGCCAAGGGGATCGAGGCGGGAACCCGGCTGCTGATGTCCGAGCTCGCCGCCGAGCTGCGCCCCGCCGCACCGATCGCGGTGCTCTCGGGCCCGACCTTCGCGCACGAGGTCGCCGCCGGTCTGCCCACCGCGATCACGCTCGCCTGCGCCGACGAGACTTTGGCGGCGACGCTCGCCGCCCGGCTCGCGCGACCGGCGTTCCGCCCCTATCGATCGGACGACGTGCTCGGCGCCGAGATCGGCGGCGCGGTCAAGAATGTGCTGGCGATCGCCTGCGGCGTCGTCGCGGGGCGCGGGCTCGGGCAGAATGCGGCGGCGGCGCTGATCGCGCGCGGCTTCGCCGAGATGGTGCGCTTCGGCGCCGCCCGAGGTGCTCGTGCGGAGACGCTGGCGGGGCTGTCCGGCCTCGGCGATCTGGTGCTGACCTGCTCATCGACCAGTTCGCGTAACTATTCGCTGGGGCTCGGCCTGGGACGTGGCGAGAGCGCCGACTCGCTGCTCGCGCATCGCCGCACTGTCGCGGAGGGCGCCTCGACCGCCCCCGTGCTCGCCGAGGCGGCGCGCACGTGCGGGGTCGAGATGCCGATCGTCGAGGCGGTGCGCGATCTGCTCGTCGGCGCGGCGTCGGTCG
Source organism: uncultured Sphingomonadaceae bacterium (assembly GCA_903871605.1). GTDB lineage: Bacteria > Pseudomonadota > Alphaproteobacteria > Sphingomonadales > Sphingomonadaceae > Solisphingomonas. The sequence goes on from CAIQHF010000012.1 coordinate 119,711, forward strand.
ATGCGGTCGTCGAGCGGCTGCTGGCGCGCCCGCTCAGGGACGAGGCGCGGTGAGGCGAGACAGCTCGAGCCTCATAAGCCCCTCCCCTTCAGGGGAGGGGTTGGGGTGGGGCCTGTCCGCAGGCGCCGCGTTCGATAGTGACGCCCCACCCCCGACCCCTCCCCTGAAGGGGAGGGGAGAATCCCTCAGAAATCGATCGCGATGCCCTTTTTCTCCCAGTCGCCGTAGCGCGTGGGATCGAGCGGATCGAGTGTGTCGTGCGAGGCTTCTGGCTGCGGCACCGGCGGACTCGGCGACAGGTGCGCAGGCGCTTTCACATTCTCGGGGCGTTCGCCGGGACGTCGTTCGGTCATCATCAATCTCCTGTCGCAAGATCGGCCTCCGCATGACGATACGCAACCCATGACCGCGCCCGCGATCGAACCCGCCGGCACCCCCGCACGCCGCGCCGCGCTGCGGCTGCTCGATGCGGTGCTGCGCCGCGGCCTGCCGCTCGAGGCGGCGCTGTCGGCGTCGACCAGCGTGCTCAAGCGCCCCGACGATCGCGGTCTCGCGCGGGCGATCGCGTCCGAAGCGCTGCGCCGGCTGCCCGATCTCGACGCCTTGATCGATTCGGCGACGAGCAAGCCGCTCCCCGATGACGCCAAGGCGCGCTTCGCGCTGCGCATCGCGCTCGTCCAGGCGCTGGCGATGAACACGCCGCCGCACGCCGCGATCGCGACCGCGCTGCCGCTGGTCGACGGCGGCCCGCGCCGGCTCGTCCACGGCGTGTTCGGCACGCTGATGCGCGGCGGGGCGACGCTACCCGAGCTACCGCATCTCCCGACGCCGGTGTGGGCGCGCTGGCAGGTATGGGGCGAGGCGGCGGTCGAGGCGGCGCGCACCGGACTTGCCGGACGGCCGCCGCTCGACCTCACGCTCGCCGATCCCTCCGCTACTGCCGAATGGGCCGAGCGGCTGAACGCCACCAGCCTGATGCCCGGCCATCTCCGTCTCGATGCGTCCGACGTCACCGTGCTGCCCGGCTATGACGCGGGTGCCTGGTGGGTGCAGGACATCGCCGCCTCGCTCCCCGCGCGCTTGCTCGGCAAGCCCGGCGCGGCGGGCACCGCCCTCGATCTGTGCGCCGCGCCGGGCGGCAAGACGCTGCAGCTCGCCGCAGCCGGCTGGGACGTCACCGGCGTCGAGCTCGCGCCGGTTCGTCTGGCACGACTTCGCGACAACCTGATCCGCACCGCGCTGCCCGCGACATTGGTCGAGGCCGACGTGATGACGTGGCAGCCATCGGCGCCGGTCGATGCGCTGCTGCTCGACGCGCCCTGCTCGGCCACCGGCATCTATCGACGCCATCCCGACGTGCTTCACCGCGTCCGCGCACCCGCCATCGCCGAGCTGGCGACGCAGCAGGCCGCGATGCTCGCGCGCGCCGCCGAGTGGGTGAAGCCGGGCGGCAGGCTCGTCTATGCGGTCTGCTCGCTCGAGCCGCAGGAGGGCGAGCGCGTCGCGGCGGCGGCTGGTGGCGGCCTCGTCGTCGATCCGATCCGCGCCGACGAGCTGCCCGCGGGCCTCGCGCCCACCCCCGAAGGCTGGCTGCGCATCCCGCCCGGCGCGCTCGCCGGGGCGGGGGGCTGCGACGGCTTCTTCATCGCACGCTTCGTCAAGTCTTGACGCGTCAAGCCTTGATGCCGGACGCCGCTTGGCGCTAGGCGGGACGCCATGGTCAAGCCGGTCCGCATCGCCCCGTCGATCCTGTCGTCCGATTTCGCGCGGCTGGGCGAGGAGGTGCGCGCGATCGATGCCGCCGGTGCCGACTGGATCCATGTCGATGTGATGGACGGCCATTTCGTCCCCAACCTCACGATCGGCCCCGCGGTGGTGAAGGCCTTGCGCCCGCACACGCAAAAGCCGTTCGACGTCCATCTGATGATCTCGCCGATCGATTCCTATCTCGAGGCGTTCGCCGAGGCCGGCGCGGATTGCCTGACGGTGCACCCCGAGGCGGGCCCGCACATCCACCGCACCGTCCAGACGATCAAGCATCTGGGCAAGCGCGCCGGCGTCGTGCTGTGTCCCGCGACCAACGAGGACGCGCTCGACTATCTGCTCGATACGATCGACCTCGTGCTGGTGATGACGGTCAACCCCGGCTTCGGCGGGCAGAGCTTCCTCGACTCGCAGCTCAAGAAGATCGAGCGGATCCGCGCGATGATCGATTCGACCGGGCGCGACATCGATCTCGAGGTCGATGGCGGCGTCGATCATGCGACCGCGCCGCTGTGCCTCGCGGCGGGCGCCGACGCGCTGGTCGCGGGCACCGCCACCTTCAAGGGCGGCGCCGGCGCCTATGCCGCCAACATCGCCGCGCTGCGCGGGGCCTGACGGAATGACCGCCGCCCGCCGGATCGCGCCAGGCTCGAGCGAGCCCGAGACCGACGCGACTCCGGAACCCGGCGCGGACGGCATCGAACCCGGCCGCCGGCTGATCCGCATCGGCGACGATCGCGGTGCCAGCCTCGCCGAACGTGTCGCTGCGCGCTTCCACCGGCTGACCTGGGGCACGCCGCTTCACGCGCTGCGGCTGCGTGGACGCTTTCCGCTCAAGCTGCTCGGCGTGCCGCGCGATCCGATCGCGGGCGATCGCGAGACCGGGCTCGACATCATCGACGGTGAGATCGGCCGGGGCCGCGAGCGTACCGACACCGCGACACTCGATTTCGCCGCCACCGGCCGATCGAGCGGCTTTGCCGACTATCTGCAAGGCTTCGCCTGGCTCCGCGACCTCGCCGCCTCGGGCCCGCGCGCGCAGGCGGCGCCCGTCGCCGAGGCGCTGACCCGACGCTGGCTCGATCGCCATGCCGCCGCGGTCGACGATGCCGGTTGGCGTGCCGACCTGTGGGGCAGGCGAATCCTCGCCTGGACCGCGCATGCGCCGCTGATCCTCTCCTCGTCCGATCTCGTCTATCGGTCGTCGGTGCTCAATACTCTGGCGCGCGGCGCGCGGCATCTCGATCGCTCGGCGGAAAAGGCGCCGACCGGCTTGCCGCGCGTCGCGGCTTATGCGGGCTCGATCGCGGCGGGGATGCTGATCCCCGGTGGCGAACCGCGGCTGCTATACGGCGAGCAGGGCATCGCCAAGGCGCTCGGGCAGGCGGTGCACAGCGACGGCGGGATCGTCAGCCGTTCGCCGGTCGAGCTCGCCGAACTGGTCGAACTGCTCGCGCAGCTGATCGCGGTCTATGACGAATGCCGCCGCGAGGTGCCGCTGGCGATCGCGCAGGCGCTGGCGAGGGCGGTGCCGGCGTTGCTCGGCGTGACGCTCGGCGACGGCGCGCTGTCGAGCTGGCAGGGCGGCGGCCCCCTGTCGGCGGATCGCGTCGCGCGCACCATCGCCGCGTCGGGGATCCGCACCCGCCCGCTGCGCCAGTCGCGCGAATGGGGATTTCAGCGGCTCGCCGGCGGCGCCACCATCGTCGTCGCTGATTGCGCGCCGCCGCCGGCCTCGCGGCTGGCGCGCGGCGGCTGCGCCTCGACGCTGGCGTTCGAGCTGAGCGACGGCCCGCACCGGATCGTCGTCAATTGCGGCGGGGATCGGCCGTGGGGCGGGCTGCCGCATGCGATCGCCGAGGCGCTGCGCACCAGCGCGGCGCATTCGACGCTGATCCTCTCCGATTCCAATTCCACCGCGATCCACGCCGACGGCTCGCTCGGCAAGGGCGTCACGCTCGTCGAGCTCGATCGGCAGGAGCAGGAGAGCGCGAGCCGGATCGAGGCGACGCACGATGGCTATGTCCGCCGCTTCGGGCTCAAGCATTGCCGCAAGCTGATGCTTTCGGCCGATGGTCGCGAGCTTGGCGGCGAAGACGTGCTGCTGCCCGCGGGGGTGCGCAAATCCGCGGTCCCGATCGGCTTTGCGCTGCGCTTTCACCTCGGCCCCGGCGTCGAGCCGACCCCGACCGCGGACGGGCTTGGCGCGTTGCTCCGCATCGACGGCGGGCCGCTGTGGCAGTTTCGCTGTCGCGGCGGATCGCTGGTGATCGAGGAGAGCCTGTCGATCGACGGGCGCGGTCGCCCCGTCGCCGCATCGCAGCTCGTCGTCTCGGGCGAAACGCCCGCGGGCGGCACCAGCATTTCCTGGGCGCTCAAGCGCGCCGGCTAATCATCTGAGGATATCATGGCGAACGTGAAGATCACCCGGGCATTGCTGTCCGTGTCGGACAAGAGCGGCCTGGCCGAGCTGGGCGCGGCGCTCGCGCGGCACGGTGTCGAGCTGGTCTCGACCGGCGGCACCGCCAAGGCGCTGCGCGACGCGGGGCTGGCCGTCCAGGACGTCTCGGAGCTCACCGGCTTCCCCGAAATGATGGACGGCCGCGTCAAGACGCTCCACCCCAAGGTCCATGGCGGATTGCTCGCGGTGCGCGACGACGCAGCGCATGCGCAGGCGATGGTCGACCACGGCATCGCGCCGATCGACCTCGTCGTGGTCAACCTCTACCCGTTCGCGCAGACCGTCGCCAAGGGCGCCGAACGCGACGAGATCATCGAGAATATCGACATCGGCGGCCCGTCGATGGTGCGCTCCGCCGCCAAGAACCACGCCTTCGTCGCTTGTCTGACCGATCCCGCCGACTATGCGGCGATCATCGCCGAGCTCGACGCAAACGCCGGCGCGACGACGCTCGCGACGCGCCGCATGCTCGCCGCCAAGGCATATGCGGCGACCGCGGCCTATGACGCGATGATCGCGTCCTGGTTCGCCCATGCCGATCAGGGGCAGATGTTTCCCGACATGCTGTCGGTCCCGATCCGCAAGGCCGCGTCGCTCCGTTACGGCGAGAACCCGCATCAGCAGGCCGCGCTCTATGTGCCCGTCGGGCCCTCGACGCGCGGCATCGCGCAGGCCGAGCAGATTCAGGGCAAGGAACTCAGCTACAATAATTACAATGACGCCGACGCCGCGCTCGAGCTCGTCGCCGAATTCCGCGACGGGCCGCCGACGGTGGTGATCGTCAAGCATGCCAATCCCTGTGGCGTTGCCACGGGCGAGACGCTGGTCGAGGCCTATGAGGCGGCGCTGGCGTGCGACAGCGTGTCGGCGTTCGGCGGGATCATCGCGGTCAACCGCCCGCTCGACGGGCCGACCGCCGAGGCGATTTCGGGCATTTTCACCGAGGTGGTGGTCGCGCCCGCCGCCGACGATGCGGCGAAGGCCGTGTTTGCGAAGAAGAAGAATCTGCGGCTGCTGCTCTCGGGCGATCTGCCCGACGCCAGGCGCCCGGGATTAATGATGAAGAGCATCGCCGGCGGCATGCTCGTCCAGTCACGCGACAATGGCGCGATCGCGGAGGCCGATCTCAAGGTGGTGACGAAGCGCCAGCCGACGGACCAGGAACTCGCCGATTGCCTGTTCGCCTGGACCGTCGCCAAGCACGTCAAGTCCAACGCGATCGTCTACGCCAAGGGCGGCGCGACCGCGGGTGTCGGCGCGGGACAGATGAACCGGCTCGAGAGCGCGCGGATCGCGGCATGGAAGGCGAAGGACGCCGCCGAGAAGGCCGGATGGGCCGAGCCGCGCACGATCGGGTCCGCGGTCGCCTCGGACGCCTTCTTCCCGTTCGCCGACGGGCTGCTCGCCGCGGTCGAGGCGGGCGCCACCGCGGTGATCCAGCCGGGCGGCTCGATCCGCGACGAGGATGTGATCGCCGCCGCCGACGCGGCGGGACTGGCGATGCTGTTCACCGGGATGCGCCACTTCCGGCACTGAGCCGAACATCTTCCTCCCCGCGCGAAGGGGGAGCGGACCATGCGAAGCATGGTGGAGAGAGCCGGCGCCGCGCATCCCTCTCCACCACCCTGCGGGCGTTCCCCTCCCCATCTTTGATGGGGAGGGCGGCGTCAGCCCGCCGTCGCCACCGCCGCGCCCGGCTTCATGCTGAACAGAATGCGGTCGTCCTTGCCGAAGCCGCGATACCAGATCACCGCGCCGTAGCCGGCGAGGATCGCGGGCACGCCGAGCGCGAGCTCGAGCCACTCGGGCAGCCATGTCGCCAGCACGCCGATGACCGTCCCGACCGCGACGGCGGGGACCAGCGGCCAGCGCCAGCCATTGACGCGCGCCTTAAGCAATCGGCGGAGCAGCCGCGCCTTGGCGACCGAGGCCATGCCCAAAGCGACGATCAGCGCGATCGCCGGACCTGCCGCGGCGAAGACGTCGTCGCGGATGTCGGCGACCGGATGGAAGGCACGGATCGCGTAGATCAGCACGACCGACAGCACGGTCTGCACGCAGATCATCGCCACCGAGATGGCGAGGTTGCGCTTGGCCGCGATGTAGATCAGCGCCGCCTCGCTGACGACGGCGGTCGCGGCGATCGCCTCTGCGGCCAGCAGGACGCCGAGCGCACCTGTGCCGCCGACGAACTTGGGCCCGACCAGCCCCATCACCGCCTCGCCCGGTATCCCGAGCGCGAGCGCGATGCCGACCTGCGCGGCGATGATCCAGAAGCCGACCTGCCGCACCTGCTGCGCGACCGCCGCGCGATTCTCCTCGGCAAGATTCTGCGTGATCACCGGCCCGAGGATCGGATCGAAGCTGGTCTTCAGCTTCTGGGGCAATGACGCGACCTGCTGCGCGACATAATAGATGCCGACGATCGCCGGCGAGAAGAACAGGCCGAGGATGGCGATGTCGAGCCGGCGCGATCCCCATTCGATTGCGTCGGCGCCCGCGAGCGGCAGGTTGCGCGTCATCATCCTGAACAGCCGCACGGGCTCGGGCCGCCAGCCGCGCGGCCAGCCATATTCGCGCAGCAGCGGCCAGATCGAGGCGACGAATGCCGCCGCCGCCGACAGCGCATAGCTCAGGATCAGCCCGTCGCGCAGCGAGTAGAAGGAGAAGCCGAAGGCGGCGATGCTGATCGTCCACGGCTCGATCAGCGAGCGCGCCTTGACCGTCGCGCCGATATCGCCGCGATAGGCAAGGCCGGCGAGCGCGATGTCCGATCCCGCCCAGCCGAGCACGGTCAGCGGCAGCAGCCAGTCGAAGCCGTTCACTTCCGAATTGGGGAAGAGCAGCACCGGAAACATCATCAATATGCCGGCGGCGAGGACCGAGAAGATCGCGCCGACGAGCATCCCGTCCCACACGACATGGACATGCGGCCGCTCGGTGGTCGACAGCTGCTGCGCGAGCCCGCGCTTCAGGCCCAGCGTCGCGAGCTGACCGGCAAATTCGACGATGATCGTTGCATAGGCGAAGCGGCCGAGCACGTCGGCGCCGTAGATGCGACCCGCGATGAACAGGAAGGGCAGCCGCGCCGCCAGCCGCAGCAGGAAGCCGAAGAAGTTGGTGCGGCCGCCCTTGGCGAGCGCGGCGATATCGCCCGGGCCGTCGCCGTCGCCATGGCTGCCGAGCGCAAGCCTGCTCAATGCGCGGCGCCCCAGCTCGTGCCCGTGCCGATCTCGACGCCGAGCGGGACCGACAGCGTCACTGCGGGCGCGGCGGCGTCTTCCATCACCGAGCGGATCACCGGCGTCGCTGCCTCTACATCGCCTTCGGGCAGCTCGAACACGAGTTCGTCGTGGACCTGGAGCAACATGCGGACATGACCCAGACCGGCTGCCGCCAATGCCGGCCCCATCCGCACCATCGCGCGCTTGATGATGTCGGCGCAGGTGCCCTGGATCGGCGCGTTGATCGCGGCGCGCTCGGCGCCCTGGCGGATATGCTGAACGCTGTTGGCGATCTGCGGAAACCAGGTCTTGCGGCCGAACAGCGTCTCGGTGAAGCCCTTCGACCGGGCCTGTTCGACGGTTTCGTTGATATAGGCGCTGATCCCGGGGAAACGCTCGAAGTAGCGGCTGATCATCGCCTGTGCCTGATCGGCGTCGATCTCGAGCCGCGCGGCGAGCCCCCAGCGCGAGATGCCGTAGAGGATCGCGAAGTTGATCGTCTTGGCGCGCCCGCGCGTATCCCGGTTGACCTCGCCGAACAGCTCCATCGCGGTGCGCGCGTGGACGTCCTCGCCGGCTTCGAACGCCTCCTTGAGCGCGGGCACGTCGGCCATATGCGCGGCGAGGCGCAACTCGATCTGGCTATAATCGGCGGCGAGGATGACATGGCCCGGCTCGGCGATGAAGGCGTCGCGGATTTGCCGGCCGGTCTCGGTGCGGATCGGGATGTTTTGCAGATTGGGATCGGTCGAGGAGAGCCGCCCGGTCTGCGCGCCGGTCAGCGAGTAGCTGGTATGAACGCGGCCCGTCACCGGGTTGATCTGCGCCTGCAGCGCCTCGGTGTAGGTCGACTTGAGCTTGGCGACCTGCCGCCAGTCGAGCACCATGCGGCAGATCGCGCTGCCCTCGACCGCGAGCTTCTCGAGCACGGTCACGTCGGTGGAATATTGCCCCGACTTGCCCTTCTTGCCGCCCTTCAGTCCCATTTTCTCGAACAGGATCTGGCCCAGCTGCTGCGGCGATCCGATCGTGAAGACCTGCCCCGCTTCGGCGTGGATTTCCGCCTCGAGCCGCGCCATGTCCTGCGTGAATCGGCTCGAGAGGCGCGAGAGCTGGTCGCGGTCGACCTTGATCCCGGCGCGTTCCATCGCGGCGATCACCGGGATCAGCGGACGATCGACCATCTCATAGACGCGCGTCGCGCTCTCGTGCGCAAGGCGCGGTTTCAGCCGCGTCCACAACCGCAACGTCACGTCGGCGTCCTCGGCGGCATAAGCGGTCGCACGATCGAGCGGCACATGCGCGAAGCTGATCTGCTTCTTGCCGGTGCCGGTCACGTCCTTGAAGCTGGTACAGCTGTGCGCGAGATGCGTGGTCGCCGCCACGTCCATGCCGTGTCCGCCCAGCATCTTGCCGCTGTCGAGATCGAACGAGATCACCATCGTGTCGTCGTGCGGCGCGATGACCAGCCCGTGCCGGGCGAGCACGTTCATGTCATATTTGATGTTGTGCCCGATCTTGAGCACCGCCGGATCCACCAGCACCGCCGCCAGCTTGCCCACGACGGCGGTCAAGGGCAGTTGCGGCGGCTTCTCGCCGAACATGTCGTCGCTGGAGACGTGGGCGACGGGCACATAGGCCGCCCTGCCCGGCGCAGTTGCGAGGCTGACGCCGACCAACCCGGAGGCGACGCTGTCGAGCGCATCGGTCTCGGTATCGATCGCGAGCAGCCCGCCCGCATAGGCCTCGGCGATGATCGCATCGAGCGCCGCCTCGTCGCTGATCGTCGCATAGGCCGAGCAATCGATCGGCGGCAGCTCGGGGAGCGCGGGCATGCCGGTCCGCGCCGCCACTTCGGCGGCGGGTGCGGTCGCATCGGTGATCGGGGTCGCCTGGAGATCGACGGGCCGTGCCATCGGCCGCTCGCCCGTCAGCCGCATCAGCAAAGTCTTGAAGCCCTGATCCTCGAGGAAATCGCGGAGCGGCTCGGGCGGAATGCCGTCGAGCTTGAGCGAGTCGAGATCCTGCGGCAGGTCCATGTCGCAGTGGAGCGCGACGAGCTTGCGCGAGAGCAGCGCCATCTCGACGTTCGCCGCGAGATTGTCGCGCATCTTCGACGGCTTCATCGCCGGGATCGCCGCGATCACGCCGTCCAGATCGCCATGTTCGAGGATGAGCTTGGAGGCGGTCTTGGGCCCGATCCCCGGCACGCCCGGGACATTGTCGACGCTGTCGCCCATCAGCGCCAGCACGTCGCCGAGCCGCTCGGGCCCGACGCCGAACTTGTCGACGACATATTGGACCGAGCGCCGCTCGTTCTTCATCGTATCGAGCATGTCGACCCGGCCGGGCCGGATCAGCTGCGCCAGATCCTTGTCCGAGCTGACGATCGTGACGTTCCACCCCGCCTCGACCGCGCGGCAGGTGTAGGTCGCGATGATGTCGTCGGCCTCGAAACCCTCCTCCTCGATGCAGGGCAGCGAGAAGGCCTTGGTCGCGGTGCGGATCAGCGGGAATTGCGGGACCAGATCCTCGGGCGGTGGCGGCCGGTGCGCCTTATACTGGTCGTACATGTCGTTGCGGAAGGTGTGGCTGCCCTTGTCGAGCACCACCGCAAGGTGGCTCGGCCCGTCGGCCTTGTGCAGCGCGTCGGCCAGCTTCCACAGCATCGCGGTATAGCCATAGACCGCGCCGACGTTGAGCCCATGGCGGTTGGTGAGCGGCGGCAGCTGGTGATAGGCGCGGAAAATATATCCCGAACCGTCGACGAGATAGAGATGGTTGGACGACATCGCACGGGCTTAGCAAGGCGCGCCGCGCAAGGCGACAGGCAGCTGTTCGCGTCGCCGCGCTTGGCAGGGACGCTGTGACCGCGTTACCATGCACACGACATGCCGATGCTGCGCCGGGCCAAAGCCTTCCTTCTGCTTGCGATGATGGGTGCCGCGCCGGCGCAGGCGGGGCTGTTCGCGCGTCATGCGGTCAAGCTCACCGACATCTACGGCTCGCCGCGCCCGATGACGGTGACCGCGCCCGACGATCGGACGCGCGCGATCGCGCGCTTCTCACCGGCCCGGGGGAGCGATGACGGCGGTCTGACGGTCTTTCTCGGCGGCGACGATCATGATTTCGCCGGCGGCCCCAACGCCGAGCTGCTGTGGGCGCCCGATTCGCGCGCGCTCGCGGTGACCGCCGACGACGGCGGCGCGACCGGGACGTTCGATCTGTCGATCCTCGTGCGACGCAAGAAGGGGCGGCACTGGCGGCAGATCGACCTCAGTGATCGCGTCGCGAAGGTCTTCGCGCCGGAGATGCACTGCGACGAGCGCGAGACGCCCAATGTCGGCGCCGTCGGCTGGACGAGCGGCCAGCGGCTGATCGTCGCGGCGCAGGTGCCGCCGCATTCGAGCTGCGCAAACATGGGTCATGTCGCGGCCTATATCGCGGATGTGAAGTCGGGCGACGTGCTGATGAAAGTCGATCCGCGCACCCTGCATCGGCATTATCGGCGGATGCTGGGGACGGCGTTCGCGGTGCGTGTGAGGCATCGGCATCGCCGCCATGTGCGCTGAGGCGGAAGCCCTCTCCCTCGGTAGAGGGTTGGGTGAGGGTGTCCGGCCGTTACAGCGGGACGCGGCGCTGGCGCGTCGCTCCCCCTCGCCCCAACCCTCTCCCCGTCGGGGAGAGGGGGTGCGTCACGGCACCAGCACGGTATCCTTCGCCTCGGGCAGCATCGCCGGATAATCGAGCGTATAGTGCAGCCCTCGGCTCTCCTTGCGCGCGAGCGCGGAGCGCACGATCAGATCGGCGACCTCGACCAGATTGCGCAGTTCGATCAGGTCGGCGGTGACGCGGAAATTGCCGTAATAATCCTCGACCTCGCGGCGCAGCGTCTTGATCCGATGCTGCGCGCGCTCGAGCCGCTTGGTGGTGCGGACGATGCCGACATAATCCCACATGAAGCGGCGGATCTCGCGCCAATTATGCTGGACGATCACCTCTTCGTCCGAATCGGTGACGCGGCTCTCGTCCCACGGCCGGATCGGGGGCGGCGCCGGCATCTCGTCGAAATGGCGGCCAATGTGTGCGGCGGCCGCCTCGCCGAACACGAAACATTCGAGCAGCGAGTTGGAGGCGAGACGGTTGGCGCCGTGCAGCCCGGATTGCGTGACCTCGCCAGCGGCGTAGAGGCCGGGCAGGTCGGTCCGGCCCTTCAGGTCGACGATCACGCCGCCGCAGGTATAATGCTGCGCGGGAACGACCGGGATCGGCTGCGATGTGATGTCGATGCCCAGACCGAGCAGCTTGGCGTAGATCGTCGGAAAGTGCTGCTTCACGAATTCGGGCGGCATGTGGCTGATGTCGAGGTGGACATAGTCGAGGCCGAGCCGCTTGATTTCGTGGTCGATCGCGCGCGCGACGACGTCGCGGGGGGCGAGTTCGGCGCGATCGTCGAAATCGGGCATGAATCGGTGCCCCGCGCCCGGCACGCCGGGGGGGAGCTTCAGCTGCCCGCCCTCGCCGCGCATCGCCTCGGTGATCAGGAAATTCTTGACGTCGAGGTTCCAGAGACACGTCGGGTGGAACTGCATCATCTCCATGTTGGAGACGCGGCAGCCCGCGCGCCACGCCATCGCGATGCCGTCGCCCGTCGCCCCGCGCGGTGCGGTCGAATAGAGATAGGTGCGCCCCGCGCCGCCGGTCGCGAGAATCGTCGCGCGGCCGGTGTAGAGCTCGACCTTGCCGCTCCGCCGGTCGAGCGCATAGACGCCCCAGACATGGCCGTTGCCGAGGTAGCGCTCGCCGTGCCGGCTGGTGGCGAGATCGACCGCCGCCATGTCGGGCACCAGCGTGATGTTGGGATGCGCGCGCGCGGCGGTCTCGAGCGCCTGCTGGACCGCCCAGCCGGTCGCGTCGTCGACATGGACGATCCGCCTGTGGCTGTGCCCGCCCTCGCGCGTCAAATGGAGCGCATTGCCCTCCTCGTTGAACGGCACGCCGAGCCGGACCAGTTTCTCGATCGAGGCGGGGGCGTTCTCGATGACGAACTCGACCGCGGCGCGGTCGTTGAGCCCCGCGCCTGCCACCATCGTATCCTCGATGTGGCTCTCGAACGTGTCGCCGGGCTCGAGCACCGCGGCGATCCCGCCCTGCGCCCAGGCGGTCGAACCCTCCGACAGCCCGCCTTTGGCGAGCACCGCGACCTGGAAGCGTTCGGCGAGGCTGAGCGCGGCGGTAAGCCCCGCCGCCCCCGATCCGACGATGACGACGTCATAGGCGTGCGCGGCCGGCGGCGCACCCATCAGGCGGCGAGCCGATCGCTGGTCAGGCTCAGGAACACGTCCTCGAGATCGGCCTCGCGCGTCGAGACGTCGACCACGCCGAGCCCTGCCGAGCCGAGCGCGGCGAGTACCTCGCCGGCATTCACGCGCGATTTGTCATAGGTGATGATCACCGTGCGCTCGCCCTTGAGCTCGATCTTCTCGAAGCACGGCGCAGCGGGCGCGGCCGTCAGGTCGCGGTCGACGGTGACCTCGACGACCTTCTCGGTCGCCTTGGCGAGCAAGGTCGCGGTCGGCTCGTTGGCAATCAGCCGGCCATGGTTGATGATCGCGATCCGGTCGCACAGCTCCTGCGCCTCCTCGAGATAATGCGTGGTCAGCACCACCGTCACGCCCTGGTCGTTCAACTGGCGGACATAGGCCCAAAGCTGCTGGCGCAGCTCGATGTCGACGCCGGCGGTCGGCTCGTCGAGCACCAGCACCGGCGGCGTGTGCGCCAGCGCCTTGGCGACGAGCAGCCGGCGCTTCATGCCCCCCGACAGCGTGCGGGCATAGGCATCGGCCTTGTCGGCGAGATGGACCGCGCCGAGCAACTCCATCGTGCGACGCTCCGCCTTGGGGATGCCGTAGAGCCCGGCCTGGATCTCGAGCGCCTCGCGCGGGGTGAAGAAGGGATCGAACAATATCTCCTGCGGCACCACGCCGATCGCGCGCTTGGCGTTGCGCGGATGCGCATCGATGTCGAAGCCCCAGATCGAGGCGGTGCCGCCGGTCTTGTTGACCATCCCCGACAGGATGTTGATCAGCGTCGACTTGCCAGCGCCATTGGGCCCGAGCAGCCCAAATATCTGCCCGCGCGGCACGTCGAAGCTGACGCCGTGCAATGCGGTCTTGCCGCCGGCATAGGTCTTCTGGAGGTCGTGGATGCTGATCGCGGCGTCGCTCATGGCGCGCGAGATAGACGCTTGGCGGGGCGGCCGCTAGGGCAGAGATGCGTTAACCAGCCGACTTCACGCTTCGTTAGGCATTCGGGCGGATGATGCGGGCATGACCAGCGCAGGCCTTCCCGATCTCGCACGCCGCTCGCGCGTCGCCTTCGTGGTGACGGTGCTGCTGACCGTGATGGTCGCGCTGATCGAGATTCCCGGCGCGACGCCGCCACGCGTCCAGGCGTTCGCCACTGCTGCCTGATTGCGCGCACGCGGTCCGCTTGCTATGCGCCCGTTCGTGATGACGACACCCCCCGAGACGATCCGCGTCGCCACCTCTCGCGTGGTGTGCGACGGCGCCAGCGATATCCCGACCGGCGCCGCGCTCGGTCATCCCCGCGTGTTCCTCGAGATCGACGAGACAGGCTTCGTCGACTGCGGCTATTGCGACCGGCGCTTCGTGCTGACCGGCGGCCCTGCGGACCAGGCCGCGGCCTGATCGCTTGCGTCATCCCGGACTTGATCCGGGCGCCCGGAGCCCCGGATCCTGACTTTCGTCAGGATGACGACGGAGGGAAGGGATGACGCCGCCCGTCCGCCTGCCTATATCCCGGCGATGACCAGCCTCACCGATCCCCGCTCCTTCCTCTATCGCGACGGGCTCGATCCCGATGCTGCGCGGCGGCTGAGCGCGGAGGCGCTGGCGGCGACCGACGACGGCGAACTCTATCTGCAATATCTCGCCTCGGAGAGTTTCGGCTTCGACGACGGCCGGCTCAAGACCGCCGATTTCAACACGCAATCGGGCTTCGGCCTGCGCGGCATTTCGGGCGAGACCACCGCCTTCGCCCACGCCAACGAGATTTCCGAGCGCGCGATCCGACGTGCCGCAGAGACGATGCGGCTGCTCGATCCCACCAAGGGGGCCAAAAGCGCGCCGCCCGCGCGCACCAATCGCCATCTCTATGGGGACGCCGATCCGCTCAGCCTCGTGCCCTTCGCCAAGAAGGTCGAGCTCTGCCAGACGATCGATGCGCTCGCACGGGCAAGAGACCCGCGGGTCTCGCAGGTGTCGGTCGGCCTCTCGGGGACGTGGAGCGTGGTCGAGATCGTGCGGCCCGACGGTTTCGTCGCGACCGACGTGCGGCCGCTGGTCCGTCTCAACGTGTCGATCGTCGTCGAGCAGAACGGGCGCCGCGAATCGGGCGTGTTCGGGCTGGGCGGCCGTTATCTCTACGATCGGCTGTTCGCGCCGGCGACCTGGCAGCGCGCGATCGACGAGGCGCTGGCGCAGGCGCTGGTCAATCTCGAATCGGTCGCCGCACCCGCCGGCGAGACCGTCGTCGTCTGCGGCCCCGGCTGGCCCGGGGTATTGCTCCACGAGGCGATCGGCCATGGCCTCGAGGGTGATTTCAACCGCAAGGGCTCGTCGGCCTTCTCCGGGCGGATCGGCGAGCGCGTCGCGGCGCCTGGCGTCACCGTGGTCGACGACGGATCGATCGCCGATCGCCGCGGCTCGCTGTCGATCGACGACGAGGGCACTCCCACGCAGTGCAACACGCTGATCGAGGACGGTATCCTCAAGGGCTATATGCAGGATCGGCTGAACGCACGGCTGATGGGCGTTCCCGCCACCGGCAACGGCCGCCGCGAAAGCTTCGCGCACGCGCCGATGCCGCGGATGACCAACACCTTCATGCTCGGGGGCAAGGACGACCCCGCCGAGATCCTCAGCCGCGTCAAGAACGGCGTCTACGCCAAGAGCTTTGGCGGCGGCCAGGTCGACATCACCTCGGGCAAGTTCGTGTTCACCTGCACCGAGGCCTATAAGATCGAGAATGGCCGGCTCGGCAGCCCGATCAAGGGCGCGACGCTGATCGGCGACGGCCCCTCGGTGCTCACCCGCGTCTCTGCGATCGGCAACGACATGGCGCTCGACGAGGGCATCGGCATCTGCGGAAAGGGCGGCCAATCGGTTCCGGCCGGCGTCGGCCAACCGACCTTGCTGATCGATCGGCTGACCGTCGGCGGCACCGCCGCCTGAGCGAGCGTTCGTTGATGCCGAGATCTTTCGCGATCTCGCCATCCGGCAAAATGGTGCGCGGCCTGCCCGCGTCGCACGGCATCACGACGGCACCGTACGACGGCGCCATCGCGACACTCAGCCGCGGCCGAACGACACCCGGTATGCCGTTTGCGACGAATCGGATCGGCTGACCGCAGAACGATCATCGCACGCATCTGCTGCCTAAAAATCGGGCACGGCTTCATAACTGCCTAACGTACGGGCGATCGTTACGCCCGCGAATCATGCCGCGTCGCGCAGACAGGTGTGTTTGCGTGTTGGCACGCAACTTGCGACGGGCTTCGAGGGCAAAATCAGGGAGGCGGCATGAAACTGATCATTGCGATCATAAAGCCATTCAAGTTGGACGAGGTGCGCGAAGCGCTCTCCGGCGTCGGCGTCGCGGGGATGACCGTGACCGAGGTGAAGGGCTTCGGCCGACAGAAGGGCCAGACCGAAATCTACCGTGGGGCCGAATATTCGACCAACATGGTGCCGAAGATCAAGGTCGAGGTGGCGTGCGCCAGCGACCTCGCACCACGCGTGGTCGAGGCGATCCAGCAATCGGCCAACACCGGCGCGATCGGCGACGGCAAGATTTTCGTGCTCGATCTCGTGCAGGCGGTGCGGATCCGCACCGGCGAGATCGACGACACCGCGCTTTGAGGAAAGGGGGAATGATGAAGCCACTCAACAAGCTGGGCCTCGGCCTGGCGACGCTGGGGATCGCGGCACTCGCCGCCCATCCCGCTTTCGCGCAAACCGCCGCCACGGCGGCCACGACCTCGCCGATCCCCGCCGCCACCGTCAACAAGGGCGACACCGCCTGGATGATGGTCTCGACGCTGCTCGTGCTGATGATGTCGATCCCGGGGCTCGCGCTGTTCTACGGTGGCCTGGTGCGCACCAAGAACATGCTGTCGATCCTGACGCAGGTGCTGATGATCGTCTGCATGGTCGGCGTGATCTGGGTCACCTGGGGCTATTCGGAGGCGTTCACCGCCGGCCCGACGCCCTTCTTCGGCGGCCTCTCCAAACTCTTCCTCAAGGGCGTCGACGCCAACGCCCAGGCGGCGACCTTCTCCAACGGGGTCTATATTCCCGAGCTGGTCTATGTCCTCTTCCAGATGACCTTCGCGATGATCACCCCCGCGCTGATCATCGGCAGCTTCGCGGAGCGCGTTCGCTTCTCGCCGCTGATGCTGTTCGTGGCACTGTGGGTGACGCTGGTCTATTTCCCGATCGCGCACATGGTCTGGTATTGGGAAGGCCCCGACGCGATGGCGGCGGCCGCGATCAAGGGCGGCCAGGCGCTGACCGACGCCACCAACGACGCCGGCTGGCTGTTCCAGAAGGGCGCGCTCGATTTCGCCGGCGGCACCGTCGTCCACATCAATGCGGGCATCGCCGGTTTCGTCGGCTGCCTGATCTTCGGCAAGCGCCTGGGCTATCCGCATGAGCCGATGCCGCCGCACTCGCTGACGATGACGATGATCGGCGCCTCGCTGCTGTGGGTGGGCTGGTTCGGCTTCAACGCCGGCTCCAACCTCGAGAGCAACGGCGTCACCGCGGTCGCCTTCATGAACACGATGATCGCCACCGCCGCCGCCGGCCTCTCCTGGCTGCTCGTCGAGCAGGTCGTGAAAGGCAAGCCGTCGCTGCTCGGCGCCGCCTCGGGCGTCGTCGCGGGGCTCGTCGCGGTGACGCCTGCGTCGGGTTATGCCGGCACGATGGGCTCGGTGATCCTCGGCCTGATGGTCTCGCCGATCTGCTTCTTCTTCGTCACCACGGTGAAGTCGAAGTTCGGCTACGACGACTCGCTCGACGTGTTCGGCGTCCATTGCATCGGCGGCATCACCGGCGCGCTGATGACGGGCATCCTCGCCAATCCCTATTTCGGCGGGCAGGGCGCGGGTGACTACACCACCAAGCCCGGCACGATGCTGACCGCTCCCTATGACTGGGTGCATCAGCTGACCGTCCAGGGCGAGGCCGTTCTGGTCACGCTGCTGTGGTCGGGGATCATCTCGGCGATCCTGTTCATCGCCATCGACAAGACGTGGGGCATGCGCGCCACGCCCGAACAGGAGTCGGAAGGCCTCGACATCGTCGATCACGGCGAGCGCGCCTACCACTTCTAAAAGAGCTTCCTCCTGCGAAGAAGACTGGGCCGGCGGGGCAACTCGCCGGCCTCTTTTTGTGGGCCTCAGGTGGCGGCGCGATGCATCCGCATCGCCCTGCTATCCTCGCATAAGCTCGGGCGCGCGTTCGCGCTTGCGGACCCCTCGGGCCGGTCGGCCGGGATCGAGATAGATTGCTGCCGGTCTCGCGCGGCCTCCTTCACCCCTCATCCCGGACGTGATCCGGGATCGATAGACGCGGCGCGTGGAGCGCAAGCGCGCCTGACGGTGGCCTCGTCGCGCGCCTTGGGCCGCGCGCATATGGATCCTGACCTCCGTCAGGATGACGGGAATAGGGGGCGTCGGCGCCTTATTCCTGGAGCCGCTCGATCATCGGCAGCAGCGCGGAGATATCATAGCCGGCGTTGGCGGCCTTGGCGGCGATCTCGCTCGGCGGATCGCCAGCGGCACCCCGCGCCAGTGCCCACAAATAGGTCGAGCGCGTGCCGGAGCGGCAGAAGGCGAGCGCCGGACCGGGCTGCGCCAGTGCCGCACTCATCGCCTCGACCTGCTCGGCGGAGAAACCCGAATGGTCGACCGGGATATGCGCATAGCCCAGCCCTGCCGCCTTCGCCGCCGCCTCGATCGACGCGGCGCTGGGTTGCCCCGGCTGCTCGTCGTCGGGGCGGTTGTTGATGATCGTCCGAACCCCCTGCGCGGCGGCGGTCGCGACGTCCTCGGGCTGGATTTGGCCGGCGACCATTATGGTCTCGTCGAGCGTGCGGAACATGGGGCGTCTCTCCTTGGTCGAACATTCCCCCCGCGCAGGCGGGAGCCCAGAGCGTCGGGCGATAGCGTTTGCAGCCTTGGCCCCCGCCTCGCGGGGGAGCGGATATCGTCGCCGTGCCTTAGCCTATCCCTGCCAGCCGCGCAGCACCTCGAGGAAGGCTTCGCCATAGGCCTCGCGCTTGGCCTCGCCGACGCCGGTCACCTGCGCGAGCCCCGCCATCGTCGTGGGGTGCAGCCCTGCCATCTCGCGCAGCGTCGAATCGTGGAAGACGACATAGGGAGGGACGCCCTTGGCCATCGCGATCTCGCGGCGCCTGGCGCGCAGCGCCTCGAACAGCGGATCGTGCGGATGCTCCTGCGCGTCGCGGCTCTTGCGCTTGCGCTCGCGCTTGGGCGCCATCACCAGCCCGACCGGCTCCTCACCCTTGAGGATCGCGCGCGCCGAGGGGCCGAACGACAGGCCGCCATATTCGTCGGCGCGCAGCGCGTCGCGCGCGATCAGCACGCGCGCCACCGGGCGGACGAGCTTCAGCTCCTCCTCGTCGGCGATGCCATAGACCGAGAGCCGGTTGTGGTTGTTCGCGATCACCTTCTCGGTGTCGTGTCCGGCAAGAACGTCGAGCAGATGGCCGACACCGAAGCGCATCTCGGTGCGGAACGCCGCCGACAGCAATTTGCGCGCGACCTCGGTGACGTCGACCGTCGCGGGCGGGCTCAGGCAATTGTCGCAATTGCCGCAGCGCGTCGGCGGGGTCTCGCCGAAATGGCGCAGCAGGATCGCGCGGCGGCAGTCGCTGGTCTCGACCAGCATGCCGAGCGCGGCGAGCCGCGTTCGCTCGCCCGCCATCCGCGTTTCGTCGACTTCCGCCAGGCGCCGCCTGGCGCGGGCGAAATCCTCGGCGCCCCAGAAGAGCTGGGCGACCGCGGGCTCGCCATCGCGGCCGGCGCGACCTGTTTCCTGATAATAGGCCTCGATCGACTTGGGCAGGCCGGCGTGGGCCACGAAGCGGACGTCGGGCTTGTCGATCCCCATGCCGAACGCGATCGTCGCGACCATCACCATGTCTTCCGAGGCGACGAAGTCGCGCTGGTTGCGCTGGCGCACCGCCGGATCGAGCCCGGCATGATAGGCGCGCGTCGAGCGGCCGAGCCCGGCGAGCTGCGTCGCGATGCGATCGGTCGCGTCGCGCGTCGGCGCATAGACGATGCCCGCGCCGGGCTGGTCGGCGATGAACGCCTTGAGTTGCTGCGCCAACCCGTCGCGCGGCGAGATCTGGTAGCGGATGTTGGGGCGATCGAAGCCTGCGACGATCAACCCGTCCTGCGGGAGCCCGAGCTGCTGGAGGATGTCCGCGCGGGTGTGTGCGTCGGCGGTGGCCGTGAGCGCGAGCCGCGGCACATCGGGGAAGCGATCGAGCAGCGGACGCAGCAGCCGGTAGTCGGGGCGGAAATCATGCCCCCATTCGCTGACGCAATGCGCTTCGTCGATCGCGAACAGCGAGAGCTCGGTGGCCTGGAGCAGGTTGCGGAAACTCTCGTTCGAGGCGCGTTCTGGGGCCACGTAGAGCAGATCGAGATCGCCGTCGCGGAAGCGGCGCATCGTTTCGGCGCGATCGTCGTCGGCCGAGGTGAGCGTCGCCGCCTTGATCCCGAAGCCTTCGGCCGAGCGGACCTGGTCGTGCATCAGCGCGATCAGCGGCGAGATCACCACCGCGGTGCCGGTGCGCGCCAGCGCGGGCAGCTGGTAGCAGAGCGACTTGCCCGCGCCCGTCGGCATCACCGCGAGCGTACCCAGCCCCGCCATCACGCGGCCGACGACCTGCGCCTGCACGCCGCGAAAGCCCGAAAAGCCGAAGGTCGCGTGGAGAATGTCGAGCGGATCGGCGGTCATGCCCGTCGGTTAGCCTGCGCGACCCCCGGCGTCACCCCGTTCAAGCTGCGCTTGGCCCTGTCGAGCAACAGCTTTGTGGCGCGCCGGCTACGCCGCGGGTTAGGCCAGCGCCATGATCAGACAGTTCGCGTTCGCTCCGCTCGCCCTTCTCGCGCTTCTTGCCGCCCCCGCCGTCGCGCCGGCCGCGCCGCCGGCGCCGCACATCTCGATCGCCGGGATCGATCAGCTGCCGCAGCCGCTGCCCTATCCCTATGACGAGCAGGCCGATGCGGCGGCGGCCGTCGCCACGGCGCGCATGCAGGCCAAGCGCGAGCATAAGCGGCTGCTGGTCGATCTCGGCGGCAATTGGTGCGGCGATTGCCGCGTGCTCGCCGCGATCATGGCGCTGCCCGATCTGAAGCCCTTCCTCGACCGGCATTTCGTGATCGTGAAGGTCGATATCGGTCGGTACGACAAGAATGGCGATATCGCCGCGCATTATGGTGTCACCGGCAGGCTCGACGGCGTTCCGGCGATGCTCGTCGTCGATCCGGTGCATGACCGGCTGGTCAATGGCGGCCGACTGTTCGCGCTCACCGACGCGCGCCACATGACGCCGCAGGGGCTGGCCGACTGGCTGGCGCAATGGGCGTGACGTCAGTCGGTCGTATGGAAGCCGATCGTCACGACATTCTTCTCGTCGGCGCGCATCAGCCTGACCGTGCGGCGGCCGAAGTCGATCGAGACGCGGGTGAAAGCCTGCATCATATCCATCCCCAATAGCATTGCCGGCTTGGTCGTCAGCCCGAAGCGTTCGAACACATGGGCATCGTCGAACGCGATGACGACATTGGTCAGGTGGAAGGCGCCCAGCCGCAGGTCGCGGATTGGCGCATAGCTGGCGACGATCTTGCGGCCCGTGACGTCGGTGATCGTCACCGGCTGCGGCACCGCCCGTTTGTGGCGGACGAGCTTGTCGTGCAGGACCGTGTTGCCGATCGTCACCATGCTGCCGGTATCGACGATCGCATAGACATGCTGTCCGGCAACATCGGCATCGGCGAGGACGAGCTGCCCGAAGCGGCTGCGCGCGGTGACCACGATCTCGTTGGACGCCGGGGAACGCACCACGCGGTCGGCCGGCTCGACCGACATCCGGTGGTGGACGAGATCGATCACGACCTTCTTGTGCGCCAGCGTATCGATTCCGAGTATGCCCTCGCCGCCGAGATTGGCCTCGTCGAGCACGGGCGCCACGATCGCCTTGGCAGGAAGCGCGCCAACGTAGAGCGAATCGATCTGGACGGCCGGAACCTCGCTCTCGCCGCCGACGCTGTGGAGCGGCACCGTTCCCGCCGGGCGCAGCCCGAGTTCGGCGGCGAGCCGGCTCGAGACGACGGTGCGCGTCGCGCCGCTGTCGACGATGAATCGATACGGCCCCTTGCCGTCGATCAGGACCGGAACCGTCATCCGCGTATCGATCTCGCGCAGCTTGACCGCGGTGCTCGCCGGATCGCCGGGAACAGTGGTGGCGTCGATCGGAAGCGGCGGCGTCGGCGCGGGGGCCGCGGGTGGGGACGGCGACGGCTCGGCCTGGAGCATTGCGAGCAATACGGCGATCGCCGTCGATATCGACATCCTCATCCCCCCTCGCCGTTTTAGGGGGATGCTACACCGAAGCCGCCGACTGGCAAGCCGCGCACCTCACTCGGCGGCGAGCGCCTCGCCCTGCTCGCGCTCGGCGGCCTGGCGCGCCCACATCTCGGCATAGAGGCCGCCCCGCGCCATCAGTTCGGCATGGCTGCCGCGCTCGGCGACGCGGCCTTCGTCGAGCACGACGATCTGGTCGGCATCGACGATCGTCGAGAGGCGGTGCGCGATCGTGATCGTGGTGCGGCGCTGCGTCACCGCGTGCAACGTGTCGAGAATCTCGGACTCGGTGCGGCTGTCGAGCGCGCTGGTCGCCTCGTCGAGGATGAGGATCGGCGGATCCTTGAGCAGCGTGCGCGCGATCGCGACGCGCTGCTTCTCGCCACCCGACAATTTGAGCCCGCGCTCGCCGACTTCGGACTGATAGCCCTTGGGCAGGCTTTCGATGAAGCCGTCGATCGCCGCACCCCTGGCGGCGGCGCGCACCGCGTCGATATCGGAGCCCTCGCGGCCATAGCCGATATTGTAGCCGATCGTGTCGTTGAACAGCACCGTGTCCTGCGGCACGATCCCAATCGCGGCGCGCAGGCTGGTCTGCTGGACCTTGGCGATGTCCTGCCCGTCGATCGTGATCCGCCCGCCCGAAAGATCGTAGAAGCGGAACAGCAGCCGCGCGATCGTCGATTTTCCCGCGCCCGAGGGACCCACGATCGCCAGCGTCGAACCCGCCGGCACGTCGAGGTCGATGCCTTTCAGGATCGCGCGGTCGGCGTCGTAATGGAAGCGCACATCCTCGAAGCGGACATGGCCGCGTGCCACGGCCAGCGGCGGCGCGTCGGGGATGTCGACGATCTCGGCGTTGGTGTCGATCAGCTCGAACATCGCCGCCATGTCGATCAGCCCCTGGCGGATCGTGCGATAGACCATGCCGAGCAGGTCGAGCGGGCGGAATAGCTGGCTGAGCAAGGTGCTGACCAGCACGACATTGCCTGGCGTGAAGCGGCCCTGTGACCAGCCCCACACGACCAGCCCCATCCCCCCCGCCATCATCAGATTGGTGATCAGCGCCTGGCCGATGTTGAGCCACGCGAGCGAGGTCTCGTTCTTGACCGCGGCATTGGTGTAGGCCGTGATCGCGCGATCGTAGCGAACCGCCTCGCGCTCCTCGGCATTGAAATATTTGACCGTCTCGAAGTTGAGCAGCGAATCGACCGCATGCGCGACCGAGCGCGTGTCGAGGTCGTTCATCTTCACGCGCAGCGCGTTGCGCCAGTCCGTGACGACGCGCGTGAACGCGATATAGGCGACCACCATCACCAGCGTGCCGGCGACCAGCCAGCCGCCGAAGCGGCTGCCGAAGATCTGCACGACAAGCGCCAGTTCGAGCACCGTCGGCGCGATGTTGAACAGCAGGAAGTAGAGCATCGTGTCGATGCTCTTGGTGCCGCGCTCGACCACCTTGGTGACCGCGCCGGTGCGCCTGGCGAGATGGAAACGCAGCGAGAGCTGGTGGAGATGCCGGAACACCGCCGCGGCCAGCCGCCGGGTCGCATCCTGACCGACCCGCTCGAACACGGCGTTGCGCAGATTGTCGAACAAGGTGCCGCCGAAGCGCGCGGCGGCATAGCCGATCACCATCGCGAGGATCAGCGTGCGCGCGCTGTGATCGCCTTTGGCCATGCCGTCGATCGCGCCCTGCAACGCGAAGGGCGCGCCGTAAACCAGAACCAGCTTCGAGGCGAGGACGAGGAGCAGCGAGACGACGATCCGCGCCTTCAGCCCGGCCTCGCCCCTGGGCCAAAGATAGGGGAGGAAGCGGCGGAGCGAGGCGAATCCCACCTCGGCTTTGAGATCGGTGGCCGTCAGGGTGTCGGGTGGCATCCGCACAAGATAGGCCCGTGGTGACGATCCGCCAAATGCGCCGTACCGATCCTCCCCTGCAGGGGGCGGGATGACAGGCGGCCTCGTCAGACGCCGCGCGGATGACCTATTGGTGGGACAATCGGCCATATCTTGGCGCAGGTTTCTGCCGCCCTCGCCTGCGCGCCGCCCGAAAGCCGCAGATGTCGCCCTTCCGACGGCTTGGCACGCTCCCTGCAGTGCTGCTGGCATCCCGCCGATCATCGCCGGGCCCAATTTACAGGGGTTCGCCATGTCCACGTTCAACCGCTCGTCGCTGCGCGATTCGCTCGTGTCGGCATTTGGCGCGGCGTTCTGCAGTGCCGTCCTCGTCGCGGCGGCGGTGCTGCCCGCGCAGACCAGCGTCGCGCACGTGCTGCATTTCTGATCCGTCGACCGAGGAGTTTTTCCATGACCAACCGTCTCGTCATCGATCGTCGCCGCGGCATGTGGCTGGGCGTATGCCAGGGGCTGGCGGACTTTTCGGGCGTCAACGTCACGCTCGTCCGCATTGCGACGGTGCTGCTGACCGTGTTCAGCGCGGGTTTCCCCGCGTTCGTCGCCTATGTGCTGGTCGGCTGGCTGGCCGGCGAACGCTGAGCCGCGTCACAGCGCGCCCCTTGCCTGCCGGGGCGCGCGCGCCGATGTTGCCACGATGGACGACGCGCAGGCCATCATCGCCAAGCTCGGGCTGACGCCCCACCCCGAGGGCGGATGGTATCGCGAGACGTGGCGCGCCGATGCCGCGCCCGGCGATCGCGCCACCGCGACGGCGATCCTGTTCATGCTCGAAACCGGCCAGCGCTCGCACTGGCACCGTGTCGACGCCGCCGAGCTCTGGCTGTGGCATGCCGGCGCGCCATTGCTTCTGCGCCGCGCGCCCTGCGACGACGGCCCGATCGACGACGCGCGGCTCGGCCCAGACGTGCTGGCCGGCGAGATGCCGCAGCTGCTCGTGCCGCCCGGCCATTGGCAGGCGACCGAAACCGTCTCCGGCTGGGCGCTCGTCTCGTGCATCGTCTCGCCGGGCTTCGACTTCGCCGGTTTCACGCTTGCGCCCGCCGGCTGGACCCCGGGCGCGTGATCGACGGCGGCCTCGACGATTGGCTCGAGAGCAGCAAGGCCGAGGTGGCGGCGGCGATCGCGGACGTGCCCCGCGTCCGGTCGCTGCTGGTCGCGACGGCGAGGGCGGGCGAGGCGATCAGCTATTCGGCGTTGCTCGCGCAGCTCGGCACGCGCTTTACCCGGCCCAAGATGCGCGCGCTGTGCAAGACGCTCGACGCGATCGACGAGGCGGGGGCTGCGGCGGGCGAGCCCGAGCTCGCGGTGTTGGTCGTGCGCGAATCGGACGGACTTCCCGGGCAGGGCTGGTGGGCGGGCGGACATGCCCAGCGTCTGGGCCACGAAGGCCCGTGGGAGGGGCCCGCAGCGCATGCGCTCGTCGACCGCCTGCAGGCGGAGGCCTTCGCCCACTGGCAGGCGCGCTGAGCCGCGGCGTGGCAGAGGCGCTCGGGCGCCAGCCAAGATAACGTGAGAGCGGCCTACCCGTCGGGTGCGGTCCGGTGGACCCGACCCGGCCTGCCGCGCATCGTCGTGATGGCAGCCGCCAGACGTCCCTGGCCCGACGGTGAGTCGATCGCACCGGCGCCCGGCCCGCCGCGACGGGGGCGAGCAAAGACGCCCCGACGCCGCGCCTACGCGACCGCGCGGCGCTCGGGCAGGCGCCAGCGGCCGAGTTCCTCATGCCAGCTGCGTCCTTGCCAGCTGCGCACCAGCACCAGCTCATCGACCAGCCAAGAGAGACCATCGATCGGGCGTACCCCCCGTGTCGCGCGGTGATCATAACCGAGCGTGACGTGCGGCACGGGCGCCGCGTCGCCGGGCAGGTCGAGCCCATAGTCGCGCACCATCTCGATCACATGCGCCTGGCATTCGAGCGCCCCCAACAGCGGCTCGCTCGCCTTGAGCAGCATGTGGCGCGCGCTTGTCACGATCTGATCGAACATCACGCGGAACGCGAAAGGCGGCGTCGTCGCCATGATCCATCCGATCATCGCGATCACATGCTCCTGCGGCGCATCGACGGTGCCGAGATCGGCGAGCGTGATGTGCCGCCGCGCGCTCGAGATCAGCCGCAGCCCCGGCAAAGCGGGCGCGATGTCGTTGGAGGCATCGATCGGCTCGCCGATACCATCGGGAAGGCGGGCGAACAGATAGAGACGGGGGTCTGGGGATGCAGCCATATCGTCACGCCTCCGAGCGATCGACGGTTCCGTGTTCCATGTTTGTTCCAATTGGTCAAGATGCGTTCGCTCTTGGCAGAATCATCGCGGCGCGCAATGTGTCGGCCATGCTCAACCTGATCTCGATCCTTGTCGGACTCGTCGCCCTGTTCTGGGGTCTGATCGCGTTCACGCCGCTGCTCGGCTGGATGTACTGGTTCGTGTTGCCGGTTGCGATCGTCGGGCTTGCGATCGGTGCGCTGTCGAGCCGCAATGGCGGGCGCAACCTCAATCTGGTGGTGCTGTGCGTGGGGATCGTGCGGCTGGTGATCGGCCACGGGCTGTTGTGACCCTCTCGGCGGCGCGGCCGAGCCGCCGCCGCCGTGTTTGGCGCAGGCCGCGTCAGGCCTTGCTGCCGAACATCGATCCGAGACCGCCGAGCATGCCGCCGAGGCCGCCCTGCTGTTCGCCGAGCAGGCTGGCGAACCGGCCAAGCGCGCCTTCCCCGCCGATATGGCCGACAATCTCCTGCAACGTGCCCTGTGGGAGGCCGGTCTGCTCGGCGGCGGTCTGCACCGTGTCGCCGGGCTGCGGGTGCGCCGCACCGAGCGCGGTCACCGCCTGCTCGACCTGCTCGGGCGTCAGCCCGACCTTGGCGGCGAGATTCTGGATATCCACATTGCCGGCCACCTGGCCGAGCAGTCCGTCGAGCAATCCCATCGCGAGTCTCCTGATGCGGAAGCGACGAGCGTAGCAGATGCGCGCGCAATGGCGAGTGCGCCGCGCGGCGGCGCGTCACTCGACCGGTATCGTCTCGGTGGCGAGCGGGGGCACCACATGGGGCGGGGCGATCGCGCGCAGCAGGATCAGCAGCAGCAGCACGCACCCCGCGATCACCGCGATCTGCTTGATCCAGAAGCAGAGCCGGCGCAGGCGATAGGAAAGCCACCGGCGATTATAGCTATAGCCATGCGCGGCGCCTTCGCCGAGCGCGCGCTCGACCGCGAAGCTGCCCGCAAGATATTGCAGATAGTCGAAGAACACCGCGAGCACGCCGAAGATCGCCATCCCGATCAGCCGCCGGCTCATCGTCGCGACGATCATATGCGCGAACGGCGCGTCCGAGCTGATCATCGCGTAAAAGACCGCGAGCAGCCCGAAGCCGACATAGCGCACGGTTTCGCTGATCCGCCCGGTGACGAACTGCTTCTGCTCGAGCACCGCCTTGTGCGCGTCGCTCAGCGCCGCGACGGGCTTGCCAGCCCCGCCCTCCGCCGCGGGCTTGGCGCCCGGTTCGGGGAAGGCGGCGGGCGTCACCCGCTCGTCGCTCACACAAGGCCCTCGGTCGGCGTTTCGGCGTCGCCGGGATCGGGCGTCCAGGGGTCCTCGGGGATGCGAACGGCCGGCCCGGAATCGGTCGTCCAGTCGGGCGCTTCGCGATCGGGGCCGGGATCCTTGGTCCAGTCGGGCGTACGACGCGGCGGAGCCCGGCGGCCGGCAAGCGGCACCCGTGCGCCTGGTTCGGGTTGATCGAGGGGCGGATCGTCAGCCATGTCATGTCCCCAGCCTGTGTGGAACGAGACCTGCGAATAGCTAAGCGGAGCAACCACGACGGCCGTATGCGCGCACGACGGGAGTCGGTCGCGCGAATATCTCATGCGCCGACGGGCGTGTAAATCGGCGTTTGATCCGATATCGACGACCGGCGTCCAGCGCGCGCTCAGGCCAGCGCGTCGGCACGTCCGGTCAACCCGGCGAGCAGCATCGCCGCGCCCAGCACGATCGAGACGATCGCCCATAGCCGCGCCTGCACGACGAACCGCCGCGCGAGCGCGAGCAGAAGCTGCGGACAGGCGATCAGCACCAGCCCTTCGATCGCGAAGACGAGCGCGAGCAGCGTCACGATCACGCTCAGCGGATCGTAAAGCAGGTGGTGCGGGATCAGCACCGCGACGCCGATCGCAAACGCGCCGAGCCCGGCGACCATCGCCAGCGCGGGCGATCGCTCGAAATCGTCGATCAGCGCAGCCATGCGCGCGGGCACCGCGAGCAGGCCGATGCCGGCCGCTAGCCAATAGAGCCCGATCGCCTGGGCAAGCTGGAGCGTCAATATGGTGAGCGTGTGCGCCATGCGCGCCAAACGCGCGGGGTGGGCGTCCGGCTCCGGGAAGACGATCGATCCTCGGCTGAACGTCGCCGAAACGACGGGTTCAGCGGAGATAAACCGCCAATGTCGCGTTATGCCGTAGTCGCCGGGCACTCGCACGGCGCCGAGGGGAGAAGAAGATGCCCATGAAACGCCCGATTCTGGCGATGGCGACAGCCGCGATGCTGCTGCCGCTCGCGGCCTGCTACGACGACGGTCCGCAGGGCTATGGCCCACCGCCACCCCCGCCACCGCCCGGCGGCTATTATGACAATCGCGACGCACCGCCGCCGCCACCGCCGCCCGGCGGCTATTATGGCGACGGCCGGCCGCAGCACGGCGATTATTATGATCGGGACGCGCCGCCGCCGCCGCCCGACTATGATCCTGCGCGCGACTATCGTGACCGGCCCGGCCCCGAACGCGCGCTGACGCGCGACGATCGCGTCTATCGCGGCCATGACGGGCGCTATTATTGCAAGCGCTCGGACGGCACCACCGGGACAGTCGTGGGCGCGGTCGCAGGCGGGGTGCTGGGCAACATCCTCGGCGGCGGCGGTGCGCTCGGCACGCTGCTCGGCGCGGGCGGCGGCGCGCTACTCGGCCATTCGGTCGATCAGGGACAGGTTCACTGCCGCTGATCGGGTGACGAGGTACGGACCGGGAAGCTGCCCAGCCCCCGGTCCGTGCCGCACATATGGTCCCAGAAGCGGAAATAGAGCCCGTAATTGCAACGATAGTCGCTATGGTGCCGCTGGTGATGGGTCGCGGTGATCAGCCAGCGGCCGATCCGCCCGTCGACGATCCACGGCGGAAACAACTCCCAGCCCATATGGTTGGTGACGCCCATGATCGTCATGATCGTCAGCACCGCGGCGAGCGCGCTCCAATGCATCGGCACGACCAGCACGAGCACCGGGATCACCACCGCGCCGGTCAGCGCCTCCCACGGATGGAAGCTCATCGCGGCCCAGGCGGTCGGCGGACGGCTCGCGTGGTGGACGGCGTGCGCGATACGGAACGGGCGGGGCCGGTGCATCCAGCGGTGCGTCCAGTAGAACCAGCTATCGTGCGCGAACAGGCATAGCACCACCGACACCGGCCACCACCACAAGGGATGGGCGTGGAGATCGGTGGTGACGCGCGTCCAGCCGTGCGTGCGCCAGCCCCAGGCGAGGATTCCCGCAGGGATGCCGTAGATCGCCGCCGAGGCGAGGCTCCAGCCGATCTCGCGCGACATCTGCCGATCGAGCCCGGCATAAAGCCCTGGATGTCGCCGCGCCGTCGCCCAGGCGAAGCCGCCCGAGACGGCAAGATAACGCAATCCGACGATCAGCGTCATCGCGAGCGCGGAGAGCAGAAGAGCGATGCCGACGGACATGGGGGGCATGTAGCGATGATTGGCAAGAAAGGGGAGAGGCCGCGCTCGACCAGCCCCAGGCCACGCGATCGGGGGCGCTGTGCGCCCGTCGGGCCTCCGCTATCGACGCGCGGTCACGCGGCCGCGCGGCGGGCACTCCTCGAGATCCGGGCGCCGCCGCCGTCATGCGCGCGTGCCGGCGATGCGCGCCGCTCCGCGCTGCCATCCTGACGGTCGCCTTTCGCAAGCTTGAATCCGGCGACGCGGCGCGCGAGGCCGTCGGCTTCCGAGGCAAGACTGCGCACCGCAGCGTTGGTCTCCTCGACCATCGCGGCATTCTGCTGCGTCACGCCGTCCATCTCGTTCACCGCGGCATTGACCTGCTGAAGCCCGCCCGCCTGCTGCTTCGCCGCGACCGCGATGCTGGAGACATAGCCGCTGACGTCCGCAATCTGGCCGACGACACGATCGAGCGCCGTGCCCGAGCGCGCGACGAGCGCGACCCCCGCCTGGATCTGCTCGGAGCTCGTCGTGATATGAAGCTTGACGTCGCGCGCGGCCTCGGCGGAGCGCTGTGCCAGCGCACGCACCTCGTTCGCGACGACTGCGAACCCTTTGCCCAGATCGCCCGCGCGCGCCGCCTCGACGCCGGCGTTGAGCGCGAGGAGGTTGGTCTGGAATGCGATCCCGTCGATCACCGCGATGATGTCGGTGATCTTGGACGACGAGGCCTCGATGCGCTGCATCGCCTCGACCGCGAGCCCGACCACCGACCCCGATTCCTCGATATCCGCCTTCATCGCGAGCACCGCGTCGTTGGCGTGGGCTGCGGCACCGGCGGAGGCTCGGATCGTCGCGGTGATCTGCTCCATCGCGGCTGCCGTCTCCTCGAGCGTAGAGGCCTGCTGCTCGGTGCGATGCGCGAGGTCGTCGGATGCATTGCTGATCTCGAAGGAGCCCGTGTTGATGTGATGCGCCGCGTCGGAAACCTGCGTGAGCGTACCGCAGATGCTGGCGCGCATCGCGTCGAAGTCGGCGACCAGCGCTTCATAGCCCGCGGGCATCCTGTCGAGATTGACCGTGAAATCGCCGGTCGCGAGCCTGCCCAGCGCGTTGCCGAGCGCGGTGACCACCGCCGCGCGCCCGGCCTGCTCGGCCTGAAAATAGGCCGACAGCGCAATATCCATGTCGAGCAGCGCGGTCTGGACCAGGACGGTGGCCGCGCGCCGGCCGGAGCCGTGCCCGATCATCGCGAGCGGCGACCAGCGCAGCATGCGGGGCAGCACATATCCCAAGATCTGCGCATAGCCGCCGATATAGAAGGACGGCGGCAGGCCGATGCGCGAGTGGACCTGGCCGATCCGCTCGGCCCTGGCCAGATAGGCCGCGTCGATCGGGCGGGAAAAGAGCTCGGACCAATGCTCCTGCTGCTTCGATTGAGCGTGTTGCATCGCGGCGTCGGACGAAAAATAGGCCCGCATCGCGTCGTCCTGCCGAATATGTTCGTAAAGACGCCCGAGCGCGCGCATGCCGAACCGGTTGATCGTCCGGCTTATGGCGGGGAAAAGGCCATGGCTCGCTTGGTCGATGCCAAAAAGTCTAAGCTTTTCAATAAGCTTCGATCCGCCGCGATCAATAGTCATGTTCGAATTCCCCGAGCGAACATTTATTCACGTTCGTCGATGTATAGACAGGTCATTAACCGACCTGTTCTCGCGGACTACGGCATATTACGGCCGCTGGTTCATCGGCAGGTCTTCACGCCGCGCCCTCGGGCGCGTCTCTGCCATTGGCCGCGCGCGGGGCGTGACGGCGAGGCTTCGCCCCGCTAGGCATCGTGCATGGAGCGCGTCCGACAATGTGACCTCGCGATCGTCGGCGGCGGGCTCGCCGGCGGGCTGATCGCGCTCGCCATGGCCAAGCGGCGGCCCGACGCGCGCGTGCTGCTGATCGAGGCGGGCGAGACGATCGGCGGCAACCATGTCTGGTCGTTCTTCGACAGCGACATCGCGCCTGCCGATCGCCCGCTGGTCGTGCCGCTCGTCGCGCATATGTGGGACGGCTATCATGCGCTGTTCCCGGGCCACCGTCGCAAGCTCGACGCGCGCTACCATGCGATCACCTCGGACAAATTCGATCGCGTCGTGCGTGCGGCGCTGCCCGCCGGCGCGATCCTCAGCGGCCGCAAGGCGATCGGCGTCGGGCCGCGCGCGGTCGTGTTCGCCGACGGAACGCGGATCGAGGCGGCGGGCGTGATCGATGCGCGCGGATCGGGCGACCTGTCGCTGCTCGATCTCGGCTGGCAGAAATTCCTCGGCCAGGAACTCGTGCTGGCCGCGCCGCACGGGCTCAGGCGCCCGGTGGTGATGGATGCGACCGTCGACCAGATCGATGGCTATCGCTTCGTCTATCTCCTTCCCTTCGGGCCCGATCGCCTGTTCGTCGAGGACACCTATTACAGCGACACGCCCGACATCGACCGCGACGCGCTCGCCGCACGCATCGCCGCCTATGCCGCCTTGCGCGGCTGGACGATCAGCGACGTCGAGCGCGAGGAACGCGGCGCGCTGGGCGTCGTGCTCGGGGGCGATTTCGAAGCCTATTGGCGCTCGGGCGGGGCGGGTGTCGCAAAGGCCGGTGTGCGCGCGGGGCTGTTTCACCCAACCACCGGCTATTCGCTCCCCGACGCGGTGCGCGCCGCGCGGATCGTCACCGATCTGCGCGATCTCTCCGCCGATACGCTGCATCATGCGCTGCACGATTTCGCCGCGAAGACCTGGGCGGAGCGCGGCTTCTACCGGCTGCTCGACCGGATGCTGTTCCGCGCCGCATTGCCCGAGGAGCGCTATCGCATCCTCGAGCGTTTCTACCGTCTCGACGAATCGCTGGTCAGGCGCTTCTACGCCGCCCAATCGACAGGCATGGACAAGGCTCGCATCCTTGCGGGGCGTCCGCCCGTGCCGGTCGGGCGCGCGGTGATCGCCATGA
Source organism: uncultured Sphingomonadaceae bacterium (assembly GCA_903871605.1). GTDB lineage: Bacteria > Pseudomonadota > Alphaproteobacteria > Sphingomonadales > Sphingomonadaceae > Solisphingomonas. The sequence goes on from CAIQHF010000012.1 coordinate 152,480, forward strand.
TGGGCAATGGAGCCGGCAAGTCCGGCGCGAAGGACAAGCATCTATGAAGACGGTGGCGGTGATCGGGGCGGGGTTCGGCGGGCTGGCGCTCGCCATTCGCCTGCAATCGGCGGGGATAGCGACGACGCTGATCGAAGCGCGCGACAAGCCCGGCGGCCGCGCCTATCAATGGGAGCGCCCGACCGACGCCGGCATCTTCACCTTCGATGCCGGCCCGACCGTGATCACCGATCCCAATTGCCTCGCCGAGCTCTGGAAGCTGTCGGGTCGCGACATCGCCGAGGATGTCGAGCTGCTCCCCGTGTCGCCCTTCTACCGGCTGATGTGGCCCGACGGCACGGTGTTCGATTATAGCAACGACGATGCCGCGCTCGCCCGCCAGATCGGCGCGCTCAACCCCGAGGATATCGCCGGCTATCGCCGCTTCCTCGATTATTCGGCCGAGGTGTACCGCGAGGGCTATGAAAAGCTCGGCCATGTCGCGTTCCTCGATTTCGGATCGATGATCAAGGCGGCGCCGCGGCTGGTGAAGAGCCAGGCGTGGCGCTCGGTCTATTCGATGGTGTCGTCCTTCGTGAAGGACGAGCATCTGCGCCAGGCGCTGTCGTTCCACACGCTGCTCGTCGGCGGCAACCCGATGACGACCAGCGCGATCTACGCGCTGATCCACAAGCTCGAGAAGGACGGCGGGGTCTGGTTCCCCAGGGGCGGCACGCACGCGTTGGTCCGCGCGATGGTCGCGCATTTCGAGCGGCTGGGCGGGGTCGTGCGGCTCGGCGATCCGGTCGAGCGGATCGACACGCTGGGCGATCTCGCGACCGGCGTCACCACCGCGAGCGGCTGGCATGGCGATTTCGACGCGGTCGCCTCCAACGCCGACGTGGTGCATAGCTACAAGGCGCTGCTCGGCGGCTCGAAGCGCGGCGAGCGCGCGACGAGGGCGCTCGAGAAGAAGCGCTTCTCGCCGTCGCTGTTCGTCGTCCATTTCGGGATCAAGGGAACGTTCCCGGGCATACCGCACCATTCGATCCTGTTCGGGCCGCGCTACAAGGGGCTGCTCACCGACATCTACGAGCATGGCGTGCTGGCGAAGGACTTTTCGCTCTACCTCCATCATCCGACGGTCAGCGATCCGAGCCTCGCCCCCGAAGGCTGCTCGAGCTTCTACGTGCTGGCGCCTGTGCCGCATCTCGGCAAGCTGCCCGTCGACTGGGCCGAAATCGGGCCGGTCTATGCCGACCGCATCCTCGATCATCTCGAGGCGACGCTGATTCCCGGACTGCGCGAGCGGCTGGTGACCAGCTTCCACTACACCCCGCAGGATTTCGCGCAGGATCTGAACGCGCATCTCGGCTCCGCCTTCAGCCTCGAGCCGCTGCTGACCCAATCCGCCTTCTTCCGCGTCCACAACCGCGACGATGCGATCCCCAACCTCTATTTCGTCGGCGCGGGGACGCATCCGGGCGCGGGGATTCCGGGCGTCGTCGGCTCGGCCAAGGCGACCGCTGCGCTGATGCTCGACGATCTGCGGCGCTCGTAACGACCAACCGTCATCCTGACGAAGGTCGGGATCCAGACACGCGGCGTTCGAAGCGCGGGCGTGGCGCGTCTGGATCCGGATCAAGTCCGGGATGACGAGGGAGAAGACAGACACATGAACCGCCTCGCCGTCTATTGCGGCTCCGCCACCCCCGCCGACCCTCGCTACGTCGACGCCGCGCGCCTCGTCGGCCGCACGCTTGCCGAGCGCGGCATCGGTCTCGTCTATGGCGGCGGCCGGCTCGGGCTGATGGGCGCGGTCGCCGATGCGGCGCTCGCGGCGGGTGGCGAGGTGATCGGGGTGATCCCGCGCGCGCTCGTCGACGCCGAGGTCGCGCATCGCGGCCTCACCGAACTCCATGTCGTCGAGACGATGCACGAACGCAAGGCGGCGTTCACCGATCTCTCCGACGGCTTCGTCACGCTGCCCGGCGGCACCGGCACGATGGACGAGCTGTGGGAGGCGATGAGCTGGGCGCAGCTCGGCTATCACGCCAAGCCGGTCGGGCTGCTCAACGTCGCGGGATTTTATGACGGGCTGCTGCAATTCTGGGCGACGATGGGCGAGACCGGCTTCGTGCGCGCGCAGCACCGGCCGATCCTGATCGCGAGCGACGATCTGGATGCCCTGCTCGCCCGGATGGCGGCCTACCGTCCGCACGAGACGATCTTTGCGATGAAGGCGGGCAAGCTGTGAGAAGGAACTGTTCCCCCGCGCAGGCGGGGGCCCCCCAGGCTTTGGAGGGACGGCGTGTGGGGCTCTGGGCCCCCGCCTGCGCGGGGGAACGGTCGCGGTGAGTTACGATCGCCCTGCGCTCGTTGCCTATGCCCGCGAGACGATCGCCAAGGGCTCGCAATCCTTCGCCGCGGCCTCGAAGCTGTTCGATCCCGCGACGCGCGAGCGCGCGCAGCTGCTCTATACCTGGTGCCGCGCCTGCGACGACATCGCCGACGGGCAGCAACTCGGTCATGGCATGAGCCCGGTCCAGGATGCATCGGCCAAGCTGTCGCTGATGCGCGCGCTCACCGCACGCGCGCTGGCCGGCGAGGCGACCGAGGATCCGGCGTTCGACGCGCTGGGCGTCGTCGCGGCCGAGACGCGGCTCCCGGCGCGCTTCGCGCACGACCTGATCGACGGTTTCGCGCTCGACGCGCAGGAGTGGCGGCCGCGCAGCGAGGCCGATCTGATGCGCTATTGCTATCATGTCGCCGGCGCGGTCGGCTGCATGATGGCGGTGGTGATGGGGGTCGACCCCGCCGATCAGGACACGCTCGATCGCGCCTGCGACCTGGGGCTCGCCTTCCAGCTCGCCAATATCGCACGCGACCTGCGCGAGGACGACGCGGCGGGGCGCTGCTACCTGCCGACCGAATGGCTCGCCGAGGTCGATATCCCGCCCGGCGAGGTGATGAAACCGCCCTATCGCCCGCGCCTTGCGATGCTCGCGCGCCGGCTGGCGGATCGCGCCGAGCAATATGAGGCGTCGGCGCGGACCGGCGCGGCGGCGCTGCCGTTCCGCTCGGCCTGGGCGGTGCTCGCCGCCGCCGGCATCTACGGCGACATCGCGCGCGAGGTCGCGAAACGCGGCATCCACGCATGGGATCGGCGCGTCTCGACGGGCAAGGTGGACAAGCTTGGCTGGGTGGTAACCGCGGGCTGGCAGGCGGCGCGGCGGCATACGCTGACCGCGGTGACGCGCGCGGGGCTATGGTCGCGCGAACGCTAGTGAGTCCGGACGTCATCCTATCCGTCGTCCCGGCGAAAGCCGGGACCCATGGAGGTGGCGCGCATCCTGTCAGGCGAGCCGTATCTATGGGTCCCGGATCAAGTCCGGGACGACGGTTGATGGGATAGGTGCGCGCACACCAGCGCGTTCACGCCGCTTCAGTTCGGCCTTGAGCGTCTCGGGCTTGGGCGCCACCAGAAACCCGAAGCTGACATTGCCCTCGCGCGTCTCGACGACGTGGTGGAGCCGGTGCGCCTGGATGATCCGCTTCATATAGCCCGAGCGCGCGACATAGCCGTGGCGCAGCCGCTTGTGGACGATCCAGTCGTGAAAGCCGAAATAGATCGCGCCGTAAGCGGCGATCCCCGCGCCGATCCAGGTGCAGCCCGGCCACCAGCCCCAGCGTACCCCGCCCGCGAGCAGCAGGATCGACGGCCCCGCGAAGATCACCGCGTATAGATCGTTGAGCTCGAACGGCCCGGTTCGCGGCCGGTGGTGGCTCGCGTGCAGGAACCAGCCGAAGCCGTGCATCATCCAGCGATGCGCCGCATAGGCGAAGCCCTCCATCAGCACGACGGTGGCGAGGAACAGGGCGAGGCCGGCGAGCAAGGTCACGGCTGGGCATATAGCGACGATGGTCCCACGGCGCGACTCCCCACCTCCGCCGCGTGTTCAGCAACGGTTCGGGATCGCGGGTGTTGAGCGCCGGCGATGAAACGCCTCGCTATATTCACCGCACTCGTCCTGCTCGCCGGCTGTTCGCTGGCCCCCGAAGCGCGCGTGCGCGAAAAGCTGCTTGCCGCGGGCGTCAAGCCGCACATGGCCGATTGTCTCGCCGGCAAGCTGTCGCGCAAGCTCAGCACGTCCGAACTCGAGGCGCTGGGCAAGGCCGCCAGGGGCAGTGGCGACACCCATGGCCATGTCGGCATCGGCGAACTCGCCGATCGCCTGCAGGCCACGGGCGATCAGCATATCATCGACGTCGTGACGCGCGCGGGGCTGTCCTGCGCGATCATGGGGTGATAGGGGCCTCGACAAACGACGGAATCGCGGGCTTTACGTTCGCGTCACCTGCCGTTAACGGAAACCTCGAGCCCCAGGGACCCGCATTGCCATGAACATCCACGAATATCAGGCCAAGGAACTGCTCGCGAAATTCGGTGTCGCCGTGCCTGCGGGCCACGCCGCGATGACCGTCGACGAGGCGGTCGCCGCCGCGGGCAAGCTGCCCGGGCCGATGTATGTGGTCAAGGCGCAGATCCACGCGGGCGGCCGCGGCAAGGGCAAGTTCAAGGAGCTCGGTCCCGACGCCAAGGGCGGCGTGCGGCTGACCAAGACGATGGACGAGGTTCGCGCCGCTGCGACCGACATGCTCGGCAACACGCTGGTCACGATCCAGACCGGCGACGCGGGCAAGCAGGTCAACCGCCTCTACGTCACCGACGGTGCCGACATCGACAAGGAATTCTACCTCTCGATGCTGGTCGACCGCGCGACCGGCCGGATCGCGATGGTCGTCTCGACCGAGGGCGGCATGGACATCGAGACGGTGGCCCACGACACCCCCGAGAAGATCCAGACGATCACGATCGATCCCGCTGAGGGCTTCATGCCGCACCACGGCCGCGCGGTCGCCTTCGGGCTTGAGCTGACCGGCGACCTCGCCAAGCAGGCGCAGAAGCTCGCCGGCCAGCTCTACGAAGCCTTCCTCGCCACCGACATGTCGATGCTCGAGATCAACCCGCTGGTCGTCACCAAGCCCGATGCGGCGGGCGCGTCGCAGCTGCTCGTGCTCGACGCCAAGGTGTCGTTCGATCCCAATGCGCTGTTCCGCCACAAGGACATCTTCGCGCTGCGCGACGAGACCGAGGAGGATCCGGCCGAGGTCGAGGCGTCCAAATACGATCTCGCCTACATCAAGCTCGACGGCGACATCGGCTGCATGGTCAACGGCGCCGGCCTCGCGATGGCGACGATGGACATCATCAAGTTGAACGGCATGTTCCCCGCCAACTTCCTCGACGTCGGCGGCGGCGCCACCACCGAGAAGGTGACCGCGGCGTTCAAGATCATCCTGTCGGATCCCGCGGTGAAGGGCATCCTGGTCAACATCTTCGGCGGCATCATGCGCTGCGACATCATCGCCGAGGGGATCATCGCGGCCGCCAAGGAAGTGAACCTGTCGGTGCCGCTCGTCGTCCGCCTCGAGGGCACGAACGTCCAGCAGGGCAAGGACATATTGGCAAATTCGGGGCTGCCGATCGTCGCCGCCGACGATCTCGGCGATGCCGCCAAGAAGATCGTGGCGGAAGTGAAGCAGGCCGCCTGATCCATTCTGTGCACCCGCGCAGGCGGGTGCCCAGTTCCGCCGGCGTGGGGCCTGGGTTCCCGCCTGCGCGGGAACACTAAGGAGAGAGACATGAAGGTCCTAGTGCCCGTCAAGCGGGTGATCGATTACAACGTCAAGCCGCGCGTCAAGATGGACGGCACCGGCGTCGATCTCGCCAACGTCAAGATGTCGATGAACCCGTTCGACGAGATCGCGGTCGAAGAGGCGATCCGGCTGCGCGAGAAGGGCGCGGCGACCGAGGTCGTCGTCGTCTCGATCGGGCCGGCGAAGGCGCAGGAGACGCTCCGCACCGCGCTCGCCATGGGCGCCGATCGCGCGATCCTCGTCACCACCGACGACGCGGTCGAGCCGCTCGCGGTCGCCAAGATCCTGAAAGCCATCGCCGACGAGGAACAGCCCGGGCTGGTCATCCTCGGCAAGCAGGCGATCGACGACGACAGCAACCAGACCGGCCAGATGCTCGCCGCGCTGATGGGCCGCCCGCAGGGCACGTTCGCGTCGAAGGTCGAGGTCGAGGGCGACAGCGTCACGGTGACGCGCGAAGTCGACGGTGGGCTCGAGACGGTCAAGCTTGCGATCCCCGCGATCGTGACCACCGATCTCCGCCTCAACGAGCCGCGCTACGCGTCGCTCCCCAACATCATGAAGGCGAAGTCCAAGCCGCTCGCGAACAAGACGCCCACCGATTACGGCGTCGACACCACGCCGCGGATCGAGACGGTCAAGGTCTCCGAACCACCCAAGCGCGTCGCCGGTATCAAGGTTGCCGACGTCGACGAGCTGGTGGCCAAACTCAAGGCGATGGGAGTCGCGGCATGAAGACGCTGGTGTGGGTCGAGCATGAAGCCGGCCAGGTCAAGGATGCGACGCTCGCTTGCGTGACCGCCGCGAGCAAGCTCGGCGAGGTGCATCTGCTCGTCGCCGGCGAAGGCGTCGGCCCCGTCGCCGAGGCGGCCGCCAAGATCGCCGGCGTCGGCAAGGTGCATGTCGCCGACGGCGCGGCCTATGCGCACGCGCTGCCCGAGGCGGTCGCGACGCTGGTGGTCGAGCTGATGGGGCATCACGATGCCTTCCTCGCGCCCGCCACCGCCAACGGCAAGAACATCGCGCCGCGCGTCGCCGCGCTGCTCGACGTGATGCAGATCAGCGAGATCCTGTCGGTCGAGGACGAGCACACGTTCACGCGCCCGATCTATGCGGGCAATGCGATCGCGACGGTCAAGTCGGGCGAGGCCAAGCTGGTCGTCACCGTGCGCGGTACGAGCTTCGAGAAGGCCGCGCGCGAGGGTGGTGCGGGCGAGATCGAGGCGGTGTCGTCGGCGGGCGACGCCGGCGGCGCGACCTTCGTCGGGCAGGAGATCAGCAAGTCCGAGCGGCCCGAGCTGACCTCGGCCAAGATCATCGTCTCGGGCGGGCGGGCGCTGCAGAACAGCGAGAATTTCCACTCGCTGATCGAGCCGCTCGCCGACAAGCTCGGTGCCGGCGTCGGCGCCTCGCGCGCGGCGGTCGACGCGGGCTATGTGCCCAACGACTATCAGGTCGGCCAGACCGGCAAGATCGTCGCACCCGAGGTCTATATGGCGGTCGGCATTTCGGGCGCGATCCAGCATCTCGCGGGGATGAAGGATTCGAAGACGATCATCGCGATCAACAAGGACGAGGACGCGCCGATCTTCCAGGTCGCCGACATCGGCCTCGTCGGCGATCTGTTCAAGATCGTCCCCGAGCTGACCTCCAAGCTCTGAGCTGACCGAAACCTCGTCCGTCGTCGGCCGTTGACGACCGACACGGACGAGGAACGGATGATGGCGACCAACAAGCCCGGCGGCGAGACCAAAACGGACGGCAGCACACGCCCGGTCGACGACCGGCAGGCGGTGAAGAACCAGAGCAGCGTCAAGCCCGAGGACTATCCGGCGCCGGCCGGCGGCTCGCCGGACCAGACGCGCAAACGCTGAGGGTCGTGATGCTCTGCCATCGCCTGACGATCACCGGCCGCGTCCAGAACGTCTGGTATCGCGACTGGCTCACCGAGCAGGCGCGGGCTCTCGGCGTCACCGGATGGGTGCGCAACCGCGCCGACGGCAGCGTCGAGGCGGTCGTCGCAGGATCGAGCGACATGATCGCGGCGATCGTCGCCAGGGCGCGGCAGGGCTCGCCCGCGTCGCGCGTCGCGGACGTTTCGATCGAGCCGCTGGACGCACAGATCTTCGACGGCTTCGAAAAGCGGCCGACGGCATGAGGCATCGCGCGCCCGCGTAGCCGCTCAGTCCGTCGGCGCCGGCTTGCCCTCGGTCTGTTCGCGCACCGTGCGGCCCGAGATGACCGTCTCGACGGAAAAGGCCAGCAGCGCGAGCGTCGAGCAGATCACCGCGCCGCCGAACAGCGAGAAGAGCAGCGTCGCCGCCGCCGCATTGCGCAGTGCGCCGATGAACAAGGTGAGCGCGGCAGCGCAGGTCAGCCCGCCTGCCAGCGAGGCGAGCAGCACCGCGGCATCGAGAAAGCGCGAACGCAGCCGCAGCCGCCGCAACTGGATACGGTGCGCGACCGGATCGTGGCGCAGCCCGGCCACCCGGTCCGCGACGCGCCCCAGTCGCGCCGAGAACACGTTGAGCAGCGAGGCGACGCCGGTGAGCAGAAAGATCGGGGTCAGCGCGAGCTGGACGACATGCGCGGCGCCGTTGAGGTCGATCGCCGGCATCGCCATTAATCGCCGGCTGGTCGCTTGAGTGCCGCGAACGGGCTGGCGGCGACGCGCGCAGCCTCCGCCTCCTCCTCGGTCAGCACGCCGGCGGCGCGCAGATACATGTCGGCGTCGGCGACGCGCGGGAAGGGATCGAGCGCCAGCGCAAAGCTCTGCGCCACCGCCTCGCCGAGATCGACCGCATTGCCCTCATAGGCGATCACGTCGAGATCGTCCTCGTCGAGCTCGAGTTCCTCGGGGCGGCCTTCGCCGGCAGGCTCGAAGCGCAGCGCGAACGGCTCGTCGATCCGCGCGGGCACGGGCTCGCCGGTGGCGACGCAGCGCTGCGTCGCGGTCGCGCGCAGCCGCCCTGCGACGATCACCGTCTCGCCGTCGCGCTTGAGCGTCGCATCGGCCTCGAGCAGCGCGATGCCCGGCAGCGCGAAGCGCTCGGCAAGCGCCGCGCGTTCGCCGTCTCCGGCCGCGATATGCAGGTCGAAAGCGCCCTCGCCGATCATGTCGAGCCGCACCGGCCGCGAGAATTCCGGCGTCGCGCTCATCCGATATCGCCCGCCAGCAGGGCGGGCAGGCCGTGCGAATCGAGACTGGCGGCGAAGCGGCGGAGCTGCCCCTCGACATGCGCGCTCGCGCCCGGCGGCACCGTGGCACCGCGATGGATGTTGCGGTCGATCGCCCCGGCCAGATCGCCGTCCGGCGCCAGGCCGGCGCGATAGGCGGCCAGACGCCCGCCGAGCTGGCTCATCATGCGACCGACATGCTTGCCCACGACGAGATCGCCGATGCCGCGCTGCCGCAGCTGGCCATCCATGTCGCTGACGAACAATTCGGTCAGCCGCGCCGATGGCCCGCGCGCCGGCGCGCCGAGCGATTCGAGCCGTAGCAGCACCAGCGCCAAGACGCTCGACACCATGTCGAATCGCCCGTCGAACGTATCGGCGACGGCACCCTCGACATACCAATGCGGCCGCCGCGCCACCGCGACGATCGCCGCGTACAACGGCGCGAGCCCGCCTGCATCGTCGCGGGCGCCGAGCATGCGTTTGAGCAGCGTGACCAAATTGCCTGTCTCTCCTGACCCCAAGCGCCTTGTGCGGCGCGGGCGCACGGCATATTGAGCGGCGGGAGCGCCGATGCAATGGCGTTCGAGTTCAGGCCGGGGCGGGGCGTCCGGGTTTTTCTAAGGAGATACGGATGACGGCCAGCATGCGTCGCGCGGGGGTTGCCGCCACGGCCGCCCTGGCGCTGGCCGTAGGGCTTTCGGGGTGCGCGCGGATCCGCGACCATCAGGGCTATGTCATCGACCGGACGCTGGTCGCCTCGGTGCAGCCGGGCGTCGACAACCGCGACTCGGTCCGCAGCACGCTGGGCGACCCGAGCCTTGCCGGTGAATTCGACGACAGCACCTGGTATTATTGGTCGCGCTCCACCAAGCAATTCTCCTTTGCGACGCCCAAGCCCGTCAACCAGCTGCTGCTTGCGGTGCATTTCGATCGGTCGGGAACGGTGACCAGCGTCGAGCATACCGGGCTGGAGACGGTCGTGCCGATCCATCCCGCCCCCGGCAAGACGCCGACGCTGGGCCGCACGCGCAGCCTGTTCCAGGAGTTGTTCGGCAATATCGGCGCCGTCGGCGGTGCCGCGGTCGGAGGCCCGACCGCGGACAATCCAAACGGCGGCAGCGGTACACCCTAACCGCGATGACGGCCGACGGGCCTTTCACCGAGGCGGCGCGCCTTGCCGCGCTGCGCGAGCTCGATCTGCTCGACACCGTGCCCGAGGCGGGGTTCGACGACATCGTCGCGATCGCGCAGGCGGTCACCGGCGCGCCCACCGCGCTCGTCAGCCTCGTCGACGCCGATCGGCAATGGTTCAAGGCGCGGATCGGCATCGACGTCTGCGAGACGCCGCGATCGGTCGCCTTCTGCGATCTCACGATCCGCGACCATGCCGTGCTGGTGACGCTCGACGCGTCGCGCGATCCGCGTTTCCAGGACAATCCGCTGGTCACCGGCGATCCGCACATCCGCTTCTACGCCGGCGCGCCGATTCACACCGCGGACGGCCACGCGATCGGCACGGTCTGCGTGCTCGACACGCAGCCGCGCGACCGCTTCGACGACAGCGCGGCGCTTGCCGCGATCGCGCGTCAGGCCGCGACGCTGATCGAGTTGCGGCGGATCGCGCGGCTGGGCGCCGTGGTCCGCGCGGATGCGGTGCGCGATCGCGACCGGCTATGGACGCTGACGCATGACCTGATCCTCGTCTGCGATCTCGACAGCCGCGTGATCACCGCCAATCCCGCCTGGCAGGAGGTGTTCGGCGCGTTGACCGAGACCGCGCCGGTTCACATGTTCCATTTCCTCGCCGATCCGAGCACGCGGCCGCTGCTTCACACGATCGCCGACGGGCAGACCGTTCCGATCACGCGCGAATATCACGACCGCATGGGCGCGCCGCGCGTGATCAGCTGGACGCTGCGCCGCGAGGGGCTGCTCGTCTATGCGATCGGCCGCGACGATACCGCGCTGCGCTCCGCCGAGATCGACCTGATGCAGGCGCAGAAGATGGAGTCGCTCGGCCAGCTCACCGGCGGCATCGCGCACGACTTCAACAATCTGCTGACGATCATCGTCGGCAATCTCGACATCGCCGGCCGCCGTCTCAAGCTCGGCGACGTGCCGCGCGTCGAGCGCGCGCTGGCCGAGGCCGGCGAAGGCGCCGCGCGCGCCGCGACGCTGACCGAGCGGCTGCTCGCCTTCGCCCGGCGCCAGCGACTGGCGCCACGTGCCGCCGATCTGACGCTGATGCTCGGCGGGATGCGGACGCTGATCGAGCGCGCGACCAGCGACATGGTGATGGTCGAAATCCTCGTCGAGCCCGATACATGGCCGGTCGAGATCGACGTCAACCAGCTCGAAAATGCGATCCTCAATCTCGCCGTCAACGCGCGCGACGCGATGGCCGGCGATCCGAACGGCGGCAGGCTGGCGATCCGGCTGGGCAATGTGGCGATCGAGCCGCGCGAGGCGGCGCGTCAGGGCGTCACGCCCGGTGACTTCGTGCGGCTCAGCGTCGCCGACTGCGGGCGCGGCATGACCGAGGAGGTGCGCGCGCGCGCCTTCGAACCCTTCTTCACCACCAAGGGCGTGGGCCGCGGCACCGGGCTGGGCTTGAGCCAGGTCCATGGTTTCATCCGGCAGTCGGGTGGCTTCGTGACGATCGATACGCAGCCGGGAGAAGGCACCGCGGTGCATCTCTGGCTCCCGCGCACGCTCGAAATGCCGCGCGTGCCCGAGGCGGTCCGCGAGACGATCGCCGAGGCGCACAGCCCCGCCGCCAGCGTGATGGTCGTCGAGGACAATGACGCGCTGCGCGAACTCGTCGTCGAGACGCTGCGCGACGCGGGCTACCGCGTGATCGAGGCGCATGACGGGCGCGCCGCGCTGTCGCTGTTCGCACGGCAGAGCACCGCGCCCGATCTGGTCCTCTCGGACGTGATGATGCCCGGGCTCGACGGCTTCGCGCTGTCCGCCGAGATCACCGCACGCGCGCCCGCCACGCGCGTGCTGCTGATGAGCGGCTATGCCGGCACGGATGCACCCTCGCGCGCGGGCGCCGAGCCGCTGTTGGTCAAGCCGTTCGCGCCCGATATGCTGCTCCAGCGGGTGCGCGGCCTGCTCGACGCCTAGCGCGCGATCCCGGCCGCGGCGAGCACCGCCAGCGTCACCAGTTCGGACGCGGTCGAGGTCATCGCCGCAATCTGCACGGGCTTCTCCATGTTGATCAGCATCGGCCCGATCATTGCGTCCCCGCCAAGCTCCTTGAGCAGCTTGGCCGACAGATTGGCCGATTGCAGCCCCGGCATCACCAGCACATTGGCAGGGCCCGACAGGCGACTGAACGGATAGCGCTTCGCCGCTTCCCGGTTGAGCGCGACGTCGGGCGCCATCTCGCCCTCATATTCGAATTCGACGCCGCGCTGGTCGAGCACCGCGACCGCGTCGCGGATGTTGCCCAGCCAATTGCCCGTCGGATTGCCGAAGGTCGAATAGGACAGGAAGGCAACGCGCGGAACGTGACCCATGCGCTTGGCGACCTCGGCGGTCTGCTCGGCGATGTCGGCGAGTTGCTCCGGCGACGGCCGTTCGTTGACCGTGGTGTCGGCGATGAACACGCTGTGATTGCGCCCGACCAGCAGATGGATGCCGAACGGCGTGTGACCCGTGGCCGGGTCCAGCACCCGCAGCAGCTCGATCATCGTCTGCCGGAACGGGCGGGTGATGCCGGTGACCATCACATCCGCTTCACCCATGGCGAGGAGGAGCGCGCCGAAGATGTTGCGATCGCGGTTGACCATCCGCTCGACGTCGCGGCGCATCAGCCCCTTGCGCTTGAGCCGATCGTAAAGCTTCTCGACCATCTGCGGCACGAGCGGCGAATGGCGCGCATTGTGGAGCTCGTATCCCGACGGATCGGCGACGCCGAGCTTGGCGAGCATGTCGCGCGTCTCGTCGACGCCGACCAGCACCGGCGTGCCGTAGCCGCCCTCCTTGAATGCGATCGCCGCGCGCAGCACGACCTCTTCCTCGGCTTCGGCGAACAGGACGCGCTTGGGCCGGGCCCGCGCCAGCTCATAGGCGGAGGCCAGCACCGCGGTGGTCGGGTTGAGCCGGCCGCGCAGCGTCTCGCGATAGGCCGCCATGTCCGCGATCGGCTTGAGCGCGACACCCGAATCCATCGCCGCCTGCGCCACGGCGACCGGGATCATCTCGATCAGGCGCGGGTCGAAAGGCGCGGGAATGATGTAGTCGGGCCCGAATTTGTGCGCGACGCCATAGGCCGCGGCGACCTCCTCGGGCACCTGCTGGCGCGCGAGATCGGCAAGCGCATGCGCGGCCGCGACCTTCATCTCCTCGTTGATCGTCGTCGCGCGCACGTCGAGCGCACCGCGGAAGATGAACGGGAAGCCCAGCACATTGTTGACCTGGTTGGGATAGTCCGAGCGGCCGGTCGCGACGATCGCGTCGGGCACCGCGGCATGCGCGTCGGCGGGGGTGATCTCGGGATCGGGATTGGCCATCGCGAAGATGATCGGTCGCGGCGCCATCGTCTTGACCATGTCGGGCGTCAGCGCACCCTTGACCGAGAGACCGAGAAACACATCGGCGCCCTGCATCGCCTCGGCGAGCGTGCGGGCGTCGGTATCGGCGGCGTGCGCCGACTTCCACTGGTTCATCCCCTCGGTGCGGCCGCGATAGATGACCCCCTTGGAATCGCACATAATGACGTGCCGGACGCCCAGCGCCTTGGCGAGCTCGGTGCAAGAGATCGAGGCGGCGCCGGCGCCGTTGACGACGACCTTCATGTCCTCGAAGCGCCGGCCGGTCAGGTGCGCGGCATTGATCAGCCCTGCGGCCGAGATGATCGCGGTGCCGTGCTGGTCGTCGTGGAAGACCGGGATGTTCATCCGCTCGCGCAGCGTCTGCTCGATCACGAAGCATTCGGGCGCCTTGATGTCCTCGAGGTTGATGCCGCCGAAGCTCGGCTCCATCAGCTCGACCGCGTCGATGAAGCGGTCGACGTCTTCGGTGGCAAGCTCGAGGTCGATCGAATCGACGTCGGCAAAGCGCTTGAACAGCACCGCCTTGCCCTCCATCACCGGCTTGGAGGCGAGCGCGCCGAGATTGCCGAGCCCCAGGATCGCGGTGCCGTTGGTGATCACCGCGACGAGATTGCCCTTGGCGGTATAGTCATAAGCGAGCGACGGATCGGCGGCGATCGCCTTGACCGGCACGGCGACGCCGGGCGAATAAGCGAGCGCGAGATCGCGCTGCGTCGCCATCGGCTTGGTCGCGACGATCTCGATCTTGCCCGGACGCCCCTGCGAATGAAAGTCGAGCGCCTCGCGATCCGAAAATTGCAGCCGGTCGGGCATCAGTCTCTCCGCCTATTCGTTTCGCTGCCCATGCGACATGAGGCTGGCAGGGGCAAGGTGCTAGCCGCGCCCGGCCAAAGCCGGTAGCAGGCGGGTCATGACGGGAAAGAGCGCGACGCCAGCCACGCTGACGCCGATGATGGCGCAATATCATGGCCTCAAGGCCGAGGCGCCCGACTGTCTGCTCTTCTACCGGATGGGCGATTTCTTCGAGCTGTTCTTCGACGACGCCAAGATCGCCGCCGCCTGCCTCGACATCGCGCTGACCGCGCGGGGCGACGGCGCGCCGATGTGCGGCGTGCCGATCCACGCCGCCGACGCCTATCTCGCCAGGCTGATCCGCGCGGGGCACCGCGTCGCGGTCGCCGAGCAGGTCGAGACGCCCGCGCAGGCCAAGGAGCGCGGCGGGTACAAGGCGCTGGTCGCGCGAAAAATCATCCGGCTGGTGACCGCCGGCACGCTCACCGAGGAAACGCTGCTCGATTCGCGCAGCGCCAACTGGCTGGTCGCGCTCGCCGATGTCGGCGGGCGGATCGGGCTCGCGGCGTGCGACATCTCGACGGGCCGGTTCGAGCTGGCGTCGGTGCCGGCAGCCAGCCTCGACGCCGAGCTGGCGCGGCTCGGGCCGTCCGAAGTTGTGGTTTCCGAGGGCAGCGCGATCGGCCCCGAAGGTTCGGTGAGCACGTCGCGCACTTCGTTCGCGAGCGGCGAGGGCGAGCGGCGGCTCAAAGGCCGCTTCGGCGTCGCGACGCTCGACGGCTTCGGCCAGTTCGACCGTGCCGCGCTCGCCGCGGCGGGCGGGCTGCTCGCCTATCTCGAGCGCGTCGCGCAAGGGGGGGAGACGTTCCTCCAGCCACCAATCGCGCGCACCGCCGACGATCATATGGCGATCGACGCGGCGACGCGAGACAGCCTCGAACTCACCCGCACGCAGACCGGCGAGCGCAAGGGAAGCCTGCTCGAGGCGGTCGACCGTACCGTCACTGGCGCGGGCGCGCGGCTTCTCGCGGTCGATCTGTCGGCGCCGCTCAACGACATCGCGGGGATCGAGGCGCGGCTCACGCTCGTGGGGCGCTTCGCCGAGGACGGCGGATGCCGCGACCGGCTGCGGAGCGCGCTCAAGGCGCTGCCCGACATCGGCCGCGCGCTTGGGCGGCTGGTAGCGGGTCGGGGCTCACCGCGCGATCTCGGCCAGCTTCGCGACGGCCTGTCGGGGGCGCGCGATCTCCACGAACTGCTGGGCAAGCTCGACCAGCCGCCTGCGCTGCTCGCCGAACTGCTGCCGGCGCTCCGCGGGCACGGCGCACTCGTCGATCGGCTGTCGCGCGCGCTGGTTGCCGCCCCGCCGATCGACGCGGCGCAGGGTGGCTTCATCGCCGAGGGCTATGACGCCGCGCTCGACGATCTGCGTGGCCTCTCGGGCGACGGCCGCCGCGCGATCGCCGCGCTCGAGGCGCGCTATCGCGACCAGACCGGGATCGCGGGCCTCAAGATCCGGCACAATGGCGTGCTCGGCTATCATATCGAGGTCGGCGCGAAACATGCCGACCCGCTGATGCGCGCCGACAGCGGCTTCACCCACCGCCAGACGCTTGCCGGCGTCGTCCGCTTCAACGCGCCCGCGCTGCACGCGCTCGCGCTCAAGGTGGGACAGGCCGGCGCGCACGCGCTCGCCGCCGAGCAGGCGCATCTGGAGGAGCTGATCGAGCTGGCGCTTGCCTCGCGCGATCCGATCGCGGCGACGGCCGACGCGATCGCGCGGCTCGACGTCGCCGCTGGGCTTGCCGAACGCGCCATCGAAGGCGGCTGGTGCCGGCCGGCGATCGTGCCGCACGCCTGTTTCGAGATCGAGGGGGGCCGCCACCCGGTGGTCGAGAGCGCGGTGGCAGCATCGGGCGAGCGCTTCGTCGCCAACGACTGCCGGCTCTCCGAGGAGTCGCGGCTGTGGCTCGTCACCGGCCCCAATATGGGCGGCAAGTCGACCTTCCTCCGCCAGAACGCGTTGATCGCGGTGCTTGCGCAAGCCGGCAGCTTCGTCCCCGCGACGTCGGCGACGCTCGGCCTGGTCGATCGCCTGTTCAGCCGCGTCGGCGCCTCGGACAATCTGGCAAGAGGCCGCTCGACCTTCATGGTCGAGATGATCGAGACCGCCGCGATCCTCGCGCAGGCAACCGAACGCTCGTTCGTCATCCTCGACGAGGTCGGCCGCGGCACCTCGACCTATGACGGGCTCGCGATCGCCTGGGCGGTGGTCGAGGCGGTGCACGAGACCAATCGCTGCCGCTGCCTGTTCGCGACGCACTATCACGAGCTGACGAGGCTCGCCGAAAAGCTCGATGCGCTGTCGCTCCACCATGTCCGCGCCAAGGAGTGGAAGGGCGAGCTGGTGCTGCTCCACGAGCTGACGACGGGGGCGGCGGATCGCAGCTACGGACTCGCGGTGGCGCGGCTGGCGGGATTGCCCAAGCCGGTCTTGTCCCGCGCGAAGGACGTGCTCGCACGGCTCGAGAAGGGTCGCGAGAAGACCGGCGGGATCGCGGCGGGGCTCGACGACCTGCCGCTGTTCGCCGCCGCCGTCGAGCGCGAGGCGGATGCGCCCGACCTGCTGCGCGAGGCGCTGGCGGCAATCGACGTCGATGCGCTGACCCCGCGCGATGCGCTGGAACTCGTCTACCGGCTCAAGAGCTTGGGCGGCGACACAGCAGAGACGGCATGAAGATCAGCGCGCGCAACCAGATCCCGGGGACGGTGGTCGAGATCATCCCCGGCGCGGTCAACGGCAGCATCAAGGTCGATATCGGCGGCGGGGTGATCGTCACCTCGAACATCACCGAAGAGGCGATCGCCGATCTTGGGCTCGCCGTCGGTGATCTCGTCACGGTGATCATCAAGGCGAGCGACGTGCTGATCGGGAAATAGTTTTCTCCCCTTCGTCATCCCGAACCTGGTTCGGGATCCAGACGCGCAATCTCACGCCTTCGGGCGCTGCGCGTCTGGACCGTGACCTTCGTCAGGATGACCAAGTCTGGCCACTGGCGCTTAACCATCCGTGCGCTACATGCAGCGGATGCGCACACGCTTCGACCAGCTCCCCAATCGTCGCGCGATCGTCGACCGCCGAAAGCTCGCCGACGCGCTGGCGGCGCTGCCCGACGATCCGGTCGTGCTGCGCCGCGACGCGACGCTGCTGCTCAAGCAGGCGCTCGACGCGGGCCGCGCCGAGATCGCGCGGCGGCTGATGGAGCATCCGAGCCGCGGCAACGAGACCGCGGCAAGCTACGCCTTCCTCACCGATCAGATCCTGCGTCTCGCCTATGATCTCACGATCGAGCGGCTGCTTCCGCAGACCAATCGCACCACCGGGCAGCGCCTCGCGCTGATGGCGGTCGGCGGCTACGGGCGCGCCGAGATGGCGCTGTTCTCCGACGTCGACATCGCCTTCCTCACCCCCGGGAAGCAGACCGGCTGGGCCGAGCGCGTGATCGAGACGATCCTCTACATATTGTGGGACCTCGGGCTCAAGGTCGGCCATTCGAGCCGCTCGCTCGACGAGATGGTCAAGATCGCGCGTGGCGACCTGTCGGTGCGTACCGCGCTGCTCGAGGGTCGTTTCGTGTGGGGCGACGAGGCGCTCTACGACGAGGCGGCGCGGCGATTCGATAGCGAGGTGGTGCGCGGCACGGGCCCCACCTTCGTCACCGAGAAGCTCGCCGAGCGCGACGAGCGCCACCGCCGGATGGGTGACAGCCGCTATGTCGTCGAACCCAATCTCAAGGAGGGCAAGGGCGGTCTGCGCGATCTCCACACGCTGTTCTGGATCGGCAAATATGTGCTCCACGTCCGCTCGGTGGCTGAATTGGTCGAGGCCGGGCTGCTGACCGCGGAGGAGCTGCGCCAATTCCAGAAGGCGGAGAATTTCCTGTGGGCGGTGCGCTGCCACCTCCACATCGTCGCGGGCCGTGCCGAGGATCGGCTGACCTTCGATCTGCAGCGCGATATCGCGACGCGAATGCGCTACAATGACCGCCCCGGCCGCTCGGCGGTCGAGCGCTTCATGCAGCATTATTTCCTGACCGCGAAGATGGTCGGATCGCTGACCGGCGTGTTCCTGGCCCATCTCGACGAGACCGTCGCGGGCAAGGGCCGGCGTTTCGCGATGCCGTCGCTCGGCGCGCGCAAGCGCCCACGCAATCTCGATGGTTTCACGATCGAACGCGGCCGCCTGTCCGCGCCGACCGAAGACTTTTTCGCCGAGGATCCGGTGCGGCTGATCGAGCTGTTCACGCTTGCCGACCGTCACGGCCTCGAGGTCCATCCGCTGACGATGCGCCAGGCGGCGCGCGACGCCAAGCTGGTCGACGCGGTGCGCGCCGATCCGCGCGCCAACGCATTGTTCCTCGAGCTGCTGACCTCGCCGCGCACGCCCGCGCTGGTGCTGCGCTGGATGAACGAAGCGGGTGTGTTCGGCCGCTTCGTCCCCGACTTTGGACGCGTCGTCGCGCGCATGCAGTTCGACATGTACCATCACTTCACCGTCGACGAACACACCATCCACGCGATCGAGCTGCTCAACCGGATCGAGAAGGGCGAGCTCGCCGTCGACCATCCCCTCGCGCACACGATGATCCACCAGCTCGTCGCACGGCGCGTGCTGTACGTCGCGGTGCTGCTCCACGACATCGCCAAGGGGCGCGGCGGCGATCATTCGGAGCTCGGCGCGGATATCGCGATGAAGCTGTGCCCGCGCCTAGGGCTCAATCCGGGCGAGACCGAGATGGTCGCCTGGCTGGTGCGCTACCATCTGCTGATGTCCGCGACCGCGTTCAAGCGCGACCTCTCCGACTTCAAGACGATCCTCGATTTCGCCGAACAGGTGCAGAGCCCCGAGCGGTTGCGGTTGCTGCTGCTGCTCACCATCGTCGACATCCGTGCGGTCGGCCCCGGCGTGTGGAACGGCTGGAAGCGCCAGCTGCTCACCGATCTCTACGTCTCGGCGGAAGAGGTGCTGCGGCTCGGCCACAAGCAGAAGGGGCGGCGCGAGAGGGTCGCCGACAAGCAGTCCCATCTGCGCGCGGCGCTCGGCTGGGACGAGGCGCGCTTCTCGGCTTACGCGCAGCGCATGCCCGAAAGCTACTGGGTCGCCGAGGCGCCCGATATCCTCGAGGCGAATGCGCGCGCGATCGCAGAGGCGGATGCGGACCCCCGCCCGCTCTCGATCGCCGCCGCCCCCGACGTCGAGCGCGCGGCGACGCTCGTCACCGTCTATGCCGCAGATCACCCCGGACTGTTCTACCGGATCGCGGGCGCGATCCACGTCGCCGGCGGCAACATCATCGACGCGCGCATCCACACCACGCGCGACGGCATGGCGGTCGACAATCTGCTCGTCCAGGATCCGTTCGGCCAACCCTTCGACGAACCCGCGCGCCTGACCCGCATCCGCGTCGCGATCGACGACGCGCTCGCCAACCGCAATCGGCTCGCCGATCGCCTCGCCGCCAAGCCCGCCCCCAGGATGCGCGCCGACGCGTTCGACATCGAGCCCGTGGTGCTGATCGATAGCAAGGCGTCGAACCGCTACACCGTCGTCGAGGTCAATGCGCGCGACCGGCCGGCACTGCTCCATGCGCTCGCACATGCGCTGTTCCAGTCGAAGGTGACGATCCATTCGGCGCACGTCGCTACCTATGGCGAGCGCGCGGTCGATACCTTCTACCTGACCGATCTCACCGGTGATAAGCTCGGCGGCACGCAGCGGCTCAAGGCGCTCGAACGCAGGCTGCTCGCGGCGGCCTCGGGCGAGACCTTGCAAGAGGCCGCCTGAGGAGGCGGACAATGGGGGTCACGGGGATTGGCGGCCTGTTCTTCCGGAGCCGCGATCCGGCGGCGCGCGCGGCGTGGTACAAGACGCATCTGGGGATCGACGCAGGCAGCGAATCGATCTGGATGCAGGATGCGGGGATGACGGTGTTCGCGCCCTTTGCCGCCGACAGCGACTATTTCGATGCGGCCCAATCGTTCATGCTCAACCTGCGGGTCGAGGGTATCGACGCGCTCGCCGCCCGTCTCGAGGCGGCAGGGATCGCGGTCGAGCGGCGCGCCGAGTGGGACACGCCCTATGGCAAGTTCGTGCGGATCAGCGATCCCGAAGGTCTGCCGATCGAGCTGTGGGAAGCGGCGGAATAAGCGGGTCGGTGCTCCTGCGTAGGCAGGAGCCCAAGTGAAGGGCCGCCGCGCATGCAACCCTGGGCTCCTGCCTGCGCAGGAGCACGGAAAAGTCTCGGACGAACCGCTCAACGAAAACGGGCGCCGCATCGCTGCGACGCCCGCCCTCCGGACCAGCAAGGTCGCGGCAAAACTACTTCGGCGCGATCACCATCAGCATCTGGCGGCCTTCCATGCGCGGGAATTGCTCGACCTTCGCCACCTCGGCGACGTCGGCCTGGACGCGCTGGAGCACCTGCATGCCGAGCTGGCCGTGCGCGAGCTCGCGGCCGCGGAAGCGCAGCGTGCACTTGACCTTGTCGCCCTCGCCGATGAACTCGAAGATCTTCTTCATCTTCGTGTCATAGTCGTGGTCGTCGATGTTCGGACGCATCTTGATCTCCTTGATCTCCTGCGTCTTCTGCGACTTGCGCGCGAGGTTGGCCTTTTTCTGCGCCTCGTACTTGAACTTGCCGACATCGAGGAACTTGCACACCGGCGGATCGGCGTTGGGCGAGACCTCGACGAGGTTCAGCCCCAGCTCGTTCGCCTGCTCCATCGCCTCGCGCGTGTACATCACGCCCAGATTCTCGCCGGCCTCATCGATCACGCGCACGCGCGGGACACTGATGAACTCATCGAAACGAGGACCATTGAGCGGAACGGGCGGCGCGCCCAGCGGGCGGCGAATCATCGGCGGTCGTATAACGGCTTCTCCTGTGGGATACGATATGGCGGCCATATAGGGATTTATGCGCCGAAACGGAAGGGTGGCGGGGCGATGCGATCCGACACGCGGCTCGCGGCTCAAGACCACGGCGCACCGTTCCCCGGCGAAAGCCGGGGCCCAGGGTTTCAGGCACAGCGCGCGCAACCCTGGACCCCGGCTTTCGCCGGGGAACATAAGCGGGCTCTGCCTACCCTCGCTAGCGCAGGTCGGGCGCCAGTGCTTCGGCCTTGAGGCGTTCGACCACGGCTTCGAGGCCGATCACCTCCTGCTTCGCGTCCGCACCGAGCGGCCGCAGCGCGACGGTGCGCTCCTCGGCCTCGCGCTTGCCGAGCACGAGCAGGTAGGGGACCTTCGCCAGCGAGTGTTCGCGCACCTTATAGTTGATCTTCTCGTTGCGCAGGTCGGTCTCGACGCGGATGCCCGCGGCCTTGAGCGCCGCCGCGACCTCCCCCGCATAGCCGTCGGCATCCGACACGATCGTCGCGACCACCGCCTGCACCGGCGCCAGCCACAGCGGGAAGCGGCCGACATGATGTTCGATCAGGATGCCGATGAAGCGCTCGAACGAGCCCAGGATCGCGCGGTGGAGCATGATCGGGCGGTGGCGCTCGCCATCCTCGCCGACATAGCTCGCATCGAGCCGCTCGGGCAGCACCGTGTCGGTCTGGATCGTGCCGACCTGCCAGGTCCGCCCGATCGCGTCGGTCAGGTGGAATTCGAGCTTGGGCGCATAGAAGGCGCCCTCGCCCGGCAACTCCTCCCAGCCATATTGCTCGCCGTCGCGCCCGGCGGCCTTGACCGCGTCGCGCAGCGACTGCTCGGACCAGTCCCACATCTCTTCCGAGCCAAAGCGCTTGTCGGGGCGCAGCGCGAGCTTGATCGCATAGCCCTCGAAGCCGAGATCCTTGTAGACGACGTCGAGCAGGTCGCAGAATTTGCGGACCTCGTCGACGAGCTGGTCGGCGCGACAGAAGATGTGCGCATCGTCCTGCGTGAACTGGCGGACGCGCATGATGCCGTGCAGCGCGCCGTGCGGCTCGTTGCGGTGGCAGCAGCCGAACTCGGCCATGCGGATCGGCAGGTCGCGATACGACTTGATCCCCTGGCGGAAGATCAGCACGTGCGCCGGGCAGTTCATCGGCTTGAGCGCGAGCAGGTCGGCGGTGCCCGAGAAGATCGCGGCATCGTCCTCGGTGCCGGGAATCTCGTCGGGCACCACGAACATGTTCTCGCGATACTTGCCCCAATGGCCCGACTGCTCCCACTGGCGCGCGGCCATCAGCTGCGGCGTCTTGACCTCGGCATAGTCGGCGGCGTCGAGACGGCGGCGCATATAGCTCTCGAGCTGGCGCCACAGCATATAGCCCTTGGGGTGCCAGAATACCGAGCCCTGCGCCTCGCTCTGGAGGTGGAACAGGTCCATCTCCTGGCCGATACGGCGATGGTCGCGCTTGGCGGCTTCTTCTAGGCGCACGAGATGCGCGTCGAGCTGCTTCTTGCTGAGCCAGCCGGTGCCGTAGATGCGCGACAGCATCGCGTTCGCCTGATCACCGCGCCAATAGGCGCCGGACACGCGCGTCAGCTTGAACGCCGCCGGGTCGAGCTTGCCCGTCGAGGCCAGATGCGGCCCGCGGCACATGTCGAAGAATTTTCCCGCGCGGTACACCGTAAGCTGCTCGCCCTCGGGAAGTTCGGCGGCCCATTCGGCCTTGAACGTCTCGCCCTGCTGGCGCCACGCCGCGATCAGCGCCTCGCGCTCCCACACCTCGCGGACGAGCGGCTCGTCGCGCGCGATGATCCGGCGCATCTCGGCTTCGATCGCGGGCAAATCCTCCTCGGTGAAGGGCCGATCCCTGGGTGCGAAATCATAATAGAAGCCGTCGTCGGTGGACGGCCCGAAGGTGATCTGCGTCGCCGGGAACAGATTCTGCACCGCCTCGGCGAGCACGTGCGCATAATCGTGGCGGACGAGCTCGAGCGCGTCCTTCTCGTCGCGTGCCGTCACCAGCGCGAGCTGCGCGTCGGCCTCGAGCGGTCGCGTGATGTCGCGCAGCTCGCCGTCGACCTTGGCCGCGATCGCCGCCTTGGCGAGCCCCGGCCCGATCGCCGCCGCGATGTCCGCCGGGGTGGTCCCGGGCGCTACCTCGCGGACGGAACCGTCGGGCAGCGTGATCTTGAGCATCGCAGACATTGTGTTCGCTTATTGCTGACAGGGGAGCCGCCTATGTACGGCCGAACCCGCTTGGCGCAACCGTTTCACGCGACGGCGACGACGCCTGCGAACAGGAAATGCCCCGCCGCATCGAAATCATAGCCGACCACGATCGAGGCGGCGGGTGCGCAGGCATGGCAGGTGGCGGTCGGTGTCGTGACCAGCACGCGCAGATTGCCCGCCGGCGTCTTGCCGAGCGCGACCTCCCCGGGTGGCACCGGGACGACGTCGGGATTGTTGGCGATCATCGTCCGATAGTCCGCACGGCCCTTGTCGCCGGCGGTCAGCTGATAGGCATCGACGTCGATTGGGTCGCCGCTGGCGGGCACCAGCATCGTGCCGGAATTGGTATTGGCGCGAAACGGATAGGTGACGGTGGCGATGCCGACCGGCCCCGCCTGCCGCCAGCCGGCGACATAGCCCGGGCTGTCGGCGGCGATCAGCCGCTTGGTAAACGCGATCGATCCCGCGGAGGCGCCGCTCCTGCGCATCTGGTCGAGCAGGCAATCGTCCGCTACATGCGCATCGGCCTTCCCCCGGCACATATCGAGCCCGGCACCCGACCACACCGCCTCGGGGCCAAGCGCCGCGCTCAGCCGCTCGGGCGCGCCGCCGCTCGGCGGCGCATAGGTGAAGCCGACCAGCGTCTCGCTGTTGATCACCCGACCGTTGCGGGTCACCACGACGGTCGCCGGCTCGCTCGCGCGCGGTCGCTGGACGACATAGACATCGCCGTCATTGACGAAGCGGAAGCCGCCGCGCGCGCCGACGATCTCGGACCCGCCGGCGATGCGCAGCGTCGGCCGGTTGCTCTGCTCGCCACCCGCCGGATGCGTCACCGGTCCGCGTTTCGCAAAGTCGAAACTCTGATAGACCAGCCCCTGCGGCGTCTCGACGACGGCGATGCTGCGCCGCGAGTCGACGCCGATGAAGCGCGTGTGCTGGAGCCAGCGGCAGTCGATCGCGGTCGCGCCGATCTGCACGCCCATGATCGTCGGCGTGGTCGCAGCATGGCCGTCGCCGATCATGCCGGGATTGACGCCGTGCACATTGCCGACCGCCTTGCCGCGCTGCGTCAGCGACCAGTGAATCTGACCCGCCCCCGGATCCCCCGGGCCGACCTGATAGGTCTGCGTATCGAAGCGGCCGGTGCGCCGATCGAGCAGCGTCACGACGCTTGCCCCCTTGTCGCCCGGCATACCCGCGAACAGCGCGTAGGGCCCGCTGGTCCCGTCGCAGACGAACCAGCCATCGCGGGCGGGCGTCGCATTGATCCGCGTCATGCTCGAATCGGGCGCAGCGGCGGTCGCCGCGACCAGCAGCGGCGCGACGAGCGCGAGCAACGGAGCAAAAAGCGAATCGCGCGTCATCGAAGCTCCTATTCGGTTCGCGGCCGTTACGGTCCGGCGGCTGAACGCGCCCTGACGCGACTCCGGACGCGGCAGGGGTTCGCACGCGCCGACGGACGGCGGGACGCGGCCGACGCCTCGCCTTGACCGCGCGCCGCCGCTCGCCTCTTGTGCCTGCGACCCTCTCACCGGAGCCGATGTGGCCAGACGCCTTACCCTCACCATCCTGATCGCGATGATCGCCGGCGCGATCGTCGGGCTCGCGCTCCACGCTGCGCTGGTCGACCCGATGCTCGGCACCGTGGCGGGCTATCTTACCATCCCGAGCGACCTGTTCCTACGGCTGATCAAGATGATCATCGCGCCGCTCGTCTTCGCCACGCTGGTGACCGGTATCGCGCATATGGGCGACACCGCAGCGCTCGGCCGGATCGGCGCCAGGACGCTCGGCTGGTTCGTCGGCGCCTCGCTGATGTCGCTGTCGCTCGGGCTGCTGCTCGTCAACCTGCTCCACCCCGGCGCGCACGGCGGGCTGACGCTGCCCACGGCAAGCGGCGTGGCGCTCGACACGAGCACATTCAACCTGCACGATTTCTTCGTCCACATCGTGCCGGCCTCGATCGTCGAGGCGATGGCCAACAACGACATATTGCCGATCGTCGTCTTCTCGATCTTCGTCGGCGTCGCCTTGACCGCGGTGGGCGAGAAGGGCCGGCCGCTGGTCGACGCGATCGAGGCGCTGGTCGCGGTGATGCTGACGATCACCGACTATGTCATGCGCGTCGCGCCGATCGCGGTGTTCGCCGCGATCGCGCATGCGGTCGCGATCAACGGCGGCGGGATCATCCTCACCTTCGGGCGCTTCGTCGGCTGCTTCTATCTCGCGCTTGCCGTGCTCTGGGCGGTGCTGATCGGCGCGGCCTTCGCGATGCTGGGGCCGAGAGTGCGGCTGCTGATGCGGCTGATCCGCCAGCCGGCGCTGGTCGCCTTCTCGACCGCCTCGTCCGAGGCGGCCTATCCGCGGCTGCTCGAGGCGCTGGAGGCGTTTGGCGTGCCGCGCCGGATCGCGAGCTTCGTGCTGCCGCTCGGCTATTCGTTCAACCTCGACGGATCGATGATCTACATGACCTTCGCGGTGATGTTCATCGCGCAGGCCTATGGCATCGTCATTCCGGTCGGCCAGCAGGTTCTGATGGTATTGATGCTGATGATCACCTCGAAGGGGATCGCCGGCGTGCCGCGTGCGAGCCTCGTCGTGATCGCCGCCGTCATGCCGCATTTCGGCGTGCCCGAGGCTGGGCTGGTGCTGATCCTCGCGGTCGACCAGTTCCTCGACATGGGGCGGTCCGCCACCAACGTGATCGGCAACGGCATCGCCGCCGCCGTCGTCGCACGCTGGGAGGGGCCGCTCGAGCCCGTCCACGCATCGCTCGAGCTCGGGCTGGACCTGCCCGCCGCGAACGGCGATACTGGCGGCCTGCCCGGATAGGAGAGCGACGTTGTTCGACAAGCTGTTTCTCGACCATCCCGCCGATCTCGGCGAGACCTATGGCGAGCATCTCCGCGAGGCATCCGGTTTCGGCCTGGCAATGATCGGCGGCGGCATTGCCTGCCTGGTCCATGCGGTCGTGCCCGGCCTGTTCAAGACGCGCGGCAGCGCCACCGTCGCGGTGCTCCACGAACAGCTGGTGCGCAAGCGCGGCGCCAAGCGCGATGCGGGCATCGACCAGCGACACGGCGGATGGGTGATCTGAGCGCGGCCGGCCTGCCGGCGGCGTTGATCGATCGCGGCGACGGCACGCGGCTCGCCTGCCGCTTCCGCCCCGGCCGCGGCCCGGCGCTGCTCTTCCTGCCCGGCTACGCCTCCGACATGCTCGGCGAAAAGGCGGTCGCGCTCGACGGCTGGGCGCAGCGCCATGGCCGCGCGATGCTGCGCTTCGACTATTCGGGATGTGGCGAGAGCGAGGGTGCGTTCGAGGACGGCACGCTGACGCGGTGGTTGGACGACACGCTGGCGATCGTCGATTCCTGCGACGGCGATCTCGTGCTCGTCGGCTCGTCGATGGGCGGCTGGCTGATGCTGCTGGCGGCGCTGGCGCGACCGATCCGGGTACGCGCGCTGATCGGCATAGCCGCGGCGCCCGACTTCACCGATTGGGGGTTCGACGCCGAGCAGCGCGCCACGCTGCGGCGCGACGGCCGGATCGTGGAGCCGTCAAACTATTCGGACGAGCCCTTCGTTACCACCCGCGGCTTCTGGGAGAGCGGACAGGCTAGTCTGCTGCTGGGCGCCGGAATCGCCTTCGACGGGCCGGTGCGGCTGCTCCACGGCCAGGCGGATGGCGACGTGCCTTGGATCACCGCGACGCGGCTTGCCGAGGCGCTGCGTTCAGCCGACGTGCAGACGATCCTCGTCAAGGACGGCGATCATCGCCTGTCGCGCGCTGACGACATCGCGCTGCTGCTGCGCACCGTCGAGACCGTGTTGGAGAGCCTGTGATCTTGCCCCTCGCCATGTTGCTCGCGGCGGCCGCGCCCGCCGGCCCCGCCGATTCGCGGTCCGACAAGGCGCGCTTCGACGCCTGCGTCCACCAGAGCGACGGCGACCCGATCGCCGCGGAGAAGACGGCGGCCGATTGGGCGCGCACCGGCGGCGGCGTCCCGGCCGCGCAATGCCTGGGCATTGCGCTCAGCGCCGCCGGCGACTGGAAGAGCGCGACCGGCGCATTCACGACCGCCGCGTCGCTTGCCGAACAGACGCATGCGCCGGGCGCCGCCGAGCTCTGGGTATCCGCCGGCGACGCGGCCCTGGCGGGTGGCGACGCCGCGCAGGCGCGCACGCTGCTGACAACTGCGATCGCGGCCCCCAATCTTCCCGGTCAGATGAAGGGCGAAGCCTATCTCGACCGCGCGCGCGCCGACGTCGCCGCGAACGATCTCGGCGCGGCGCGCGGCGACATGGACCAGGCGCTGGCGCTGGTTCCCGCCGATCCGGTGGCATGGCTGCTCTCCGCCACGCTCGCGCGCCGCATGGGCGACCAGGCGCGGGCGACGACCGATATCAAGCAGGCCGAGACGCGCGCGCCCGACTCCCCGGAGGTGCTGTTCGAGGCGGGCAATATCGCGGCCGCGGGCGGCGACATGATCGACGCGCGCGCGCAGTGGACGCGTGCTGTCGCGGTCGCGCCGACCGGCGACATCGCGCAGCAGGCACGCGCCGAACTGGCAGCGACGCAGGACGGCGCGCCCAAGCCCGAACGCTGAAGACCGAAGGCTGATTCGCACCATTCCCATCGGCGTGGCGCGTTCCTAAATGGACGCCATGAAATATCTCCACACGATGATCCGCGTTTCCGATCCCGCCGCGACGATCCGCTTCTTCGAGCTGCTCGGGCTGCGCGAGATCCGGCGGATGGACAGCGACAAGGGGCGCTTCACGCTGATCTTCCTCGCGGCCCCCGGCGACGAGGATGCGCAGGTCGAGCTCACCCATAATTGGGACGAGACGGGCTATGACGGCGGCCGCAATTTCGGCCATCTCGCCTACCGCGTCGATGACATCTACGCGCTCTGCCAGACGTTGGCGGACGCTGGCGTGACGATCAACCGGCCGCCGCGCGACGGCCACATGGCGTTCGTCCGCACCCCCGATTCCATCTCGATCGAACTGCTCCAGGCCGGCGACCCCTTGCCCCCGGCCGAGCCCTGGGCATCGATGCCCAATAGCGGCAGCTGGTAGCGCGATGCCGCTCGAGATCGTCGCCGTCCCCGCGCTCAGCGACAATTATATCTGGCTGGTGCACGATCCGGCGAGCGCGGAGACCGTCGTCGTCGATCCGGGCGAGGCGGCGCCGCCGCTCGCTGCCGCGGCCGACCGCGGCTGGACGATCACGCAGATCTGGAACACGCACTGGCACCCGGATCATGTCGGCGGCAATGCCGCGATCCGCGCCGCCACCGGCGCGACGATCACCGGGCCCGCCGCGGAGGCCGACAAGATCGGCACGCTCGACGTCGCGGTAGCGCAGGGCGATCATGTGCGGATCGGCGCGATCGTCGGCGACATCCTTGCGGTCGGCGCGCACACTGCGGGGCATATCGCGATTCACCTGCCGGGCGAGCAGATCCTGTTCACCGGCGACACGCTGTTCGCGATGGGATGCGGTCGGCTGTTCGAGGGGGTGCCCGCCGACATGTTCGCCGCAATGGCAAAGCTTGCCGCGCTGCCGGGCGACACCCGCGTCTATTGCGGGCACGAATATACCGTCGCCAATGGCCGCTATGCCGTCGTCGCCGAGCCCGGCAACGCCGCCGCGCAGGCGGCGCTTGCCGAAGCCGAGCGGCTGAGGGCGGCCGGCCGCCCGACGCTGCCCACGACGATCAGCGCCGAACGCGCGACCAATCCGTTCATGCGGGCCGCGTCGCCCGACGAACTGGGCGCACGACGCCGCGCGAAGGACGACTTCACGGGATAGCAATGCGCGCCCGCGCGTTGGGCGAGAGGAAGGATCGTCGCCATGCGCATCGTCACCACCTCGCTCCTGCTCGCAACGCTCGTCCCGGCGCCGCTGTTCGCGCATCCCACCATCGAGCAGGCGCTCGAGGGCCGGACGGCCGGAGCGCCCCGAAGCTGTATCCCAGAACCGCAGATCGACAGCACGCAGACCTTCGATTCGGGCGCGATACTATATCGGATGAAGAGCGGCCCGGATTATCTCGACACGCCGCCCGACTGCCGCGGCACGCTGCGTCGCGACAGCGCGATCGCAAGCCGGACGCCGTCGACGTCGCTGTGCCGCGGCGACATCCTCCAGGTCTTCGACCCGCTGACGCACACAGGGTACGGCAGCTGCGCGCTGGGCGACTTCGTCCCTTATGCGCGCGTCAACCCGTCCCGCCGCTGATCGGCTAATAGGCGGCCGCCTTGTAGAGCGCATCGAGCCGGGCACCATAGACCGAGCGGATGACGTGCCGTCGGATTTTCATCGACGGCGTGAGCTGCTCGTTCTCGATCGTGAACGCGTCGCCCACGATCAGCACGCGGCGCACCTTTTCGACGTTCGACAGATCGACGTTGACCCGATCGACCGCCGCCTGGACGGCGCGACAGACATCGGGATTGTCGTTCAGCGCCGCATCGTCCGCCAGCCCTCGCGCCGCCGCCCACTCGGCGCGCCATTCGGGATCGGGGACGACCAGCCCGACGAGATGGGGCCGCTTGTCGCCGACCACCATCGCCTGGAGGATTTCGGGCTGGAGCGTCAGCATCCCCTCGATCCGCTGGGGGGCGACATTGTCCCCCTTGTCGTTGACGATGATGTCCTTCTTGCGATCGGTGATGACCAGCCGCCCGGCGGAGTCGAGATGGCCGATGTCGCCCGTGCTCAGCCAGCCGTCCGCGGACAGCACGCGTGCGGTCTCCTCGGGATTGCGCCAATAGCCGTGCATGACGAGTTCGCCGCGGACCTGGATCTCGCCGTCCTCGGCGATGCGCAGTTCGACGCCGTCGAGCGGCGGGCCGACGCCGTCGAGCGTGATCCCCGCCTTCGGCCGGTTGCACGAGATGACGGGGGCCGCCTCGGTCTGGCCATAGCCCTGCAGCATCGTCACGCCGAGCGAGGCGAAGAAGCGCCCGACCTCGGGGTTGAGCGGCGCCCCGCCCGAGACCAGCGCCTTCAGCCGCCCCCCGAAGCGCGCGCGCACCTTCTTGCGGATCGTCGCGGTGAGCAGCAGGTCCATCGGCCGTTGCCACAGCGCGGGCCGCTCGGGCATCGCATTGGCTTTGCCCAGCAGCCAGGCCGGCACCGCCCCCTGCTTGGCGATCGCCTTGGCAATCCGGATACGCAGCACCTCGAACAGCCGCGGCACCACGACCATGATCGTCGGGCGCACCTCCTCGATATTGGCGGCGAGCTTCTCGAGCCCCTCGGCATAATAGATCTGCCCGCCGAGCCCGATCGGCAGATGCTGCCCCGCGCTATGCTCATAGGCATGGCTCAAGGGCAGGAAGGAAAGGAACACCTCCTCGCCCCAGCCGAAATCCTCCTCGATGATCAGCGCAGTCGCGGCGACATTGTGGAGGATCGCGCCGTGATGCTGCATCACCCCGCGCGGCGCGCCCCCGGTGCCCGAGGTGTAGATCAGGCAGGCGAGCGCGTCGCGGCCGATATCGGCCGCCGCCCTGGCGCAGCCGGCGATGTCGCCGTCGGCCGTCGCGAGCGCATCGAACATCTCGAAGCGGAAGCTGCCGACCTGGCCGATCCGCATCGCGTCGATCCCGATCACCAGGCGGCATTGCCCCGCGCGCAGCACCGCCGGGATCAGCGTCGCCGCAAGCTTGGCGGTCGACACGATCACCGCGCGCGCACCGCTATTCTCGAGGATGTGCTCGTGATCGCGCGACGTGTTGGTGGTGTAGGCGGGCACGGTGACGCAACCCGCCGCCATGATCGCCAGATCGGCGATGCACCATTCCGGGCGGTTCTCGGAGACCAGCATGACGCGATCGCCCGGCGCCAATCCCATCGTCTTGAGCGCGGTTGCGAGCGCCGCAACGCGCGCCGCGGTCTCGCGCCAGCTCATTGCGGTCCACTCGCCACCGCGCTTGCGCCACAGGAACGGCGCCTCGCGCCGTTCGGCGGCGCGGGTGAAGAACATGCCGACGAGATTGGGAAAATATTCGAGCCGTCGCGTCATATCATCCTCTCTGCCGGCACGATTCCCCGCCGCCGGTTCGCACCATGCCGCCACTTGTGGACGATCGATGCACGCGCCGTTATCGCGCGGGGTAGCGTCACGAGGCAAGGAGTACGAGCATGACCCACATCGGCCATAGGGGACGCCGTCTCCTGGCGGGCATGCTCGCCTTCGCGTTGGCGTCCTGCGCGACGACCCCGCGCACCGCGATCGCGCCGCCCGCCGGCGCCTCCGCCGCGACCGAACAGCCGCGCATCTTCGTCGCCACCGCCAATCCGTTGTCCGCCGAGGCGGGTCTCGCAGTGCTGCGCCGCGGCGGCAGCGCGATCGACGCGGCGATCGCGATGCAGGCGATGCTGGCGCTGGTCGAGCCGCAGAGCTCGAGCGTCGCCGGTGGCGCATTCCTCACCTATCTCGATGGCGCGACCGGCAGGCTGACCGTCTACGACGGTCGCGAGGAGGCGCCTGCGGGTGCCGATCCGGGCATGTTCCTAAGCGCCGACGGCAAGCCGCTGCCCTTCCCGGTCGCGGTGCTGAGCGGCCGCGCCACGGGCGTGCCGGGCGTGCTCAAGATGCTCGCGCTGGCGCATGACGAGCATGGCAAGCTGCCGTGGCGCGACCTGTTCGGCGATGCGACGCGCGCCGCCACCGACGGCTTCATCGTCTCGTCCCGCCTCGCGCGCATGATCCACGGCGACTTCACCGAAAACAGCGCGCCCGACGTGAAGCGTTACTTCACCAAGCCCGACGGCACGCTGCTCGTCGCCGGCGACCGGCTCGCTAACCCCGCCTACGCCGATTTCCTCCGCCGGCTCGCCGCAGAGGGCTTGCCCGCGCTCTATGCCGGCCCGACCGCCGCCAGGATCGTCGCGCGCACGCACGACGGCCCGCTGCCCGGCACGATGACGCTCGCCGACCTTGCCGCCTATCGCCCGGTCGAGCGCGAGGCGGTCTGCCGCCCGTACCGCGTCTATCAGGTCTGCGTGCCGCCACCGCCGTCGAGCGGCGCGGCGCTGCTCGAGCTGCTCGGCATGCTCCAGCACACCGACATCGCCACGCGCGGGCCCAATGATCCGCAGGCCTGGTTCGAGTTCGCCGAGGCGAGCCGGCTGATGTATGCCGATCGCAACCGCTATTTCGGCGACCCGAAGTTCGTCTCGGTGCCCGTGGAGGGCCTGCTCGACCCCGCCTATATCGCGGCGCGCGCCAGGCTGATCGGCCCGGTCGCCGCCGTGCCGCCGCCGGCCGCGGGCGTACCCGCCGGCGCGCAGACCGCAGGGATCGACACCAGCGTCGACCCGATGGGCACCTCGCATCTGATCGTCCGCGACGCCGCGGGCAATGTCGTATCGATGACGACCACGGTCGAATCGATCTTCGGCACCGGCCGGATGGTCGACGGCTTCTTCCTCAACAACCAGCTCACCGACTTCGACTTCGCGCCCAAGGACTCCGAGGGCCGCGCCGAAGCCAATGCGGTGGCGCCGCGCAAGCGCCCGCGCTCGTCGATGACGCCGCTGATCCTGCTCGACGCGCAGGGCCATTTCGCTGGCGCCTTGGGCTCGGCGGGGGGCAGCGCGATCCTCGCCTATGTCGGCAAGTCGTTGGTCGGCGCGATCGACTGGCGGTTGCCGATGCAGGACGCGATCGCGCTGCCCAATCTGGTCGCGATGGGGCCGGCCTTCTACGGCGAGGTCGACAAGTTCGCGCCCGGCGTGGTCGACGCGCTGGCCGCCAGGGGCATGGCGCTGCGGCCCGGCCAAGGCGAGGACTCAGGGATCCAGGGCGTGATCGTTCGCGGCGATCGGTTCGACGGCGGTTACGATCCCCGCCGCGAGGGCCGCGCGATCACCGAGACGGTGGGGCCGCGCTAGGAAGACGATTGTGCTCCTGCGTAGGCAGGAGCCCAGGTGAAGCGAGCGCGGCGCCTGAAACCCTGTGCTCCTGCCTGCGCAGGAGCACAAGCTCGGCCTACGCCCCGACCGCCTCCGCCACGCTCGCGAACCCATCGCGTGCGAGCAGCGGCAGCAGCCCCCTGGCGATGCGCTTCGCCAGCCCTGGCCCCGCATAGACCAGCGCCGAATAGAGCTGGACGAGGCTCGCCCCCGCCCGGATCCGCGCATAGGCGTCGGCCGCCGAGCCGATCCCGCCCGCGGCGACCAGCGGGATCGCGCCGCCCGTCGCGTGGCGGAAGTCGCGCAGCCGCTGCAGCGCCAGCGGACGCAGCGGCTCACCCGACAGGCCGCCCTGCTCGCCGGCATGCAACGACGACAATGGCGGCCGCGAGACCGTCGTGTTGGCGACGATCAGCGCGTCGAGCCGGCGATCGACCACCACCTTCGCAAGCGCGTCGATGTCCTTGGAATCGAGATCGGGCGCGACCTTGAGGAAGATCGGCGGCCCGCCCGGCCCCCGCGCCTCGATCACCGCCGCGAGCAGTTCATCGAGCGCGGCCGCCTCCTGCAGTGCGCGCAGCCCCGGCGTGTTGGGCGAGGAGATGTTGATCGCCAGATAGTCGGCGACCGGCGCCATCATCGCGACGCCCTTGACGTAATCGGCGACGCGATCGGCCGAATCCTTGTTGGCGCCGACATTGACGCCGACGATCCCGCGCCGCGACCGTCCGGCCAATCGCGCATAGGCTGCGGCCTGACCGCCATTGTTGAACCCCATGCGATTGATCACCGCATGATCCTCGGCAAGCCGGAACAGACGGGGCTGCGGGTTGCCCGCCTGCGGCAGCGGCGTCAGCGTGCCCACCTCGACAAAGCCGAAGCCGAGCCCGAGCATCGCATCGGGGACGCGCGCATCCTTGTCGTAGCCCGCTGCAAGGCCGACCGGGGTCGGGAAATCGAGTCCGGCGACGCGCATGGCCAGCCGCGGATCGCGGCGGGCCGGCTTGCGCACGGGCAGCCGCTCGAGCGCGGCGACCGACAGGCCATGCGCGCGTTCGGCATCGAGCCGGAAGAACAGCGGGCGGATGAGCGGGTAGAGTGCCATGCCGTCCGGCTAAAGCTAAGGGCGCGCTCTGTCACCTGCCCCTTCCCCAAAGCGAGGGGTCTAGGATTGGATGCGCTGAGGCGGGCTGCGCGATCCGGGAACGAACCCGCTCCGACGCTCGCCTCCGACGGCACTCTCCACCCTTGACCCCGCCTCTCCGCAGGACCACATGGCAATCCGGATCGAATCGATCCGGATTGAGAACGGATCGCAGAATGCGCCCGGTGCAGCGATGAGATTGTCGAGCTTTGCCGATTATGCCGTGGTGGTGATGGCCGCGGCCGCGCGCCATGCGCCTGGCACGAAATTGTCGGCGACGATGCTGTCCGCCGAGACCGGCGTGCCGTTGCCGACCGCGCAGAAGCTGATGGGCAAGCTCGCCGGTGCCGGCCTGCTTGCCTCGACGCGCGGCGCCGCGGGCGGCTTCGAGCTCGCGCGCGCCACCGATGCGGTCAGCCTTGCCGACATCATCGAGGCGGTCGAGGGTCCGATCGCGCTGACCAGCTGCGTCGACGATCTCCGCCACGACTGCGCGCTCGAACAGGCGTGCAAGGTCAAGCCGCACTGGGGCGTGGTCAACGAGGCGGTACGCGGCGCTTTTTCGGCGGTCAGCCTTGCCAGTCTCAGTTCACCCTCCGCCGTTCGTGCCGAGCTTGTCGACGCACGTGCTCCGGGCGTTTCGACTGCAGCCCATCCATCGACGGGCTCGGGACGGACGGACATTCCCTCGATGAGTATCGCGTAATGGCCACCCAGAATCTCGAAGCGATCGCCGCCGCCGAGAAGCTTTCCACCTACGAATGGGGCTTTTCGAGCGACATCGAGCAGGAATTCGCACCCAAGGGCCTGAGCGAGGACACGGTGCGCTTCATCTCGGCCAAGAAAGGCGAGCCTGCCTGGATGCTCGACTGGCGGCTGAAGGCATATCGGCTGTGGCTGACGATGGAGGCGCCCGACTGGGCCAAGCTCAACGTGCCGCCGATCGATTACCAGGACGCCTTCTACTACGCGGCGCCCAAGGCCAAGCCCAAGCTCGGCTCGCTCGACGAGGTCGATCCCGAGATCCTGCGCACCTACGAAAAGCTCGGCATCCCGATCAAGGAGCAGAAGCTGCTCGCCGGCGTCGTCGAGGACACCGACGCGATGCCGCAAGGCCGCCGCGTCGCGGTCGACGCGGTGTTCGATTCGGTCTCGGTCGCGACCACCTTCCGCGCCGAGCTCGAGCGCGCCGGCGTGATCTTCCGGTCGATCTCGGAGGCGATCAAGGAATATCCCGATCTCGTCCGCAAATGGCTGGGCAAGGTCGTGCCGCAGCACGACAATTATTTCGCGACGCTCAATGCCGCGGTCTTCTCGGACGGCACCTTCGTCTACATCCCCGAGGGCGTACGCTGCCCGATGGAGCTGTCGACCTATTTCCGCATCAACGCCGAGAATACCGGCCAGTTCGAGCGCACGCTGATCATCGCCGACAAGGGTAGCCACGTCTCCTATCTCGAGGGCTGCACCGCGCCGCAGCGCGATGAGAATCAGCTCCATGCCGCCGTCGTCGAACTCGTCGCGCTCGACGATGCCGAGATCAAATATTCGACCGTGCAGAACTGGTATCCGGGCGACGCCGAGGGCAAGGGCGGCATCTATAATTTCGTCACCAAGCGCGCGCTCTGCCAGGGCAAGAACAGCAAGGTGAGCTGGACGCAGGTCGAGACGGGATCTGCGATCACCTGGAAATATCCGAGCTGCGTGCTGGCGGGCGAGAACAGCGTCGGCGAATTCTATTCGGTCGCGGTCACCACCAACCGCCAGCAGGCCGACACCGGCACCAAGATGATCCACCTCGGCAAGGGCTCTCGCTCGACGATCGTGTCGAAGGGGATTTCAGCGGGCCGCTCGGACAACACCTATCGCGGTCTGGTCCGCGTGGGGCCCACCGCCGAGAATGTCCGCAACTTCACCCAGTGCGACTCGCTGCTGCTCGGCGATCAATGCGGCGCGCACACCGTGCCCTATATCGAGGTGCGCAACCCCTCGGCGCAGATCGAGCACGAGGCGACCACCTCGAAGATCAGCGACGACCAGCTCTTCTACGCGATGCAGCGCGGGCTCGACGCCGAGGCCGCGGTCGCGCTGATCGTCAACGGCTTTGCGCGCGAGGTGCTCAAGCAGCTGCCGATGGAGTTCGCGGTCGAGGCGCAGAAGCTGCTGGGGATTTCGCTCGAGGGGAGCGTGGGATGACGCTGACCCCTCGAGACGAGGCACGACGCCTAGACTCCCCTCCCCTTCAGGGGAGGGGCCGGGGGTGGGGCGTCTCCGCAAACGCCATCGCCGGCTTGCACGGGCATGCGCGGACCATGCGCAGCAATCCGACCGAGCCGGAGAAGCGCTTGTGGGCGCACCTCTCGCGCTCGCAACTTGGCGGCTTCAAGTTTCGGCGGCAGGCGACGATCGGTCGTGTTATCGCGGACTTCCTCTGCCCCGCAACCGGGCTGATCATTGAAGTCGATGGCGATACGCATATCGATGCGGAAGCGGACGCGCGCCGCGATGCGATGCTGGAATCGCTTGGCTATCGCGTAGTCCGCGTCAGCAACACCGATGTCATGCGCAACATCGAAGGCGTGTTGCAGCATCTGCTCACCACGCTTCAAGCCATGCCCCTGCGGCGGGCGCCCCACCCCAACCCCTCCCCTGAAGGGGAGGGGCTTTCCGGACCCGTATCATGCTGAACATCCAGAACCTCCACGCCGAAACCGCCGGCAAGGCGATCCTCAAGGGCATCACGCTCGCGATCAACCCGGGCGAGATCCATGCGATCATGGGGCCCAATGGCGCGGGCAAGTCGACGCTCGCCTATACGCTCGGCGGCCGGCCTGGCTATGCGGTGACCGAGGGCTTGGCGACTTTCGACGGCGCCGACCTGCTCGCCATGGAACCGCACGAGCGTGCCGCCGCGGGCCTGTTCCTGGGCTTCCAATATCCGGTCGAGATCCCCGGCGTCTCCAACCTGCAATTCCTGCGCGAGGCGCTCAACGCACAGCGCAAGCAGCGCGGCGAGGAGCCGCTGTCGGGCGCCGAAT
The DNA here is from genome assembly GCA_903871605.1 of uncultured Sphingomonadaceae bacterium. Classification (GTDB taxonomy): domain Bacteria; phylum Pseudomonadota; class Alphaproteobacteria; order Sphingomonadales; family Sphingomonadaceae; genus Solisphingomonas. The sequence goes on from CAIQHF010000012.1 coordinate 190,003, forward strand.
TCATCAAGATCGCGCGCGCCGAGGCGACCAGCCTCGGGCTCGATCACGAGATGCTCAAGCGACCGGTCAATGTCGGCTTCTCGGGCGGCGAGAAGAAGCGCAACGAGATGGTGCAGATGGGGATCATCGCGCCGAAACTCGCCATCCTCGACGAGACCGACAGCGGGCTCGACATCGATGCGCTGAAGGCGGTCGGCCACGGCATCAACACGATCATGCGCAAGCCCGACAAGGCGGTGCTGCTGATCACGCATTACCAGCGGCTGCTCGACTATGTGAAGCCCGACTTCGTCCACGTCCTCGCCGACGGTCGGATCGTGCGCTCGGGCGGGCCCGAGCTCGCGCACGAGCTCGAGCGCGAAGGCTATGTCGGCATCGACGGGGTGGCGGCGTGAGCGATTTCCCGACCTTTCGCAAACATCCGTTCGCACTGAGCGCAGTCGAAGTGCAGCCGCCGTACCGCGTGGCCTTCGACTGCGCTCAGGCCGAACGGGAGTTGGAAGCCCGATGACGCTCGCCCTCCCCTCCGCGCGCGACGAAGCCTGGCGCTGGTCCGACCTTGGGGCCCTTCCCGCGCTCGCCGACGCCCAGCCGAGCGGCCAGCCGCGCGCGATCGACGATCTGTGGATCGACACGCCCGGCCCGCGCCTGCTGTTCGTCGACGGCGCCTATGACACGACCCGCTCGAACCCCGGCCCCGTCCGGATCGGCTCCGCCAATCCCGACGCGTCGAAGCACGCGCTCGGCCGCCTCGCGGGCACGACCGGATGGTCGCTCACCCTCGGCCGCGACGCCGCGAGCGAGACGATCCAGATCGTCCATGTCGCGACCGGCGGCGCCAACCATCTCGCCGCCGAGATCGTCCTCGACGAGGACGCCACCGCCTCGATCGTCGAGAGTTTCGCGGGCGAAGGCTGGACCAACCGCGCCGCCTCGATCCGGCTCGCGCGCTCGGCGCGGCTGATGGTCGCGCGCCGCTTCGTGCAGGACGCGGGCTTCCAGTCCCACGCCGACACCGCCGAGATCGGCCAGGGCGCGAGCCTCGCCACCACGTCGCTGGTCGCGGGCGCCGCCGACAGCCGGCTCGACGGCCACCTCAGCATCAGCGGCATCGAGGCCTATGCCGAGGCCGGCGGCGCGCTGCTCGGCCGCGCGCGCCAGCGTCACGACGCGCAATTCGTCGTCCGCCACGCCGCCGCGAACGGCCAGAGCCGGCAAATCTGGCGCGCGGTCGCCGACGAACAGGCGATCGCCTCGGCCGCCGCCCGCGTCGAGGTCGCGCGCCATGCGCAGAAGACCGACGGCGAGCAATCGCTGCGCGGTCTGCTGTTGACGCGCACCGCCGCGATCAACCTCAAGCCCGAGCTCGAGATTTTCGCCGACGACGTGAAGTGTGGGCACGGCGCCACCGTCGGCGAACTCGACAGGCAGGCGCTCTTCTATCTCGCCAGCCGCGGCATTGCGCCGCTCCCGGCGCGCGCGATGCTGACGCGCGCCTTCGTGGCGGACGCCGTCGCGCGGATCGGCAGCGAGGCGGTGCGCGAGGCGTTCGCCGACACCGCCGACGACTGGCTGCGGGGGACCATCGCATGACGCAAAGCACGACGCTGCCCCCTCTCCCTGTGGGAGAGGGTCGGGGTGAGGGGATCCGCCCTTCAGGGCTTGGGATCCCCTCACCCTCCCACGCCTTCGGCGCGGGCCCCTCCCTCTCCCGCCGGGAGAGGGGCGATATGCCGCTCGACCTGGTCGCCGACTTTCCCGCGATCCCGGCGGGCTGGGCCTATCTCGACACCGCCGCGACCGCGCAGAAGCCGCGCCCCGTGCTCGATGCGATCGCCACCGCCTATGGCGAGACCTACGCCACCGTGCATCGCGGCGTGTACCAGCGCTCGGCCGACATGACGCTCGCCTATGAGGCGGCCCGGCGGCGCGTGGCGCGGTTCGTCGGCGCGGCGTCCGAGCGCGAGATCGTGTTCGTGCGCGGCGCGACCGAGGCGATCAATCTCGTCGCGCAAAGCTGGGGGCTCTCCCATCTCAAGCCCGGCGACCGCATCCTGCTCTCGACGCTCGAGCATCACAGCAACATCGTCCCATGGCAGCTGATCCGCGAGCGTAGCGGTCTGATCATCGACGTCTGTCCGCTGACCGAGGATGGCCGCATCGACCTCGACGCCGCCGAGGCGATGCTGACGCGAGAGCACAAGCTCGTCGCCCTCGCGCATGTCTCGAACGTGCTGGGCTCGGTGCTCGACGTGAAGCGCGCCGCCGATCTGGCGCATGCCGTCGGCGCCAAGCTCCTCGTCGACGGCTGCCAGGCGGTCGCGCGGCTGCCGGTCGATGTCGCGGCGCTCGGCTGCGACTTCTACGCCTTTTCGGGCCACAAGCTCTACGGCCCGACCGGGATCGGGGTGCTGTGGGCCAAAGCGGAGATCCTCGACTCGATGCCCCCCTGGCAGGGCGGCGGATCGATGATCGACAAGGTGACGTTCGAGCGCACCACCTATCTGCCCGCGCCGTCGCGGTTCGAGGCGGGAACGCCGCATATCGTCGGCGTGATCGGACTGCATGCCGCGATCGACTATGTCGAGGCGATCGGCTTGCCGGCCATCCATGCCCACGAGACCGCACTCGTCGCCGAGACGCGCGCGGCGCTGGCGGCGCTCAACTCGGTGCGGCTGTTCGGGCCCGAGGATTCGGCCGGGATCGTCAGCTTCGCGGTCGAAGGGGTGCATCCGCACGACGTCGGCACCATATTGGACGAGAGCCGCGTCGCGATCCGCGCCGGGCATCATTGCGCGCAGCCGCTGATGGCGGCGCTGGGCGTCGAGGCGACCGCGCGCGCGAGCTTCGGCGTGTATAACGGGCCGGCCGACGTCGCCGCGCTGGTCGAGGGCATCGCACGTGTTACGCGCATTTTTGGATAGGATCAGACGGGTGAGCGGAAACGGGATCATGGTCGAACCAGATGCAGCGACGCCGGAAAAGACGGAGCGGCCTCGCCTCGACGCCGCCGAGATCCGTGCCGACCTGCACGAGGACGAACGCTCGAGCTTCGAGCGCAAGAAGGATTATCTCGAGGGCTTCCTCGCGCAAAAGCCCGTCCCGCTTTCGGGCGAGGAACCGGGCGGCGCGCTCTACGAGGCGGTGATCGACGCGCTCAAGGACATTTACGATCCCGAGATCCCGGTGAACATCTACGACCTCGGGCTGGTCTACAATGTCGAGATTTCGAACGCGCACGCGATCGTGACGATGACGCTGACCACGCCCAATTGCCCGGTCGCCGAATCGATGCCGGGCGAGATCGAGATGCGCGTCGGCGCGGTGCCCGGGGTCGGCTCGGCGGAGGTCAATCTCGTCTGGGAGCCCGCCTGGGATCCGCAGAAGATGTCCGACGAGGCCAAGCTCGAATTGGGGATGTTGTGACGGAGCGCTCCATTTTTCCCCCGTTCGTCCTGAGCGCGGTCGAAGGACGGGTTGCGAGCGCTGCGTTCGTTAAGACGCACGTCGACTGCGCTCAGTGCGAACGGTGTTTTGAGGTGATCCGATGACTATGACGACCGCTCGCCGCCCGCGCCCGGCCGCGCTCAACCTCACGCCGTCCGCGGAAGCGCGGATCGCCGGACTGATGGCGCGCGCGCCCGAAGGCGCGATCGGCGTCAAGCTGTCGACGCCACGCCGCGGCTGCTCGGGGCTGGCTTACTCGGTCGACTATGTCACCGATGCCGATCCGATGGACGAGCGGATCGAGACGCCGGGCGGCGTGCTGTTCGTCGACGGCGGCTCGATCCTCTATCTGATCGGCTCGACGATGGACTGGGTCGAGGACGATTTCACCGCCGGCTTCGTCTTCGCCAATCCCAATGCCAAGGGCAGCTGCGGCTGCGGCGAGAGCTTCATGGTCTAGCCATCCCCTGCCCCGTTCGCACCGAGCGACGTCGAAGTGCGTGCTTCAGACGCCTGCAACACGTCCTTCGACTTCGCTCAGGACGAACGGGTATTGGCGTAGCGGTGGGCGCCCGCTAACGCCCACCCCGATGCTCCCCGCCTTCGCCCACATCCACGCCTGGATCTTCGATCTCGACAACACGCTCTACCCGGCGTCCGCCGACCTGTTCGGGCTGATGGACGTGCGGATGACCGCCTATGTCGCGCGGACGCTCGGGATCGGCGACCTCGTCGAGGCGCGGCGCATCCAGAAAAGCTATTTCCAGCAGCATGGCACCACGCTCGCCGGGCTGATGGCCGAGCACGCGATCGACCCGCATCACTATCTCGCCGACGTCCACGACATCGATCTGGACGTGCTCGACGAAGATCGTCGCCTGGCCGGGCTGATCGCGCGGCTGCCCGGCCGCAAGCTGGTCTTCACCAACGGCGACGAGACCTATGCGCAGCGCGTGCTCGCCAAGCTTGGGCTCGACGAGACCTTCGAGGCGATCCACGACATCCACGCCTGCGCGTATCGACCGAAGCCCGAGGCGGCGAGCTACGCCTCGATGATCGAAGCGTTCGGCATCGATCCGCAGACGAGCGTCTTCGTCGAGGACATGGCGCGCAACCTCGCGCCCGCCAAGGCGCTGGGGATGACGACCGTGTGGATCGACAACGGCTCCGAGCAGGGCCACGACGCCGACCGTTCGTTCGTCGACCACATCATCACCGATCTCGCCGACTGGCTCCACTCGCTCCTCGGAGACGCCCAATGACCGCCGATCTCGCCGCGACTATCGACGACGCCTGGGAAAATCGCGCCCAGCTTGACCATCATGCCACCGGCCCGGTGCGCGAGGCGGTCGAGATCGCGATCCGCCATCTCGACGAAGGCACGCTGCGCATCGCCGAAAAGGGCGAGGATGGCGACTGGCAGGTGCACCAATGGCTCAAGAAGGCGGTGCTGCTGTCGTTCCGGTTACGCAATAACGAGCTTGTCCCTTATGGCGCGGGCGGCGCCCCGGCGTTCGACAAGGTCCAGTCCAAGTTCGACTATTGGACCGCCGAGACCTTCCACGCCGCCGGCTTCCGCGTCGTCCCGGGCGCGATCGTGCGACGCGGCGCGCATATCGGCAAGGGCGCGGTGCTGATGCCGAGCTTCGTCAACATCGGCGCCTATGTCGGCGAGGGCACGATGGTCGACACCTGGGCGACCGTGGGCAGCTGCGCGCAGATCGGCCGCAACGTCCATCTCTCGGGCGGCACCGGGATCGGCGGCGTGCTCGAGCCGCTGCAGGCCGGCCCGGTGGTGATCGAGGATGGCTGCTTCATCGGCGCGCGTTCCGAGGTCGCCGAGGGCGTGATCGTGCGCGAGGGCGCGGTGCTGTCGATGGGCGTCTATCTCGGCGCCTCGACCAAGATCGTCGACCGCGCCACCGGCGAGATCTTCATGGGCGAGGTGCCCGCCTATTCGGTGGTGGTGCCCGGCGCGCTTCCCGGCAAGCCGCTGCCCGACGGCACGCCCGGCCCGTCGCTCTACTGCGCCGTGATCGTCAAGCGCGTCGACGCGCAGACCCGCGCCAAGACCGGAATCAACGAACTGCTCCGGGATTGAGTTCGACGCTTTGATTGCGGATCGGCTCGCTCTGCCCGATCGCGGAAGGGGTTGGGGTGAGGGGGAGCGACGCGTCGGCGTCGCATCGCACCGTCGAGGCTGGAAGCGCTCACCCAAGCGCTTCCCTCAAGGCAGGGGGCTCTACTTCGCCTCCGCCAGCAGCTTGGCCGCATCCGGTCCGCTCCAGTCCATCCCCCCGCTCGCACGCCACACTTCCTTGCCGTGCGAATCATAGAGGATCGTGGTCGGCAGCTCGGCGGCGCCTGTGGCGGTGAGCAGGCGGTTCTTGGCGTCGCTATAGGCGGTGAGCGCACGCAGGCCGTGGCTCTTCCAGAAGGGCTGGACCTGCGCGTCGCCCCCCATGTCCATGCTGACCGCGACCACCGCCATCCTGCCCGTCTCGCGCGCCGCCAGCGCATCCAGCGTGGGTAATTCCTTGACGCAAGGGGCGCACCAGGTCGCCCAGAAATTGACGAGCACGGGATGGCCGCGGAAGCTGCCCAGCGTCGCCGGTGCGCCGCCCGGCGCGGCGAAGGGCATGGCGGGCATCGTCTCGCCCTTGTGGCTGCGATCGAGCTTGCCGGCTTCGGGTGCGGCGGGTGCGGCGGGCGCCGCGGCCGACACCGTCGCGGCGGCAATATTGCCCTGGCCCGCGCCTTGCTCGTTCGACGGCTTGGCCTTATCGCACGCGCCGAGCGACAGCGCGGCGACGAGCGGGAGACAGGCGATCAGCGACGGGCGGGCCAGCGACGAACAGAGAGACGGACGCAAGGACGGCTCCAATCAGATGTGGGGCGGGCGCTTCGCCGAAGGCCCGGCCGCGGTAATGCGCGAGATCAATGCGTCGATCCCGTTCGACAAGAGGCTCTGGCGGCAGGACATAGCGGGCTCCAAGGCGCATGTCGCCATGCTTGGCGCGCAGGGAATCATCGCGCAGGAGGATGCCGCGACGATCTCGGCCGGGCTCGATCGCGTCGCCGCCGACTATGCGGCGAACGGCGTCGCCGACGACCTGGCGCTCGAAGACATCCACATGGCGACCGAGAGCAAGCTCGCCGAGGCGATCGGGCCGGTCGCCGGCCGCCTGCACACCGCGCGCTCGCGCAACGACCAGGTCGCGACCGATTTCCGCCTGTGGGTACGCGACGCGATCGACGCGGTCGATGCCGGCCTCGCCGCGCTCCAGCGGGCGCTGGTGACGCGCGCGGACGAGCATGCCGAAAGCGTGATGCCCGGCTTCACCCACTTGCAGGCCGCCCAGCCGGTGACGCTCGGCCATCATCTGATGGCCTATTACGAGATGATCACCCGCGACCGCTCGCGCTTCGCCGATGCGCGCGCGCGGATGAACGAGTGCCCGCTCGGCGCCGCCGCGCTCGCCGGCACGGGCTTTCCGATCGACCGGCAGGCGACCGCGCAGGCATTGGGGTTCGACCGGCCGACCGCCAATTCGCTCGATTCGGTGTCGGATCGCGACTTCGCGCTCGATTATCTGACCAGCGCCGCGCAGACTGCGCTGCATCTGTCGCGGCTCGCCGAGGAGATCGTGCTGTGGGCGTCGCAGCCCTTCGGCTTCGTCGCGCTGCCCGATCAATGGTCGACCGGTTCGTCGATCATGCCGCAGAAGCGCAACCCCGACGCCGCCGAGCTGGTACGCGGGCACAGCGGGCGGATCATCGGCTGCCTCACCAGCCTGATGATCACGATGAAGGGGCTGCCGCTTGCCTATTCGAAGGACATGCAGGACGACAAGCCGCCGGTGTTCGAGGCGCACGACCTGCTCGCGTTGTCGATCGCGGCGATGACGGGCATGGTCGAGACGCTGACCTTCCGCACCGAGCGGATGCGTGCCGCCGCCGAGGCCGGCTTCTCGACCGCGACCGATCTCGCCGATCGGCTGGTGCGCGTCGCGGGCGTGCCGTTCCGCGAGGCGCACCATATCACCGGCGCGGTGGTGAAGCTCGCCGAGAGCAGAGGCGTCGCGCTGTCCGACCTCCTGCTAGGCGACCTGCAGGCGATCGATCCCCGCATCGACGTCGACGTCCAGTCTGCGCTATCGGTCGACGCATCGGTCGCGGCGCGGACCAGCGAGGGCGGCACCGCGCCGGTCCGCGTGCGCGCGGCGATCGCGGCGGCGCGTGCCCGCCTGGGAGACGAATGATGCGGAGAACGGCGATCATCGCCGGCGTGGCGATCGCGCTGCTTGGCGGCTGCGGCAAGAAGAGCGAGCTCAGGCCCGCCGCGGGGCAGGCGCTTCCCGTCAAGCCGGCGACATCGCCATCGCAGCCCAGTGTCACCCAATTGCTGACGCCGGGCCCGCAGGCGAAGCCGGTGCGCGACGACGAGCTGGTCAACAAGTCGCGCCCGCTGCAGCCCGACCGCTTCGACCTGCCCCCCCCCGGCTGATCGGCGAGCGAGAATCATGGATCATTTCGAGATACGCGACGGCGCGATGCACGCCGAGCAGGTGCCGCTCGCCGCCATCGCCGACACGGTCGGCACCCCCGTCTACGTCTATTCCGCCGCCACCATCCGCCGCCATGTCCGCGTCTTCCGCGACGCGCTCGCGGGGCTCGAGCAGGATGGCCTGCCGCCGCTCGTCGCGTTCGCGGTCAAGGCCAATCCCAATGCCGCGGTACTGTCGGTGCTCGCCGGGCTCGGCTGCGGCGCCGACGTCGTCTCGGGCGGCGAGCTGCGCCGCGCGCTCGCCGCGGGCATTCCCGCCGAGCGAATCGTCTTTTCGGGCGTCGGCAAGACCGCCGACGAGATGGCGCTCGCGCTCCAGCACGGAATCGGCCAGTTCAATCTCGAATCGGAGGAGGAGGCGGTAACGCTCTCCGCCGTCGCGAGCCGGCTCGCGCTGACCGCGCGCGTCGCGTTCCGCGTCAATCCCGACGTCGACGCGGGTACGCATGCCAAGATCTCGACCGGCCGCTCGGAGAACAAGTTCGGCATCGCCTATGACCTCGCGCCCGAGGCCTTTGCGCGCGCCGCGGCGCTGCCGGGGCTGACGATCGAGGGCGTCGCGGTGCATATCGGCAGCCAATTGACCGATCTCGGTCCGCTCGAGACCGCATTCGGGCGGATCGGGACGCTGATCGCCGCGCTGCGCGCCGCCGGTCACGCGATCCGCACCGCCGATCTCGGCGGCGGGCTGGGCATCCCCTACGAGCCGTCGAAGCCGATCCCGCCATCGCCCGCCGCCTATGGCGAGATGGTGCGCCGTGCGACCAAGGGCTGGGCCGTGCGACTGATCTTCGAGCCCGGGCGGCTGATCGTCGGCAATGCCGGCGTGTTGCTCGCCAGCGTGATCCGCGTGAAGCCGGGCAGCGCTTCGCCGTTCGTGGTCGTCGATGCGGCGATGAACGACCTGATGCGCCCCGCGCTTTACGACGCCTGGCATGATATCCGCGCGACGGCGCCGCGCGGCGATCGCTTCGTCGCCAACGTCGTCGGCCCGGTGTGCGAGACCGGCGATACCTTCGCCATGCACCGCGAGATGGACCGCGTCGCCGCCGGCGACCGCGTCGCGTTCATGACGGCGGGCGCCTATGCCGCGACGATGGCGAGCACCTACAACAGCCGCGCGCTGACGCCCGAAGTGATGGTCAGCGGTTCGAAATGGTCGATCGTCCGCGCGCGACAGCCTATCGAGGCGTTGATTGCGGGCGACAGCGTGCCAGACTGGGTCCATGATCTCGCCGAGGGGGAATAATGCCACAACGACTGCGCAAGGCCGTGTTTCCTGTGGGCGGCCTCGGCACCCGCTTCCTGCCCGCCACCAAGGCGATGCCCAAGGAGATGCTGCCGATCGTCGACAAGCCGCTGATCCAATATGCGGTGGAAGAGGCGCTCGAGGCGGGCATCGACCAGATGATCTTCGTCACCGGCCGCGGCAAGCACGCGATCGAGGACCATTTCGACATCGCCTTCGAGCTCGAGGCAACGATGTCGGGCCGCGGCAAGTCGCTGACCGTGCTCGACGGGACGCTGCTGACACCCGGCAGCATCGCCTATTGCCGCCAGCAGGAGCCGATGGGGCTGGGCCATGCGGTGTGGTGTGCGCGCGACATCGTCGGCGACGAGCCGTTCGCGGTGCTGCTCGCGGACGATTTCATGGTCGGCAAGCCTGGCTGTCTCAAGCAGATGGTCGAGGCCTATGAACAGGTCGGCGGCAACCTGATTTGCGCACAGGAGGTCGCCGAATCGCGCACCGATCAATATGGCATCATCACGCCGGGCGCGCGCCGCGGCGCGCTGACCGAGGTGAAAGGCCTGGTCGAGAAGCCCAAGCCGAGCGACGCGCCCTCCAACCTCGCGATCGTCGGCCGCTATATCCTCCAGCCGGGCGTGATGCGCGTGCTCGAGAGCCAGGAAAAGGGCGCCGGCGGCGAGATCCAGCTCACCGACGCGATGGCGCGGATGATCGGCGAACAGCCGTTCCACGGCGTCACCTTCGACGGCGTGCGCCATGATTGCGGCGACAAGGCAGGCTTCATCCAGGCCAATATCGCGGTCGCGCTGTCGCGTGACGATGTCGGGCCCGCGGTGAAGGCATTTATAGAGACGTTGTGATCCGCCCCGCGCACCGCGGGGAACGGGGGGCCGCTCGCGAAGCGAGGGGTGGAGGGGCGGCGCCACAAGCGATCGTCTTGCAGCCTTTCCTCTCCATCATCGCCTTCGGCGACGGTCTCCCTCCCCGCGTGAATTCGGGGAGGACATAGTCGATGCACAGCCTTCCCGTGTTCCTGCGCCTGTTGGATCGCCCGGTGATCCTCCTCGGCGACGGCGAGACGGCTGCGGCCAAGCGACGGCTGCTGGCGCGTGCGGGCGCCGAGATCGTCGGCGAGGAGGCCACCGCCGCACTCGCGATCGTCGCGATCGACGATGAGAATTCGGCCCGGGCTGCGGTGGCGCGGCTCAGGGCGCGCGGCATCCTCGTCAATGCGGTCGACCGGCCCGCGCTGTGCGACTTCACGCTGCCCGCGATCGTCGATCGCGATCCCGTGCTGATCGCGATCGGCACCGGCGGCGCGTCTGCCGGACTCGCCAAGGCGCTCCGCCAGCGGCTCGAGGCGGCATTGCCCGCACGGCTCGGCCGGCTTGCCGAGGCGCTTCACGCCGCGCGCGCCGCAATCCGTACCCGCTTCCCCGATCCCGCGGATCGCCGCCAAGCGATCGACGCGGCGCTGGAGCCGGGTGGAGCGCTCGATCCGCTGGCGGAGGCGTCGGGCGACGCGGTCGCGCTCTGGCTCGAGGCGGGCTCGGCGCCGCGCGTCCCGAGGCTGATCGATATCCGATTGCGGTCGCCGGATCCCGACATGCTCACGCTCGCCGAGGCGCGCTGGCTCGCGCAGGCCGACACCGTCGTCCACGCATCCGACGTTCCCGCCGCCATTCTCGACCGCGCCCGCGCCGACGCCGCGCGTCTGGCCGCGCCTGCGCCCGATCCGCTCCCGGCCGGACTGACTATATTCATCCGCAATGCGGTTAATTCGTAACTCAAGCGTCTAGTCAGCACGAGTCAGTCGTTTTCGCGTCGGAGCATCCATGCAGACCCAGGCGTATATCAACCGAATCGGCACGGCGTTGCCGAAGCACGAGGCGCACGCCGCCTTCCTCGCCTGGGCGCAGAGTCGGATCGCCGACCGGCGCGACGGCGCGCTGTTCAAGCGCATGGCATCGCGATCGGGGATCGAGCGGCGCTGGACCGTGCTGCCTCCCGCCAATGACGGTGGCGACCAGACCTCGCCCGGCGCCTTTTACGACAGCGTCGATCCCGGCGTCGCGATGCCGCCGACATCCGCCCGGATGGCGATCTATGCCGAGGAGGCGCCCGATCTGTGCATCGCGGCGGTCGACGCGCTCGGCCGCCCCGAGGCAATCACGCATCTGGTGGTGGCGAGCTGCACCGGCTTCATCGCACCGGGGATCGACCAGATCGTCGCGCGGCGGCTCGGGCTCGCCGCCACGGTCGAGCGCGTGCTGATCGGCTTCATGGGCTGCTATGCCGCGGTCTCGGCGCTGCGCACTGCGCATCATATCGTGCGATCGCAGCCGGCGGCGCGCGTGCTCGTCATCACGGTCGAGCTCTGCACGCTGCATCTCCAGCCCGACACCGCGCTCGAGCCGATCCTGGCGATGCTGCTGTTCGGCGACGGTGCCGCCGCGGCGCTGGTCAGCGCCGATCCGGTCGGGCTCGCCATCTCCGATCCCTTCGCGATGACGCTGCCCGACAGCCAGGAACTGATCCGCTGGACCGTCGGCGACATGGGCTTCGCGATGCATTTGTCGGGCGCGGTGCCCGCCAAGATCGGCGAGGCGATCGCCGACCCCGCATTCCGCGCAGGCCTCGGCGACATCGCCGCGATCGATGGCTGGGCGGTCCATGCCGGTGGCCGGACCGTGCTCGATGCGGTCGAGCAGGGCTTCGCGCTCGCGCCCGACGCGCTCGCCGATTCGCGCGCGGTGCTGCGTGACTGCGGCAATATGAGCTCGGCGACGCTGATGTTCGTGTTCGAGCGTATCCTGCGCGACGCCCGCAACGGGGCCAAGCCGATCGGACATGGCCTTGCGATCGCCTTCGGCCCGGGGCTGGCCGCGGAGGGGTTCCGCTTCCGGTCGGCGGCATGATCAACCTGTCCTCGCGCATCATCGCCGAGGAGCAGATGGACGCGGCCGACCTGCCGCCTGAGGACTATGCCGCGCTGCTGGCCGATCTGGCGCGGGTCAATCGCTGGACGATGGCGGCGCGGCCGACGATCGGCTTTCTCGATCGCGCCGTTCCGCGCGGCGGCACGCTCAAGCTGCTCGACGTCGGCTTCGGCCATGGCGACATGCTGCGCCGGATCGCGCGCTGGGCGGTGCTGCGCGACGTCACCGCGCAGCTCGTCGGGATCGACCTCAATCCGCGATCGGCCGAGGTGGCGAGCACCGCGACCGACCCGACGCTGCCGATCCGCTTCCGCGCCGGCGACTATGCCGACTGCGCGGGGGAGGGCTGGGACGTCGTCACGTCGAGCCTCGTCGCGCATCATATGGACCATGCGCAGCTGATCGCCTTCCTGCGCTTCATGGAGGCCGAATCGGCGCGGGGCTGGCTGGTCAACGATCTGCATCGCCACCGGCTGCCGCATCTCGGCTTCCCGCTGCTCGCGCGGCTGATGCGCTGGCACCGGATCGTGCGCGAGGACGGCACGCTGTCGATCGCGCGATCTTACCGCCCCGCCGAATGGCCGCCGATCCTCGCCGAGGCGGGAATCGGCGCGGCCACAGTCAAACGTGTCTTCCCGTTCCGGCTATGCGTCGAACGGCTGCGCTGATCGCGGGCGGCGGGCCCGCCGGCGCGGCCGCAGCGATCGGCCTGACGCGCGCCGGCCTGCGGCCGCTGCTGATCGAGCGCGACGCCGAGACGCGCGACGCGCTGTGCGGCGGCTTCCTCAGCTGGGCGACGATCGCGCGGCTGGCGGCGCTCGGCGTCGACCCGTTGGCGCTCGGCGCCCACCGGATCGACCGCGTCGCGCTGCTGCACGGGGCGCGCGAGGCCGCGGCCGCGCTACCCGCCACAGCCGCCGCCCTGTCGCGTCGATCACTCGATTCCGCGCTGCTCGCGGAGGCGCGGCGCGCCGGCGCGGCGATCGAACGCGGCGTCGGCGTGCGGGCGTTCGAGGCGGGATCGCTCAGGCTCGACGACGGGGCAACGATCGGCGGCGACGCGCTCGTCCTTGCCACCGGCAAGCATGAACTGCGCGGCGCCGCGCGCCCCAGGCCGGGGGCGAATGCCGCGATCGGTCTGCGCTGGCGGCTTGCACCGAGCGCGGCGCTGACCAGGCTGATCGCCGGGCGGATCGAACTCCACCTGTTTCGCGGCGGCTATGCCGGGCTCAACCTGCAGGAGCATGGCGGCGCCAATCTGTGTCTCGCGGTGCGGCCGTCGCGCCTGGCCGAGGCGGGCAACCGCCCCGATGCGCTGCTCGCGGCGCTGGCCGAGGAGGCGCCCGCGCTCGCCCGGCGGCTCGCGGCCACGGCGGGGATCGGGCCGGCGCAGGCGATCGCCAACATCCCCTATGGCTGGCGCGCGCATCGCGGCGATGCGGGGGTCTATCGCGTCGGCGACCAGTGCGGCGTCATCCCGTCGCTCGCCGGCGAAGGCATGGCGATCGCGGTCGCGAGCGGCGTGGCCGCCGCCGATGCGATCGTGCGCGGCGAACCGTCGGCCGACTTCCAGCCGCGATTCGCGCGACGGCTGCGTCGTCCGCTATCGCTCGCAGCGGCGCTCTGGCATGCCGCCGAGCATCCGACCGGCGCACGCGCGCTGATCGCCGCGGTCGGCGTCGCGCCGGGGCTCGCCGCACTGGCCGCGCGGCTGACCCGGCTCGACTGACCGGGCTCGAATGACCGATGCCCGCGATCCGCGCTGCGCGCTTGTGAGCGGACGCGCGACCGGCTAATCGCTGGCACATCCCATGGCTCGCCCGATCCGCCAGACCCCGCGACAGGCTCCCCCGCCCCCGCCGCCCGAACCGCCTCGCAGCCGACAGAGGAGTGGGCTCGTGACCGCGTTGCTGACGGTGATCAAGATCGGCGGCGCAGCCTTGGTCCTGGCGCTGATCGCGCTCGTCGTCGCGGTCGGCGTCTCGATGTCGTCATTGCCCAGCTTCGATTCGCTCAAATCCTCGCCCAACGGGCAGATGATCCGCGTCCACGCGGTCGACGGGACGGTGCTCGTGTCGCTGGGGCCGAGCTATGGCCAGTGGCTGCGATCGGACCAGATCCCGCAGGTGATGAAGGACGCGATGGTCTCGGTCGAGGACCGGCGATTCTACGAACATCCCGGCGTCGATCCGATCGGCATCATGCGATCGGTCGGTGTGCGCGCCAGGCAGGGCCATTGGACGCAGGGCGGCTCGACGATCACGCAGCAGCTCGCGCGCAACATCTTCCTCACCAGCAACAAGAATTTCGGGCGCAAGATCCGCGAGGCGATCATCAGCCTCGCGCTCGAGCGCAAATTCTCGAAGGACCAGATCCTCGAGCTCTACCTCAACAAGGTCTATTTCGGTGGCGGCAGCTATGGGATCGACGCCGCGTCGCGCAAATTCTTCGGTCATGGCGCCGACCATCTGAGCCTGCCCGAAGCCGCGATCATCGCGGGCCTGGTCAAGGCACCATCCAACTATTCGCCGACCGCGGACGTCCAGGCCGCGCGCGACCGTGCCGCCGTCGTGCTCGAGACGATGGTCGAGACGGGCAAGATCAGCCGCGCGCAGGCCGCCTCGGCGGACCCCGCCGGCGTCACGCTCGCGCCCGAGCCGAAGTCGAACAGCGTACGCTACTTCACCGACTGGGCGCTGCCCCAGCTCTCGTCGCTGATCGACGACCAGACCGATCCGCTCGACGTCTGGACGACGCTCGATCTCGGCATGCAGCGCCAGGCCGATCGCACGATCCAGGCCGACACGCCGGCCGGCCTGCAGGGCGCGCTGGTCTCGATGGAGCGCGACGGCGCGGTGCGCGCGATGGTCGGCGGCAAGGACTATATCACCTCCAACTACAACCGCGCGGTGACCGCGCAGCGCCAGCCGGGATCGGCGTGGAAGCTGTTCGTCTATCTCGCCGCGATCGAGGCGGGCCACAAGCCCGACGAATCGATCGTCGACGAGCCCGTCACGATCGACGGCTGGAG
The DNA here is from genome assembly GCA_903871605.1 of uncultured Sphingomonadaceae bacterium. Taxonomy (GTDB): domain Bacteria; phylum Pseudomonadota; class Alphaproteobacteria; order Sphingomonadales; family Sphingomonadaceae; genus Solisphingomonas. The sequence goes on from CAIQHF010000012.1 coordinate 205,236, forward strand.
CCCGCGCAACGACGAGCGCCGCTTCTTCGGCACGATCAACATCCGCACCGCCTTCGCGCTGTCGCTCAACACCGTGGCGGCGAAGCTCGGCGAGCTGCTCGGCTTCGACACCGTCGCCGACATGGCGCGTCGCTTCGGCATCTCGACCCCGATCAACACGCATCCGTCGATGGTGCTGGGCACCTCCGACGTCGAGCTGATCGACATGACGCGCGCCTTCGCCGAGGTCGACAACAAGGGGGTGATGGTGTCGCCCTATGCGATCACCAAGGTGGTCGGGCCCGACAACAAGCTGCTCTATCAGCATGCCGCGCCCGAGAATCGCGTGCTGGTGGCGCCCTGGGTCGCCGCCGAGATGACCGACCTGCTGCAGACCGCGGTCAACACCGGCACCGGCCGCGGCGCGCAGATCGGCCGCCCGGTCGCGGGCAAGACCGGCACCACTTCGACCAGTCGCGACGGCTGGTTCCTCGGTTTCTCGTCGGGGCTGACGACGGGCATCTGGATGGGGCGCGACGACGCCAAGCCCAATCCCGGCCTCTATGGCGGCCGCGCCCCGGCGCGCGCCTTTGCCGATTACATGAAGGTGGCGGTCGCCAATCGTCCGGTCGAGCAGTTCGACACCGCGGTGACGCTGCCGCAGCTCGAGCCCGACGACGAGGCCTATTACGGCCAGCCCGACAATGGCATCCCGACGCTCGATGCGGACGGCAATCCGGTGCAGCCCTCGTCGGGCGCGGACGGCGATCCCGGCCAGGCCGACGACAGCGGCGCGGCGCCGCCGCCCGCGGCGGCCAAGCGATCGCGGCCGTCTTCGGACGACGACGACGACTGGCGCGGACCGCCGCCGCCGCCCGTCCCCGATTCGTCAGGCCCCCAGCCCGCGCAGGGGCAGCGGCTCGACCAACATTGGTTAGACGGCGTGCTCGGTCGCAAGAGCGGCACGACGCCACCGCATGGCGCTCAGCAACCGACCCAGTAGAGGCTCGCGCCATGCTGCCGGAGCCAGCGACGCGCGGGCTCGGGATCGGTTCCCAGCAAGCGCGCTTCGGCGGCGCGGAACGCCGCGGAATGATCCATGTGCAGCCGATGCGCGACCTCGTGCGCGACGGTGGAGCTGAGCACATGAGGCGGCGCCAGGATGAGCCGCCACGCATAGCGGATGTCGCCCGCCGCCGAGCAGCTGCCCCAGCGCGACCGCGGGTCGCCGATCGCGACGCGGCCCACCGTCACCCCCGCCGCCGCCGCGACCGCGCGCGTCTCCGCTTCGAGCTGACGATGCGCCTCACGCTTGAGCCAGGCCAGGATACGGCGGGAGAGGCCTTCGGCGGGGCCGCCGACGACCAGCCGGTCGCCCGCGTGGTGAACGGTCCGCGAGCGCTCCGCCGACCAGTCGATGCGCAGATCCTCGCCCCGATAGGGGACGGTTCCGCCGGCCACGATCGGTCGCGGCGCGGGAAGACTTGCGAGCTGTCGCTCGATCCAGACGCGCTGAGTCTCCGCCCATGCGCGCGCGGCGCGCTCCGATCCGCGCCTGGGAAGCGTCAGCTTCACGCTGCCGTCGCGCGGGTCGACCGCCAGCCGCATCCGTCGCGCATTGGCGACGCGGCGGACGATCAGCGGCCGGCTGATCCCGCCATGCGCGAAGCACAGCTCAGAGCTCACGCTCGACGATATGATGTTCGAGGTCGCCGGCCTCGTCTTCGGAGACGGTCCAGCCGCGTACCGAGATCCCCGCGCGGTGCACCGATTCGGGATCGCCCGAGATCAGATGATGCCACTCGCGCAGCGGCTGGCCCTCGGCGAGCAGGCGATAGGCGCAGGTGCTGGGTAGCCAGTCGATCGTCAGCAGCGTGCGCGGCGTAAGGCGCACGCATTCGGGGACATAGGCATGGCGATGCTTGTAGTCCTTGCAGCGTCCGCTGCGGCCGTCGAGAAGCTTGCACGCGACGTTGGTCGGGTAGATCTCGCCCGTAGTATCGTCCTCGAGCTTGTGGAGGCAGCATTTACCGCACCCGTCGCACAGCGATTCCCATTCCTCGCGGGTCATCGCCTCGAGCGGCTTGGTCTCCCAGAAGCGCTCGGCCATCAGCGGACCCATTGCGACAGCGTGTCGGTGACCGCCTTGGCGCCCTGATCGGTCGGGACGAGCGCGATCGGCTGGCCTTGGGGTCCGAACAGGATCGCCTGGCTCGAATGGTCCATCAGATAGCCGCTGGCGCCGTCGGCTGCGGGACGCTTCTTGTAATAGACGCCATATTCCTTCGCCACCGCCGCGATCGCGCCGGGGCTGCCGGTCAACCCTTCGAGCTCGGGCCCGAAGGCGCCGACATATTGCTTGAGCACCGCCGGCGTATCGCGCGCCGGATCGATCGTGACGAAGATCGGCACCAGCTTTCGTGCGCGTGCCGGATCGGCGCCGGCGAAGCCGTGATAGCCCTGCATCAGCGCCTGCAGCGTTGTCGGGCAGACATCCGGGCAGAAGCTGTAGCCGAAATAGAGCACGCGGTAGCGTCCCGCGAAATCCTTGTCGGTCACCGCGCGGCCATCCTGGTCGGTCAGCGCGAATGCGCCGCCGATCGCGGCGCCAGCGAGCGGCGGCTGCGTCGCCGGCTCGCGGTGACACGCGGCGAGCGGCACCGTCGCCAGCAGGAACGCGGCGACAAAAGCGGTACGAGCGTTCATGACAAAGCCAGCCATGCTTTGCTATGCGCTGCGATGCAAGCGGGGCCTGCGGGCGGGGAGTGTCGATCGATGGTGCGTCGTGTTGGAACCGTGGCAAGGACGGTGGTGGGGATCGTTGCGATGACGCTCGCCACCGCGCCGCTCGCTGCGCAATTTTCGTCGAGCAGCTCCGATTTCGTCAAGGCGGTGAAGGATCGCGACGGCAACAAGGCGACCGAACTGCTCGACAAGAATCCGGGCACGATCCTGCTCAGTCGTGACAATGACGGCGACAATACGCTCCACATCGTCACCAAGCGCCGCGATCTGACCTGGATGCAATTCCTGCTGAGCAGGGGGGTGGCGGTCGACGGCAAGGATCGCGACGGCAACACCGCCCTGGTCGATGCCGCGCGGATCGGCTTCGAGGACGGCGAGAATCTGCTGCTTCAGGTCGGCGCGTCGATCGATCTGGCCAATGGCCGCGGCGAGACTGCGCTGATCGTCGCGACGCAGGCGCATGATCTGGGCTCGGTGCGGCTGCTGCTGCAATATGGCGCGGACCCGCACGCGACCGATCATGTCGCGGGCATGTCGGCGATCGACTATGCCAAGCGCGACAACCGGTCGACGCAGATATTGGCGCTGCTCATGTCGGTGAAGCCGGTGGTCCACAAGGACGTCGCCGGCCCGTCGATCAACTGAGCCCCGGCGCCGGCCGAGGCGCCGCCGCTCAATCGAGCGCGTCGAGGCCGGGATCGAGCGCCGCCATGGTGCGCCGCGCTGCCCGTCTCGCGAAACGCAGCGTCTCGGCCTTGCGGCGCGGCGCGGCAAGCGGCCGGTGCGCCGCCTCGCGGACGATGACCGCATCGTAGCGATCGGCGACGATCAGCCCAGCAATGCCGGGGCGGAGCGCCTCGCGCTCGAACGGCGCACAATCGAAGCCGGCGGGCACCGCCCAGTAGAAGCGGTCGCAATAATCGAGATAGTCGGGCCATTTGGCGTCGCCTAGCAGATCGGCGCGCGACACCTTGATCTCGACGATGGTGACGCAGCCCTTGCCGTCGATCGCCATCATGTCGGCGCGTCGGCCATTGCCCAGCGGCACCTCGCACAGCGCCATCGTGTCGGCGCGGAACAGCAGCCGCGTGACGCCGCGCGCGACATCGACCGCCTGCGGCGGCGCATCGGCAAAACATTCGGGCAGGGATGCGCGAGTCGCCATGATCGCCTGACTAGAACATCAGGCGAACATGGAAAAGAGGCTCAGCGAAAGAAGATGTGGTTGCCGAGCGCGGCGACCTTGATCTTGCCCCAGCCCGGCGAGACGCGACGGGCGTGGAAGAACAGCGCGGCGGGCGCGATCTGCTTCCACACGCCGTCCCGCGCGATCGTGGCGATCGCGACGGCGCGCTTCCACGCGCTGCTGTCGTGCGGCGGCGTGGGGATCTCGCCGTGACGGAGGAAAGAGAATTGCCCCGGCTGGCGCACTACGCCGCAAACCGAGCCCGGGAAGCGCCCCGACGTCGTGCGGTTGACGATCGTCTGAGCGACCGCGAGCTGACCGTCGAGCGGCTCGCCCTTCGACTCGTAGTAGACAGAGGTGGCGAGACAGTCGCCCTGCTCGTCGCCGGTCGTCGCAGCGGCGCGGTCGGCGACCAGATCGTCGAGCGAACGCGGCATCACCGCGGCGGAATCGGTGGGGCTGATCTGGGGGGCCTGGGAACCGTCGGTCGTGCCCGACGTTGAGAAATCCGGATGACGGGCCTCGAGAGCCCGGACATCGACGGCAAGGAGCGGTGCCGTGACCGCTGCCAGCATCGCCGTGGCGCTTCCCTGGGGAGCGTCGCCTTCGGCGGCGAAGGACGGCCCCGCGATGGTGGCCGTGCCGAGCAGGCAGAAAAATGACGCTACCGCGAGGGCAGCGCGCGTGAAATGGCGCATTAGAAGCCGCTAAACTGCGGTTGACCCCGCCGTCCCCCAAAACACCTAGGGCCGGTCTTGATCCCCCGACTACGGAACCGCCCTGAAAACACAGGCGGAGCCGTTCCGATCAATCCCCGTGCCTCTCCCCGAGGACAGGCGCGAGGTCAACCCATAGCGATCATTTCAGCGGTGAAGCGTTCGACTCCTGCGACGTCCAACTCGACGACCCAAAGATCGGCATCGACCCTGCGGCGATCCTCTATATAGGGGTTAATCTCTTGGTAATCCGCAATATTTTGCGGTCCTGCGCGACGCCAGCCATAGTCGCCGGAGATCGTCAGCGCGCGTTCGAGCAGGGCGTGCGGGACGCCGCGCTCGGTGATCAGAAGCAGGATCGCACCCGCGTCGCCATCGCCCTTTGCCAGCACCATGCCATGACCGCCCCGCCCCTCGACGGTTCGGATGAGCGCCGAGACCTCGATCCGCGAAGTCAGCCGGGGCGTCATCCGGCCGGCGCCGGCGCCGTCGTCGCGACTGCATATCCGGACAGCGACGAAAGCGGAAAATGCGAACGCATGAACGTGCCCGTCCCGCGCGCGACCTCCTCGCCGGATGCGTCGAGCATATGCGCGTCGGCAACCATCACGCGCCGCCGGCCACTCACCCAGCGCCCTTGCGCGACGGCGGGCCCCGCCTTCATCGGCCGCGTCAAAAGCAGGTTGAACGCGGTGGTCAGCAGGAAGCGGTCGCTGACCAGGCTGTTGGCGGCATAGAAGGCGGCATCGTCGAGCATCTTGAAGTAGATCGTGCCATGCGCCGCGCCTGCGGCGTGAAACACGCGCTCGTCGACGGTGAAATGGATCCGCGCAACGCCGGCCTCGACGATCTCGAGCCGAGAGCGGAAGAGGTGGTTGATCGGCGCGGCGCGATACAGGTTCTCGAGAGCAGCGAAGTGCGCGCGCTCGCCCGCCGACCCCGCGCCGTCCGGGCCGGCCCCGTTCATCGCCCGGTCGTCATGCAGCGTCGCGCGATTCGCCGCCCGCGAACAGCGCGTAAAGTGCATCCGCCGAGCCCGCGCCGCGCAGTTTGGCGACGAACCCGCGATCGCGCAGCCGGCGGCTCACGCGCGCGAGCGCCTTGAGATGCTCGACGCCGGCATCGGTCGGCGACAGCAGCAGGAAGACGAGATCGACCGGGAGGCCGTCGATCGCGGCGAACTCGATCGGCTGGGCGAGCTTCGCGAACAGCCCGACGACGCGACCGAGCCCGTCGATCTTGCCGTGCGGGATCGCGACGCCGCCGCCGAAGCCCGTCGATCCCAACTTCTCGCGATCGGCGAGCCGCTTGGCGACCTCGCGCGCCTGAAGCCCCAATTGACGCTCGGCAAGACCCGACAGGGTCTGGAACAGCGCCTTCTTCGAAGACGCCGCCAGATCGTGGAACACCGCTTGCGGCGGCAGCAGGTCGCTGAAGTCGTCCATCGTCAGGGAGTTAACGCGCGATCAGCCCAGCCGGTTCGGTTCGACCCAGCCGATCGTGCCGTCGTTTCTGCGATAGACCATGTTGAATGCCCCCGTACCCGAATTCTTGAACAGCAAGGCGCCGGTGTTGCGCAGATCGAGCATCATCACCGCATCCGACACGGTGGCATCGGGCACGTCGACGCGCGTCTCGGCGATGATCAGCGGGTGATCGGAAGGCTCCTCCTCCTCGCCGCCGACGTTGAACACGGTATAGCCGGCATTGGCGTCGATGCCGCCATCGACCTCGCCGCCATGGCCGTTGCCGCTATGGCTGCGCAGCCGCTTCATATAGCGGCGCAGCTGCTTCTCGATCTTGGCGGCGGCCTCGTCAAACGCGGGATGCGCCTCCTGCCCCGATCCCGACGCCTTGAGCACGACGCCCTTCATCACGTTGGAGACGATGTCGCAGCTGAACGCGCCGTGCGGCGCGGTGCCGAAGGTCACTTGAGCGGAGATGGCGCGCGCGAAATACTTTTCGGCGATCCCACCCAGTCGATCGGACACATGCTCGCGAAGAGCCTCGCCGGTGTCGACCTGATGGCCGGATACGCGGATGTCCATGTCTCGATCTCCTACTTGTTCTGCGGGCGGGCGGGCTAGGCCGGCCGTCCGGTTGCGTCAACCGCAGGGCCGGTGAGGGTCCAGACGGGATTGATCAACGTCGCGACGAACGCTTCGTGCCGTTCGATCTCGTCGGGCGAAGCGGCGTGCGGCCGCGGCGGGCGGATCGCCCGGATGGCCGGCGCGGCGATCGCGTCGGCCGCGGCGGCACGCGCGGCGGCACTGGCGACGGTCTCGCCCAGCCCGAGCCCGATCTGTCGGCCGCCGCACAGCTCGACATAGAGCTGCGCGAGCAGCTGCGCGTCGAGCAGCGCGCCATGCTTGATGCGGTGGCTGCGATCGATGCCGTAGCGCGTGCACAGCGCATCGAGGCTGTGCTTGGCGCCGGGATGGCGGCTGCGCGCCATCGCCAGCGTGTCGATCATCCGCTCCATCGCGACGATCGACCGGCCGCACAGCGTCAGCTCGGCGTTGAGAAAGCCGACGTCGAACGCGGCGTTGTGCGCGACCAGCGGCGCGTCGCCGAGAAAGGCGAGCAGATCCTCGACACCCTCGTGAAAACGCGGCTTGTCCGAGAGGAAGCCGATCGACAGGCCGTGGACGCGCTCGGCCTCGACCGGCATGTCGCGATCGGGATGGAAATAGGCGTGGAAGGTCCGCCCGGTCTCGTTGCGGTTGATCAGCTCGATGCAGCCGATCTCGACCAGGCGGTCGCCGTTCTGGTGGCTCAGGCCGGTGGTTTCGGTGTCGAAGACGATCTCGCGCATGCCCTGCAATATCGGACCCCGCGCGTCCGGAGGCAAGCGAGCAGATCGAGGACGTGACGGCGCGTCCGCGCGATGCCGACACCGGTCGGGATGATGAAATCGGCGCCGCGCCGCTTGGCGATGTCGGGTGTCTGCCGCGCGACGATCTGCGCGAATTTCCGCTCGGTCATCCCGGGCCGCGCGAGCACGCGCCGGCGCTGCATCCAGGCGGGCGCGGAGACCACGACGATCGCATCGACGCGTGCTTCGCCATGCGTCTCGAACAGCAGCGGCACGTCGTCGACGACGATCCGGTGCGCGCGGTGACGGCGGATGAAGGCATCGCGCGCCTGCGCGACCGCGGGGTGGACGATCCGCTCGAGCCGACGCAGCGCGGCGTGGTCACCGAACACGGCTGCGCCGAGCGCGGCACGATCGACGCCGCGTGCGCCCGTCGTGCCGGGAAAGGCCGCCTCGATCGCGGGCAGCAACAGGCCGCCCGGCCCCTGCAGCCGATGCACCGCGGCATCGGCATCGAACACGGGAACGCCCGCGCCGCGAAACATGTCCGCGACGGTCGACTTGCCCATGCCGATCGATCCGGTGAGGCCGAGGAGGATCATCTGCGCGGGATCACGCGGTCAGCAATGCGCGCAGATCGGCGTCGCGGTCGCGCGGCGGATCGGCGTCGAAGAACAGCCGGAACGCGACCGCGGCCTGGCCGATCAGCATCTCGAGCCCGTCGACCGTCTCGAGCCCGCGTGCGCGCGCCGTGCGCAGAAGCGGCGTCTCGATCGGTGCCGTCACGATATCATAGACGATGCTGCCCGGCGGCGCGTGGCTGAGATCGAAGCCCAGCGGTGGCTGGCCGAGCATGCCGAGCGAAGTCGCGTTGACCACCAGATCGAGGCAACCGGCACGATCGTCGAACGCGAAATCGGTCGGTTGCGCGAAATGATCGAGCCGCACCGCATGATGGTCGATCGAGGCGCTCGCCGGCGCAAGCTCGTCGAGCAGCGCCTGCGCCTTGTCCGGGTCGCGCCCGGCGAGCACCAGCGTCATATTCTGCCTCGCCAGCGCCGCGACGATCGCACGCGCCGCGCCGCCGGTGCCGAGGATGCGCGCCATGCGAAACAGATGGCGACGGGCGAGCACCGCACGCAACGGCTCGAGAAAGCCCGCCGCATCGGTGTTATGCCCGCTCAGCGTGCCGTCGGGCTCGCGCACGATCGTGTTGACCGCGCCGATCGCGCTCGCCTCGCCGTCGAGCCGGTCGAGCAACGGCATCACCGCCTGCTTGTGCGGCATGGTGACGTTGCAGCCGCACCAGGCGGTATCGGCGCGCCGCACGGCCAGATAGTCGGCGAGACCATCGGCGCGGACATGGTAGGCACGATAGTCGGCCTCGATCCCCAGCGCGGCGAGCCAGAAACGATGAATGGCGGGCGATTTGGACTGCGCGATCGGATCGCCGATCACCTCGGCATAGCGAAGCGTCATGCCGGCATCTCGCCGACGTCGCGCAACCAGCCGAGCAAGGGCAGCAACGGCATTCCCAGGATGGTGAACTGGCTGCCTTCGACCTTGGAGAAGAGCTGCACCCCCGGCCCCTCGATCCGGAAGCAGCCGACGCAGCCCGCGATCGCCGGCCATTCGGCATCGAGATAGGTTTCGACGAACGCGTCGGAGAAGGCGCGGACATGCAGACGGGCGGTATCGACATCCCGCCAGACCGGCACCCCGTCGCGCGCGGCCACCACCGCGCTGACCAGCCGGTGGGTGCCGCCGCGCATCATGCACAGCTGCTCGGCGGCGCGATCGCGGCTCTCGGGCTTGTCGAGCATGGTGCCGTCCGCCAGCGCGACGATCGAGTCGCTGCCGATCACGATCCGCCCGGGCTGGCGCCGCGACACGCTGATCGCCTTGAGTTCGGCGAGCGCATCGGCAAGCCCACGCGCTTCGATTCCTTCGGCCTTGAGCGAATCCTTGGCGGCGTCCTCGTCGACGTGCGGACGCACCACGTCGAACGCGACGCCCGCCGCCTCGAGCATCGCGCGGCGCGAGGCGCTTCCCGAGGCGAGGACGATCATGCGCTGACCTTGTCGACGGCGCCGAGCTTGTCGCGCCGCTCGGTGGCCAGGTTGATGATCGCCGCGGCGGTTTCCTCGATCGAGCGCCGCGTGACGTCGATCACCGGCCAGCCATGGTCCGAGAACATCCGCCGGGCATAAGCGAGCTCGCGCGCGACGCGTTCCTGGTCGACATAGGCGGTCTCGGTCGTCTGGTTGAGCGAGAGCAGCCGGTTGCGGCGGATCTGGATCAGCCGGTCGGGGCTGGTGGTGAGACCGACGACGAGCGGCTTGACCAGGCGGAACAGAATCGGCGGCGGCGGGCTCTCGACCACCAGCGGGATGTTGGCGACGCGGAATCCGCGATTGGCGAGATAGATCGACGTCGGCGTCTTGGACGAGCGCGACACGCCCGCGAGCACGATATCGGCCTCCTCCCAATCGTCCGAGGCGATCCCGTCGTCATGCGCGATGGTATAATGGATCGCCTCGACCCGGTCGAAATAGGCGGCATCCAATGTATGCTGACCGCCGGGGCGCGTGATCGTCTCCTTGCCGAGCAGCCGCGACAGCGCATCGATCACCGGATCGAGCGCGGAAACCGCGCGCAGGCCCAGCGCATGGCAGCGCGCCTCGAGCCGGCTGCGGACGGTCGAGTTGACCAGCGTGTAGATGATCAGCCCGGGCTTGGCGGCGATCTCGACAAGGACGCGATCGAGATGACCCTCCGAGCGCACCATCGGCCAGAAATGCTTGACCGCCTCGACTCCCTCGAACTGCGCCAGCCCTGCCTTGGCGACGTTCTCCAGCGTCTCGCCGGTCGAATCGGACAGCAGATGCAGGTGCAGACGCATGGTCGAAAACCCCCTGCCGAACGGCCGCCCCGGCCGCTCGGGCAAAGTCTGTGGATAAGCATGCGCGCAGCCTGCCGACAAGCCGCGCGGATCGGGGCGCCGCGATTCCATGCCCATGATCCGCGGGTTGCCGACCGAATCGTCCACAGCCCGCGCGGATTGTCCACAGCCTGTGGATCATGGGAGCGGAGCCGATCGACTCGCGGTGCAGGCGTCGAGTCAATCGGCGACGCAGATGTTGGCAATTGCGTGTCGCGCGCATAAACCCCGCTTCGCGCGGCCCTACTGACTCTCAACAACTCATCTTGAATCTAAAGGATAGATATGGAGTCCTCGCGTTCGGCGTCTCGTGCCCCTGAGCCGAACCGGCCGCTGCTCGCCGTGCTGCGCGGCGAACGGCGCGATCCGCCGCCGGTGTGGCTGATGCGACAGGCCGGGCGATACCTGCCCGAATATCGCGCGCTCAGAGCCGACAAGGGGGGCTTTCTCGCGCTCTGCTACGATCCGGCGAGCGCCGCCGAGGTGACGCTCCAGCCGATCCGTCGCTTCGGCTTCGACGGTGCGATCCTCTTTTCCGACATCCTCGTCATCCCGCACGCGCTCGGCCAGGATCTGAGCTTCGGCGCCGGCGAGGGGCCGCGGCTCGTGCCTCCGCTCAAGGACAGCACGCTGGAGGCGCTCCAGGCGGTCCCACAGCGGCTGCAGCCGATCTACGAGACCGTCAGGCGCGTCGCCGCCGCGCTGCCGCCTGAGACGACATTCCTGGGCTTTGCGGGCGCACCGTGGACGGTCGCGACCTACATGATCGCCGGCGAGGGTTCGAAGGACCATGGCGACGCCCGGATCATGGCCTATCGCGACCCCCTGGCGTTCGCTGCGATCATCGCCGCGATCGAGCAGGCCACGATCGACTATCTGTGCGGCCAGATCGAAGCGGGTGTCGACGCGGTGCAGATCTTCGACAGCTGGGCGGGAAGCCTCGCGCCCGATCAGTTCGATCGCTGGGTGATCGCGCCGACCGCGCGGATCGTCGCGGCGCTCAAGGCGCGCTACCCCGATACGCCGGTAATCGCCTTTCCCAAGGGCGCGGGCGGTCGTCTCCCCGCCTATGCCCGCGCGGTCGGCGCCGATGCGATCGGGCTCGACGAGACGGTGGATCCGGTCTGGGCGAACGACGTGCTGCCCGCAGGATTGCCGGTGCAGGGCAATCTCGATCCGCTTGCGCTGCTGGCGGGCGGAGAACCGCTCGAGGAGGGCGTCGCGCGCATTCGCCGGGCCTTTGCGAATCGCCCGCACATCTTCAATCTCGGCCACGGGATCGGTCAGTTCACCCCGATCGCGCATGTCGAGCGATTGCTCCAACTGGTGAGGGCCGAGAGATGAGCGGTTGGCTGGGGGATGCCTATTCCTGGGTGAAGGCGGCGCATCTGATCGTCGTCATCTTCTGGATGGCGGGGTTGTTCATGCTGCCGCGCTACTGTGTCTATCATCAGGAGGCGCTGGGGAATTCGGCGGAGGAGGCGCGCTGGGTCGAACGCGAATCCAAGCTGCGCCACATCATCCTGACGCCGTCGATGATCGCGGTGTGGGTGCTCGGCATCGCGCTTGCGATCAACGACGGGATCGCGGATGGCGTGCCAGGGCTTGGCTGGCTGCACGCCAAGATCGCGCTGGTCGTGCTGCTGTCGGCTTATCATGGCTGGGCCGTCGGCTATGCCAAGAAGCTCGCGACCGGGCGCGCGACGATCGCCGGAAAGACGTTGCGGATGCTCAACGAGGTGCCCGGGGTGGCGACGATCCTGATCGTGATCCTGGCGATCGTCAAACCGTTCTGAGCGGGCATGGTCGCGGTCCCCTTGTCTTCGTCATCCCGGACTTGATCCGGGATCCGGAGACGCTGCGTTCGATCGTCAGGCGCCGCGCGTATCGATGCCTGCCTCAGCGGGAAGGACGGCAAGCCCGCGACGGTCAAGCCCGCCACCCATCGCAACCCCGCTTGACTTGCCTCTCGCCGCGACCTAGCTCCCGACTCAAGGCCGTCCGCCTCCTGCGCGGACTCTCTTTCCCGACATCGACGTCCTGTCGTTTGCTCCCCGTCGCGAAGCCTCACTCCCGAACATCTCCCGTCCAGGACTCCTCATGCATCTCAAAGACCTCAAGAAGACCGCCCCCGCCGACCTCGTGACCATGGCCGAAGAGCTCGGCGTCGAGGGTGCCTCGACGATGCGCAAGCAGGACCTGATGTTCGCCATCCTCAAGGAGCAGGCCGAGCAGGGCGAGCAGATCATGGGCGAGGGCACGATCGAGGTGCTCCCCGACGGCTTCGGCTTCCTGCGCAGCCCGCAGGCGAACTATCTCGCCGGCCCCGACGACATCTACATCTCGCCCAACCAGGTCCGCAAATTCGGCCTGCGCACCGGCGACACCGTCGAGGGCGAGATCCGCGCGCCCAAGGACGGCGAGCGCTATTTCGCGCTGACCCGCCTCGTCTCGATCAATTTCGACGATCCCGATGCGGTCCGCCACCGGGTCAATTTCGACAATCTCACGCCGCTCTATCCCGAGCGCAAGCTCAGCCTCGACACGCTCGATCCGACCGTCAAGGACAAGTCGGCGCGGGTGATCGACATCGTCTCGCCGCAGGGCAAGGGCCAGCGCACGCTGATCGTCGCGCCCCCCCGCGTCGGCAAGACGGTCATGCTGCAGAACATGGCCAAGGCGATCACCGACAACCACCCCGAGGTGTTCCTGATCGTGCTGCTGATCGACGAGCGGCCCGAGGAAGTCACCGACATGCAGCGCTCGGTCAAGGGCGAGGTGATCTCCTCGACTTTCGACGAGCCCGCGCAGCGCCACGTCCAGGTCGCCGAGATGGTGATCGAGAAGGCCAAGCGCCTCGTCGAGCACAAGAAGGATGTCGTCATCCTGCTCGATTCGATCACCCGCCTCGGCCGCGCCTACAACACCGTCGTTCCCTCGTCGGGCAAGGTGCTGACCGGCGGCGTCGACGCCAACGCGCTGCAGCGTCCCAAGCGCTTCTTCGGCGCGGCGCGCAACATCGAGGAGGGCGGTTCGCTCTCGATCATCGCGACGGCGCTGATCGATACGGGCAGCCGCATGGACGAGGTGATCTTCGAAGAGTTCAAGGGCACCGGCAACTCCGAGATCATTCTCGACCGCAAGGTCGCCGACAAGCGCATCTTCCCGGCGATCGACGTCGGCAAGTCCGGCACGCGCAAGGAAGAGCTGCTGATCGACAAGACCAAGCTCTCGAAGATGTGGGTGCTGCGCCGGATCCTGATGCAGATGGGCACCACCGACGCGATGGAGTTCCTGCTCGACAAGATGAAGGATTCGAAGACCAACGAGGATTTCTTCGACTCGATGAACTCGTAGGACGGTCGCCGCTTCCCGTTTCCCGGCGAAAGCCGGGGCCCAGGGTTTCGGGCGCCGCGCTTGCGGCTCTGGGCCCCGGCTTTCGCCGGGGAACCGCATCGACCGTTATGCTAGGTCGCTCCGCATGACCTACCTCGCCGATATCCTCTCCGCCGGCGGCCTCGCCGCGCTCGCGCAGGTGCTGGCGATCGACCTGATGCTGGCCGGCGACAATGTCGTCGTGCTCGGCACGCTGGCGGCAGGACTGCCCGCGGCGCAGCGCCGCCGCGTGCTCGGCATCGGCGTCGGGGTTGCGCTGGTCTTCCTGATCGGATTCGCGCTGATTGCGACGCAGCTGCTCAAGGTAATCGGGCTGCTGTTTGCGGGCGGTCTGCTGTTGCTGTGGGTCGCGTGGAAGCTGTTCCGCGAGCTGCGCGAGGCCGATCATGCCGTGCACGCCGCCGAGAGTGTCCGGCCGGCGAAAGACTTCGGGCGAGCCGTGCTGCAGGTCGCGCTGGCCGATCTGTCGATGAGCCTCGACAATGTGCTCGCGGTGGCGGGCGCGGCGCGCGCGCATCCGGCGGTGCTGCTGATCGGGCTGGCGACCTCGGTGACGCTGATGGCGCTCGCCGCCAATCTGATCGCGCGCTTCATCGAGCGGCACCGCTGGATCGCCTATATCGGGCTGTGCGTGATCCTGTTCGTCGCGGGGCGGATGGTCTGGCAGGGGCTGATCGATGCCGATATCGGCGTCCTGCGTCTGCTGCGCCCGTCCGTCTAGGCCGGTTGCCGCCCGCCAAACAGCGCGGTCCCGACCCGCACATGCGTCGCCCCCAGCATCGCGGCGGTCTCGTAATCGCCCGACATGCCCATGCTGAGCTGCGCGAGCCCATGATCCTTCGCCAGCTTGGCGAGCAGCGCGAAATAGGGCGCTGCCTCGGTATCGGCGGGCGGTACCGCCATCAGCCCCACCACCGGCAGCCCCGCGGCGCGCGCCTCGCTGAGCAGAGCGGGCAGCGCGGCGATCGCGCAGCCGCCCTTTTGCGGCTCGTCGCCGATATTGACCTGGAGGAAGCAATCGGGGCGCCGGTTGCTTGCGGCAAGCGCCTTGCCGAGCGCCTGCACCAGCGACGACCGGTCGATCGAATGGATCGCATCGAAGAGTGCCACCGCGTCGGCCACCTTGTTCGACTGGAGCTGGCCGACGAGATGCAGCACGACGCCGGCGTAGCGATCGCGGAGCGCCGGCCATTTCACCTGTGCTTCCTGGACGCGATTCTCGCCGAACGCGCGCTGCCCGGCCTCGAGCAGCGGGACGATGCCGTCGGCCGGAATCGTCTTGGAGATCGCGATCAGCGTCACCGCGTCGGCGGGGCGGCCGGCCAGTGCCGCGGCGCGGGCGAGCGTCTCACGGACGGCGGCGAGCCGCGTGGCGGCATCGGAAGCTTCGGTTTGGCGCATGCCGCGCTATAGGAGCGCCGATGCCCTGCCGCCAACCCCGTCTGTCCGGTGATCGAGGCGCCGGGCGTCGGCGCGGCGACTAGAAGCGGAAGGCAGTGCCGATATAGACGGCCTGGCTGTCGCGGCGATTGTCGGACAGCTCCAGCAGGCGATCCTTCTCGCTGCGATAGCGGACCCCGCCGGTGACATCGAGGCGGTTGCTGATCGAATAGGAGCCCCCGAGATCGACCGCAACGCCCGAGCGATCGGAATCGACGAGGCGATCGGTATCGCCGATGCTGCGATCGGCGGCGAGCGCGAGGCGCGTGCTCCAGCGGTGGCCCGCGTAGCTGACCGCGACGTCGGCCGCCTCGCGGCTGCCCGGCAGGCCGCCGAGATCGACCTTGCTGTAATCCGAGGTCACCGCAAAGCGCTTCCAGCCGACCGAAACGCCGAGATTATAGGCATAGGGCGTCAGACCGCTCAGCGAGCCGGAGAAGGCGCTGCGCTCGGCCTGCTCGGGAGTCGCCGCACGGGCGCGCACCGCGACCGTGACGCGGCGCGAGCCGCCCGGGGTCAGCGACGGCGTGAACCGGAAGCCCGACGACGATCCAAGACCGGCGCGGCCAAAGCTCGATCCGAAATGCGCGTCGGCCGCGGCGGGCGTGAACGAGCCGATCGAATTGACGGCAAACGGCGCGATGCGCCCGATATGCTTTTTGTGGATCGGATGCTGGGTCTGCGCGGAATGCACCATCGTCGGGACGAGCCACAGCGCGAGCGTCGCCACGGCGACCCCCTTGCGCTTGATGCCTATCGTCCGACTCGCGTGCATTTCGTCTTCTTATGTCCCTGTTGATCGCGCCTAGCATGAGCCAAACGCCGATGTCATCGGAAGGATCGGGTCCGTAACCGAATTGGCGACGCTGTTGCACGCGGTCCACAGCCGCGCCGCCGCGATCCGGCGCTCGGGGCGGCGCTCGGCGCTTGCGGGCGGCGGGCGAGCCTCTATAGATGCCCCATTCCCTGCGTTCCGAAGGCACCAGATGATGCTGCTCCCTGCCCGCTTCCCGCGCCCGCTCGCCGGCGCTTTCGCCGCCGCCCTTCTGCTCGCGGGTTGCGCGCACAAGGACAAGAAGCCGATCATGGCCGATCTCGCGGCGTCCAAGGTGACGCAGATCGGCGTCAACGCCTATCTGTGGCGCGCCTCGCTCGATACCGTGTCGTTCATGCCGCTGGTCCAGGCGGATTCGAACGGCGGCGTGATCGTCACCGACTGGTATGCCAATCCGTCGACGCCGACCGAGCGGATGAAGCTCACCATCACGATCCTCGACCAGGATCTGCGCGCCGACGCGATCCGCGTCGCCGCTTCGCGCGAGATCAGCCAGAACGGCCAGTGGATCGAGGCGCCGGTTGCCGCGCAGACCGTGCAGAAGCTCGAGGACATCATCCTCGAGCGCGCCCGCGATCTGCGCCGCGGCGCGGTTTCGGGCTGATCCCGCCTAGGACCACCATAACGACGATGGAACCGGATCGCCGCTTCAACCCGCTCGCCGCCGACGGCCGCTGGCAACAGGCGTGGGACGCGTGCCAGGCGTTCCGCGCCGACGACGCCAGCGCCAAGCCCAAGGCCTATGTGCTCGAGATGTTCCCCTATCCGTCGGGGCGCATCCATATGGGCCATGTCCGCAACTATGCGATGGGCGACGTGCTCGCGCGCTACAAGCGGATGACCGGCCACGAGGTGCTCCACCCGATGGGGTGGGACGCCTTCGGCATGCCCGCCGAAAATGCCGCGATGGAGAAGAAGGTGCATCCCGGCACCTGGACGCGCGCCAATATCGAGACGATGAAGGCGCAGCTCAAGCGGCTCGGCTTCGCGCTCGACTGGAGCCGCGAACTAGCGACCTGCGAGCCCGATTATTACGGGCACGAGCAGGCGCTGTTCCTCGACTTGATGGAAGCCGGGCTCGCCTACCGCAAGGAAAGCGACGTCAACTGGGATCCGGTCGACATGACCGTGCTCGCCAACGAGCAGGTGATCGACGGGCGCGGCTGGCGCTCGGGCGCGCTGGTCGAGCGGCGCAAGCTGTCGCAATGGTTCCTCAAGATCACCGACTTCGCCGAGGATCTGCTCGACGGACTGGAAACGCTCGGCGACTGGCCCGACAAGGTCAAGCTGATGCAGGCGAACTGGATCGGACGCTCGAAGGGGCTGCGGTTTTCGTTCGCGCTGGAAACTCCCCTCCCTGAAAGGGAGGGGCCGGGGGTGGGTTCGCCTGTGGCGGGCGTCGCTTCCGATAGAGACGAACCCACCCCTACCCCCTCCCTTTCAGGGAGGGGAATAGACACGATCGACGTCTATTCCACCCGCCCCGACACGATCTTCGGCGCGAGCTTCGTCGCGATCGCCGCGGATCATCCGCTCGCGCTCGCGCTCGCCCAGACCAACCCCGCGCTCGCCGCCTTCGCCGACGAGTGCCGCCACACCGGCACCGCCACCGCCGAGCTCGAGACCGCCGAGAAGAAGGGCTTCGATACCGGGCTGAACGCCGTCCACCCCTTCGATCCGAGCTGGAAGCTGCCCGTCTTCGTCGCCAATTTCGTGCTGATGGGCTATGGCACGGGCGCGGTGATGGGCGTGCCCGCGCATGACCAGCGCGATCTCGACTTCGCGCGCAAATATATGCTGCCGGTGCCGCGCGTCGTTGCCGCCGACGGCGAGGCGGACAAGCCGATCCACGACGAGGCCTATACCGGCCCCGGACGCTTGGTGAACTCGCGCTTCCTCGATGGCATGACCGTCGACGAGGCCAAGGCGGCGGTGATCGCGCGCGCCGAGGCCGGGGGTTGGGGCCAGGGCACCACGGTCTGGCGGCTGCGCGACTGGGGCGTCTCACGCCAGCGCTATTGGGGCACGCCGATCCCGATCATCCATTGCGCGACCTGCGGCCCCGTTGCGGTGCCGCGCGACCAGCTGCCCGTCGTGCTGCCCGAGGACGTCAGCTTCGACAAACCCGGCAATCCGCTCGACCATCATCCGACATGGAAGCATGTCGCATGTCCGACCTGCGGCGGCGCCGCGCGGCGCGAAACCGATACGTTCGACACCTTCGTCAATTCGTCCTGGTATTTCCTGCGCTTCGCCAGCCAGCCCGCGGACAGGGCGTTCGACCCGAAGGTCGTCGCGCAGTGGCTCCCCGTCGGCCAATATATCGGCGGCGTCGAGCATGCGATCCTCCACCTGCTCTACGCGCGCTTCTGGACGCGCGCGCTGCAGCGCGTCGGCAAGATCGGTTTCGCCGAGCCCTTCGCCGGACTCTTCACGCAGGGCATGGTCACGCACGAGACCTATCAGGCGCCCGACGGCCGCTGGCTGTCGCCCGAGGAAATCCGGGACGGCGTCGTGATCGGGACGGACGAGCCGGTGACCATCGGCCGCATCGAGAAGATGTCGAAGTCGAAGAAGAACACGGTCGATCCGACCGCGATCATCGACCAATATGGCGCCGACGCCGCGCGCTGGTTCATGCTCTCCGACAGCCCGCCCGAGCGCGATCTCGAATGGTCCGAGGCGGGAATCGAGGGCGCGTGGCGCTTCGTCCAGCGCGTCTGGCGGCTGGCGAGCGATCGCGCGCCTGCAGAGGGGCGCGACATCGCGATCGACCGCCGGCTGCACAAGACGATCGCCGGCATCGCCACCGACATCGAGGCATTGTCGTTCAACAAGGCGGTCGCCAAGCTGTTCGAGCTGGTCGGTGCGCTCGAGAAGGCGGCGCCGAGCGCCTCGCGCGCCGAGGCGATCGACGGTCTGCTGCTGCTGGTCGCGCCGATGATCCCGCATGTCGCCGAGGAAGGCTGGCAGCTGCGCGGTCATGACGGCCTGATCGCGCTCGCCGCCTGGCCTGCGGTTGATCCCGCGCTGCTGATCGACGACGAGGTGACGATCGCGATCCAGGTCAACGGCAAGCTGCGCGACACGCTGACGGCACCCAAGGGCGCCGACAGGTCGGTACTCGAGGCAATGGCGCGCGGATCGGACAAGATCGTCGCCTTCCTCGAGGGGCGCGAGCCCAAGAAGGTGATCGTCGTGCCCGACCGACTCGTGAATCTCGTCGCATGACGCGCGGCGCCGCGCTGCTGCTGCCGCTGCTGCTGGCGCCGCTTGCGGGGTGCGGGCTGCATCCGCTCTACGAGGGGGGCACGCACGGGGTCGTCGCGCAGAAGCTGGCGCAGATCGAGATCGAGCCGATCGCGGGCCAGTCTGGCTGGCTTATGCGCAATGCGCTCTCCGACCGGATCGGGTCCGCGGGGCACGACACCGCGCGCTACAAGCTGATCGTCGAGCTCGACGACAAGATCATCGGGCTGGGTATCCGATCGGACAATACGGTGACGCGCGAGCGTCGGACGCTGCGCGCGCGTTTCCGGCTGGTGACGGCCGACGCCGAGGGCACGACGCTGCTCGACGCCAGCGCCGGTTCGGACGCGGGAATCGATGTGGTCAGCTCGGATTATGCGACCGTCGCCGCCGAGCAGACCGCGCTCGAGAATCTGACGAGCGAGGTTGCCGACCAGATCGTCGCACGCGTCGCGATCTTCGCGCGCCGCACGCAGGGCCGCTGAGCGATGGACCGCTGACATGGCAAAGAGCGCCGCGATCGAGCGCGCGCTCGATCGCATCGATCCTGCGATCCGCTGCTATCTTCTCTACGGCGCCGACGAATCGGGATCGCGCGCGCTCGCCAGGCGGCTCGAGATCGCGATGGGCGCCGAGGCCGAGCGGATCGACCTCGAGCCCACGCGGCTGGTCGCCGACACCGCGCTGCTCGCCGACGAGGCGGCGTCGATGTCGATGTTCGGCGGTGCGCGTCACATCCGCGTCGAGGGCGTCACCGATAGCTGCCTGGCCGCGGTCGAGGCGCTGATGGAGGCGCCCGCCGCGGGCAACCCCGTGGTGCTGATCGCGGGCGCGCTCAAGAAGGACGCCAAGCTGGTCAAGCGGCTCGATGCCGACAAGGCGGCGATGACCTTCCAGAGCTGGCCGCCCAGCGACGCCGATTTCGACCGGCTCGCGGTCCAACTCGGCCGCGAGCAGGGGCTGCGCATCGACGAGGACATTGCGCGGCGCCTGGCGGAATCCGCCGAGGGCGATCGCGCGGTGCTCGCCTCGGAGATCGTCAAGCTCGCGCTTTACGTCGATGCCGCGCCCGAGCGGCCGGTCGCCGTGACGCACGCGCAGTTTGACGCGATCACCGCGGGCAATGGCGAGGCGGATCTGTCGCGTTTCGTCGATGCGGTGACGGGGGGAGATCCGGCCAGGCTCGAGGCAGAGCTCGCGCGGCTCGCGGGCGAGGGCCAGGAAGGCATCACGCTGGTCCGCGCGCTGTTGCGCCGGCTGCTGCCGATGGCGGCGGCGCGCGCCGAGCTTGACCGGGGCGCCTCGCCCGGCATGGCGACCGAGCGCCACGGCCGCGCGATGGCGCTCAAGGATCGCAAGGGGCTCGAACGCGATGTCGTGCGCTG
The DNA here is from genome assembly GCA_903871605.1 of uncultured Sphingomonadaceae bacterium. Classification (GTDB taxonomy): domain Bacteria; phylum Pseudomonadota; class Alphaproteobacteria; order Sphingomonadales; family Sphingomonadaceae; genus Solisphingomonas. The sequence continues at coordinate 225,923 of CAIQHF010000012.1, forward strand.
GCCCGCGGCGCGGATTGCGCGTGCGATCGAGCGATTGGGAGCGCTCGATCGCGAGCTGCGCCACACCGCGGGCGCCGGCACGATCGCGGCGGACGCGGAGTTCTTCGCGATCGCGCGCGCGGCCGGCCGGCGGCGCTAGATCTTCTCGCCGCTCAGCCGCTGGCAGATCATGTCGAGCTGGTCGAGCGACGAATAGCCGAGCGTCACCACCCCGCCCTCGCCGGCATGGCTGATCCTGACGCTCAGCCCCAGCATGTCGCCGAGCTGGCGCTCGAGCGAGGCGATATCGGCATCCGCCGCCGGCGCCGCCTTTGGCCGTGCCGCGCCGCCTGCCGTCTTGTCCTTCGTCGCGCGTGCGAGCCGCTCGGTGTCGCGCACCGACAGCCCGCGGCGGATCACCTCGGCGGCGAGCGCCTGCGGGTCGGCGGCGGTGATCAGCGCGCGTCCATGCCCCATTGAGAGCTCGCCCCGCGCCACCGCATCGCGCACCGACTGCGGAAGGTCGAGCAACCGCAACAGATTGGCGACATGGCTGCGCGACTTGTGGACGAGCTTGCCGAGCTCCTCCTGGCTATGCCCGAAATCAGAGATAAGTCTATGAAAAGCCTCGGCTTCTTCAATCGCATTGAGGTCCGCGCGCTGGATGTTCTCGACGATCGCTATCTCGAGCGTCTCGGTGTCGGTGAACTCGCGGACGATCGCGGGGATGTCGTGCAGCCGGGCGCGCTGCGATGCCCGCCAGCGGCGTTCGCCTGCGACGATCTGGTATCCGGTGCCCCGGCGGCGCACGACAATCGGCTGGAGCACGCCGCGTTCGGCGATCGATTGGGCGAGCTCGTCGAGCTTGTCCTCGTCGAAGTGGCGGCGCGGCTGGTCGGGATGCGGATGGATGTCGGCGATCGACAGCGTGCGGATGTTGAGCCCGCGCGGATCGCCGACCGAGATGCGATCGACCTCGCCCATCAGCGCCGACAGCCCGCGGCCGAGCCCCGCCGGCTTGCGGCGCGTCGGATCGAGGCTCATGCCGCCGCCCGCGTCGGCAGCGGCAGGCGCGCCATCAGTTCGCGCGCGAGACCGATATAGGCCTCCGAGCCCGAGCAGCGGTGATCGTAGATCAGCGCCGGCATGCCGTGGCTCGGCGCCTCGGACAGGCGAACGTTGCGCGGGATCACCGTCTCGAACACCAGCTTGCCGAGACATGCGCGGACATCCTGCGCGACCTGTTCGGACAGACGGTTGCGGCGATCATACATGGTCAGCGCGACGCCGAGGATCTGCAGCGCGGGATTGAACCGCGCACGCACCTGCTCGATCGTCTGGAGCAGCTGGCTCAATCCCTCGAGCGCGAAGAATTCGCACTGGAGCGGGACCAGCAGCGAGGCCGCGGCGCTCATCGCGTTGATCGTCAGGAGCCCGAGCGACGGCGGGCAATCGATCAGCATGACGTCCCAACGCCCTGCCGGAACCGCGTCGAGCGCGAGATCGAGCCGGTGCGTGCGGCGCTCCATGTCGACCAGCTCGATCTCCGCCCCCGACAGGTCGACCGTCGAGGCGACAAGATCGAGCCGCGGCACCTTGGTGGCGATCGCCGCCTCGACGACGCTGCACTGGCCGACGAGCAGATCGTAGCTCGAGCGCAGCCGGTCGGCGCGGTCGACGCCCAGGCCCGTCGAGCAATTGCCCTGCGGATCGAGATCGATCAGCAGCACCTTCCAGCCCATCGCCGCGAGCGCGGTGCCGATGTTGATCGCGGTCGTCGTTTTGCCGACCCCGCCCTTTTGATTGGCCACTGCGATACGAATCATCGAGCCCGTCTCCGCCGAACGCCGGTCGCAAGCACGATGGCGGCCTCGGGATCCGTCCGGCTGGCAACGAGGCGAAAATCACCCTGCCATGTCTTGCGTGCCTCCGCCAGTTCGGATGCGGCGGATTGGCCCTTGGGAAGCACCCAAAGCGTCTCGTCGTCGGCCAAGTGGCTGGCCATCGTGAACAGCCGGTCGAGCGACGCGACCGCGCGCGCGGTGATCGCGGCGACGGGCGGAAGCGTGACGCGTTCGACCTTGCAGCCATGGACATGGACGTGATCGCCGATGCCGAGCGCATGACGGGCACCGTCGAGAAAGGCGGCGCGCTTGGCGCGGGGTTCGACCAGATGGCAGGGATCGGCGCGGACGCATCCCAGGACTAGGCCGGGGAACCCACCGCCCGATCCGATGTCGACAAGGACGCCCGCCGGCAAAAGCGGGGCCAGCTGTAGCGAATCGGCGAGGTGACGCTCGTCGAACGCCACAACCGAACTTTCGGAAATCAGGTTTTGCTCGCGGGATTCGGCGAGGACGAGCGCCTTGAGCTGCGCCAGTCTCTCTTCGGTTTCACGTGGAACATCGCCGGGCATGTCAGGCGACACGGCGCTGGCTTGCGACGAGCAAGGCGGTTAGCGCGGCCGGCGTCACTCCGGGTATCCGCGCGGCCTGGTCGATCGAGGCTGGCCGCGACAGGCTGAGCCGCTCGATCATCTCGCTCGACAGCCCGGGGATTGCGGCGAAGTCGAAATCGCGCGGGAGCGCGCGCGACGATGACAGCAGCCGCTGGGCGGCCGCCTGCTCGCGCTCGACATAGGGGGCATAGCGGCGATCGATGCGAAGTTCGTCGACGATGTCGGCGCCTAGCGCGGCCCAAGCCGCGTCCTCGGCGATCCGCCGTTCCGCGGTCGCGTTGTCGATATCGCCCGCCGAGTCGATCAGCCCGCGCCCCGAGGCGCGGCGTTGTTGGCGATCCCGGAGCGCGTCGGCACGTGCATCGGAGAGCGCGCCGCTGGCCAGCGCGGCCGATCCGAGCCGCGCCTCGGCATTGTCGGCCCGAAGATGGAGGCGGTGTTCGGCGCGCGCGGTGAGCATCCGATAGGGCTCGGTCACGCCCTGGAGGGTCAGGTCGTCGATCAGCACGCCGATATAGCTGCTGCTTCGCGCGAAGCACACCGCATCACGTCCCGACACGGCGGCGCCTGCGGAAAGGCCCGCGGCAAGACCCTGCGCGGCGGCCTCCTCATAGCCCGTCGTGCCGTTGATCTGGCCGGCAAGATAAAGACCGGGCAGCCGGTCGACCTCGAGCGAAGGCGAGAGCACGCGCGGATCGACATGATCATATTCGACCGCGTAGCCCGGGACCACGATCTCGGCCGATTCGAGCCCGTCGATCGTCCGGACGAAATGCTCCTGGACGTCCGCAGGCAGCGAGGTTGAGATGCCGTTAGGATAGATCAGGCGGCCGGAGCGCGTCTCGGGCTCGAGGAAGATCTGATGGCCATCGCGGTCGCCGAACCGGCGCACCTTATCCTCGATCGACGGGCAATAGCGCGGCCCCCGCCCCGCAATGTCGCCGCTGTAGAGCGGCGACCGGCCGAACGATTCGCGGATGACATCGTGCGTCGCGGCGTTGGTGCGGGTGATGCCGCAGAATAATTCGGTGCGACCCGCGGCCGGGCGGGGTTCGACCGATAGGGACCAGTTCGCGCGGTCCGAGGCTTGGCGTGTGAGTCGGCTCCAGTCGATGCTGCCCGCATCGAGCCGCGGCGGCGTGCCCGTCTTGAGCCGCGCGATCGGAAGCCCGAGATCGCGGACCTGGCGGGAGAGCCGGTGCGCGCCGGCTTCCCCGATCCGCCCGCCGTGCTCGCGATGCTCGCCGCGGAACAAGCGACCGCCGAGAAATGTGCCCGTGGCGAGGATGACCGCGCGCGCGGCAACCGATCGGCCATCGGCGAGCGCGACGCCGGCGATGCGATCGCCGCGCAGCGCGAGTCCGACGACCTCCCCCTCGCCGATCGTCAGCGACGGCAACGCACCGAGCCGCCGCTGGATCGAGGCGCGATAGAGATCACGGTCCGCCTGCACGCGCGGCCCATGTACGGCGGGGCCCTTGCTCGCATTGAGCATGCGGCGATGGATGGTGGCATCGTCGGCGGCCGGCGCGATCAATCCGCCGAACACGTCGACCTCGCGGACCAGATGACCCTTGCCGACGCCGCCGATCGCAGGATTGCACGACATGGCGCCGATGCCCGCGCGGTCGATCGCGAGCAACAGCACCGAGCATCCCATGCGCGCGGCAGCGGCGGCCGCCTCGCAGCCGGCATGGCCTCCACCGACGACGATGATGTCGTACCGGTCGCTCATGGCCGATGCTGTTTCACGTGGAACATCATTTTCCCAAGCAGAATCGGCCAAATAGCGCGTCGAGCATGGCCTCTACATCGCCACCGCCGATTAGCCCACCCAGATGGACGCGCGCCAGCCTGACATGCTCGGCGACGATGACCGGATCGTCGGTTGCGCGGGCGGAGCCGAGATGGTCACGGACCTGAGCCAGCGCGTCGCGATAGCGGCGATCGAGCGCGACCTCGCCCTCCCCGGGAAGCAACGCCGCGCAGGCGGCGATCATCCGCGCACGCAGGGCATCGAGGCCATGCGGCGCAAGCGCGGAGACGGGCACGGCACCGGCTCGCGGCGGCGCGAGGTCGGCTTTCGCAGAGACCGCGATGATATGGCGCGCGTCGTCGCCGTCTCCTGCCAGATCGAGCACGAGATCGGCGGTCTGTTGCTCGCGCCGGGCCCGGGCGACGCCGATCGCCTCGATCGGATCCGACGAATCGCGAAGCCCGGCGGTGTCGATCAGCACGATCGGCATGCCGCCCAGCGAGAGCGGCCGCTCGATCGCGTCGCGCGTCGTTCCTTCGATCGCGGATACGATCGCGGCCTCCGCGCCGACGAGCGCGTTGAACAGCGTCGACTTGCCCGCATTGGGCGGTCCGACGATGGCGACACGCAGGCCATCGCGCAGCCGCTCGGCGGGCGGCATCGCAAGCGCCGCACCGATCTCGCCGGCGAGCGAGGCGATCGCTGCGCGCTGGACATCGGTGTCGACGGCGACGTCTTCGCCATCATAGTCGATCCCGGCCTCTATCGCGGCGGCGAGCCCGGTCAGCCGGTCGAGCCATCCCGCCAGCTGGCGGCCGAGCACGCCGTCGGCGCGTCGCAGCGCCTCGCGATGCTGGCTTTCGGTTTCGGCGGCGAGCAAATCGGCGAGCCCCTCGACAGCGCTGAGATCGAGCCGGCCGTTGAACAGCGCACGGCGCGTGAATTCGCCGGGCTCGGCGAGCCGCAGACCGAGTGCCGCGAGCGCGGCGAGCGTTGCCGCGACGACGGCACGGCCGCCGTGAAGGTGGAGCTCGGCAATATCCTCGCCCGTCGCGGTGCCCGGCCCCGGCAGCCACAGCAGCATCGCATGGTCGAGCAGTTCGCCCTGCGAATCGCGGATCCGGCGGTGGCATGCCTGGCGCGGCGGCGGAAGGCGGCCGGCAAGCGCCTCGAGCGCGCGCGCGGCATCGGCGCCGCTGATCCGGACGATCGCGATCGCGGCCGGCGGCGCACCGCTCGACAGCGCATAGATGGTATCGCCGGCGGGGTCCGCCGAAGCCGCGCTATTTGGTCGTGGCACCCATATTGTCCAGCATCTGGCGCCACATCGACATGCCGGCCTCGCCCATTGGCGACCAGCTTTGCATCATCGACTGGATCGTCTCGGGTGTGATCCCCTGATCGATCGCGGCGCGCATCTTGGCGAGATAGGTCTCGTGCAACGGGCCGAGATCGGGAAGCCCCAGGAAGCGCCGCGCCTCCTCCGGCGTGCAGTCGACGTCGACCGTGATCTTCACCGTTTGGTGCTCCCCAATGCGAGTGCCAGGACTTAGACGATTTCGATCACCGCGTCCGCTGTCAAATCGGCGAGCAACGCGTGCATGGTCGCGCGCGGGATCGCGACGCATCCTTCGGTCGTGTCGCCGTCACGCAGGTGCAGGAAGATCGCGCTGCCTGCGCCGCTTTGCGGCGGCGAGTCATTGTGCCCAAGGACGAGGACGGCATCGTAGAGCGCGTCGTCGCGCCACAATCGCTCGGCGGAGTGCGGATGCGGATGATGGACGGGGCGATTATAGGCGGGATCGGCGGGCGCGTCGGACCAGCCATCCTCGGGCCGCAGCCAGCGCCACGGCAGCCAGGTGGGTGGCGCGAACCCGCGATCGGGTCGCAACAGTGCCGCGCGGATCGGCCATGTTCCACGTGGAGTATGTCCATCGCCCTCGATCTTGCGCGCCGCGTCGCACGGGCCTGTCCGCCCAATCGCGCAGGCGACCGAGACGTCGCCGTAGCGCAGCGTCAGCGCCTCGGTATCGACGACGATCCGCCTCACAGCGCGTGGCCGGTGCGATCGCGCTTGGTGGCAAGATAATCGGCGTTGAAGCGGTTCGCGGCGGCGCGATGCGGCACGCGCTCGGCGATCTCGATCCCGGCCTCGGCCAGCCCGGCCACCTTCGCGGGATTGTTGGTGAGCAAGCGGATGCGGGGCTGGCCGAGCAGATCGAGCATCCGCGCGGCGGCCCCGAAATCGCGCGCATCGATCGCGAAGCCGAGCCGGAGATTGGCATCGACCGTATCGTAGCCCTGGTCCTGCAGCGCATAGGCGCGCAGCTTGTTGATCAGGCCGATGCCGCGCCCCTCCTGGCGCAGATAGAGCAATATCCCCCATCCCTCCGCCGCCATCCGTTCCAGCGCGGCGTCGAGCTGCGGCCCGCAATCGCATTTGAGCGAGCCGAACACGTCTCCGGTCAGGCATTCGCTGTGCAGCCGCACCAGCGGCGGCCGGCCATTGGGTGCGCCGATGATCAGCGCGACATGTTCGACCGCCTCCTCGCTCGACCTGAACGCGACGATCTCGCTCGCGGCATGCGCCGTCACGGGCAATCGCGCGCGCGACGCGATGCGCAGGTGCGAGGCGGCGTCATAGTCTCGGATCGCCGCGGCCGTGAGCGTTGGCGCGTCGACATGGAGCGGCGTGTCGCGCACGAAAAAGGCGGGGAGCAGCCCGGCGAGACGCGCAAGCTTGAGCGCGGCGGCGGCCTCTCCGGCGGCGGCGAGCGGCTGCGTCGCGAAGGGCCCCTTGAAGGGCGTCGACAAATCACGAGACGGATCGGCGAGCGCGGTCGCGGTGTCGAGATCGAGCCACGGCACCTGCGCGATCCGCACCGCGCCCTGCCCGGCGGATTCGGCTGCGGCGCGCTGGTTGTCGAGTCGCAGCGTCTGCGCGCGCTCGGGCGACAGCAGGATATCGTAGCGCGCGTCGGGTGCGAAATCGGCGAGACGCGCCGCATCGGCGGTCTCGATCGGCAAGAGCGCGAGGGCGGCTGTCCCCTCGCCTATCATGATCGGCCAGCCGCGCCGGAGTGCGTCGATCCCGCGGGCGACATCGCGCGCCGCGGTCACCAATCGAACTCGGTGACGAGCGGAACATGGTCGGATGGCCGTGTCCAGCTGCGGCAATCCTCATGGACGCGGTGCGCGACCGCGGTCGCCGCGACCTCCGGGCTCGCCCACATATGATCGAGCCGGCGCCCACGATCGGAGGCGAGCCAATCCTTCGCCCGGTAGCTCCACCATGTCCAAAGTCGTTGCGGAGCCGGCACGAAATGACGGCCGAGATCGACCCAGTTATGCGCCGCCTGCAGTCGTGCGAGCGCGGCGACCTCGACAGGCGTGTGGCTGACGACGTCGAGCAGTTGCTTGTGGCTCCAGACGTCCGATTCGAGCGGCGCGATGTTGAAATCACCGACGATCAGCGTCGGCTCGCGCAGATCCGCCGACCAGCGCGTCATCCGCTCCAGAAACGCCAGCTTCTGCGCGAATTTGGCGTTGAGCGCGGGATCGGGGATGTCGCCGCCGGCGGGGACATAGACATTCTCGAGCCGGATGCCGTTGGGCAGGCATGCGCCGACATGCCGCGCCTCGCCATTATCCTGCCAGTCGTGCCGGCCGTGCGCGTGCAGCGGCAGTCGGCTGAGGATCGCGACGCCGTGGTGCATGCGCTGCCCCGCGAGCAGGCGGTGGACATAGCCGAGATCGGCGAAGGGCGCGTGCGGGAAGGTCGGGTCGTCGACCTTGGTTTCCTGCAGGCACAGCACATCGGGCTGCTCGTCGACGAGAAATTGCCGCACGATGTCGATCCGCGCGCGGACCGAGTTGATGTTCCAGGAGGCGATCTTGGTGACGGGCATTCGGCGCGATGTAGCCACTCGGTCGCCTCTCCGCCAGCCGATCCGGACATGGAAAGGCCTCCGTTCCGGGGGCATGGAACGGAGGCCGACCTAGCGTTCGTCACGCAGGCGGGACACGAGGTGGGGTGCTCCGGACAACAGGGGGAATTCCGGAGCGACCTCGTGGCCGCAGGGACGGTTTAGGACCGCCTAGCTGTCGCTGCGATGAACGACGCGGTTAAGGAATGTTCATGCGCGCGGGACACCGAGGCAGGCGCTCCGTTCGTCGTGCCCGGCGCTAGTGTCGCGGCCCCTGCTGGCGCGGATCGACCCAGCGGAACGCCGAATCATCGATCGGACCGTTGAATCGCTGGTTGGAGAGCCGCACCGTCGTCCGGTTGTTCTGCGCGTCCAGTACGGTCCAGCCGTCGAGCATCAGCGCGCCGGGGGCACCGGCCTGGCGGCGGAAGGCGACGGTGATGCTGCCATATTCGCGGTGCTTGGGGTCCTGGCCCGCGACCAGGATCAGCCCGGGGCTTCCGCTGGGGATCGTCCGCGCAACCCGGCCGATATCCTTGTTCGGATCGAGCAGCAGCGCGAGCGGCGTGTTGCCGATCGGCCAGCGCGACACCTGCTTGACCGAGTAATCGATCATCGTCAGCGCCTTGCCGTCGCCGACGACGAGCAGCGGCACACCCTGCTGATATTGAAAGCGCACCTTGCCCGGCTTCTTGAGCTGGAGCGTGCCGGTCAGCGTGCGGCCGTTGCGATCGGTCTGGGTGAAGTCGGCGGTCATCGTCTGCACGCCGCGCAGATGCGCCTGTACGGCCATGAGGTCCGGGGATAGCGCTTGCGGCGGCGCGCTGGCGATAAGCGCCGGGGCAACTAGCATTGATGAGGCAAGCGGCGGGACGCGCATGAGGTGCTCCAAGAAGGTTAGGGAATTGTTCAAGCGCCGAAGCGTTTGAACCGACCGTGAATTCAGCCGAACGTTAGCCGACCGTATCTACTTCGATCGAGCTTGAGATCGCAAAGGGAGAGGATATCCATGCCTAGGATAGCGTCTTGGGGGAAGCTGTCCTTCAGTTCGAAACCGTCGGTTTCGGGGAACGTAGGGAAAGCGTGGCGGCTCGTCCGGATCGATGTCCGGCATCAGCGCGATTCGGAAAATGAAGCGGTACGCGTGGCCCTCCCCGTGTGCGGAGAGTAGCGGTCGCTTACCGGTTGCAATGAGACCAAGCCGTTCCGCTACCGATATCTTAATGCCGCTTGTTGTCGCGCTGGTGTCAATAAGCGCGCGACCATTGACACCCTCAACGACAAGTCCGGCGTCTGGCGGAAGAAGCGTGACCGGGATTAGAATACGTCGATTGGACCGGGTCAGCTCAATGCTGAACATGCGACCATAGACCTAAGTCAATCGGTTCGTCGGTAACTTCCTGGATCGAGAACAAGCCGTCGGGAAACTGGGCCCGAGCCGCTCTGAGTGCGTCGCCCGGCTGAATGAAAAATCCGATAATTTCGCGCGATCTCATCAACGCATATTCGCCGGCATGATCCGGCAACCATGCCGCCAATCCGCGCTGAAAGGCATCGTAATTCTCGTCGACTTCCCGCGCCTGTGCGGATTGCGGCATGGCGATCTCCCGAAACGAGAGTCTCATATCAGGCAACGCGGCTCGATCCCGATGAGTCGACCGTGCAAACAGCGAGTCGAACCGAGCTACACCGCCTGCCCGTCCCGGTCGATCAGCACCTCGCGGCGGCCGACATGATCGGGCGCGCCGACCTTGCCGTCCTTCTCCATCCGCTCGATCAGCCGCGCCGCCGAGTTGTAGCCGATGCGCAGCTGGCGCTGGACGTAGCTGGTCGACGCCTTTTGCGACGAGGCGACCACCTCGACCGCCTTGCGGTAGAGCGCGGCATCGGGCGAATCATCGTCGGCGGGCTGGCCGTCGAGCGCGAAACCGCCGTCCTCGGGCTCCTCGGTGACCGCAGAGATATAGTCGGGCGTTCCCTGCCCGCGCCAGTGATCGGCGACCGCGCGGACCTCCTCGTCGCTGACGAACGGGCCGTGGACGCGCGCGATCTGCTTGCCGCCTGGCATGTAGAGCATGTCGCCCTTGCCGAGCAGCTGCTCGGCGCCCTGTTCGCCCAGGATCGTGCGCGAATCGATCTTGCTGGTGACCGAGAAGCTGATTCGGGTGGGCAGGTTGGCCTTGATCACGCCGGTGATGACGTCGACCGACGGGCGCTGCGTCGCCATGATCAGGTGGATGCCGGCGGCGCGCGCCTTCTGCGCCAAGCGCTGGATGAGGAATTCGACCTCCTTGCCCGCGGTCATCATCAGGTCGGCGAGCTCGTCGACGATCACCACGATCTGCGGCAGCGGCTCGAACTCGAGCTCTTCCTCCTCGTAGATCGGATGCCCCGAATCGGCGTCGTAACCGGTCTGCACGCGCCGCCCGAGTTTTTGACCACGCGACTTCGCCGCCCGCACCTTCTCGTTGAACGAGGCGAGGCTGCGCACTCCCACCGACGACATCTTGCGGTAGCGCTCCTCCATCTGCTCGACCGCCCATTTGAGCGCGCGCACCGCCTTGGCGGGCTCGGTGACGACCGGCGAGAGCAAATGCGGGATGCCGTCGTAGATGCTGAGCTCGAGCATCTTGGGATCGATCATGATCATCCGGCACGTCTTGGGCGAATGCCGGAACAGCAGCGACATGATCATCGCGTTGAGGCCGACCGACTTGCCCGAGCCCGTGGTGCCCGCGATCAGCAGATGCGGCATCGGCGCCAGATCGGCGATCACCGGATCGCCCGCGATATTCTTGCCGAGGATGATCGGCAGCTGCGCCGAATGATCCTCGAAGGCGGGATCGCCGACCAGTTCGGACAGCACGACCGATTCGCGCTTCACATTGGGCAGCTCGATGCCGATCACCGAGCGGCCGGGGATCGTCGCGATGCGCGCGGACAGCGCGGACATGTTGCGCGCGATATCGTCGGCGAGCGCGATCACGCGGCTCGCCTTGATGCCTGCGGCCGGCTCGAGCTCGTACATCGTCACCACCGGGCCGGGGCGCACCGCGCCGATCTTGCCCTTGACGTGGAAGTCGTCGAGCACGGTGACGAGCAGCTGCGCGTTGCGCTCGAGCGCGGCCTTGTCGATCGCCTTGCCGGTGTTGGGCGGCGGCGGCGCGAGCAGGTCGATCGAGGGCAGGACATATTCGTCGCGCAGATCGAGCGAGGCCTGACGCGCAGCCTCGGGCTTGCGCGGAGCCGCCGCGGCGGAACGGTCGGCGATGATCGGGCGCGACGGCGCGCGCGTCGGCTCGGCCGCTGCGCGGACCTTGGGCGGGGCGACGAAGTCGTCGTCGTCGTCGTCGTCGAAGTCGTCGTCGCTCACGGCCGTCTCGCGGCGCGGCGCGCGGACCTTGGCGACGCGGACGACCGGTCGCGCGGTGCTCCGTCCGGCGCGCGCGAGCCAGGCGCGCTCGTCCGCCTCGAGCCCGATCGCGACGATCCACAGCCACAGCCCGATCCCCGTCGCGATCAGCTCGATCGCGTAGCGCAGCGGCACGGCGAAGCCGTGCGCGGGGAGCAGCGCGATCCCCGCCTCGATCGCGCGGCTGCCGAGATAGCCGAGAGCGCCGCCCCAGCCCGCGGGCAGCCACAGGCTCGTTTCTTCGCGAAACAGCGCCATCGCGGTGCCGACGAGCAGCGTCGCGAGCACCGTCAGCAGCGCCGCCCTGCCCCACCGCCCCGAATCGCGTCCCCGCACCAGCCGCAGCCCGGGCACGAACACGATCGGCACCCAGGCGGCGGCGGCAGGCCCGAACAGCGTCAGCCCGAGATCCGCGATCCATGCGCCCGGTCCGCCGATCCAGTTGAGCGGCGCGCCGCCGGCGACCGTGTTGAGCGCGGAGTCGCTGCGATGATAGGTGGCGAGCGCGATCGCGCACAATATGGCGGATGCGATCAGCACGATGCCCGCTGCGATCCCGCCGCTGCGCGCGACCGCGGACGCAATCCGTTCGCGCCAGGGTGCGCCGCGCACCGCCATGTTGCTCGCCATGCCCGTTGCTCCCCGGCGGGGCGCTCGGCGTACCGGCGTGCCCCAAATGTTCCGCGGCAGGCAACATGTCTTTGGGTTTCCAACAAGTCAACTTTGTCATCGCGTCGCGTCGGGGCTAGAGCGTTCGGATGACCGATATCCGCTCCAGCATTCCCCGCGCCGACGTGATCATCCTGGGCGCCGGGCTTGTCGGCTGCGCGTTGGCGCTCGCGCTGGCGAGGGGCGGCGTGACCAGCATCCTGGTCGATCCCGCCGACCCCCAGGCGATCTACGGCGCGACCAGCGACGGGCGCGCGTCGGCGGTATCGAGCAGCACGTGGCGGATGTTCGACGCGCTCGGTCTGAACGATCGCTTCGCGCCCCATGCCTCGCCGATCGAGCGGATCGAGGTCGGCGAGCAGGGCGCGCAGGGGCTGCTCGTCTTCCAGCCCGATCTCGCCAACGACGGCCCGCTCGGGATGATGGTTGAGAACCGGACCTTGCGGGTCGGCCTGCGGGAAGCCGCCGCGGCCGCCGAGGGTGTCACGCTGCTGATGCCCGCCAAGGCCGACGCCGTCGTGCGTGATGCCGACGGCGTCAGCGTCACGCTTGCCGACGGGCGCCGGATCGCGGGCGCGCTGCTGGTCGGCGCCGAAGGCCGCCGCTCGCCGACGCGCGACGATGCCGGCATCGCGGTCGCGCGGTGGAGCTACGATCATGTCGCGATCGTCGGGATGCTCGATCACAGCGTCGATCACCGCAATATCGCGCACGAGCTCTTCTACACCGCCGGGCCGTTCGCGCTGCTGCCGATGCAGGGCGGGCATCGCTCGGCGCTGGTGTGGACGGTGTCCGAGGCCGACGCGCCCGCGATGCTGACGCTCTCTCCGCGCGCCTTCCTCGCCGAGGCCGACAAGCGGATGCAGGGGCTGCTCGGCACGCTGTCGCTGGTCGGTCCCCTGTCGAGCTATCCGCTCGGTTTCCATCATGCCGCGCACATTGTCGCCGCGCGGCTCGCGCTGGTCGGCGACGCCGCGCACGGCATCCATCCGATCGCCGGCCAGGGCGTCAATCTCGGCTTCCGCGATGCCGCGGCGCTCGCTGAGGTGCTCGTCGAAGGCGTGCGGCTCGGGCTCGATCCGGGCGATGCGCAGCTGCTCCAGCGCTACGAGCGCTGGCGCGGGCTCGACACCTTCACGGTGGCCGCGGCGACCGACGGTCTGACGCGGCTGTTCGGGGTGCCGGGGCGGGCCGCGTCGCGGGTCCGGCGGCTGGGCATCGGCATCGTCGAGCGCGTGCCGCCGCTCAAGGATTTCTTCATGGCCGAAGCGCGCGGCGAGAGCGGCGCGCTGCCTAGGCTGTTGGCGGGGCAGGCGATCTAAGAGGCACGCGGCAAATGCAGGCAAGCGCTGGCGCCCGGATGGCTCCTGGGGGTCGCCTTTCGCACCTGCCGATCGGTTGATTTGGCCCCCGGTGGACGCGCATCGCGAGAGCGGTTTTCTCCTATGAGAGCGTGATCAGCCGGCCGATCTCTTCGGTGGAATCCATGGTCTGCCGCCGCGCCGCCAGCAGCGCCCGCTGGGCGCGCTGCACTTTGCTCCATGCGTCGCCATCGTCGGCCAGCCGATCGAACCAAGCGCCATACGTCTCTTCGCCATCGGCCCCTCCGGCGATCGCCAAGTCTTCGATCACGGCGCCATCTTCGCGGAGCGCCTCGGCGAGCCGTCGCGACAGGATCACAGGAACCTCGAACGCCATCGCCTGTAAAACCTCGGGCAGCGAACGCAGGAACGGCGGCGCCACCGCGACGAGGCAGCGATCGTGGAGCGCACGCAAGGCCGACGCGTTCTTGGGTGCGACGATCTCCGGCGTGATCTCGGGCGCCTCGCCTGCGATCCGCAATGCGAGCCGGGTCTGCCAGCCCCCGCAGACGAGGATTGGCGCGCTGCGGCATTGCGGCATATGCTCGGCAAGCCACGAGAGAGCCTCGGGGCTCGTGCGCGCGCCGCCCAGCAGCAGCAGCTCGTTGCGATCCGCCCGGTCGGGACGCGTCGTCGCCTCCAACGGCGGCGTCGCGATCGCGATCGCCCTCCCGAGCCCCGCCGCTTCGATCAGCCTACGCTCGCGTTGATCGCAGGCGATCCAGAGCGACACCACCGTCGAGGTCCGCAATTCGAGCCTGATGCCGTCGAGCAGCGCGTCAAGCGAAGCCGAGCCGCCAAGTAGGCCTGGTGTCTGGAGGCCGCCGGTGTCGCAGAGGATCCGCAGACCGGTCTTCTGCCGCACGGCCTCGAGCAGCGGCGCGAAACGCGCGAGTTGATCCCGCCCGAGCAACAGCACATGCGAGAAGCGCCGACCGATGTCCGCCAAGATATGCCCGGGGTCTTCGCCCGGCATCCACCCGCGTCTGACCGTGACCATCGGGTCCTCAAATTCGTCGACGTCGGGATCGGGGCGCAGCACCAGCAATTCGAAAGCCAGGCCGGCGGTTGCGATCGCGGCGATCGTCGCGACGCCCGAGCCCGCACTGCCGGAATGAGGAATGGTTTCGGCGATCACCAGCATGCGGTGGCGCCCGATCGCGGTCGTGCTGGCGAGACCATTTGGTGCAAGAGCGCTCGCTGTCGGTCGATCGCGCAAGGCGTCGCTATGCTTCCCGGCGAACAGCGTGCGATTGCGCTCGATCGCGGCAAAGGCGCTGGACGGCGGACGCCCCTTGCCGAAGCTCGCATGCTCGAAATGGACGACCTGCACGTCGGCGATCACGACCGCCCGCTTGCCGAGCTGCGCGCGCATCCGGAAACTGAGATCTACGTCCTCATAATAGCCCGGCGAAAAGGCCTCATCGAGGCCACCGATCGCGCGTAGATCGTCACGCCGGAAACCGAAGAAGCAGCCGGCACAATAATCGGCGTCGATCGGGTTCCCGAAATAGGCATCCCACGGATTCTCGAATCGACCCAGATTGACGATGCCGCCGTTCCTATCGACGAACGAGCCCGCCTCCTGCAGTGTTTCGTTGGGCAGTATCACGAGCGGTCCGAGCACGCCGATCGAATCGTCCGCCTCGAGCTCGGCCACCATCCGCCCGAACGCGTCAGGTTGAAACGACACGTCGTTGTTGGCGACGATGATGAACTCGCCCGACGCCACTGCCAGCCCCGCCTCGATCGCTCGCGGATAGCCGATTGGCATCTCGAACTGGACCGACGTCACGCCGTTAGACCGTTCGATCAGAGGGGCCGTCGGATCGGTGCTGCCATTGTCGACGACGATCACTTCGACGCCGCCTGCATCCGACTGGACCATATGCGCGGCGGCAAAATAGGCGCATTCCAGAAACATCGCGGTGAACGGCGCTTCGTTGCACACCGGAACGATCACCGACAGTTTTGGATTGGCTGCGGCGAAGGGCCGAAAATCGAGCGGCACCCGTCTCTGCTTGTCGAGGCTCCGCAAGGCGCGGCGGTAAAATATCACCTTGGCCTCGTCGAGTAGCGGCTGTCGTTCGGCCAGCGGCGGCTCCGCCTTGAAGCCGCGCATACGCCCGACGAGCAGGAAATGTTCGAGCGACGACGCGATCCCGAGATACGCCATCTCGGCGGCGACGTGCGGCTGGCGCTGGGCGTAATAGTGCGGATCGAAATAGCGGTTGGGCCGACGGCCTTCGATGAGGCCGCGGTGAAGAAAGTGCCAGCTTGCCGACGGCACTTCGCCCGACGCGACCTTTTGGACGACGTCGGGATAGAGTTCGAGATAATATCCGATGTCGACGTCCGGCGAAAAGGCGAGGTCCTGATAGATGCCGACCGTCAGGAAATGATGGAGCGCATCATGGTGCGTGCCGCGCAGCAGCGCGAAGCGGGCAATCGAGTGTAGCGCGAGATAATAATCGGGATCGAACAAGATGCTCGTGCGGCATCCCTCGAACATGCCGCGGACCAGATAATCCTCGAATGCCGGGCGCCCATCCGTGAGCGCGTTGAGCAGCCGGTAGGCGTGATGGCAAAAAAGCGGGTGCGGCGCCCATTGCTGCCGGTCGCCATCGAGCAGGAACTGCAGGTAGGAGATGGGGGCGCCCGTGAGGCCGCCGCCCCCCTTATGCCGGATACGAATCTGGCGGCAGAAATCGGCGGCGAACAGCCAATGACCGGTCTCGCCCCGCCCAGCGGCTTCGACGACGGCATCGACGTGCGCGCGCAACGAAGAGCGCCGCTCGCTCGCCAGCGCGGCATAGATTTGCGGCATGTTCTCGCTAAACGCGGCAAGCAGCTGGCAACCGTGAAGGCGGCCGGCCGAGAGGAAATAGCGCGCGGGCGAAACAGCTGCCCCCGCCGAAAAGGTCGCGATCGCCTGGGCGTGCGCGCGTGCGAACCAGTCCGGATCGAAGGCCATACCTGATTGCATCCGGACGAGCGTCGATTTGTCCTCGTCCGCACGCAGGGCGACGAGCGCCGCATAGTCGTTCAATGCCGCCTCGACGTCTCGCCCCAAGCCGGCGCGCCAGAGCCCGTTCACGAACCGATCGATCAGCAGCCACCAGCTTGCCGACGCCTCGAGGGTGACGTCATCGATCTCGGCGCCAAGCCACGCCGCCGCGTGGCCGAAATCGGCGGCGGTCAGCCGGATCGGATGCAGAATGGCGCCGTTCGCCAGCGTATCCGCTACAGCTTGCGTCATCTCCGCGGAGCAGAGGAACTGGGAGATCACGTCGCCGATGCTTTTCCCGAGATATGTCTCGATCGCGGCGTCGCTTTCCGGATTGCGTCCAAGCACGATCTGATAAACCGCGACGACGTCGGCTGTTTCAGCCGGCCTCTCGTCGGATATCGATCGGTCTCCTCTCAACGCCTCGCCTCATCTTGTTGGCGCTGAGGCGTCTGGTCGATCGAACCAGCAACCGCTCGACGCATTTATCACGTTGTTCAGGGGATATGCCGCAGCACCTGCTCTGGCAAGCGTGCTACGCACCGGGTATCGAAGCCAGGATATGCCGGCCGCGCAATTGACCTTCCCTTCCATCGCCCGCGCCGCCACACAGACGCGCGCAGCCAGGCGCGAGTTGCGCGCCAGCAGCTCGCAGCACGTTGCGCGCCAGCGGGGAAGGATCTGACAGTCGGTGTCCGAACATGTGCAGCTCGACAGGTCTCCCGCCCCTGCGGGGGTGATTATCGCCATCCCGCTCTACAAGGCGGCCGAACTCATACCCGGCCTGTTCGCCGCGCTGATACGATCGGCGGACGAGATACGGTGGCTCTCGGCGACGGTGCTGCTGATCAACGATTCACCGGATGATCTCCCGTTGTCGGCTATGCTGGAGGCCGAACTACCGGCATTGCGCGAGGCGATCGACGTAGAGCTGCTGACCAATCCAGAAAATCTAGGTTTCGTCCGCACCGCCAACCGGGCATTCGGGATCGCGATCGAGCGGCGGCAGGATGTGATCCTGCTGAACTCGGATTGCCTGCCGACGGCTGGGGCTTTCGCCGAGATGGCGGCGGTGGCGGCACTCGATCCGATGATCGGCTTCGTCAGCCCGCGGTCCAACAATGCGAGCATCTGCAACTCGCCATGGCCCGATCAATTTCGCGGACGCGACGCGGCGCAGTCCTTGGCCGATCATCAGGCGATCGCGACTCTACTTCCGCGCTATACGTTCGTGCCCACGGCGGTCGGCTTCTGTCTGTACGTCCGCCGCCTGATGCTGGTGGAGTTCGGTCTCTTCGACGAGATTTATGGCGAGGGGTATAATGAGGAGAATGACCTCATTCGGCGATGCAACCAGCGCGGCTTCCGCCCGGTGCTCGCCAACCACGCGTTCGTCTATCATATCGGCGGCGCATCGTTCCTGCATTCGTCGGTGTCGGCGTATGAGCGCGAACTGGTCAATGGCGCGATCCTATGCGAGCGATACCCCGAATATGACACGGCCTGTCTGCGCTATTTCGCCGGCGCCGACCACAGGACAGAACGCCTGCTCGCCGGTCTGATACCGACCGCCGAGGGAAAGCTGCGTATCCTGTTCGATTGCGATACGCTCAAGCCGTCGTTCAACGGCACGTTCGAGCTTGCCAGGAAACTGATCGCGGCGTTCGCGGAGCGATATGGGAGGCGTTACGAAATCTGCGTCGGCAGCGACGCGCGTGCGTTCCGGTTTCACGGGATGGACCGGATTCCAGGGCTGCGGCGCTGCGACGAGCATGAGGTGCGCGACCTGCCCTTTGCCGTCGCATTCCGACTTTCGCAACCCTTCACGCTCGACGATGTGACGAGGCTGCCCGCGCTGGCGCCGGTCACCGGATCGCTCATGCTCGACACGATCGCGCTCGACTGCCAGCAGATCGATCCCAGCGATCTCGCGCTGCTGTGGCAGCTGATGGCGGAGACGAGCGATATCATCGGATACATAAGCGATTTTTCACGAGACCAATTCAGGCGACGCTTCGCGCTGCCCGACACGATCGTCGAATTCGTTGCGCGGTGTTCGACCGACATCGCCGACTACGCGCCCATGCCGCACGCTGAGCCGCAGGTGCCGGCGCGGTCCACGATATTGCTCGTAGGAAACCATTATCCGCACAAGCATGTGCGCGAGACACTCGCGGAGATCCATCGGATTGCGCCCGATCGGCATGTCTCTTTGCTCGGTGTGGAAACCGAAGGCTCGGAAAACGTCGCCAGCCACGTCGCCGGGCTGCTCCCCGAGGCATTCGTCGATTCGCTTTACGCCGATGCCGACGTGGTATTGTTTCCGAGCCATTATGAGGGGTTCGGTTTGCCGATCATGCACGCGCTTGCTCGGGGGAAACGCGTCGTTGCACGCGATCTTCCTCCGGCGCGCGAGATAAAGGAACGGACGGCGCTCGGGGACAATATTCACCTGGCCGCCACGACCGAGGAACTCGTCCGGCTGGCGCTCGCACCGCCGGATTGGCGTCCGGCTCGCCCTCAACCCGAAGGCGCGCAGGGATGGGATAGCGCGGCGGACGCCCTTGCCGCTGCGTTTGCCGATGCGCTGGGGCGCGTCACGTATGAGCAGTGCAAGACGCACCAGGCGCGTATTTCTGCGCAACGTTCACAAGCCCTCGACGCGCGCATCACACAAGCCGAGGCGCGTGCATCGGCGGCCGAGGACCTCCTTGCGCTGCTCAACCGGGGCCGCCCGACGCTGGGGCATGACCTGGTCGACAAGCTCGATCTCTGCGCCGTGCACGCGGAGACGCCGAACAGCGCCCGGGTGATCACCACCGCGCTAGACGCTCCGATCCCCGACGACGGGGGCGAACCGATCACCAGCCTGATCATGACCGACGGTCACGCCGAGGCCGATTTCTCGATCGCCGGCGACCGGATCCTGCGTTGGGCGCCACACCTGGCGCTCGGCGGCAGCCTTCGTATGGATCTTGGTGCGCGCACATTGGTCGATCCCGCATTTCCCGGCCTCTCGGCAGCAAAGGTTGCCAAGGTGCTGTTGCTCAACGCCGGTTTTGCGCCGCTCGGGCTTGCGGAGCATGACGGGCGGCTCGTCGCCGAGGCGACCCGGATCGTCGACTGGCGCGGCCTGCTGCCCGGCCCGGATGCGGACAGCCAATTTCTCCGGCTGGTCTATCGCCACGTCCTTGGTCGCGACCCGGACCCGCATGGCGAAGCGACGTTCATGGGCCTTCTGGCGCAGGGCAATGATCGCGAGACCGTCCTCCGCTCGATCTATGGATCGCTGGAGCGCCGGGCCTATGTCTTGACGCGTATCTCCGCTCGGGCTCGCGCGTCGGACGCCCGGTAGGTCGCGGCGTCACGCACAAGCGGAGCGCGGCCGATTTTCGGCCGATCGCGTCGCGCAATGCCGCATCATCATCATCGGGCGTCGCTTCGGGCTTTGTTGCGACGATTGATAGGGGTCCGCTGGCGGCCGATCATCGGTTGCGATAAGCGCGGCGAGAAAAGGGCGTTGCGATGAAGCATTTCCAGTTCTGGCACGCCGATCCGCCGGAAGACGTCCATGCCTTCATGGAGGATGCCCGCGTGCTGGCGGGGTTCGACTATGCCCGCTTCGACCGGCAATCGGGACGCGCATTCGTCGCGGCGCACTATGGCAGCCGGGGCGTCGCGGTGTGGGATGCGTTGCTTCTCCCCGCCATGCACGCGGACTTCCTCCGCTTGCTGCTGCTCGACACCTATGGCGGCCTCTACACCGACGCGAGCTACCGGTTCATCGGCGATCTGCCCGCCTTCATTGCCGAAGCGCCCACCGCACAAATGCCATGGTGGAATCAGATCGTGAATACCAACTACATGATGTTCCGCGAGCCGGGGCATCCCTTCCTTCGCACCTGCATCGCGATGCTGATGGACAATGTCGAACATCGCCGTTTCGACAGCGTCCTGATGGCGACAGGCCCCGGCGTGATCAACAGCGTGCGATGCGTCCTGTCGCCCGACGAGCGGGCCGGGATCGGCGTCGTGGCAAGGATGGCGGACTGGCCGCGATGGGGCTGGGCGGAATCGCTGGAGATCGCCGAGCGCCTGATCGAGCCCACCGCGGATCTCGTCGACGCCTATCGCGCGATGTCGCTGGTCAACATCGACGACCTGCACAAGGTCGCCTTCGCTCATCTCGGCGCCTCGCACCGGAAGAGGGATGATTATTGGTATGCCTGGAAGGGCAGTATCTATACCTGACGATGGTCCGACCGCGCGAAGGCGAACTCAGGGCTCGTCCTCGCGCGACCAGGCGATGTTGTCGCGCACCGCGCGCGCCGGCCGACCCACGCAGATGCTGTTGCCGGGCAGCGAACGACCCGTGACGAGCGAGCCCGCGCCGACGACGGTCCCCTCGCCGATCCTGCAGCTGCCCATGATCCTGACCGTTTCGGCGAGCCAGACATGCGCGCCTATGACGACGCGGCCGCCCCTCTTGTTCAACCGCTTACCGGTAGCACGATCCCGGATCGCATGCATGTCGTCGGTGATGATGCGGATGCCCGAGCCCCACATGCCGTCCGCGCCAACATAGATGGAGCCACCGTTGCGCGCATCGAGCGACGCATCGAGCGTCGCCGTCGTATGATCCCCGATCATCACCGTTGCGACATCGATCAAGCCGATCGCGGCGCCCCATAGATTGACCCCCGCGCCGATCACCACCCGTCCGCCGTCCAGCATGCAGACCAGCCGGTGGATGCGCGCCTGTCGACCGAGGATCGCCAGGCAATTGGTTGCGTGCTGCCCGAGGAAGGAAAGCTCCGGCACGATCGGACCGGCATCGTCGGCTGCGAGCAGGAGATTGCCACCGGCCGCCCACCAGTCGGGCATGCCGTCGAGCCGAACCGTCAGTTCGCGGAGCCCGATCGTCGGCACGGTCGTGCCGCCGGCGGCGATCGCATCGGCGAGCAGCTCGCCCTCGAACCAGGGTATCAGGCCATCGGGTATCGCATCGCCATGACGGAGGGCGCGCAAGCTCTCGGGAAGCGGCGCCCGGGCGGGCGTAGGCGGCAAAATCGGATCGACCGGATCGATCGCTCCGCTGCGACCACGCAACCGCCAATTCATGGCAGGTCCTGCCGGCTCCAGGTGATCCCGCTTCGCCGCGGCCTGGCCGGACGGCCGGCGGAGACGGTCTGCGGCGGCAACACCATGTTGCTGACGAACGATCCCTGTCCGATCACCGAATCGTGGCCGATATAGCTATGCCCCATCAATTGGACGCTGTTGCCGATCCAGACATGGCGTTCGATCACGATCTTGCCGCCGAACTCGTTGATGCGCCTGTCGGTGACGGCATCGCGGATCGCGTGCGTGTCGTCGCTCATCAACCCGACACCCATCGCCCACATATTGTCGTCCCCGACGACGACGATGCCGCCATTCCGGACGTCGATCGATGCCATATGGGTCGCGGTGCTGTTCTCACCGATCAGGATCGTGCTCTCGCCGGTAATATTGAATCCGCTGTTGATGATCCGGCAGCCGTCGCCGATCACGACCAGCCCGCCTTCGCCCTCGAATATGAGCCGCGGTGGCGCGGTGTCCGAGCCGATGACGGCGAGGCAATTGCGGCATGGAGTCTGCCAGAAACCGAGACCGATATTGACCTCGGTATCGGCTCCGCAGACCAGCAAATTGCCATGAGCATGCCACCAGTCGGGTAGCCCCGTATGGCGCACCACGAGATCGGTGATGCCCGGATCGGCTGGCCCCGCGAGCGTTCCCGTGATCGTTCTCCGCCGGGTGATCTCGGCGGTGATTGCAGCGAGCAACGGAGCACCGCACGGCGTGCCGTCCGTCAGGGCCCGCGCGTCCTCGATCAGCGGACGATAAGCGTCCACCATGTCTGCGGCGCTGCCCGGAAAGAAGGGCCGCTCGACGCGCTGAGACGCGTCGGCCGCCGGCGGTCCACGCCACGCCTTGCGAAACCACGACCATAACGGTGACAGCGCCATGTCTCCGTCAGCCCGGCTTGCGTGCGACGACAGCCCGCACCTTGGGCATGAACGCGTCGAGCTTGCGCTGGATACGCATGCCGTCGCGCCCCTTGAGCACGCCGTGCCATGTCTTCGCCCAATTATCGAGCGTGGGATGCGAGCCTTCGCCGAGCGGCAAGCCGGTCTGCCAGAAGAACAGCCACCACATCGACCAGAAGAAGCTCATCGGCATACGCCGTTCGATGATCAGGCCAGCATCTTCGATCAGAGCCTCAAACGCTTCCGCGGTGAAGACGCGAATATGATTGGGTTTCTGGAAATAGACGTCGGGCGCTATGCCCTGCTGCAATTTCTCGTGTTCGCCACCCGGCACCGAGATCAGGTACAACGCCCCGGGCCTGCCGACACGGACAAGCTCGCCCATCAACTGAACTGGATCGTCGACATGCTCGAGCACCTCGGTGCACAGCACGCGGGTCGCGATACCATCGTCGACCGGCAACGGATTGCCGTCGGTCACATGCGCATCGACCCGACTAGGGCCAAATTGATCGATCTTGTTGGCCGCCGCCGCCACCTTTTGCGCATCGATATCCGCAAGGATGATATGCGCGCCTTGCCCCGCACAGAAGCCGACCACGCCGCCGTCGCCGCAACCGACATCGATGACGATATCCTCGGCTGACACCGGAAAACCTGGCGCCAGTTCGCCTGCGCCCTTGTTGTACCAGCCGTTGATCATCACGTCGTGAAGGCCGAGATCGAACGAACTGAGCTCTCTCTCTACGGGTGTCGGAGCCTCGGCGGGGGGGGCGTCATCCGCTATGCCGGCATGCGCCAATACTGCGTGCAGTCTCGCGCGCGCGATATCGTCCGAACAGAAGCCCTCCAGCGCGGCGGTGGCGGCCGACGACATCGCCGCATAGCGATCCGGATCGTGGCGCGCGACGCGGAAACTCTCGCGCAGTTGGTGGACGTAGCTGCTGAAGCTGATCTCGTGGCGCAGGCACCGCGTCGCCTGGCGCTCGTCGTGCGGCCAGAAGCTGGGGCGCTCGTGGCTGTCGATCACGAATGCATCGTCGATCGAGATATAGTCGGCCATCGCGCTGTGCCGGGGTGCCACGGCGGGGCGACCGGCCGACATATATTCCATTAACGGCAGGCACTGGCCCTCGCCATCCGAGGTGTTCACGACGAAGCTGGTCGCCTCGAGCAGCGCGCCATAGGCTTCGTCGGACATCATCCCGTGGACCAACATGATTCGACAGGAAAAGCCGCCGAGCTTGCTGACATGCTCGAGGATTCCCTGGACGGATTCGTGCAGGTCCGCATGCGTGAGCTTAAGCACCAGCACCGCGTCGCGATCGTGCCGGAAAGCCCAGATGAACCCGGCCGTCATGTCGAGCCAGTTCTTGCGGCCGTCCGCGGGATTGAACACCGCGGTGTAGACGACCCCTCTTAACGACAGGCACTGTGGCGACCGCCCGGGATCGGATAGCGAACGGTTCAGCAGGTGCAGCGCGCGTGTCGACTCCGGCGCGCGCTCGGGGCGGAACAGCTCGAGATCGATCGCGCCGACGTTGATCGCCACGCAGCCCGAAAGCGAGATCTCGGTTTCCTCCTGCCAACCCCGCGCACTGGTACGGCGATGCATGTTGCGCGAAAAGACCGGGGCGGGAATGGCCCAGATGGGATAATCCCGTCCCATCGTGCGCCGCACGGCAGCCACGGCGCTCCCGCAATGCGTGATCGCCAAACCGAGCGCGCCCAGCGGCATGCGCCAGTCCTCCTGCGGATTGGCGTTCCAGCTTTCATCCGGGATCCGATCGAATTCCCACGCGAAGACGGGTATGACGGGACAGCTCAGCCCCAGCGGCATATATTGCGGCGGATTGAACGCGAACAGCACGCAGCCCTCGCCGCGTTCCTGCGCCGAGCGCCAGATCGCGTCGATATCGTCATCGTCCGATACCGGAACGACAGTGCCGAGCTCGGCCAAGATCGGGGCGAACGCCTTGCGGACGAACCAATAGCTATATTCGGGCGCACCCAGATTGACCGCGATCGATGTCTCGTCATAGGTCGAATGAACCAGGATGATCATGCTGCGGCGACTTCCGACAACAGGGCGGAGGGACCGGCGGAGGGCGGCCCCAATCCCCTGTTCAACCCGAGGAACGAGTCGAGCCGGGCGGCGACGACCTCATCGCTGCAGAAGTCGCGCATCCGTATTCGCGCCGCCTGCGCCCGCGCGGCATAGGCCGAGGGTTCGGTAGTCGACAGGCGATAGGCCTCTGCGAAGGCGTCACGCAGACCTGACCACGATATGCGATGGCGCGTGGTGGTCATCTCGTTGCGCGGATCGTGCGGGAAGCCGCAAAACTCCTCGTCGGATGCGATGATCACGGCGTTGTGGGCATCGATATAGTCCGCCATCGCGGTATGCACGGGCGCAATGGCAGGGCGCCCGGCACTCATGAATTCGAGCAACGGCAAGCACAGCCCCTCGGCACGCGACGCGTTGACGACCCAATGCGTCGCCACCACCATCGCATTGTAGCGATCGTCCGACATGAAGCCGTGGACCACCACGAGCCGGCAGGCGAATGCGGGCATCCGGCCGATCACGTCGTGCAGCTTCCACCACCACAAGGCCGGATCCGCGCCGATCATCTTGAGTACCAGTGTCGCATCCGGCGTATCGCGGTGCGCGGTCAGGAAGGCCGACACGATATCGGGCCAGTTCTTGCGCCCATCCTTCGGCGACAGGACCGCGGTGAAAATGATGCCCTCGACGACCGTCGAGCGCATGCCCTCGACGCTGGCCTCCTCGGGAAGCGGTGGACTGGCGGCGGCGGGCGCGAAGGTCTGGCCGCGGCTGTCGAAAATGAAGCCATCGACGACGAGTTCGGCGGTGCCGTCGGGACGCGACACTGTCTGTAGATGCGGAAACCGATCCCATACCGGCGCCGGTATCGCGACGACGGGAAATGCGGGCCCCATGGCGGATTTGACCGCGCCGGCAGCGGAATCGCACAACATGATCGCGCGCCCCGCCTGACGCAGCACGAAACGCCAGTCGTGCCGGGGATTGCCGTCCCACATCCGCGTCGGCACCGTCGGAAACTCCCAGGCGATGACCGGAATCAGCGGACAACGGACATCGATCGGCGTCCGGTGGGGTGGCGCGAAGGAGAGCAGCAGGCTCGTCTCGCCGCGCGCGAGATGTTCGGCATGGAGCGCGTCGATATGATCGAGCGAATTGCTCACATCGAAGACATTGCCCAGCCGCTCAAGCACCGGGCGAAAAGCCTCCAACACGAAGGCGTAGCTATATTCGGCCAAGCCCATCGTGGCGCTGGCGACAGACGTCGGTGCGTAAAGCAGGAAATTGGCGGGCGGCGCCGGATCGATCCGCTCGCTGGTTTCGAGCTGCGCCAAACCCAGCGCATTGGCGACGAAGGTCTGGAATTCGACATTGTGCTGGTCGACGGCGGAGAGGTCCAGGATATGGTCGAACACGCCATCGACCAGCGCGGCCCCGTCCCGACACTTGACGACCACCGAAACGCTGTGGGCATCGTCTGGGATTGGCGCGAATGGCAGCTTCCATCCATAGCGGCCATGCCCGATGCCCGCCGCGCGCAAATCCGGCCGATAACTCGATGCCAGCGTCGACTGGGCCAGCCGTCCGTCCAGATACACCTCGATCTCGACCGGCTGATCGGGTAAGTCGGGCCGCCACGCCCATCCATAGATATCCTCGCCCTTGATACCGTCGCAATAGCCGACGACGGGCGCGTCTTCCGGGGTCATGAGCTTGCGGTCCAAACCGGTCGGATGCGATGAATCGCGACATCGCAGGGCATCGCCGCGCCCGTCGCATATGGTGCCAACGCCTGATCCCTTCCCGACCGCTTCTGTCGGCCACGTCATGTCGATGGCCGACCGTTTACGGATGGTTAGGGCGCCGTCGATAGGGCGGTCAAGTCACGGACGCCCGGGCCGGATCGCTCGTTGCCGCGCCGCACGTTGAAGCAGGGTCGTCGCATTGCGAGCAAGCCCGGGGGTTTGACGCAATCTGATCCGCCAAGTCGTGTGTGTGTGCCAGACGCTTCTCTCAGGTCCGCCGCGCCGCCTCGATCAGCAGCACCGGCACGCCGTCGCGGATCGGATAGGCGAGCCCCGCCTCGTCCGACACCAGCTCGCCCCGCTCGGTATCGAGCCTGAGCGGCGTCCGCGTCATCGGGCAGACCAGGATCGCAAGCAGGTCCGGATCGATCGCCGCGCCGGCCGGGCGGACATCCGCGGGTGTCATTGCAGCGTCGCGCCGTCGTCCTCGTCGCTTTCGTCCAATCGGAAGAAGCGCAGGAACTGGACGACGAGATCGGCACGCTGCGCGATGTTCGCGGCCTCGAGCAGCGCCTGCTTGGTCGCGATGTCGAACGGCGCGACCTGCGCGACGCCGTTGACCAGCGCCTCGTCGTCGAGCCGCTCGACCGCGCTCCAGTCGATCGCATAGCCCTTGGCCTCGGCATAGCGCCGCGCCTCGCGCTCGAGATCGGCGCGCAGCGCAAGGCCGAGCGGATCGGGCTCGGCGCTGTCGCCCTCGAATTCGCTCCAGTCGGCCTCGATCTGGCGAAACGCGGTCGAGACGTCGAGTTCGCGGACCATGCGGAACCGCGTCAGCCCCTCGAGCACGAGGTTGTAGCGGCCGTCGTCGAGCGCCTCGAACTCGGCGATGCGGCCGACGCAGCCGATGTCGAACAAGGCGGGCCTGGCATGGTCGGCGTCGCGCGGCTGGATCATCCCGATCCGGCGGTCGCGCGCCATCGCGTCGCTCATCATCGCGCGGTAGCGCGGCTCGAAAATGTGCAGCGGCAGCAGCGCGCGCGGAAACAGCAACGCGCCGCCGAGCGGGAAGATCGAGAGACGCGCCACCCCCGGGCTCAGGTGAACAGCACGGCGGACAGCCGCCGACGCTGCGCGCTCACCCACGGATCCTCGAGACCGACCGCGGCGAACAGCGTCAGCAGCCGCTCCTTGGCGGCGCCCTCGTGCCAGCCGCGGTCGAGCGCGATGCTGGCGAGCAGCTGGTCGGCGGCGCCGTCGCGGTCGCCCGCCGCCATCAGCCCGCCGGCGAGTTCGTAGCGCTTGTCGAGATCGTCGGGGGCGGCCTCGACCGCGCGGCGCAGCGCGTCGAGATCGTCGACCGGTGCCGCCTGCCGGGCGAGCGCGATCGCCGCGCGCACCTGCGTGAAGGCGACGTCCTTGGCCTTGTCCTCGGGGAGCGCCGCGAGCAGCGCTTCGGCCTCGTCGGCGCGGCCGAGCGCGAGCAGCGCGCGGGCATGGCCGGCGACCGCCGCAACATGATCGGGTGCGATCGCTGCGACCTGCTCGAAGATCGACAACGCGCGCTCGGTGTCGCCGGCCTCGAGCAATTCTTCGCCCATCGCGACGAACTGCTCGACATCCGCCGCAGCCGGATCGCCCTCGCCCGCCTGGATCGGCAGCTGCGCGAGCAACTGGTCGAGCAGGCGGGTGAGCTGGCCCTCGGTTCGCGCCTGCGTCAGGTCGGCGACGGGCTGGCCCTCGAACAGCGCATAGACGGTCGGGATCGACTGGACGCGGAATTGCGCCGCGATGAACTTGTCCTTGTCGACGTCGATCTTGACCAGCTTGACGCCCTTGGCGGCATAGTCCTTGGCGACCTTCTCGATCACCGGGCCCAGCTGCTTGCAGGGTCCGCACCACTCCGCCCAGAAATCGACGATGACGAGGCTCGTCATCGAGGGCTCGACGACGTCGCGCCGGAACGCCTCGACCGCCTCGCGGTCCGCCGCACTCATCCCCAACGTCGCCACGCGATTGTCTCCTGTTCGTCCGATGCGCCTTATGTGGGCGTGTGGCACGCGCTGCCAACCCCTGTCCGACGCGGTTGCGCGCCGCGTCAAAATAGTGGGCGAATCGGCTTGCCGGCTCAAGAGGCCGGTGCTAGTGGCCCACCTCCACGGCGGGGCCCTGCCCCGACGGCGCCAAGAGCGGGCGTAGCTCAGGGGTAGAGCACAACCTTGCCAAGGTTGGGGTCGAGGGTTCGAATCCCTTCGCCCGCTCCAGATTTCCTCAGGAAATCAGCGGTTTATGTAATCGCTGTTTCACCATCATCCAGAAATATAGCATCTTCGGATCGTGTTAGAATTCGGAAGAGGATGTTCGGATTTTGGCGAAGACGATTCGCGAGCCAGCTGCATCAGCCGCATCAGAAGCAGAAAGCGGTGAGCCGAAAGCCAAGGGCTCGGTGATCGATTCCCGGACGTTCAGGGAGGGCTCGATCTACCTCTATAAGCGGGCAGATTACGCTAAGCCCACGTGGTTGTGCCGGGTGAAGGTGCCGGGGGGCAAAGGCTATGCCAATCGCAGCACCGGGACGGGTGATGAGCACCAAGCGTTCAAGTTTGCAGACGACCTCTACAATCGGCTGCTGGTCAACTCGCTGACCGGAGTTGCCCCGCCCTCAAAGCGAATCGGCCCGGTGGTCGATGCTTACATCAAGCGGCTGGAGGGAGATCGTGATCGCAAGTCGATCCAGTACAAGATCCTGCTGATGAACCGGGTGAAACCGACCCTCAATCACCGGACGTTTGACGAGCTATCGACTGCGTTGATGTCCAAGGTGATCGACGATCAGATCACGATGACGAAGAAGGGGGCCCTCTCCCCGAACACGATCAAGCGAATCTACGGCGACCTGAGGCACTTCCTGACGTGGTGCATGGACCAAGGGCACATCGATGCGTTGCCCAAATTCCCCAAGGTCAACAGCGTCGCCTCCCGCCGCCCGCATTTCGATGCGAAGGACTGGCAGAAGCTGACGAGGCACCTCCAGGAGTTCGTCAAGATCGAGAATCGGGCCATTCGACGGGATCGGATGATGCTGCGGGATTACATCCTGATCCTCGCCAACACCGGTATCCGTGTTGGAGAAGCCCGTACCCTCAAATGGCGAGACCTCAGCGAGGTTGGCGGGGAAGACGGCGCCGCCAACATCGTCCTTGCGGTGGCGGGTAAGACGGGCAAGCGGGATGTCGTTGCCCGATCAGCCGAGGTGAAGACCTACTTCAAACGGATCAGGGACCTCCGGATCGAGGAGATGACCACCCCTGAGACCCCCAAGCCCAAGCTCGATCCCGATAGCCTCGTCTTCTGTCACAAGGACGGATCAGCGATCGGCACGTTCAAGAAGTCGTTTGCAGCCCTCGTCAAGGCCGCCAAGGTCGAGAAGGACACCCACGGCGACGTCAGGACGATCTACTCGCTGCGACATACCTATGCGACGTTCCGCCTCCATAACGGCGTCAATCACTACACGCTGGCGAGGAACATGGGCACGTCGGTTGCCATGCTAGAGCAGCACTACGGGCATACCTCGAACGTCGTATCCGCCAAGGAGCTGACCAAGCTCAGCGGTGGTAAGGGCAGCGGCGCCTCGTCATCCATGAAGTGGCTCGATTAGCCCGTGGACCTCATGAGGGTCTGAACGGACCCCAGGCACGTCACCCATGAATGTCAATCGGCGTCCAAAAAGGACCCCCTATCGGCGTCCAAAAGGGACCCCTCCGTCGAGCGGTGTGACGGACATGATGGACGCGCCGTTCGCGCTGCTTGCGGCGTAGGGCGGGCGTAGCCCGGCCGGAGGCGCAAGCAGCGCGAGGCATTCTTCTGCCGGTCGTTCTGGGCGTCAGCTGCGGTGTTTGAAGCGCCAGCTATCGTTGCCGGTCTCGACGATGTCGCAGTGGTGCGTGATGCGGTCGAGCAGCGCGGTGGTCATCTTGGCGTCACCAAAGACGGTCGGCCACTCGCCAAAGGCGAGGTTCGTCGTGATGATGACCGAGGTGCGCTCGTACAGCTTGCTGACAAGGTGGAAGAGCATCTGGCCGCCGGAGCGCGCGAACGGCAGATAGCCGAGCTCGTCGAGCACCACGAGGTAGAGACGGGAGAGCTGGGCCGCGAGCGCGCCGGCCTTGCCGAGCCGGGTTTCCTCCTCGAGCCGGTTCACCAGATCGACGGTATTGAAATAGCGGCCCCGCGCGCCGGCCCGCACGACGTTGGCGGTAATAGCTATGGCGAGGTGCGTCTTGCCGGTGCCGGTCCCGCCGACCAGCACGATATTGCGCCGTCCCGCCAGGAACGAGCCGTCGTACAGCGAGCGCACCAGCCCTTCGTTGATGGAGGTGCCGTCGAAAGCGAAGGCGTCGAGGTCCTTCACGGCGGGCAGCTTTGCCGCCGACATCCGGTAGCGGATGGATGCCGCATGGCGGTGGGTCGCCTCCGCGCGCAGCAGGTCGGTGAGCACCTCCATCGTCGTGCGTTTGCGCTGCAGGCCGGTGGTGACCGCCTCGTCGAAGGCGCCCGCCATGCCTTTCAGGCCGAGATCGGCCATCGCTGCCATCATCTCATGCCGCTGCATGGAGATCTCGCAGGCTGTCGTAGCGGCTGCAATTGGCCTGGGGTGGATCGCGCAGCGCCAGGCCTTCCGGCGTGACGATGGCGAGCGGCCGGGGCGGTTCGCGCCGGCGCGCCAGGATATTGAGGATGACGTCGTCGCTGGCCGTGCCGGCGGCGAGCGCTTCGCGCACCGCGTCTTCGACGGCATCCAGTCCGTCGTCGAGCACCGCCGCCAGCACGCGCACAAACCGTCGGTCGGCCTCGTCGCCGGTGCCGAGCTTGCGGCGCAGGCGCGCCAGCGCCGACGGTAAATCCCAGTCCTGAAACGGTGCTCCGTTGCGCAGCGCGCCTGGCTTGGTCACCAGCACCGGCAGATAATGCCACGGGTCGTAGACGGTCCGGTCGCGGCCGAAAAACCGGGGATGGTCGGCAACGACCTCGCCCGCGCAGCGCACGACGATGCGGTCGGCGTAGGCGCGAACCTGCACTATCCGGCGCACCGCTTTGGCCATGACGGAATAGCGGTTGCGGTCGAAGCTTATCAGGCAGGTGCCGGTCACCGCATGTTCGCTCTCGTGGAAACCGTCGAACGGCCCCAGCATGGGCTGGAGCACCGGACGCTCGGCAGCTAGGGCCTGGGCGACCGTCAGCTCCTTCTGCTCGGGATGCTGGTGCATCTCCGCCCAGCGACGACACTCCGCCTCCAGCCAGCCGTTCAGCTCCTCCAGGCTGGTAAAGCGAAGCCGGGGTTGGAAGAAACGGCCGCGGGCCGTTTGCACTTGGTTCTCGACCTGCCCCTTCTCCCAACCGGCCGCTGGCGAGCAGGCCGTCGGCTCGACCATGTAGTGGCCCGCCATGACGAGGAAGCGCCGGTTGAAGATGCGCTCCTTGCTGGTGAACACCGTCGTCACCGCCGTTTTCATGTTGTCGTAAATGCCCCGCGTCGGTACGCCACCGAAGAAGGCGAACGCCCGCGCATGCGCGTCGAACAGCATCTCCTGAGTCTCACGCGGATACGCTCGTACATAGATCGCGCGCGACGCGCACAACCGCATGTGCGCCACCTTCACCCGCATTGGCTTGCCGGCGATCTCGACGTCCTCGTGGCTCCAGTCGAACTGATAGGCCTCGCCTGGCCGGAACATCAGCGGGATGAAGGCTGGCGCATCCGCCACGTCCCGTCGTCGATCCCGCCGCCACCGCGCAGCATAGCGACGGACCGCGTCGTACGAGCCGTCGAACCCTTCGCGCAGCAGCAGGTCGTGGATGCGCGTGACGCGCAGCTTCTCCCGCCGCGGCCGGGCTTCGTCCTCGTCCAGCAGCGCATCCAGCCGCGCCTGAAACGGACCCAGCTTCGGCAACGGCTGAACCACACGTCGATACGTAAAGTCCGCCTCCGGCTCGCGGATCGCCTTGCGCACCACCTTGCGTGACAGATGCAGGTCCCGCGCTATCGCCTTCATGGCTTTCCCCGCCGCGAACTCGCGGCGGATCTTCAACACCGTCTCCAATACCAACATCCCGATCTCGCCGCCTGACATCCGCCAAGCGCGCAGCCTAGACCACCGGGATGAGGGGTCCTTTTTCGACGCCGATCACCCCGCTACCGGGGTCCTTTTTCCACGCCGATCCACAGGGCGGCTGCTGACGGGCAGCTTCCGTGCCAATCGCCTCGCAGCCTTTGGCGAGCAGCTTGCCGGCTCCATTCAGCTCATGCGCACGATAGGGATAGCGCGGGCGCTTGGGTCCCCAAGGATAGGTGAGCGGGCCTGAGATGTTGATCTGCTTCTCGGCAAGATCATAATAATGCCACATCTCCTGCCAGGATATCGGCCAGTCGGCTCCGTAGCCGAGCGACGTGCGCGCGGAGAAATGCTCGGGCCGAAAGCGCAGCGACACCATCGCATAATGGACCGTCGATCCGCCGACCGCCTTGCCCGAATTCTTGCCGCCCATCTGGATGGGGTTGGCGCCGTCGACGACCCGCTTGTCGGTCCAATAAAGTTTGTTTTGCTCGCTCTCGTCGGAGGCAAAATCCTCCAGCGGGCGGAAATAGGGACCGGCGTCGAAAGCGACCACCGAGAAGCCCTGCTCTGCGAGCAGCGCGGCCATCGTCCCTCCCCCTGCCCCCGTGCCGACGATGGCAAAATCGACATCGTCGGTCTCGCGGTGCTCGCGCATCGGCACCCATGCGCCTTTGCGAAAGACATCGGGCGCGCGACCACCATGGGCACGCGGGCTAGAAAAGGGATTAGACAACATGCCGGTTCTCCCGCTCGGCCTTCTTCTCTTGTCCCGGCGTCGCCTCGGCGGCTTCCCAGGCGTCGCGATGATCGCCATCGAGCCGGACATAGCCGCGTGGGGAAGCGGGACCGCCGAAACCGATCTCGTTCCATGCCGTCGGATGGCTGTAGAAGAGGCCCGGGACGTCGACGAGCACGCGGCGCTTGAAGAACTTTTGCGGATCGAGGTCCCCCCAATGGTCGCCGCTAAGGGAGCCATCCGCCATCGCGGCGATCAGGCGATCCTGCTCGTCGTTAGAGAGCGCGCCGAAGCTTCGTCCTTCGTGACGGGCCTTGGCCTCGGCGTCGATCGCAGCAAGCCCGCGACGCCAAGCCTCGCGCATATAGGGCATGTCAGCATCGCGAAATCCGTCGCCATGGTCGGCGAGCAGCTTGGCATCAAGCAAGGCCACCAGCGGCACCGACGCCGCGCTCCCCTCCTGTGGCAGAATGCGCCGGCAGAACGCATCGGCGACCGACCATTCCGCGCTATCCAGGAACCGTGGGCGATCGGGAGTGGCGAGCCGCTTGTCGATGACCTTCCGCGTCGTCTCGTCCCACGACGGCGTCTGGCGCTTGGCGAGGACATCGTAGCCGGGGAAGCGGGGCTTAGTCATTCTGCTCGTCCACCAGCAAGGAAAGCGCAGCGAGACCAGCGAGCGCCAATCCGGTGAAAGAAGGTGGTGCCGGCAGCGGCGGCCCCTCAAAGAGATTCTGACGCCAATTGCGCCAACCGCCCATGCCTCGCGAAACGCCATAAGCGTGGAGCATGACTCCAATCACGCCCATCGCCGCGGTCGCGGCCAGCCACCCGCGCGAGGCAGGACGCGCGACGCCGACCGGACCGACGGCCGCATTGACGAGCAGGGCTGCCGCGGCTGGCGGCATGGTCACCGGCAGCAGCATCGCCGGATTGTGGAAGGCGCCGCGGAAGTGGAGCAACCCCGCCTCCGCAGTTGTACCGAGCAAGGACGCACCCGTCAGCGCAGCCACGACGCGACCCGCCGGCAGGCCGGCGACCATCGGCCGAGTGCCGGGCTCATTGTCGCGCACCCTTTCGCCCAGGAACCCCATCAGCCCGGACAACGAGATCGCGGCCGGTGCGCCGATCGGGGCTGAATAGAACAGGTTCTGCCAGCTGAAGCCGCCGACCTTCTTGGTGACATTGTAGATATGAAAGGCGGTGCCAACCAGACCGGTCAGGCCGGCCGCGACGTAGACCGTGTCGCGCAGAGGATGCGCTCCGTGCCGACCATCGACATGGCCGTGGACGCTGACGCCTATCGACAAGGCTGACGTTACCATCGGTGTCCACATCGCCTTGTTGCGGAAGTCGCCGCGATAATGTTCCATCGCACTGTCGACGAGCACCGAAGCCGCGATCGTGCCCGCCGCCCTGTTGAGACGCCGAGCGGCAGTCACGATCGATGTCGGTGACGGTATCGGTGCAGTATCTTCCGAGCCGCTCGCAATAGGCGCATCGCCTCGAAGACCCGGCAGGACGCTCGACTTGAGCCGCTCGCGTGTCGTCACCACTGGATCAATCCTTGCCCGGCAGGATACCTGCGAGGATCTGCTTGGCGCTGTTCTTGATGACGCTGGCAAGCTCGGGCTCGTCGGCCATCATTGTCATGAAATTCTTGGCGTCTTTCAGCGTGATGTGCGGCGGCAGCGGCGGCACGTTGGGGTCGGCCTTCATGTTCATGATCACTGGCCGATCGGACGCCAGCGCTTCGTCCCAGGCTGCGCCGATCTTGTCGGGATCATCGCAGTAGATGCCCTTGAAGCCCAACAGCTCGGCATATTTATGATAGGGGAAATCGGGGATCGATTGGGTCAGCGGCGTCTTGCCTTCGCCGAGCTGGACGCGCTCCTCCCAGGTCACCTGGTTGAGATCCTGGTTGTTCAGCACCATCAGGATGAAGCGCGGGTCGGACCAGTTCTGCCAATATTTGCTGACCGTGATCATCACATTGAGGCCGTTCATCTGCATAGCGCCGTCGCCGATGAAGCCGATCACGGGGCGATCGGGATAGGCCATCTTGGCAGCGACCGCGTAGGGCGTCGCCGCACCGAGCGAGGCGAGGCCGCCTGATAGCGATCCCATCATTCCGCGCCGGATGCGGATATCGCGTGCATACCAGTTGGCCACCGAGCCGCTGTCGCCGGTCATGATGACTCGGTCGGGAAGCCGCGGCGACAGTTCGTGGAAGATGCGCTGCGGATTGACCGGATCAGCCGGCTCCATCGCGCGGGCCTCGAGCGTCTCCCACCATGTCGAGACGTTGGTCTCGATGCCCTGCCGCCACTTGCTATTGTCGTTCTGCTCGAGCAGCGGCAGCAACGCCGCGAGCGTCTGCTTCGCATCTCCGATCAGTGAATATTCCATCGGGTAACGCAGCGAGACATTGGCGCCGTCGATGTCGATCTGCACGCCACGCGCATTGCCGGGCTTGGGCAGGAATTCGCTGTAAGGGAAGGCAGAGCCGACCATCAACAGCGTGTCGCACTGTTTCATCAGATCCCAGCTGGGCTTGGTGCCGAGAAGCCCCAGCGAGCCTGTCACGAAAGGCAGATCGTCAGGCACCGCCGCCTTGCCGAGCAGCGCCTTGGCAACGCCTGCGTTGAGCTTGTTCGCGACCGCAATCACCTCGTCGGTGGCGTCGAGCGCGCCCGCACCGACCAGCATCGCGACCTTCTTGCCACTGTTGAGGATTTCCGCCGCTTTCTTGAGATCCACCAAGTCCGGCAGCGTCGCCACGCCCGGATAGCCGACGCCGGTGTGCGTCGCGCCGTGCACCATCGGCGCATCCTCATAGGCGAGCTCTTGCAAGTCGTTGGGGATGATGACGGTGGTGACGGCACGTTTGGCCTGCGCGATCCGGACCGCGCGGTCGATGCAGGTCCGCACCTGCTCGGGCACGACCGCGGTGATGACATATTCGGAGACGTCGCTGAACAGCGTCTGGAGATCGACCTCCTGCTGATAGCTCGCACCCAGGGCAGACCGCGCCTGTTGGCCCACAATAGCGACCACCGGCATATGGTCGGCCTTGGCATCGTACAGTCCGGTCAGCAGATGGATCGCGCCCGGCCCCGAGGTCGCGTAGCAGAGCCCGGGCTGGCCGGTGAACTTGGCGTGCGCCGACGCCATGAACGCTGCCATCTCCTCGTGGCGGACCTGAACATAGTCCATGAAGCCCTTGGCCTTCTCGAGCGCCACGTCGAGACCGCCGACGCCGTCTCCCGGATAACCATAGACCCTGGAGAGACCCCATTCGCTGAGGCGCTTCCAGACAAACTCGGCGACATTCTGGGACATGGATAAGCTCCGTAATGTGGGCGCTCTCAGAAAAAGCGGGATCAGATATCGAGGCGCTTGGCAGCGCGGTGTGTTAAGGCGGCGAACCCTACGGCTGCGACAGCGCCGATCGCGAGCGACACCGCCTTGTGACGATCGGTGAACATTTCCCAGCTCCCGGTACGAGAACGATCGTCGAAGCGACCGTGGGCGGAATAATCACCCGGAACTGGTTCGAACAGATTCGAAGGGGCATCGGTTGCGGTCGGCTTGTCGCTGAGCTGACCTGAATAGCCCGACTTCGCCAGATAACGGTCGATCAAACTCGGCGCGATGCGATTGGCGAGGATCGCCTTCACCGTCGGCCATCCCACCCAGACATCGCGGCGCCGGTGCGTTGCTGCAAAGAAGATAGCTCGAGCTGGAACCTCGGGCTCGAAGATCGGTGCCACCGGCTTGGCCTTGCGGCCCATCTTGTTGAGCGCCCAATCGAATTGCGGCGTGTTGACCGCCGGCAGATCGACCATCGTCAGATGCACATCGAGCTTGTCATGGATAATCTCCGATCGCAGGCTGTCCGTAAAGCCGCGGATCGCGGCCTTGGCACCGCAATAGATCGACTGGAGGGGCACCGAGCGATAGGCGAGTGCGGACCCCACGTTGACGATCGTGCCGCGATTGCGGACGCGCATACGCTTCAATGCGGACATCATCCCGTGGACCTGGCCGAGATAGGTCACTTGCGTACCGCGCTCGATCTCTTGCGCCGTCAGCTTGGATACGGGCGCGAAGACCGTCGCCATAGCGACATTCACCCAGACATCGATCGGCCCGAGCTCGACTTCCGCACGTTCGGCTGCGGCCTCTACGGCCGCAGCATCCGCCACGTCTGTCGGGATCGGCAGCGCTCGTACACCGAGCCCCCTTATCTCCTCCGCTGCCCTCTCAAGCCGCTCGGGATCGCGAGACAGCAAGGCGACGTCATATCCTTGACGCGCGAACTCTTCGACGGTCGCGCGGCCTACGCCAGCACCAGCGCCCGTGATGACGGCGACTTTGGGCATTTTTCATTCTCCGGATGTTGTCATTAAGCGAATAGCCCGTACCGACAGTTCCGGCTGCGGTTTCTAAATTGGCTGTAATGAAACGGATGCCGCCCCCCACCGTTCAGTCGATAGCTTTGGGGGTATCGAGTGGCCGACCATTATAATCTGATCGTGATCGGCAGTGGCCCTGGCGGTGCATCGCTCGCCCAGCGTCTCGCGTCCACCGGCAAACGTATTCTCATCCTCGAACGCGGCGACTATCTCCCGCGCGAGGAAGCGAATTGGGATTCAAAGGCCGTATTCGTCGATGGGCGCTATCAAGCGAACGAGACGTGGGCAAATGCCGATGGCGGTGAGTTCTCGCCGCAACTCCATTATTATGTCGGTGGCAATTCCAAGGTTTATGGAGCTGCGTTGTTTCGCCTTCGCGAACGCGATTTCGACGAGATCACTCACGCCGGCGGCGTATCTCCTGCCTGGCCGCTTCAATATGATGCGTTCGCGCGCTATTATGACGAGGCGGAATCGCTATTCCATGTTCATGGCGGGCGCGGCGAAGATCCGACCGAGCCGCCGACGACAACCCCCTACCCCTTCGTTGCGGTGAAGCACGAGCCCAAGGTCGCCGAACTGTCTGACAAGCTCGCCAGCATCGGTTTAAAACCCTTCCACCTTCCCCTTGGTATCCTGCTCGATCAGAAAGAAGATGGTTTCGCGACACCGACAAGCACCTGCATGCGCTGCTCCTACTTCGATGGCTTCCCCTGCCTGCTCAACGGCAAGGCCGATGCGCAGGTGATGTGCATCGATCCCATGCTGGACACCCACGACAATGTGACGCTGCTGACAGGCGCCTATGTCTCGAAGCTCGATACCGACGCGAGCGGGCGCCGGATCGACGCCGTCCATGTCACGCGGAACGGCCGCGAAGAGGTGTATTCGGCCGACACGGTTGTCGTCGCCTGCGGTGCGCTCTCGTCCGCGCTGCTGCTTCTGCGCTCAACCAATGCTGCTCATCCGGACGGCCTCGCCAACGGCTCAGGCCAGGTCGGGCGTAATTATATGCGCCACGAGATGAGCATCGTCATGGCGGTGATGCGTCACGTCAACGACACGGTCTTCCAGAAGACGCTGGCGCTGAGCGATTTCTACTTCGGCAGCGATGACTGGGACTACCCGCTGGGACTTATCCAGATGTGCGCGACCAGTCATGCGGATCAGGTCAAAGGCGAGGCGTTGCCGGGTTGGCTCGAATGGCTGCCGGAAATGCCGTTCGACGAGATCGCGCGGCATTCGATGGATTTCTGGTTGCAGGCGGAGGATCTGCCGCATCCTGACAACCGCGTCTATTACAAGGACGGCCAAGTCCATCTCGACGTCGTCGCGACCAACCCGCAGGCGCTGGAGCAGCTCAAGCGCAAGCTCAAGGACATCCTCTCGCAGATCGGCTGGCCCGCTATCCTCCTCGAACGCTCGCTCTATCTCGGCAAGGACATACCCTTGAGCGGGACCGCGCATCAGGCGGGTACTTGCCGCTTCGGCACCGATCCCGCGACCTCGGTGCTCAACCTCGATTGTCGCGCGCATGAGGTGGACAATCTCTATGTCACCGATGCCAGCTTTTTCCCGTCAATCGGCGCCGTCAATCCGACGCTCACGATCATAGCCAATGCGCTCCGCGTCGCCGATATTATCAAGGATCGGATGTGACCGCTGCCGGATGGGTCGAGCTTCTGGTGCGAGTGGGGATCGTGCTGCTATTCTTGCCCTTCAGCGCGCTCGACAAGATACTGGGCTTCGGCAACGCCGTGGACCAGGCTCAACAGGTCTTCAAGCCACGTGCGCTGGCTACGATCGTGCTGCTCCTGGGGCTCGCAATCGAGCTATTCTGCACGCTGGGCGTGGTTGCCGGCGTCGCGGACCGTGCTGCAGCCTTTATCATCGCCGGCTACTGTGCGGCTACGGCCCTCCTCTACAAGCAATTCTGGGCGCCCGGCGACTTCTGGTCGAACCCCGCCGGCAAGGGCCGCTCACTGTTTTGGGATTTCTTGAAGAACCTATCGCTCGGCGCCGGCTTCCTGCTGATCGTTGTCGGTACCGATGGATCGGGGCTTCAGCCGTTCCTGTCCGCGCCATTCGAGTCCAGTCACCCCTACGGAGATCATCGATGAGCGACCCCGGACCCAAGCCCTCGGTTCCCTATTGGCACCTCCATGTCGATGAGGACGGCGTCAGCCGGCAGACGCAGTGCGCGCTGAGCGATTACGAGCTCAAGGGCGTCGGCCCCGCTGACCCGCAGTGGAACGACAAGATGGAACGCGGCGAGGCTACCGTTGTATTCACGGTACAGCCGGTCGGCTGGGTGGGTGACTGGCACGAGAATCCTGCGCCGCAGTGGATCATCGTGCTTTCCGGCCGCTGGTGGATCGAGAGCATGGACGGAACGCGTATCGAGCAGGGACCCGGGGAATTTTCCTTTGGCGAGGACCAGGGTTGTACTGAGACGGACGGCAGGAAGGGTCACAAGTCCGGTACGATTGGCGATGAGCCCTGCTGCTTGATGACCGTCCAACTCCATGTCGATCCGAAGCGCGAGCCATGTCATCTGAAGTGAAACTCGCGACGATCCGAGGCTTCCGGCTCGTCACGAGCGATCCCGATCGTCTCAGGGCCTTCTATGTAGCGCTCGGCTTCACCGCTGCCGATCCAGTCCCGATCGGCGCCGCCGAAATCGAGGCGCTAGGGCTCGTCGGCGACGGCCATCGGACCTCCATGAAGCTAGGAGAAAGCAGACTTGATCTGGACTGTTTTGATCGGGGGGGTCGCCCCTACCCCGCCGATGCGGATGCCGCCGATCTCATTTTCCAGCATCTGGCGCTTGTTACCAGCGACGTCCGCTCGGCATGGGCGCGCGCGATGGCGGCGGGCGCCTCAGCGATCAGCAGGCGCGGGCCGGTTCCCCTTCCTCCATCGGCGGGCGGGGTCACCGCGGTGAAATTCCGGGATCCTGACGGGCATCCCCTTGAACTGCTTGAGTTCCCTGCGGGCGCCAACCCCACCTGGAGCGGCGAGGGGATGATGGGGATCGATCACAGCGCTGTCTCGATCGCAGCTGTCGAGGACAGTATCCGCTTTTACACCCTGCATGGGCTGCGTGTGGGTAATTGCACGCTTAATCATGGCCCTACCCAAGTCGCACTCGATGGCCTGGAGGATGTCGTGGTCGATGTCGTACCGATGCAGCCACGCGATGAGACGCCGCACGTCGAACTGTTGCGTTATCGCACGCCGACCGGGCGATCCTATCCAATGGCAGCTACGAACGATATTGCGGCAACACGGATCGTCTGGGAAGCCAATCAGCACGCTCTCCTCCGCGATCCAGACGGTCACCTCCATCAGCTTAGCCGATAAGATCGATCGCGAGCAGATACTGCGTCGCGGCGATGAACAGGCGCGTTCCGTCGGGTCCGCCGAAACAGCAATTGGAGGCGACCACGGGAAGTGGAATGAAGCCGAGCTTGCGACGATCCTCTGACCAGATGTGAACGCCGTCCGCCGCCGCGGTCCACACCCAGCCACGGACGTCCACCGCGAACCCGTCCGGATAGCCGTGATCGGTATGGCAAAAGAAGCGACGGTTCGAGAGAGCGCCGCCTTCCCCGACATCGAACGCGATGATCTCATGCTTCGATCCGGCTTCGAGCCCAGGAACTTCGCCCAGCGACAGCGACGTATCAGACACATAGAGCGTGCGGCCATCGGCGGTGAAGGCAAGGCCATTGGGCTGTTCGAAATCAGCCATGCGCCCAAGGTCACCGCTCTCAGGATCAAATCGGTAGACGCTGCGGTGATCGAGTGCTGGCTCAGCAAGTGCGCCCTGGTTTGGCATGACGATGCCGAAGATCGGATCGGTGAACCAGATCGTTCCGTCGGGCGCGACCGCGACGTCGTTTGGCGAATTGATGCGCTTGCCCTGATAGTGCGTGACGATCGGTTCGGGCGGGGTATCATAATCACCGCCGCGACTGATACAGCGTCGGCCATGCTCGCAGTGTACGAGCGTACCGTCCGCTTCGATGGCGTTCCCATTCATGAACCGGGTGCCGTCGATCGCCACCTCGACATGGCCATCCGGATACCAAGAGAGCAGCCGCCGGTTGGGGACATCGGACCATAACAGGCGATCGCTATCGGGTTGCCAGACGGGTCCTTCGCCATGAATGGTCCCATCATACAGGAGCAGCAGCTTCGCGTCCGAACCGAGCACCTGATAGAGGCACTCGTCATCGAATTGGACACCGCGAAAATCCGCGACGATGCTCGGCTCCCGCGGTTCCCGGAGCGTTCGTCCAGGAACGAGATCACTCGCCATTTTAACGGCTTTTCCTCTCGGTATAAAACCGCGGCGGTCGTCGTCCGGTGCAGCGGCCTCCGCCGCTCCTTCCAACCGATGTGCCGTCAAAAGTTTCCGGTCCAACGTCGACGCGCGGCGTTAGACCGACCGGCTGGCTACCGATCATCATAGTGTGAGCCTGTTGGCGATATCGGGGGCATCGTGCAGGCGGACATAAAGATCGCCGCCGGTTGGGTGCGGCACGTCTAGGGTCGCGGCGGGATAACCGGCGGGCACGTCGACCGCCTTCTCAAAGCTCTGCGTCGCCGCGACACTATTTAGCAGGTATAGACCCTTGCCTAGCAGCCTGCATGGGGACGCTGGATCAGGATCACAACTCAGACGCACAATCGCAGGCAGCCGAACCAGCGTCCCCAGAGGCAGCCAGTCGCTCGCAGCGCCGTCGCCGACGATACGACCACGTAACGTACCGAACGCCGACTCCCCCAGCAGCGTCTCCGGCTGGAGTGACACGATCGCGACATGATCATCGAGCAATACTATTCCGCCCCCCGCGCGAAGTGTTGCAACGGCGCCGCCATGTTCGGGAGCAATCTCGACCACCATCTTGTCGTTCCATTGCGTCCCGTCCAGTCTAAGCGAGAAGGTCAGAGTTGCTGAATTCGGCACCTCGGCGGCATCCGTCAGCGTGATAGCCATAGGTCCCGGCGCGGTAGACAGCTGCAGGCTCCGACCTGTCACCGCTGCGCTGAGATGCGTTGGCGGCTTTGGTACGCCGAGCGTGATGATATCCGGATTAGAGCCGGTCGGACCGTAGATGCTCAGCGACATACGGCGCCCAGCTGCATTATCGGCCGGTATGGTGACGCCGATCTCGTTCGGTGCTGTCTTCCGCCAGGTCAATTTGACCGGCCCGGCGGCCCCTGACGTAGCGGTCACATCGGTGACACAAGCTGCGCTCCCACCCGAAAGAACGAGATTGGCCCCTGCCGTCGGTTTGGCATCGGACGCAGACTGCCACTTCATATCCGCTTTAGTCTGAAGGATGACGGCCGGACCGTCAAATGACTGAAAACCCCACTCACCGCGCAGATGCCCTTGAAGAGACGTCGGGCCTTCGTTTGGCATTCTTCCCATGTCGATCAACAGGCCACCACGCTCGGCGTCGGGCGTTGCTGGCAGATCAATAGTACTGCCGTCGGAGAGCAACACGCGGAGATTCAGATCGTGCGCATAACGCGTGGTATAGATAAGG
The DNA here is from genome assembly GCA_903871605.1 of uncultured Sphingomonadaceae bacterium. GTDB lineage: Bacteria > Pseudomonadota > Alphaproteobacteria > Sphingomonadales > Sphingomonadaceae > Solisphingomonas. The sequence goes on from CAIQHF010000012.1 coordinate 269,170, forward strand.
GGCGCGCCCGTCATAGGTAAGAGCGGTTGTTGCATTTGCCGGCATAGGGATGGCGAAACCTCCGGTATTTGGAGCGGCGGTATGTGGGTTGGTGCAACGATCGGCAGCGCAGCGACGAGCACGGATTTCGGATTGTGGAAGGACGGCGCTGCGTTCAGCGCGAGGTTCATGCGATCGCCATCGAGTGTCGCCAGCGCCGGTATATATTGGTACTTTGCCGTGTGCAGCGAACTCAGAATGCTCACGATATCCCGTATTGCCGCGATATAGGGGCTATAATAACCAAGTCCGGCCTGCGGTGTAGCACTAAGCTGCAACGCTAGGTCAGTGCCGGGACCCGACACAGCGTCGGTGATGGCGTTGCTGTGGCCATCGTTGAGCACAAGCGTCTCTTGGTTTTGCAGGAGGCAGGCGGCCTGCAGCGAAGGCATCTTGGTCAGGCAGTCGCTATTCACCTTGATCTGTAGGCTTCGCGCGAGCAGCGGCGTTATGCGCGTCAACCGATCCGGATCACCCGGGACGATTTTACGGACGGCGGCGAGATAGGTGTCCAAGCGGCTTCGATCGAGTGACGCCTGCGCGAGCTCCTGGGCCGCCCTGACGAATGCGCCGGGCCGCCCCTTGACGGCGTCGCGCAACGTTGGAAAGTCGCCACCTGTCTCGGGTGCGAGGAACACCGCGACCTGCTCGGCACCAGGGGGCACGATCAGCGACAGCCCATCGTGATCGCGATGCTTCCACGTCTCTGATTTGAAAAACTATCGATCAGGCGGCGGGTTGGTCGATCCCCGCAGAAAGGCGACCACAAGCAGATAATGCGCAGCTTGTTCGGGCAGCATATCGGCACGAATTGAGATCCGATCGCCGACCGACATTTGGGGCACCTCACCGATGGGCAAGGTCCGACCCCCGCGAGTTACGGAGACGCGGAGCGTTGGACCGGCCAGATCAAAGAGCGCGGGATTCGCTTCAGCACACGAAGTTCCGATCAATGCTATCAGAAGTGCGATGGGAAGAAGCAGGCGATACATATCCAAACCAAAGAGAGAAGGCCAATGCGTATTGCTATGCCATAGGCAAACCAGCCGCACGATGAACGGCGCTCGGGCGTTGGGGGCAGCCGTCGCCATTGACGTCCAGGCGCTTGAACCGACGGGTCAGCATGGCATCGATCTCGGACTTGTCGAGCATGCCGTCGCCGTTCCGCTCGATCCGCGCGAACCGCTTCTCGGGGTTGCCCTTGCCCCGATTTGGCGGCGGCGAGAAATTCTGCCTTGCTGACCTTGCCGTCGCCGTCGGTATCGTCGGCGAGCAGCCTGCCTTCGTGTCGCCTGACGAAATCTTGAAGTGACACCCCGGCCGATGTCGCGACCGACCGCCGTGCGGAAGTCTGCTGGTCGGCCGCCGGGCGCAGGCGCCGACGGGCACCAGCATGAGTAGCAGGACGACACTATGTGGTGTCAGGCTGGTGATCTGCTTCATCGGATCACCTTCAGATCAGAGGGATCGAGACTGACGCGGCAGACCACCGGGACCAAGGCGCCGTCGCTCGCTATGCCTGCGTCGATACTTAGCGGTAGCGCCAACCGCCATGCCACCGGTCGCGATGCCCCCAATATCGGCGGCCATCCCAATAGCCGCGACCCGGATAGAAGACGCCGATCCGGACGCCGGGCGCAACGACGGCGCCCCCGCGATTGGGTCGGCAATAGCCAGCCGGTCCGCGATGCGCACCGACGCCTCAGCCCTGACGGGCGTTGGCCGGCGCGATCGCCGTCCACACGGCCCCAGCCGCAATCGCGGCAAGCAGGATCCTTTTCATCGTGCACTCCTCCATTGTGTCGCCGGCAGCCAACGGCGGCTTCCGGTTTTTCGTTGAACGCACGTTGTTGGCGTTTCTGTCGCTCGGGCAATGATCGGTTGATCTATCAGCCTGCTGAAAATGCCGACCGCTTGTTCAGCGGTGCGTGTACGCTCGATGGGCGCCCCTCCCCGAACAGGCACTAGGCAAGCCGTAGCACGGCAAGCAGCGCCAAGCTTATCCCGGCCAGGCCGAGCAGCGACAAGACCACCGCGGCAGTCACGCGGCCTCCAGCCTTCGCGACGGTGCGAACGTCTACGCCCAGGCCAAGCGCGGCCATGGACACGACCGTCAGCAGCGTTGCGATCCGACCGACTGGCGCGATGGCAGCGGTTGGGACGCAGCCGAGCGCGCGACAGGCAACCAGAGCGAGGAAGCCGATGATGAACCACGGCACGAGGTGAAGGATGCCTGGACGCTTGCTTGCCACCTTGCCGGCGATCACCTCGCCGTCAGGCACCGGCTCGGAAGCAAGCCTTGGCGCTACGAGTGATAGGACCAGGCAGACCGGCCCCAGCATCAGCACGCGAACGAGCTTCACCAGCGTACCGGTCTGGACCGCTGCCGCGCCCAGCGGGGAAGCGGCGGCGATTACTTGGGGCACCGCGTAGACCGTGAGCCCGGCGAGCGCACCGTACGCCATGCCGCTCATGCCGAGCGCGATTCCCAGCAGCGGCAAGCAAAGCACCACCACCACGCCGAGAACGGCCGTAAAGGCGATCGAGGCGGCAACGTCGTTGCTATCAGCGCCGATCACGGGCGCTACCGCTGCGATAGCCGAATTTCCACAGATCGAGTTTCCGCAAGCAATCAGCAGGGCCATGCGAGTCGGAAGTCCGAGGAGGCGACCGATCCCGAAACTGAGCAGGATGGCACTCGCCACCACCCCCACGATACCGAGCAACAATGCAGGGCCGGCCGCAAGGATCGTGGCGGCGCTCACTGACGCGCCTAGCAGGGTTACCGCTACCTCCAGCAGGTACTTGGCGCTGAAGGCGATGCCGGCATGCCACTTGGCATCCGGGGTCCAGAGGCTGCGGACGGCCGTGCCAATCAGAATCGCGAGCACCAGCGCCTCCAGCCAAGCCTTGCCGACGATTGCTCGCTCGCTCGCTTCCAGCACATAGGCTGCAGCGGTCACGATCGCGCACAAAGCGATGCCCGGCATAATGGTAGTGCGGTGGTTGCTTGCGCTACCGGCGGACAGCAAAGCGTGAGATGCAGGAGTGGCCATTTAGGTGATCCTTCCAGCACCTCAGCTACGACGCTCAAACCGTTCCATCCAACGCATCGTTCTTGCCATTCCAATCGCCATATCAGATTGGTCGTGTTATGCTGATGTCATGACGCTAGAACAACTTCGCATCTTTATTTGCGTTGCCGAACGCGAGCACATGACGGCCGCGGCCCGGGCTTTGAACATCACACAATCGGCAGCGTCTGCCGCTATCGCAGCTTTGGAAGCGCAGCACGCCGTGAAGCTGTTTCACCGTGTCGGACGCGGCATCGCGCTGACCGAGGCAGGGCAGATGTTCTTGATCGAGGCCCGCGGCGTGCTTGCACGCGCAGCAGCGGCCGAGACCATGCTCCAGGAGATGGCCGGACTTACACATGGCACGCTCCGTGTCGTCGCCAGCCAGACTATCGCTGCCTATTGGCTGCCCCCGATCCTGACGGCTTTTCACGATCGCTACCCTTCGCTGAAGGTAGAGTTGGCGATCGGCAATACCGAGCAGGCCGCGACGCGCGTTCGCGATGGCGAGGCTGATCTTGGAGTCGTCGAAGGCGAGGTCGACGAGGCTGCCGTGGCGCATTGGCCGATCGGCGAGGACAGGTTGGTGCTGGTCCGGTCTGAGCCTTTCACGGAAGCGAGCATTGACGCGGCATGGTTGCAGGGCGCCCGTTGGGTTGAACGCGAGCCAGGATCGGGCACCCGCTCAACCCTCGACCGTCACTTGCGCGCACTCGGCGTCGATCCCGCCGCGCTCGACGTGGCGCTGGTCCTGCCTTCGAACGAGAGCGTCCGTACCGCGGTTGAGGCGGGCGCAGGCGTTGCTGCTCTCTCCTCGCTTGTCGTCGCACCTGCGATCAGCGCGGGCACGCTGCACGCCGCACCGATCGACTTCGGACCGCGGGTCTTTTTCGGGCTTCGCCATAAGGAACGCTATCGCACCAAGGCTGCCGACGCCCTGCTTGAGCTGATCGGTTCACAGCGTCCGTAGCGGCCGAGTATCGTATCGGCAGTTCATCTCACAGACTGGCGATCACTCTAGATTATAACTGGCGAAAAGGCTCGGTATCAGGGCTTCAAGACTTCGATCGATGATCGCCCTGCTGCCGATTTCGCGAATTTCCGGTCGAAGCTTAGAAAGGCTACACAGTCCTCTGCGGCGGCCAAATGCAACGCATCGGCGAAATCCATTTCGTCGATCATCCAGTCCAGTGCCTGCGCAAGCTGCGCGGGCCGCTCGATGGTGATGCCCGGCAATCCAGCAAAACCCCGCAGGCCTTCGGCGACCTGGGCAGGTGCGAAGCCATATCCGCTGCGCAACACCCATTCGCTTTCGAGTAGCACTGTCATGGGCACGAAGATGTCACCTGCCTCGATCGCCGCGCGCGCCTTTCGTGCCTGAGCTTTGTCATCGGCCACGAGAAAGCGAACCAGGACATTGGTATCAATCGCGCGCACGCCGCCTGGCCTCCTCAGCGATGACGGCATTCATTTCATCGATCGATTTTGGCGGGCCATCATGGGCCAGTACGCCAAAAACCGATTTGATCTCCCTGGGCGCGAAGTGCGGCGCTGCCTTGAGCAACACGCCATCCGCGGTCGTTTCGACCGTCAGCCTCGTTCCTGCGGGCCACTTGCGAACGTCCCGCACTGCCTTGGGAAGGATTACTTGGCCTTTGGTTGACACGATCGTGGTGGGGGTGCCCATCGCGATACTCCTAATGTAAGACGAAGGTAAGATAGGAGATCGGCAATTCTCGTGCAAGCGGCACGTAATGCGCCGCTAGCTTCCCAGACTGGTTTCATCCGGTAACGAGCCCCCTCATGCCACAGCTTTCAAGGGACCAGTTTCCGCTCATAGATGTCTAAAAGTCATCGTCAGAAACGGTTTTTTACGAACTGCCATAGTAGTCTGGGACTATCATAAATAAGTAGACTTGTTTTTCTGTATTTCGATCGAACCCGTTGACCGTATAACGTTCCTTTTAGAATCAAATACAAGTAGGTGATCCGCTCACGCGGCCGCAGCAACGATAGGCACGACCGCGCGCGCGACCAGCTCGTCGAGCCCTTCGGTAATCCAGCGCGAATAGTGCCGCTCGATCATCGCGACGGACGTGTCGTGGAGGGCTGCCACCAACCGGATAGGGAGCCCCGCGCGCAATCCCCGCACGATCGAGCTGTGCCGCAGTCCGTAGGGGATCGTGGCGGCGGGCAGTCCGGCAGCATCGACCGCACGCTTCCAGGTTCGGAGCATGCTCGCAGAAGAGGTCCAGGGTCCGCGATCTACCCGCTCCCACTCCATTGGTCCGATCTGCCGGTGCCGCCAATGTTCGAGCAGCGACGCGGATGCCAGACGTCCATCGACGACCGGCGCGAGGGCGGCAAGCGTGTCGGCGCCGACCTGCACCCGGATATAGTGCATCTGCCGCTTGCGCCCCTTGAACGATTGCGGGACCATGAGCCGCGACTGTTCGGCCTGGACGTCGCCGACCGTCATCCGCGCGATCTGCGAGAAGCGCGCGCCGGTCGCAGCGAGCAGGACGACGAGCCTTCCGAAATCCTCGTCGATCGCGATTGCCGCGGCCACCACGCGGCGAACATGGTCGTCGGTGAGGATCTGATTGTCGCGAGCAACGGTCAAGAGCACCTCGGGCGCGTCGACCTTGAGCCCGTATTTGATTGTGACAGGCAGGTCGGTGGGCAGCACCGTACGGTGGTGTTCGAAGGCGAGATTGAGCGCGGCTTTGAGGTCGTTTACGACGCGCTGGATGCTCGACGGTTTCTTGCGCGCCATGCGCAGTTGCCAGCCCCGCAGGTCGCCCTCGGCAAGGGCGGCGAGCGTGAGGACGGGTAGCCTGCCGTCCTCGAGCACGAAACGGGTGAGCGTGTAATAGGCGTCGGAGTGTAGCGCCCTGCCCGCCTGGCTCGACCGTCGCGCGTCACGTGTCGCGATGTATGCGCGGACCGCATCGCCGACGGTCATGTCGGGATCGCTGGTGGCGGCCGCGCCGCGGGTCGCGATCTTGATCCAGCGCAGCGCCGCATCGAACGCCTGTTTGTAGCTGAGGATATCGCGGCCATCGGCGTCGCGGATGTCGTCGGCCTCCGCGATCGCGCTGGTGACATAGGCACCGCGTTCGACCGAAAAATAGCGGGCGACCCATGTCCCCTTGCGTGCACCGCGACGGTAGCCGAGATGCGCGCCCTCGGAGAGGGTCCGCCAATAGGGTTTGTTGCGTGGCCTAAGTCTCGCACGGGCGGTGCGGTCCTGGATGCGGGCTTCGACGACGGTGCGCGACATGGCTGACGAGTGTCCCTGACTCGTCCAATAAGATAGTCGGATCATATCGGATACGCAAGGACGAAGACTTGCTAACCTGTTGTCTTTATTACTTTCCGAGGACGTCCGAGGGCGTTTTCGGTGACGGCTCTCACGGCGAAAACACGGGTTCGATTCCCGTAGGGGTCACCAATTTTCGATACTGCTGGGTCGCGGCTTTGCCGGTACATTTTTCGATTTTCTCCATTCATCTGGGCGACCGCCTTTCGGCCGGGCGGCGACCGCGGAAGAAAGATGGAGTGATTCAGATTCGGCGCGCTCGAACACGGCGTTCCGCTTGCGCGCTTCGCGACCATCGCTCCCGCGTGAATATCCTTGAAAGAGTATTCGCGGTGGTCGCGTGTCCCGGCTGCCGAGCGATGTAAGCTGGGTTGATACCCGACATCAGAGCCGGCGTTGAGATTAGCCGCGCGGAAAGATAGTCCACCCACCGCGGCGTCCGGTTGGCCGAGTGCCATATTGCCGCATATCCGGCTTGCCCTGCCGGCCGCCTCGACGCGCTATGACAGAGTTGCCGTTTGCCGAGCGCGAGCAAATGGCAGGACGTTCGATGCACTGTCTTGCGTTGCATCGGCGACATCCGGAGCGCAGATCCGGTCACGACCATCGCTCTTTGCCTTATAGAGCGCCTGGTCCGCACGCCGCAGCAACTCCGCGAGCGTCTCGCCTGCGGAACGCTGGGCCACGCCGCCGCTGACCGTTGCGGCAACGACGTCGCCGCGTGACGCCGATTGGGCGGCGAGGCGAATGCGCTCGGCACGTTGGTGCGCGTGGCGCGCCGTCGCCTCCGGGATCAGCATGGCGAATTCCTCGCCACCCAGGCGTCCGACCACCGCCTGTGGCGGCGCGTTCGCCCGAAGCAGCTTGCCAAAGGACGCGATGACCGCGTCTCCGGTCTGATGACCGTAGCTGTCGTTGATCTGCTTGAAATGATCGAGATCGAATACCGCCACCGCCACAGGCTGTCCGCGCCGGGCTGCGCGGGCGCACAGCTCCTGCGCCTGTCGATCGAACCCCCGTCGGTTGGCCAGGCCCGACAACGTGTCTGTCTCGGATTCATGTTGGGTCACGCTGATCGCGCGCTGGGCTACGATCAGCAGCAGAACGATTCCCGCCGCGAGCAGCAGGAATCCGGTACTCGCCTGCGACATCAGCGCGTAGCTCGTCCTGCTATAGTCCTGGAGGTTGGCGCCCGATCCGTAACGAACCGCGAGGAATGGCTTGAGCATCAGGCTCGCCGCGATCGCGCCGAAGATCGTCGCCAACGCGACGTGAAACGCATTGCGCTCGCCGACCCGCAGGACGCTTCGGACTGCCTGGAGCGAGGCCAGCGCTAGGGGGATCTGGTAGGCGAAGTTATAGGCGAGCGTGTCGTTTGGCAGACCCCATATCCAGACCCGGCTGATCAGGCCGCCGACGAAGATCGCGCCGATCCGACGCCACGCCGGTCGCTGGCCATGGAAGATGGCGAAGCTCGCCGACATCGAGAGCGTGGCGGTCAGAAAGCCCGCATAGCTCATCCATTCCAACAACCGCGGCGCATCGACGAATACGGAAAGGAAATCCCCGACCGGGGAGATGATCCCGATGACATAGGTCGCGCCAAACCAGAGGGCGGCGCGCTGCGAGCGGTTGGTCAACGCGACGATCACATAGCTGGCAGCAAACATGCTTGCGACGGCGATGTTGACCGCCAATATGATCCCCGCACTGCCCATCGAACCGCCATCGTATCGTCGTCGCAGCCTTCGCATTTTTCGATTTAAGATTGGGTAAAACGGCTCGCCTGGTGGCGGCGGGCATTTCATCCGACGCACCATCGGCCCGGTGGTCTCAGGTCGGTCATTTTACAACCGCGCGTCCTGCAACGGGCGACCCGGCGAACTGGCGGGGCGACGGCCCGGACATGACCGAGCCGGCACCAGCGGCAATCGACGTCACATTGCTCTAGCCGGCGATCCTGCGTGAACCAGAAGCACGGCATTACGATATGGTCCCCACCGCTTGTACCGCATCGACGGCCCGGGAGATGACGTTTTCACGACATGGCTTCGATGGTCGAGACGCGGGGCGCGACGATGCTTCCCGGAGGGCTGAACGCGATGCGTATCGCGTGGCGCACCCCGTAAGCTTGCCCCATCTCGCGCAACAGGAGGCGCCATTCGCGGAATGCGAGGCGAACCGGGTTGCCCTCAGGCTCACGCTCCTTGAGCCCGAACTCGACCGGCTCGTCCGTACGTTCCGGACGAAAGGTACCAAACATCCGATCGAAGGCGATCACGACGCCGCCATAGTTGCAATCGAGATAGGCCTCGTTGCGGCCATGGTGCGCGCGATGGTGCGAGGGCGTGTTGAGCAGCCATTCGAGTGGTCCGAGACGGAGTTTCGCCTCGGTATGCAAGAAGAACTGGTAGCGCAGGTCGAGCGCCAGCAGCAGCACGACGAGCTTGGGCGCGAAGCCGGCGAGCACCAGCGGCACATAGAATATCCAACCCGCCGAAAGAAGATTGGTCCAGCCAAGCCGCAGGGAGGAGAGCAGAGTCATCTGCTCCGGCGAATGATGGACCGCGTGGGTCGCCCAGAGCCAACGCACGCGATGGCTCGCCCGGTGAAACCAGTAATAGGCGAACTCGACTGAGACAAAGCCCGCCGCCCAGGTCCTCCAATCATCGAGGGGGAAATGGAAAGGAGCGATTTTCCAGGCGAAGGCAAAGACGCCGCCGATCAATATGCCGTTGAGCAAGGCGGCCGGAATGTTGCCTGCCGCGAGACCGAGCGTGGTCAGCGCATTGCGCCGGTCATAGCCGCGCCCGCTCCGCAGACGCCAGACGACCTCGACAAGCACCAGTCCGAGCACGACGGCCAGCCAGGCGGGCGATCGGGTGAGCAGCGCTTCCATGTCACAGCCCTCCCCGCATTGCCCGCGCATTGGCGCGGAACGCCGCAAGCTCGGCCTCGTCGACGATGCCGTCATGGTTGATGTCGGCCATGTCGAACATGATCGTGGGCGCGTTCGCCAGCTCCTCACGCGTCACCACGCCGTCATGGTTGGCGTCCGCGCCCTTGAGGAAGGCATCCATTTTCGCTCTTGCGGCGGGGAATGCCGCGATACGGGTGAAATCGGCGGCGCTGATCACGCCGTCGCGGTTGCGATCGAGTTCGACGAACCGGGCGTTGCGCGCGGAAACGAATTCAGCGCGGCTGATGCGTCCGTCATGGTTGGCATCGGCGCCCACGAACATGTCGGCAAGGCGTCCACCAATTTGCGCCTGGGCCGCACTTGCGCTGATGGCGGCCGCCGTGGCTGCGATGAACAGGTATTTTTTCATGACGCTATCCTTGAAGAATGCCGGCTCGGTCATCCGGGGTCAGGATGGCCGAGCCGGAGCGGCCCCCGCCGGGAGGGGCGAAGCGGGAGCCGACAGGGGGTTATTGCGGACCGGTCGAGCCAGTGATCGTGGCACCGCCGCCATTGGGGCCGGTGACGGTCGACGTGAAGTTGCCGCCACCATTCGGATTGGAGGTCGCAGTGGTCGAGCGCCCCCAGCTGGTTCCGTTGTTGGTGGTATGGGTCGCGCCGCCTGAATAGGTGCCGTTAGCCCAGCTGCCGCCGCGCGTCGTCGTCACACCCACGCCCGAATTGGTCTGGAAACCGCGCGTCACGGTGCTGCTGCCCGGTTCGCGATTGACGCTGCGGGACAAGGTGCCGCCACGCCCGCCTGAACCCTGAATCGAGAGCGAGCCGCCCCGGCGCTGCGCCTCGGCGGGTACAGCGGCAAGGCTCGCAGCGACGGTCGCGCCGGCAACGAGAGCGATAGCGAATGTCTTCATACCAAGTCTCCAAAAAAGCCGATCGGGGCGGTTGCCGTCCGATCCCCCAGACCTGAAGGCTCAGTGTAAGCCCAGTGCGAGCGGCCGGTGAGCGCATGTGAAGAAGTGTAAGCGTGTCGATCGTCGCTTTTCCTTGCGGCTGTACGCACGCATGAAAGAGATATGGATAGCCAGACCGTCATCGCCGTCGTCGAGGATGATCCCGAGATCGGGCCGCTGGTCGCCGGGCTGTTGCGCCGCGAGGGGTTCGATGCGGAATTATGCCCGAACGGAGACGCCTTCGACCGACTGCGCGCGCGGCGGCGAGTCGACCTTGCCGTGCTCGACGTCATGCTGCCGGGCGAGGATGGTCTTTCGATCTGTCGCCGGCTCCAGGCCCAAGGCGAGATACCAGTGCTGATGGTCACCGCGCGCGGCGACGATATCGACCGGATCGTGGGGCTGGAGATCGGCGCGGACGACTATCTGGCCAAGCCGTTCAATCCGCGCGAGCTGGTAGCACGAGTACGCGCAATCCTGCGCCGTACCCGCGACAGACATCGGGTTGCCATCCCGATCGCTGAGGAACGCTGGCGCTTCGATGGCTTCATTTTCGATCTGTCCCGAAGGACGCTGGTTGATCCGGGCAATGCGGAGATCGAACTCACGGGGGGCGAGTTCGACCTGCTCACCGCGTTCGTCCGCCATCCGGGTCGGGTGCTGTCGCGGGACCAGCTGCTAGACTGGACGCGCGGTCGGGATGCGCAGCCCTTTGATCGCGCGATCGATGTCCAGGTGGGCAAGCTGCGCCGGAAGCTGGAGACGCATCCGGGCGGGACGACGCTGATCAAGACGGTGCGCGGCGGCGGCTATTGCCTGGCGGCCACGGTCGAGCGCGGCTGAGCCCGGTGCAGCGCGGCACGCTTTCGTTCCGCATCACGGTGCTGCTGGTTGGCAGCTTCGTCCTCCTGCAGTTGGCCGTGTTCGCCATCACCAGCCTCGCCACACGCGATCGGGCTACGGGAAGCCTGGGGCTGCCGAGCGTCAGTCAGGTACGTGCCATGACCGACCTGATCGAGGCGCTGCCACCAGAGCGCCGGGCAGCCGCCCGAATAGCTTTCGACGGCGCACTTTGCCATGTCGTCATCGAGAACGGACCGCTCCCGCCGTCGGTGGAAAGCGTGCAGGGAATGGATATCGGCAGGCTCTACAGTGCCGGCCTCCCTGGACACCGCCTGACCGTAACGGGAGATGTCGCGCGGGTGCCGGTCCTTGCCAGACTCAATCCGTGGCCCGGTTGGCTGCGCCATCCGCTGGCCATCCATGTCGCACTGGCCGGCAGTGCGCCCACCATGATGACGATCGAGAGCCGGCCCTCCGAACCGGTGCGTGTCCTGCTGCGCCAGCGCGCGGCTTTGTTGGGACTTGGCGGTCTCGCCGCGCTGGTCGCGCTGGCTTTCGCGGTGCGCGCCACCACCCGACCCATCGTACGGCTCGCGCGCGAGATTCGCGCCTACGGTGGTGCACCCGACTCGCCCGATCTCATCGTTGCGGGCTCCCCCGAACTGCGCGATCTGGCGAAGGCCTATAACGAGATGAAAGGGCGGATCGCGGAACTCGTCGCCGAGCGCACCCGCGTCCTCGCCGCCATCGCGCACGACATGCGAACCTACATCACCCGGATTCGCCTACGTACCGAGTTCATCAGCGATCCCGGTCAGCATGAACGGGCCGTCGCTGATCTCGACGAAATGGCAGCGCTCTTGGACGATACCCTGCTCCTTGCGCGCGCCGATGCGCGCACGATCGGCACACGACAATCGCTGGACCTCGCCTTTGAACTGCGCCGCATGGCCGAAATACGCCAGGAGATGGGACAAAAGGTCGATGTACTGACTAACGTCGACCATGCGCCTGTGATGGCGACGCCGTTGGCGGTCCGGCGCATTCTATCGAATATCATCGATAATGCGATCCGCCATGCCGGCGCAGCCGCAATGTCATTGTGCCGCGAGGACGAATATTGGCGGGTCGATGTGCGCGACGATGGGCCGGGCGTAGCGCCCGAAAAACTCGGTGAGGTCGGTCAGCCCTTTGGCCGGATCGATCCATCGCGCGACAGACGCGTCGGGGGCGCGGGCCTGGGTCTCGCCATCGTGCGCGCGCTTGTCGCGGCCCAAGGCGGCGAGGTGTCATTCTCCAACCACCCGGAGGGCGGATTTCTGGTTCGGATCCGGTTGCCGGCGACCGCCCCCGCCGTTTGATGCACGATTAAGGCGATCGGAGATGCCTCGGCATGCTTTTCGCAGACCACGGGCGCGGTTGCGGCGCTTGGCCCGGCTCGCGCGCTCAGGGATCGTCCGGCTGGACAAAGCGGCATTTGTCCGACAAGTAAGTACAAAGACTAGGAGAAGGACGATATGCGCCAAATCAAACCCGCAGGTCTGGCGACACTGATCGCGACCCTGATAGGCGGCACCGCCCACGCGGCAACCGTATCACGCCACAACTTTGGAACACTGCCCGATGGGTCGCCGGTCGAGGCGCTGACACTCGCAAACGCATCCGGAATGAGCGCCACGATCATCACGCTCGGTGCCAGCGTCCAGTCGGTGATCGTTCCCGACGCGCATGGCAGGCTCGCCGACGTGGCGCTCGGATATCCAGACCTCGCCGGTTACGTTGCCAAGCCGAATTATTTCGGCGGCACCGTCGGCCGCGTCGCCAATCGCATCGCCAAGGGCCGGTTCACGCTGGACGGCAAGACGTATCAACTTCCGCTGAGCGATGGCCCCAATTCGTTGCATGGCGGCAGCAGGGGTTTCGACAAGGTCGTTTGGCGGGTCCTCGGGGTGTCGTCGGGACGGACCGCGAAGATCGCGCTGCGATATGTCAGCCCCGATGGCGACGAGGGCTATCCCGGCACGTTGACCGTGACCGCCACCTACGGGCTCGACGAGAAAGGCGACCTGTCGGTCGACTATACCGCGACCACCGACAAGCCGACCGTCGTCAACATCTCCAACCACACCTATTGGAACCTGGCGGGGGAAGGCTCGGCGCGCGGCGCGCTGGGTGAATTGCTCACCATCCCGGCGGACGAATATTCGCCCACCGACGCGACCGCGATCCCGACCGGCGAATATCGCAAAGTGGCGGGCACGGTGTTCGACTTTCGCCGTCCTACCGTAATTGCCGACCGCGTGCGGGATGCCCGCGACACGCAAATCCGATACGGCCGCGGCTACGATCATAATTGGGTGGTGAGCCGCAAGGCAGCCGCCGCGCCGCGGCTGATGGCGCGCGTCGAGGATCCGGTGTCAGGCCGCGTCATGGACGTGCTCTCGGAACAGCCCGGTATCCAGTTCTACTCGGGCAATTTCCTCGACGGCACGATCGTTGGCAAGGCCGGAAAACTCTACCGCGAGGGCGACGCGATCGTGCTCGAGCCGCAAATGTTCCCCGACACGCCAAACCAGCCGCGCTTCGGATCGGTCCGGCTCGATCCCGGCCAGACCTACGCCAACCACATCGTCTTCCGCTTCTCGACCGAAGCGGCAAAGCACTGAAGCGAGAAGGGCGCGCCCCGGCGGGAGCGCGCCCTTCTCGTCGAGCGTGGCGGGTCAGAGCGCCGCGCGAGGCCAGCCGTCGGCTGTCCAGCTGATCGGCGAAATACGTAGCGTCGGCGCACCCTCGTGCGCCTTGTCGTAGGCGTGATAGACGATGTAATCCTTTCGGCCGTCGCTGAGATAGGCCGAGTGGCCCGGCCCGCGAAAACGCTGCTTTTCCTGCAGGTCAGCGCGCAGGATGATCGTTCCCTGCCCGTCCATCATCTTGCTGCCGTCCTCGCCCAGATAGGGTCCGCGCACATCCTTCGAGCGGCCGACGACGGTATAATAGGTGCTGTTTACGCCCTTGCAGCAATAGTCATAGCTTGCGAGCAGGTAATAATAGCCGCCATGCGCGAACAGATAGGGTGCCTCGACCGGCGCGGGCCCGCCGGCGGGCGCGAGGCGGCGCGCGATCGAGAACGGCTTCTCGTTCGGATCGAGCAACTTGCCTGTTTTGGGGTTGAGCGCAAACAGCTTGATCCCCGACCAGAAGCTGCCCAGCGACAGCCAATGCTTGCCCTGATTGTCGATGAAATGGTTGGGATCGATCGCGTTATAATCGCTGTCCTTGGTCGACATCACGACCAGGCCCTTGTCCGTCCAATGGTAGTCCGGCGACTTGGGATCGAGCGTCGGGCTGGTGAACAGCCCGATTGCCGAGCGATTGCTGCCGAAGGTGGAGACGGCATAATAGAGATAATAGAGCCCGTTCACGAGATGGACGTCGGGCGCCCACATCTCCTCCGTGCCCGGGATCGCCTGGCGTGCCCATGCGGGGATGTCAGGGAAAAGGCCGCCTTGTGCCGTCCAGTGGATGAGGTCGGTCGAGGTGCGCGACAGGATGTGCGCGCCGTCCTTGGCCGTGCCGGTACCGTAAACGTAGAAGGTATTTCCCTGTTTGATCATCACCGGATCGTGCGTCGGGACGAGGTCCCCCGTCATCGCCATGTTGATCGATGACGGGGGGAGCGGCGCCTGAGATGCGGCAACCGCCATCCCGGACACGCCAAGCGCGGCGGCGCCGACGACGAGCGATAACTTCGATAGACGTGCCACGCTATCTCTCCCGATCAGAATTTGACGCGACCGCCGAATTCGAAGGTGCGGTCGTAGGTGCGCGTGTCACGCGGCGTGCTGGAGGTCAGCAGGCTCGCGTTGTTGAGGCCCTCGAAACGATCATGATAGACGCGATTGGTGAGATTGGTCGCATCGAAGGTGAGCGAGATATTGTCGTTGATCGCATAGCTGCCCGAGAAGTCGAGTTGCCCGGTCGGGGCGGCTACGATCGTCCCGGCCTGCACGCCGCCCGAATTATAGCTGTCGACGAAGCTCGAACGCCAATTATAGGCAAGGCGAGCCGAAAGACCGTATTTTTCATATATCGCAACGACGTTGTACGAATATTTCGATACGTTGACCAGCCGTTGCATGCCGCCATTGATGGGATCCTGGGTCTTTCCTATGATGAAGGTCCCGTTGACCTGCGCGCCGAGCCCGCTGAGTGGTCCTGGCAGGAAATCGAAGAATTGCTGATAGGCGAGTTCGACGCCCTTAAGCGAGCCGTTCTTGGTATTACGGGGCCGGCTCACCAGCGCCTGCTTTCCAAGATACGTCTCGATCGCCGAGTAGGTCTGGATATAACCATTGATGTCGCGATAGAATCCGGCCGCGGTCACCGACGTCGTGCGGTTCAGATACCACTCGAGAGACGCGTCATAGGCGGTCGATTTGATCGGGCTCAGCGCGGGGTTACCGCCGCCGCCGGTATAGAAGACGGCCTGGTTGCCTGTCGAACCGGTCGTCGTATAGCTGACAAGCGGGTTAAGCGCCGAGAAATCCGGTCGCGTGACGGTCTTGCCGTAGGCCAGGCGAAGCTGCAGCTTGTCGGTGAAATGAACACGGGCGTTGATGCTCGGGAGAACGTTGAGATAATTCTCGCGACTGGAGACGCCGTTGCCACGCAGACCCTCCACGGTGTTGACGACGCGGACGCCGCCGACGCCATCGACCGAAACCGAACCGACGTCGAACCGATAGCCGACCTGTGCATAGGCGGCGTAGGTCTTCTCGGTGTCGAAGAATGCGAGATTCGGATCATAGGCGCGCGGACCGGCTGGTTGGCCGAACAGCGCGCGAATTTGATCGGTATTGTTCAAGAGAAACTGAGGATCGGAGTCGGCGAACGCACCGATGCCGGACAGGCCGTGGACGAGGCCATCGGGCGAGAGGTGGGCAAGACCATCGACACTGCTGAGCAGTACCGGATTGGTTATCGGGATCGGCTGCGAAGCGGTCGCCTCCGAACTCACCCGCCGGTTGGTGTAGCGCACGCCGAGCTTGAAGTTCGACAGGAAGCCGCCGTCGAAATCATAAGTGAGATCGCCACGCCCCGCCCACTGGCGGCTGACCGCCTGTGAATGATTGTCGAACAGGGTGCGGATCGTAAAGTTCGCGGGGTTGGTCAGGTCGACGCCGGTGATCGTCACCACGGGCGTACCGTTGTGGTCGAAGTTGATCGCCTCATTGGGCGCGTTGAACGACGTGTCCTCGATTACGTTGCGGCCGTTGAGCTTGCTGTGGTCGTAGGTGACCTCGCTCGACAGCGTCACGTTCCCGCTCGTCCATTTACCGCCAAGATCCGCCTGGAACGTCCGGGTACGATCCTGAAACGCCTGCTGGCTGCTCAACGTATAGGCGTTGGTCGTATTGGTCGAATTGGCTAATTGCGGCGCGTCGGGAAAGGTCGTGATCGAAGTGATCGTGCCCGCCTTGGGCAAGGCGATGAAGAAGTCGTTATTGTAGGTATTCTTATACTCGGTGTAGAGCGCATCCGCGTGAAACTCGAGGTTCGGCGATGGACGCCACTGGAGCGCACCATTATAGGCGATCCGCTGCCGATCCCCGTTACCGTAGATACCGCCGACGGTATCTGGAATGCCTGGGCCGCCCGGTGTTGCAGGGTTCGACACGAAGTCGAACGCCGTGTTGTCTTGGTAGCGGCGCCGATTATATGACGCCCCAACCAGCACGCCGACCTCACCGATCGATGTATCCCAGCGGTCGCTGACGATGCCATCGCCGAGATAGCCCCATTTGTTCGACTGGTCGCTATAGACCGCGCGGCCGCCGGCGGCGATCGTCAACCCCTTGAAGTCGAACGGTCGGTGCAGGCGGATGTCGATCACGCCGGCGACGCCGCCTTCGATGATGTCGGGCGTGCTCGTCTTGTAGACATCGACGCCGGCAATCAACTCGGCCGGAATATCCTGCAACGCGACACCGCGCGCCGTGCCGGTGAACGACTGACGTCCGTTGAGCAGCGTCGCAACGTTGGGCAGGCCGCGCACGAGCACGGTGCCTGCCTCGCCTGCACCGCGCGCGACTTGAACGCCGGTGACCCGTTGAAGCGCGTCGGAAACCGTATTGTCAGGGAATTTGCCGATATCTTCCGCAGCAATCGTGTCGACGATGTTGAGCGAATTCCGCTTGATCGACTGGGCACTTTGGAGGCTGGCACGAACGCCGGTGACGACGATTTGGTCGGCGGCAGTTCCGGGGCCGGGCGCTTCAATAGTGCCGCTATCCGCGGATTGAGCCGCTACCGACGCGCCCGCGGCGCCCTGCGCAAGAAGCGCCGATGTCGGCAGGCCGAACGCCGCGAACGACACGGCCGATAGAAGTGCTGGACGTAGAGAAACCATGGATCCCCTCCCAATCAGGTGCGCGTGCCTTTGCACATCGCGTCTATTACTCGGACATTTCCCTACCGAAGGTGAAGCGGGCTGACAATAGGTTCCGCAAGCCCAATCGCAATAATTCGGAAGGCCGATCGAGACCGGACGGTCATCGCGCCTAGTGCTGGACGGTGTTGGAGGCGCGGCTGCCCCATAGGGCGTAGAAGAGCGTATAGAGTTCGCACGCGGCGGTGAGCAGGAAGCTCCATTGCAGCCCGTAGCTGTCGGCGAGCCAGCCCTGGACGAAGACGAGCGCGCCGCCC
>CAIQHF010000013.1 GCA_903871605.1 uncultured Sphingomonadaceae bacterium
CCAACCAGTCGACCTGCATCACGCAGAAGCCGCTGGTCCGCGTCGGCGAGCCGGTGAAGAAGGGCGAGATCATCGCCGACGGTCCGTCGACGGAATTCGGCGAGCTCGCGCTCGGCCGGAACGTGCTCGTCGCGTTCATGCCGTGGAACGGCTACAACTTCGAAGACTCGATCCTGCTCTCCGAGCGGATCGTGAAGGATGACGTGTTCACCTCGATCCACATCGAGGAGTTCGAGGTGATGGCCCGCGACACCAAGCTCGGGCCCGAGGACATCACGCGCGACATCCCCAATGTCGGCGAAGAAGCGCTGCGCAACCTCGACGAGGCGGGCATCGTCTACATCGGCGCCGAGATCGAACCCGGCGACATTCTGGCCGGCAAGATCACCCCCAAGGGCGAGAGCCCGATGACCCCGGAGGAGAAGCTTCTTCGCGCGATCTTCGGCGAGAAGGCCTCCGACGTGCGCGACACCTCGCTGCGTCTGCCCCCGGGCGTCACCGGCACCGTCGTCGACGTGCGCGTGTTCAACCGCCACGGCGTCGACAAGGACGAGCGCGCGCTCGCGATCGAACGCGAGGAGATCGATCGTCTCGCCAAGGACCGCGAGGACGAGCGCGCGATCCTCAACCGCGCGACGTTCAGCCGTCTGCAGCCGATGCTGATCGGCCAGACCGTCGCGGCGGCCCCCAAGGGCATCCGCAAGGGCACCGAGATCACCGCCGAACTGCTCCAGGAAGTGGAGAAGCGCGAATGGTGGAAGTTCGCGGTCGCCGACGATGCGCGGCAGGCGGATCTGGAAGCGGTCAAGGCGCAGTATGACGACGCCGCGAGCGTCTTCCAGAAGCGCTACGAGGATCGCGTCGAGAAGCTGCAGCGCGGCGACGAGCTGCCGCCGGGCGTGCTCAAGATGGTCAAGGTGTTCGTCGCGGTGAAGCGCAAGCTGCAGCCGGGCGACAAGATGGCCGGCCGTCACGGCAACAAGGGCGTCATCTCGCGCATCCTGCCCAACGAGGACATGCCGTTCCTCGCCGACGGCACGCATGTCGACATCGTCTTGAACCCGCTGGGCGTGCCGTCGCGCATGAACGTCGGGCAGATCTTCGAGACGCATCTCGGCTGGGCGTCGCGTGGCCTGGGCAAGCAGATCACCGAGGCGCTCGACGCCTGGCGTGAAGCCAACCCCGGCGTCACCGGCGGCAAGCCGCCCGAGGCGGTCGTCGAGCAGCTCAAGATCGCCTATGGCGAGCAATATCACGCCGAGATCGACGCCCGCTCGGGCGACGAGATCGTCGAGATGGCGGGGCTGCTCAAGAATGGCGTGCCGATGGCGACGCCGGTGTTCGACGGCGCGCGCGAGGCCGATGTCTCGCACATGCTGACGCTCGCCGGGCTCGACACGTCGGGCCAGTCGGATCTGTTCGACGGGCGCACGGGCGACATGTTCGATCGCAAGGTGACGGTCGGGTATATCTACATGCTCAAGCTGCACCATCTCGTCGACGACAAGATCCACGCACGCTCGATCGGGCCCTACAGCCTCGTCACCCAGCAGCCGCTGGGCGGCAAGGCGCAGTTCGGCGGGCAGCGCTTCGGCGAGATGGAGGTGTGGGCGCTCCAGGCCTATGGCGCCGCCTACACGCTGCAGGAGATGCTGACGGTCAAGTCCGACGACGTCGTCGGCCGCACCAAGGTCTATGAGGCGATCGTCAAGGGCGACGACACGTTCGAGGCCGGCATCCCCGAGAGCTTCAACGTCCTGGTCAAGGAGCTGAAGTCGCTCGGCCTCAACGTCGATCTCGAGACCCGCGGCAACTGACCGCGACG
>CAIQHF010000014.1 GCA_903871605.1 uncultured Sphingomonadaceae bacterium
GGCGGCGTGCCGGCCGGCCGGGCGTTTCGCGCCTCTTCGCGCGGGGCGGGCGCGGGCGCGCGCGCCGGCCGTGGCGAGGCCGGGTGCGCGACCTTGGCACGGGGGCGGGGCTTTGCTTCGCGCGCTGGCGCAGGCGCGGGCATCGCCATCCCCGGCATCGCCATCCCCGGCGCCATCCCCGGCGCCATGCCCGGCCCCATGTCGTGCGACTGCGCCCCGGCGGGCGCGGCGACGATCGCGGCGGCGGCGAGAGCGAGCGCCCTCATGCGCGATCCTCGGCGGGCGCGCGGACCGCGACGATGCGCATCATCCCGGCATGCATGTGATAGAGGAGATGGCAGTGGAACGCCCAGTCGCCCGGGATGGCGGTGACATCCCAGCGCACCGTGCCGCCGGGGGCGACGTTCACCGTATGCTTGCGCGGGCTGTGGTCGCCATGCCCGGTGACGAGCTCGAACAAATGGCCGTGGAGATGGATCGGGTGGTTCATCATCGTGTCGTTGACCAGCGTCACGCGTACGCGCTCGCCGGCGCGCATCGGGATCGGATCCTTCGCCTCGGACAGCGTCTCGCCATCGAGCGACCACATATAGCGCTCCATATTGCCGGTGAGATGAACCGTGATCGCGCGATCGGGGGCACGGACGTCGGGGTTGCGCTCGAGCGCGACCAGATCGCGGTAGACGAGCTGCCTGTGGCCGGCGTCCCCCAGCCCCTGGCCGGGCTCGCCGGTGCGGTCGACGGGCATCGGCGCGATCGTCTGGACGCCCGGCCCCATCGCCACCCCCGGCGCACGTGTCGGGTCGCGCATCCCCATCGCATGCGACGCCGGCGCGTTCCCGTCATGCGCCATGCCCGCCATGTCCATCCCGGCCATCCCCGCCATGTCCATGCCCATGTCGCTCATCGTCGCGATCGGGCGCGGCCGGAGCGGGGGGACCGCGGCGGCCATGCCCGCGCGCGGCGCGAGCGTGGCGCGCGCCATGCCCGACCGGTCGATCGCCTCGCCGACGATCGTGAAAGCGCGGTCCGCGGCCGGCGCGACGATGACGTCATAGGTTTCTGCGACGCTCATCTGGAGCTCGTCGACGACGACCGGGCGAACCGCCTGGCCGTCGGCGGCGACCACGGTCATCGCTAGCCCCGGGATACGGACGTCGAAGATCGTCATCGCGGACGCGTTGATCAGGCGGAGGCGCACCCGTTCGCCGGGCGTGAACAGCGCGGTCCAATTGTCGGCGGGGCCGTGGCCGTTGACGAGATAGGTGTAGGTCGCTCCGGTGACGTCGGAGATGTCGGTGGGGTCCATCCGCATCGCACCCCAGCGCAATCGGTCGGCGAGCGGCTGATCCTCGCCGCGCAGCAAGCCGGCCAGCGTCTGCTGCTGCCGGTTGAAATAGCCCGGCTCGCGCTTGAGCCGGGTGAAGATCGCGTGCGGATCGAGCGCGCTGTGGTCCGAGAGCAGGATGACATGCTCGCGGTCGGCCTGGATCGGGTCGACGCCCGCGGGATCGATCACGATCGGGCCGTAGAGCCCGAGCTGCTCCTGCAGGCCGGAATGGCTGTGATACCAATAGGTGCCCGACTGGACGATCGGAAATTCGTAGGTGAAGGACGAGCGCGCGGGAATGCCGGGGAAGGAGACGCCGGGGACGCCGTCCATCTGCGTCGGCACCAGCAGCCCATGCCAGTGGAGCGAGGTCTCCTCCTCGAGCTGGTTCACCACGTGCAGTCGGACGCGCTGGCCCTCGCGCAGGCGAAGCAGCGGCGCCGGCACCGAGCCGTTGATGCCGATCGCGTGGTGGTCGCCGCCGTCGATCCGCAGCGTCTGGCGCGCGACGGCGAGCGTGATGTCGTTGCCCGACACGGCCGGCAGCGGGCCGGCGATCCCGCGCGAGACGGGCTGCGCCCAGGCCGCGTAGCCGCGCCCGAGCGCGAGCCCCGCGCCGCCGAGCGCGGCACCGCGGAGCAGCGAGCGGCGATCGACGGAGGGCGGTGGCATGACGGATGTTCCCGGCGGTGAGCGACGCGCGTCCATACGCGAACGGCGCGGCAATCCGTCACATAATTCGCGGCATCGGCATCATTTGCGCTGCGGCGGAGGCGCGGCGGGCGCGGCGTGGCTGGCCATGCATGTCGTCATCATGTCGGACGACATGGTGCCGCCCATCATCGTCGGGCTGGCGGCGTGCTCGATCGGCATCGCAGCCATCGGCCCGGCGGACATCGGCCTCTCGGACATCGGCCCGGCGGACATCGGCCTGTCGGGCATCGGCCTGTCGGGCATCGGTCGGTCGGGCATCGGCGCGGTCGCCATCGGCATGGCCGCCATCGGTCGCGCGCCGGGCTCGCCGGCGGCGTTCATCGCCATCATCCGACAGGTCGCCGGGGTCGCGCTCGCCGGCTTCGCCGCGCCCGGCGCCGGCGGGACGGGCACCGGCGCGGCCGGCTTCGGTGGTGCCATCGCGTGTGCGGGGGGAAGACCGGTCTGTGCGGCGGCGGTTGCCGCGAGCATTACGATCGCGAGGCACGTGATGCTGGAACGCCTGGTCATCGCGATCTCCCTTCGTGCGGCAAGACCGATATGCCCGCAGCGCCGCGCCCGCGGTCGGCCCGGATATTAGCGGGGCGCCGCGGCGTTCGACCTACGTAGTGATCCCGATGCTGGACGATCGGGCTTGCCCCTAGCACGCTGTCGCCCGCCATCATGGCGTGGCGCCTCGAAGGAATGAGACGATGGCACAGGATCATCGATCCGCGATC
The DNA here is from genome assembly GCA_903871605.1 of uncultured Sphingomonadaceae bacterium. GTDB lineage: Bacteria > Pseudomonadota > Alphaproteobacteria > Sphingomonadales > Sphingomonadaceae > Solisphingomonas. Next base: position 2,764 of record CAIQHF010000014.1, read on the forward strand.
CACGCCCCCGACGCGCCGCGCGCGATCGCGCGCGATCCGGTCTGCGGGATGTCGGTCGATCCGGCCACCGCCGCGCACCGCGCCGACTATCGCGGCGACAGCTATTGTTTCTGCAGCGCGCGCTGCCGGGAACGGTTCGTCGCCGATCCCGCCCGCTATCTCGCGCCGCCGCCAGCGACGGCGCCCGATGCGCCGACAGCGGCGGTGTGGACCTGCCCGATGCATCCCGAGGTCGAACGCGACCGGCCCGGCGCGTGCCCGATCTGCGGCATGGCGCTCGAGCCCGCGGTTGCCATCGCGGGCGACGCCCCCAATCCCGAGCTGGAGGATATGAAGCGGCGCCTGCGGATCGCCGCGATGCTGACGCTGCCCGTCTTCCTGCTCGAGATGGGCGGCCATGTCTGGCCAGGGCTGCACGATCTGGTCCGCCCCGCCGTGTCGGGCTGGATCCAGTTCGCGCTGGCCACCCCGGTCGTGCTGTGGGCCGGCGCGCCGTTCTTCGCGCGCGGGTGGGTGTCGCTGCGCACGCGCCGGCTCAACATGTTCACGCTGATCGCGATGGGGATCGGCGTGTCATGGGGATATAGCGTCGTTGCGACGCTGTTTCCCGCGCTCTTCCCGCAAGCCTTTCGCGGCATGGACGGCGCGATCGCGGTCTATTTCGAGGCCGCCGCCGTCATCACGCTGCTCGTCCTGCTGGGGCAGGTGCTCGAGCTGCGCGCGCGCGACCGCACCTCCGGCGCGATCAGGGCGCTGCTCGATCTTGCGCCCAAGACCGCGCGACGGATCGATGCCGCGGGCGACGAGGCGGACGTCGCGATCGACGAGCTGGTCGTCGGGGATCGGCTGCGCGTGCGGCCGGGCGAGACGGTGCCGGTCGACGGATCGGTCGAGGATGGTCGGTCGTCGCTCGACGAATCGATGGTGACCGGCGAATCGATGCCCGTCACCAAGACCGTCGGCGCACGCGTGATCGGCGGAACGATCAACCGGAGCGGCGCGCTCGTCATCCGCGCGACCCGGGTCGGGCGCGACACGATGCTGGCGCGGATCGTCCGGATGGTCGCCGACGCGCAGCGATCGCGCGCGCCGATCCAGCGCCTCGCCGACCGGGTCGCGGGCTGGTTCGTCCCGGCGGTCCTGCTGGTCGCGATCGTCGCCTTCGCCGCCTGGGCGATATGGGGCCCCGAGCCGCGGCTCGCGCACGGGCTGATCGCCGCGGTATCGGTGCTGATCATCGCCTGCCCATGTGCGCTGGGGCTGGCGACGCCGATGTCGATCATGGTCGGCATCGGGCGCGGCGCGGGGCTCGGTGTGCTCGTCAAGAATGCCGAGGCGCTCGAGCGGATCGAGACGATCGATACGCTCGTCGTCGACAAGACGGGGACGCTCACCGAGGGTCGTCCGTCGCTGGTGCGGATCGTCGCCGCGGCCGGCTTCGACGACGCCGAGCTGCTGCGGCTCGCCGCCGGCGTCGAGCGCGCCTCCGAGCACCCGCTCGCGCTGGCCGTGGTCGCGGCCGCCACGGCGCGGGGGTTGACGCTGCCAGCGGTGCGCGCGTTCGATTCGCTGGCGGGCAAAGGCGCGGTCGGGATCGTCGAGGGCAAGCGGATCACGCTCGGCAATCGCGCATTGCTCGCCGAGCAGGGAATCGACGTCGCCGTGCTCGAAGCGCAGGGCGACGCGCTGCGCACGGACGGTGCGACCGCCATCTATGTCGGCGTCGATGCGCAGCCAGCCGGTATCCTCGCGATCGCCGACGCGATCAAGCCGACGAGCATGGCGGCGGTCGCCGCGCTCCATGCCGAGGGGATCGCGATCGTGATGCTGACCGGCGACAATCGCATCACGGCGGAGGCGGTGGCACGGCGGCTGGGGATCGAGACGGTCGAGGCCGACATGCTGCCCGACCGCAAGAGTGCTGTGGTGGCGCGGCTCAAGGCCGAGGGGCGGATCGTCGCGATGGCGGGCGACGGCGTCAACGATGCGCCGGCGCTCGCCGCCGCCGACGTCGGGATCGCGATGGGAACGGGCACCGACGTCGCGATCGAAAGCGCGGGGATCACGCTGCTCGGCGGCGACCTCGACGGCATCGTGCTGGCGCGTCGCCTAAGCCGGGCGACGATGTCGAACATCCGCCAGAATCTGGTCTTCGCCTTCGCCTATAACGCCGCCGGCGTGCCGATCGCGGCGGGGCTGCTCTACCCGTTCTTCGGCATCCTGCTCTCGCCCGTCATCGCCGCCGCGGCGATGGCATTGTCGTCGGTCAGCGTCGTCACCAACGCGCTGCGGCTCGATCGCGTGACGCTCTGAGGGCCGCGCGACGGGGTCAGGCGGCGCCCGTCACGACGAAGCCCAGGAAGAGCAGCGACGCGGCGATCATGACGGCGGTCGCCGCCCAGCCGAAGATGGTCTGGCTGGTCGACACGGTCAGGCGACCCATCGCCCGCGGGTTGCGCACGATCAGCATCATCACGACCATAAGCGGCCCAGCGAGGATGCCGTTGACCACCGCCGCCCAATATAGCGCGCGGGCCGGATCGATGCCGATCGCGTTGAGCGAGGTTCCGGCCAGCGTGGTCACCGCGATGGTCGCGTAGAACAGGCGTGCGGAGAGCGGCTTGGCATCGAGGCTGCCGGCCATTCCCGCCATCTCGGTCACCGCATAGGCGGCCGATCCGGCGAGCACCGGCACCGCCAGAAGCCCGGTGCCGATCACGCCCAGCGCGAACATCGCAAAGGCGAACGAACCCGCGATCGGGCGGAGCGCCTCGGCGGCCTGCGAGGATGTCGCGATGTCGCGGACGCCGCTGGCATGCAGCGTCGCCGCGGTGGCGAACACGATCGCGAGCGAGATGATCGTGCTGAACGCCATGCCGGTCAGCGTATCGAGCCGGATGCGCCGCAGTTCGGGTCCCGCGGTCGCAGCGGTCAGGCAGAGCGGCTTGGTATGATGGCGATGCTCTTCCTCGATTTCCTGACCGGCCTGCCAGAAGAACAGATAGGGGCTGATCGTCGTCCCGAGGATCGCAACGAACGCGGTCGCATAGGCCGTGTTGAACTGGAGCTCGGGCAGGACCAGCGCGCGCAGCGCATGCGCCCACGGCACATGCGCGACGGCGACGACCGCCACATAGGTGAACAGCGACAGCGTCGTCCATTTGAGGATCGCGGCATAGCGCGGATAGCTCAGCGCGACCTCGAGCACGATGCACAGAATGCCGAACAGCAGCGTATAAAGTCCGGAATTTCCGCCCGCGAGCAGGCCGAGTGCCGCGCCCATCGCACTGAGGTCGGCGCCCAGATTGACGATATTCGCCAGCAGCAGCAGCGAGACCATGAACCACAGGATCGGGCGCGGATAATGGCGCCGCAGGTTGCGCGCGATGCCGGCGCCGGTGACGCAGCCGATCTCGGCCGCGATCTGCTGGATCGCGACCATCAGCGGGAAGCTCAACACGAAGGTCCAGGCGAGACCATAGCCGAATTCGGCACCGACCTGGCTGTGCGTGCCGATGCCGCTGGGATCGTCGTCCGCCGCGCCGGTGATCAGCCCGGGGCCGAGCGACGCGACGAAGGCGCGCAGTCCGCGCCGGGTATCGACGTCAGGATGGGGAGACGTGCTCACATCGCGGCTGTCGCATCGATCATGCGGCCTCGCAACGCGGGGCAATACGTAAGCGCCCGGCGCCGCGACAGACAGCCCAGATCGCGGCCGGCCCGTCGTGCTGACGCGGCGGCGAGCCAGCGCCGGTTAGCGAGACCGCGATCCCCGATCGGCGAATAACGGCCGTGTGCATGGTCCCGCGTGGCGATGCCCGATGGGACGCTTCGCGCTTTGCCCGATCCTGACGGTCGGCGAGATCGGCCGGGCGAACGCTGGATCGATTGCGTCGTCTGGCGCCTGGTCGACGACCGCCGCGGCCACCCGGCCAGCCGATGATGGACTGCTTCACCCACGATGTGCCCTATCGCCTTCGCCACCGAACGTGGGATGACAGGCGCGAGGCCTTCGCCGACTCGGTCGTCCGCCAGATCAGCCGGCACCCGCCGGACCTTGCTGACCTGATCCTCGGCCGCACGGCGCTACGAGCTGACGGAGGGCAATATCTTTCACCGCGATCTCCACCCCGACATGCTGCCCTCGTTGCGCTCGGTGCCGCGCTGGTCGCAATATCGGACGACCGTGCAGGCGCGGCGCTAGGCGATGGCCGGGGGGCACGCGGCGCATCCGCCCAAGGTGATGGGCGTCGCCGATCTCGCGCTGTTCTACATCGTCACCGGTGTCAGCCTGCGCTGGATCGCGACCGCGGCGGCGGCGGGGCCGAGCTCGATCCTCGTCTGGGTAGGGGCGCTGATCGGCTTCTACCTGCCGCTGACGCTCGCGATCGTCGAACTCTCGTCGCGCTATCCGCAGGAGGGCGGGCTCTACATCTGGACCAGGCAGGCGTTCGGGCCGTTTGCGGGGTTCATGGCGGGGTGGAGCTATTTCACCTCGAACCTGCCCTATTTTCCGAGCGTCTTCTATTTCGACGCGGGCAATGCGCTCTTCATCGGTGGCAGGAGCTGGCAATATCTGCATGACAGCCGGGCCTATTTCATGGGCTTCTCGCTGCTCGCGCTCGCCTTCATCACGCTGCTCAACCTGGTCGGGCTGCGGTTCGGCAAGTGGATGCACAATATCGGCGCGGTGGGCATGTGGCTGCCGGCGCTCGTCGTGATCGTGATGGGCGGGCTCGCCTGGGCGCAGTTCGGCTCGGCGACGCGCTTCACCGCGGCGTCGATGGTGCCGGGCTTCGACGTGCCGCACATGATCTTCTGGTCGTCGATCGCCTTCGCGCTGTCCGGCGCCGAGACCGCGTCGTTCATGAGCGGCGAGATCCGCAATCCCCGCCGCACCATCCCGCGCGCGCTGCCGATCGCCGGCGTGGTGATCGTGATCTGCTACATCGGCGGCACGATCGCGGTGCTGCTCGCGATGCCGGCGGGGGCGGTCAACCCGCTGCAGGGGCTGATCCAGGCGGGCGCGGTCGCGGCCGACCGGCTCGGCATGGGCTGGATCGCGGTGCCGCTGGCGCTGCTGATCACGCTCGGCAATCTCGGCGCGGCAAGCGGCTTTCTCGCCTCGTGCGCGCGCATCCCCTTCGCGGTCGGCATCGACCGGATGCTGCCGCCGGCGTTCGGCCGGGTCCACCCGCGCTGGGGCACGCCGCATATCGCGTTGCTCGTCCAGGCCGGGCTGGGCGGGCTGTTCTGCGTGCTCGGGCAGGCGGGGACGGGCGTGAAGGGTGCCTATGACGTGCTGGTCAGCATGGGGATCATCGGCGCGTTCCTGCCGTTTGCGATGGTGTTCCTCGCGCTGATCAAATTGCAGTCGGTGCCCGCCGACATGCCCGTCACGCGGCTGCCGGGCGGGCGCCCGGTCTCGATCCTGATCGCCTGCGTGGGTCTGGCGACGACCTGCGTCGCGATCGTGCTCGCGGCGTTTCCCGCCCCCGACGAGCCCGACAAGACGCTCGCGCTGGTCAAGATCATCGGCATGACCGGGGTGATGCTCGGCACCGGCTGGCTTGTCCACTGGTGGGGCAGCCGCCGCGCGGTCGCCGCGCAGCGCGACGATGTCGCCGAGCCTTCCCGATAGCCGCCGCAGCGCCTATCTGCGCCAGGTGCAACCGACGATGACGTCATGAGCGATAGCGATCCGTCGGTGCCGCCGGGCAAGGCGGGGCGCCGCCCGCGCGCCAGGCGCGAGGCGCCGCTGGTGCGCCGGCAGGATCTGCTCGAGGTGACCGTGCGCTGCCTCGCAACGCTCGGCGCACGCGGCACGACGGGGCGCGAGATCTGCCGGCAGGCGGGCGTGTCGCATGGCCTGCTGCGGCATTATTTCAACAATCCCGGCAATCTCCTGCTCGAGACCTACGAGCAGCTGTGCGAGCAGCTGATCGCGCATGTCGAGGCGGAGGCGCGCCCCGACGAGGACGATCCCTGGATCGCGCTCGATCGCTTCTTCGTCGCGGTCTTCTCCGATCGCTGGGCGAGCCCCGATATCATCGGCGCATGGATGGTGTTCTGGCAGCTGGTCCGCAGTCGCGAGGATTTCAGCGCCGCCAGCGAAAGCTTCAACCTGCGCCAGCGCGCCGTGCTCGAACGCATCGTCGGGCGGCTTCCCGCGGCGGCCCATATCGTGCCATTGGCCGACGCGATCGCGATCCTGTCGGCGGTGCTCGACGGGCTCTGGGTGGAATATTATCTGTCGCAGGCGCGCATGTCGCGCGAACGCGCGGTCGCGCTGTGCAACCAGGCGGCGCATCGGCTTTTCGCCGGCTGAGCGCGCCGTCCGCGCGCGGGCTGCCGACGTTGCCGCGGGCGTTGCGCGCACCGCCTGGTTGTTATACGATTGTCCAATAGGGACGGGAATGGACTATGGCGACGGCTGCGCACGCAACGAACCAGGACCCCGATGCGGGCTGGAGCCTGCCGGCGTGGAGCTATTCGGATCGCGACTTCTTCGACGCGGAGATCGCGCGCGTCATCCGGCCGTCGTGGCAGATCGTCTGCCACGTCAGCGACGTCGCCGAACCGGGCGACTATCACACGCTCGACTATGCCGGCGAGAGCGTCGTGGTGGTGCGCGGCCGCGATGCGGCGCTGCGGGCCTTCACCAATGTCTGCCGGCATCGCGGCGCGCGGCTGCTCGACGGGCCGTCGGGTTGCGCGAAGCGGCTGGTCTGCCCCTATCATGCGTGGAGCTACGATCTCGACGGATCGCTGAGCGGGGTTCCGATGCGCGAGACCTATGGCGCGATCGACACCGACACGCTTGGTCTCGCGCCGGTCGGGCTCGAGGTCTGGCGCGGCTTCATCTTCGTCCGGCTCGAGCGCGGCGGCCCGTCGGTCGCCGAGATGATGGCGCCCTATGAGGCCGAGGTCGCGCCCTATCGCTTCGAGGAACTGCGCGCCTTCGGGCGGGTGACGCTGCGCCCGCGCGCGGTGAACTGGAAGAATATCGGCGACAATTATTCGGACGGCCTCCACATCGCGGTCGCGCATCCCGGGCTCAAGCGGCTGATGGGCAACGGCTATGGCGTCGAGGCGACGAGCCATGTCGACAAGATGTGGGGGCCGATTCTCGACAGGCCCTCCGCCAACGCATCGGAGCGCGCCTATCAGCATTTCCTGCCGTGCGTGCCGCATCTTCCCGCCGAGCGGCAGCGACTGTGGACCTATTTCAAGCTGTGGCCCAACGTCGCCTTCGATATCTATCCCGATCAGGTCGATTTCATGCAGTGGCTGCCGGTTTCGCCGACGCAGACGCTGATCCGCGAGATCGCCTATGCGCTCCCCGACGAACGCCGCGAGATGAAGGCGGCGCGCTATCTCAACTGGCGGATCAACCGCCAGGTCAACGCCGAGGATACCGCGCTCGTCCAGCGCGTGCAGGACGGCATGGCCTCGCAGAGCTTCACCGTCGGCCCGCTGAGCCGCGACGAGGTCGCGCTGCGCAATTTCTGTGGCAAGATCCGCCACGCTATTCCCGAGGCACGCGAACACAGCGCGCCGATGCCGGGCTGGAGCCGCCGATCGCATGGAGTGTCCTGAGATGAGCAAGCGCTACGATGCCGTGATCATCGGCGGCGGCCACAATGGTCTCGTCTGCGCCTTCTATCTGGCGCGCGCGGGCAAGTCGGTGCGCGTGCTCGAGCGTCGGCCCATCGTCGGCGGCGCGGCGGTGACCGAGGAATTCCACCCCGGCTTCCGCAACTCGGTGGCGAGCTACACGGTCAGCCTGCTCCAGCCCAAGGTGATCCGCGACATGAGGCTCGCCGAGCGCGGGTTGCGGATCGTCGAGCGGCCGATCTCGAACTTCCTCCCGCAGGACGATGGCGGCTACCTCAAGCTCGGCGGCGGGCTCGCGCGGACGCAGGCCGAGTTCCGCAAATTCTCGAACCATGATGCCGAGGTGCTGCCGGCCTATTATGCAGTGCTCGACACGGTCGCCGACGTGCTGCGCGATCTCGCGCTCAAGTCGCCGCCCAATGTCGGCGACGGGCTGGCGACGCTGATCGCGGCGGCGCGTCAGGGGCGCGGGCTCGCCAAGCTCAGCCTGGCGCAGCAGCGCGACGTGCTCGATCTGTTCACCAAGTCGGCGCGTACCTTCCTCGACGGCTGGTTCGAGAGCGAGGCGGTCAAGGCGGCGTTCGGCTTCGACGCGGTGGTCGGCAATTTCGCCAGCCCCGATACGCCGGGCTCGGCCTATGTGCTGCTCCACCACGTGTTCGGCGAGGTCAACGGCAAGAAGGGCGCGTGGGGCCATGCGATCGGCGGGATGGGCGCGATCACGCAGGCGATGCGCGCCGCCTGCGAGGAGGCGGGCGTCGAGATATCGACCGACGCCGCGGTCGAGCGGGTGCTGGTCGACAAGGGTCGCGCGGTCGGCGTACGGCTCGAGGGCGGCGGCGAGCTGTTCGGCAGGTCGATCGTCTCGAACGTCGGGCCGCGGCTGCTCTACGACAGGCTGATCGACGAGGCCGATCTCGCGCCCGAATTTCGCCGCCGCGTGCGCGGCTACAAGGTCGGTTCCGGCACCTTCCGGATGAACGTCGCGCTGTCCGGACTGCCGCGCTTCGCCTGCCTGCCGGAACCCGGCGAGCATCACCAGTCGGGGATCATCCTGGCGCCCACGCTCGACTATATGGACCGCGCCTTCCTCGACGCCAAGCGCACCGGCATGTCGCTGGAGCCGATCGTCGAGATGCTGATCCCCTCGACCGTGGACGACAGCCTCGCGCCGCCCGGCCAGCATGTCGCCAGCCTGTTCTGCCAGCAATTCGCGCCCGTGCTCCCCGATGGCCGCAGCTGGGACGACGAGCGCGAAGCCGCCGCCGACGCGATCATCGATACGGTCGAGCGCTGGGCGCCGGGCTTCAAGGCGTCGGTGATCGCGCGGCAGATCCACTCGCCGCTCGATCTGGAGCGCAAGTTCGGCCTGTCGGGCGGCGATATCATGCACGGCGCGATGAGCCTCGACCAGCTCTGGTCGGCGCGTCCCGTGCTCGGCAACGGCGCCTATCGCGGGCCGCTGAAGGGGCTCTACATGTGCGGCGCGGGGACGCATCCCGGCGGCGGCGTCACCGGCGCGCCGGGACATAATGCAGCGCGCGAGATTCTCGCCGACTCGGGTCTCTTGCGGCGGATCACGCGCGCCGCCTAAGCCTTGGTGCGCGGAGGACGGCGATGCGCACCATATGAGCGGCCGACAGCGTCGACGACGCGCGGGGGTTGCTCGATCATGCCGTCGATCGCGCCCGCCTGTTGCCGGACCCACCCGATCAGGTGGCGATTGCTTGGCGTCATGTTCGGCCAGCGTTTCTGATTGGCGCCACCGTCGCCGGGCCGATATCGTCGTGTCCCGTGACCAGGAGGAGGGTGCCGTGCCACCGCTCAGATACGCTTGTGAGGCGCTCGGCGACCGTGACGGGTTGAAGACGCGCCGGATCGGCCCCGCGCAGACGGACAGATGGACCGAGCCGCGCTTCTTCGAATGGGAGCTGTCGGGTCAGGCGTGGAGCGACGAACACCCCCATGCCGAATATGTCTATGTGCTCGCGGGACAGTTGCTGGTCGAGAGCGGCGGCGTGACCGTGGAATGCGCGCCCGGTGACCTGGTGCACGTGCCGGCCGGCGAGAGAGGGACATATTCGGCGCCGGTCCATGCGCGGATGCTCTCCATCTATGGCCCGCATCCCTGACGACCCGCGTCAGCGCCGCCCGATCACGCCGGCGCGATCGATCGCCCGATCCGCCGGCACGCGCGTCCGCGCGGAACGGATGCGTACCGGAACCGACTTGTACGACGGTGTCAGGCTCTGCGGATCATGGTCCTCGAGCGCGATCAGCGGCTGCGTCTCGGGATAATAGGACGCGCAGCAGCCGGGCGGCAGATCGTAGCGAACGATCGTCAGCCCCTGCACGACGCGGTCGGCGCGCGCGAAGGCGAGCGCGGTCGCGACATCGACGACATCGCCTTCGGCATGGCCGAGCCGGGCGATGTCCGCGCCGTTCATGAACAGGATGTCGCGCCTGCCGAAGACGCCACGATAGCGGTCGTCGAGGCTGTAGACCGTGGTGTTGTACTGGTCATGCGCGCGAAGCGTGGTCAGGCGCAGCACATCGGGATCGGCGGTCGTCTCGTCTTCCTCGAGGCCGGGCGCGACGAGGAAATTGGCCTTTCCGCTCGCGGTCTTCCAGATCCGCTGCGCGGCGGAATTGGGCAGGTGAAAGCCGCCCGGTTCGCGAATGCGGCGGTTATAGTCGGCGAAATCGGGGAACACCGCCTCGATCTTGTCGCGGATCCGATCATAGTCCGCGGCATAGCCATCCCAGTCGATGCCGCCCTTCGCGCCCAGCGTCGCCTTGGCGAGCCCAGCGACGATCCACGGCTCGGAACGGACCTGCGCGCCGGGCGGCTTGAGGAAGCCGCGCGACGCGTGGACCATCGACATCGAATCCTCGACGGTCACCGATTGCACGCCGCTCGCCTGCTCGTCGCGTTCGGTTCGGCCGAGGCAGGGCAGGATATAGCTCGCCTTGGCGGCCAGCAGCTGCGTCCGGTTGAGCTTGGTGGTGATGTGGACGGCGAGATCGAGGCTGCGGAAGGCTTCGGCGCAGGCCTGCGGATCGGAGGATGCGACCGCGAGATTGCCCCCCAGGCAGATGATCGCCTTCGACAGGCCGTCGCGCATCGCGGCGATGCTCTCCACCACCGAATGGCCGTGCGCACGCGGCGGCTCGAAGCCGAAGACCGTCGCGATCCGGTCGAGCAGCGCCGGCGTCGGCCGTTCGGTGATGCCGACGGTGCGATCGCCCTGGACGTTGCTGTGGCCGCGCAGCGGGCAGATGCCCGCGCCCGGCCTGCCGATATTGCCGCGCAGCAGGAGCAGATTGGCGATCTGCTGGACGTTGCTGGTGCCGCCGCGGTGCTGCGTTACGCCCATGCCGTAGCAGCAGATCGCCGCGGTCGACCGGGCGTAGAGCTGCGCGACCTGCTCGAGATCGGCCCGCGCGAGACCGCTGGCCTGCTCGATCGCGGCCCAGTCGGCGCGTTCGAGATCGGCGACGAGCGCGTCATATCCGTCGGTATGCTCGGCGATGAAGGCGTGATCGAGCGTCGGCCGCGCGGCGCTGTCCATCGCGATCAGCGCCTTGCAGATACCCTTGAGCGCGGCCGCATCGCCGCCGACCTTGACCTGCAAATAGGCGGTCGCGATCGGCGTCGCCGACAAAGTGGCCATCTCGATCACCGACTGAGGCGATTCGAAGCGTTCGAGCGCGCGCTCCTTCAACGGGTTCATTACGACGATCGGCACGCCGCGGCGCGCCGCCTCGCGCAGCGTCGTCATCATGCGCGGATGGTTGGTGCCGGGATTGTGGCCGATCGACAGGATGAAGTCGGCATGGTCGAAATCCTCGAGGCTGACCGTGCCCTTGCCGATCCCGATCGACAGCGGCAGGCCCACCGACGTCGCCTCGTGACACATGTTCGAGCAATCGGGGAAATTGTTGGTGCCGAACAGCCGGGCGAACAGCTGATAGAGAAACGCCGCCTCGTTCGAGCAGCGCCCCGATGTGTAGAATTCCGCCTGATCGGGGTTGGGCAGCGCGGCGAGGCGCGCGCCGATCTCGCCGAACGCCTGCTCCCAGCTGACCGGCAGATAATGATCGCTCGCCGCATTGTACCGCAGCGGCTCGACGATGCGGCCCTGATCCTCGAGCCAATGGTCGCTGCGCGCCCACAGGTCGGTGACGCTGTGCGCCGCGAAGAAGTCTTCCCCCACCGTCTTGGCGGTCGACTCCCATGCCACCGCCTTCGCGCCATTCTCGCAGAATTCGAACGAGCTGGTGTGCTTGGGGTCGGGCCACGCGCAACTCGGGCAATCGAAGCCGTCGGGCTGGTTGGACTTGAGCAGCGTCTCGCTACCGCGTCTGACGACCTGCTGCGCCTTGAGCGCGGTCGCCACCGCCTTGAGCGCGCCCCAGCCGCCCGCGGGGCCGGCATACTCCCTGATGCCGTCGGGGCGCTTGCTCACGTCGCGGTCTCCAAAAGGGGCAATCGCGCCCGCATGCCGGGATCGCCGCATGTCACGACGTCGCGCCGTTTCCGTCGCTGCCCGAGATCGATCGGGGCGACGCCCCTACGCCGCCCGCCATCGGTCAGCCGAGTCCATGCTGCAACAGCCGCATCAGCCGCGCCGAGAAGGCACGCGGATCGACGGGCAGCTCGCCATCGGCGATCCGCGCCTCGTCGAACAGCAGCTGCGCCGCGTCCCGGCGGAGCTCCTCATCGCCACCCTCTGCCGCGCTCAGCGTCTCGACGAGCGCGTGGCGCGGGTTGATCTCGAGCACGGGCTTGGCCGCGGCATCGAGACGTCCGGCGCCGGCGAGCAGCTTCTCGAGCTGACGGTCCATGCCATGCTCGGGCGCGACCAGGCAGACCGCGCTGTCGGTCAGACGATCGGATGCCCGCACGTCCGAGACGGCGTCGCCGAGCGTCTGCTTGACGAAGGCGATGAAGCTCTCGACCGCCGGCGACGCGGCGGCGACGGGCGGTGCGCCGTCGGCGAGCGGTATCAGGCCGAGATCGGCGAGCCCCTGCGTCACCGACCTGAACGGCTTGCCGTCATAGTCCAGCCCCGAGGTGACCCAGAAGCTGTCGACCTGGTCGGCGAGCAGCAGCACCTCGATCCCGCGCGCGCGGAAACCCTCGAGCTGCGGTGCGGTGGCGAGCCGGTCGAGATCGGTGCCGGTCGCATAATAGATCGCGGTCTGGTTCTCCTTGAGGCCCGCCGCATAGTCCTTGAGCGAGCGCCATTCGCCGTTCGACGTCGTCGTCTTGAAGCGCGCCAGCCCGAGCAGCGTCTCGCGCCGGGCAAAGTCCTCGTAGAGCCCCTCCTTGAGCACCGCGCCGAAATTGTCCCACAGCGTGAGATAGCGCGCGGTGTCGGCGGTCGAGAGCTTGTCGAGTTCGGCGAGCAGCCGGTTGGCGACGCCCTTCTGGATCGCGGCGAGAACCGGGCTCTCCTGGATCATCTCGCGCGAGACGTTGAGCGGCAGGTCGTTGGAATCGACCAGCCCGCGCACGAAGCGCAGGTAGCGCGGCAGGATCTGCGCCTCGTCGGTGATGAAGACACGGCGGACGTAGAGTTTCATCCGGTCGGCGCGATCGGGATCGAACAGGTCGAACGGCTTGGTCTCGGGTATGAAGGCGAGCACGGTATATTCGTGCAGCCCCTCGGCGCGGTAGTGGAGCGTCAGCGCCGGCGTGTCGAACTGGCCGGCCGCGCTGCGATAGAAATCCTTGTAGTCGTCTGCGGTTATCTCGCTCTTCGGCTTGGTCCACAGCGCCGCGCCGTCGGCGATCTGCCGGGGCTCGGCATCGGGCTTGTCGCGCAGCAGGATCGGCACGGGGACATGGCCCGACTGCGTCTTGATCGTCCGCTCGACCGTGCCGCTCTCGGCATAATCGGCGGCGTCCTCCTTGAGATGGAGCAGCACCCGCGTGCCGCGGGCAGGGGCGTCCCCGAGATCGACCGGCTGGATCGTATAGCTGCCGAGTCCGTCCGACGACCAAGACGCGGCCGTGTCGGTGCCGGCGCGGCGCGAGACGACCTCGACCTGATCCGCGACCATGAACGATGAATAGAAGCCGACCCCGAACTGGCCGATGAGATGGCTGCCCTCGGCATCCTTGGCGCCGGCGATCCGGTCCATGAACGCCTTGGTGCCCGACCGCGCGATCGTGCCGAGCGCATCGGCGAGCTCGGCCTCGCTCATCCCGATGCCATTATCCTCGATCGACAGCCGGCGGGCGTCGGGATCGAGCGTCACGGTGATCCGCGGCTGGCCGTCGTCGCCGAGCAGCGCGGGATTGCTCAGTCCTTCGTAGCGCAGCTTCTCGCACGCATCCGCCGCGTTCGAGACGAGTTCGCGCAGGAACACGTCCTTGTCCGAATAGACCGAGTGCACCATCAGGTGCAGCAGCTTGGCGACGTCCGCCTCGAAGGAACGGGTTTCGGGCGCGGCTTCGGTCGTCGTCGTCGTCATGTCGTTTTCCTGCGGACATCCAGTTGTGGAACGACGCTGCAGATGGCCGGAGACGCCCCGGCTTTCAAGGTGGCCGATGCGTCCCGCCGCGGCCCGGCGCGCGATTGCCGGGTGGTCCTCGCGATCCGCATCCGCGCCTATCGCTTCAGTCGTGGCGTGCCGATGAAATCGGCTTTCCCCAGCTCGACGCGCTGCGCGCGCAGGATCGCATAGGCGGTGGTCGCGTGAAAATAGAAGTTCGGCTGCGAGAAGGAGAGCAGGAAATTCGCGCCGGTGAAGGGAAGCCGGGTCTCGCCGAACGCGAATTCGGCATGCGCATCGACCAGCGCGTCGACCGCCGCGCGATCGAGCGCCCGGAGCGTCGCGATGGCGGCGCGGACAAGACTGTGCAGGCCCGCGAAATCGGTCGGCCACGGCGCGTGGTCGGGCGAGAATGTGCCGGCGCGCGCGCCGTCGATCGCTCCGACCGAGTGCACCACGCAGGATTTCACCTGATAGCCGAATGGCAGCATGTCGGGCGCGAGGCGCGCCTCGATCAGGTCGGCCGGTGCCATCCCGCGCGCCGTGCAGAACGCCTCGGCCTTGTCGAGCAACGCATCGAGCGCGGTCATGATCTGGATGTTCGACGGCACGATCGCGTCGTAAAGAGAAAATGGCATGGCCTGCTCCCGCGGTTTCGCGCGGCTTATCGCGCCGAAATCGCTTCAGGTCCATGTGCGCTTGACGTTATGCGGCACCAGATGCCGACCGGCATTTTCGAGCGATCAAGGCGGAGCTATGAGCGGCAATCCGAAGCAATGGGACGGGGCGACCGTCCGGACGTGGCTCGCGAGCCGGTACGAGGCGGCACGATCCGATCAGGTCGCCGCCGAGCGCTACGGTCGCGAACGCCAGGACGACTGCGACAAGGGCGCCGCAGAGGAGATGATCTGTGCGATGCTCAGATCGAGCGCGACGACGGACGATCGCGCCGCCCTGGCGGCCGAACTCAAACGGCTATTGGATCAAGAGACCTATATATGGCGCGGCGTCTATGACGACACGCGGTTCGATCGCCACGTCCGGGCCTATATCAAGCGGCTTGCGCGAATGACGAAGGCCAATGCGGGTTTTGAAAACCTCGCCCGCTATCAATGACCCGCCCGGAGGGACCGACGGGTCCGCCGTCGTCACATCCCGGCCGGACGATGATTTCGGGGTCTTTTGCGGCGTCACCGCCCGGGTCTCGACGCGGGGCCATGACGCTTGCCGCGAGGCTCCGGACGCGCTGCGGCCGATGAGTTGCGATCGATCCGCCCCACCGCCAGCGCCTTGAGCAGTTCGGCGACGACGAGATAGGCGACGACCAGAACGCCCAGCGCCGCCGTCGCTGCCAGCGGAGGCGCCCGGAAGCCGAACCAGCGCGCGGCCGGCGTGAAGGGCAGCACCATCGCGACCAGCAACGATCCCAGCGAGGAGAGGGCGAGCATCGGGCGCGGCAGGTCCTGCCAGGGGCGTCCGTTGGTCCGGATGACGAAGATCACGAGGATCTGGGTCGCCATCGATTCGAGGAACCAGGCGGTGCGGAATTCGGGGGGTGTCACGCGGAACAGCAGCAGCAGGCCGGCGAAGGTGAGCAGGTCGAACGCCGAGGATAGCGGCCCCATGACGGCGGCGAAGCGGATCAGCGCGCGCATGTCCCAGATTTGCGGCCGCGCGACCGCATCCGGTCGCACGCTGTCGAACGGGATGCCGATCTCGGAGACGTCGTAGAGCAGGTTGTTGAGCAGGATCTGCGTCGGCAGCATCGGCAGGAAGGGCAGGAACATGGAGGCGGCCGCCATCGACAGCATGTTGCCGAAATTCGAGCTCGCGCCCATGCGGACATATTTGAGGATATTGGCGAAGGTTCGCCGGCCCTCCTCGACGCCGTCGGCGACGACGCCGAGATCGGTCTCGAGCATGATCATGTCGGCCGATGCCTGCGCGACACCCGCCGCGCCCTCGACCGACAGGCCGATATCCGCCGCCTTGAGCGCGGGCGCGTCGTTGATCCCGTCGCCCATATAGCCGACGACCGCGCCGTTCGCCTGCAGCGCCTTGATCAGCCGCGCCTTCTGGTCGGGCGCGAGCCGGCCATAGGCGTCGATGCTGCGGACCTGGACGCGCAGCGCGTCGTCGCCCAGCGTCGCGACGTCGCTTCCCGAGAGCACGCGGTCGGCGCGCAGCGCGTCGTCGCCCAGCGTCGCGACGTCGCTTCCCGAGAGCACGCGGTCGGCGCGCAGCCCGACGAGGCCGGCAAGCCGTCGCACGACGACGGGGTCGTCGCCCGAAAGGATCTTGAGTTGGATACCGGCCGCCGCCAATCGCGCGACGGCCGCCGCCGCGGTGGCCTTGGGCGGATCGGCGAAGGCGCACAACCCCTCGAAGACGAGGTCCGCCTCGTCGTTATCGGACAGCGCGGTCGCGGCGCCGTCGCAGCCGCGGCTGGCGATCGCGATCGCGCGCAGCCCCTGTTCGGCGAGCGTATGGACGGTCGACAGCGCCGCGACGCGCTCGGCCTCGCCGAAGGAGGCGGTCCGTCCGGCGACGCGGCGCGTCGAGCATCGCGCGAGCACTTCCTCCGGTGCGCCCTTGGCGATCAGCAGCGCGCCATCGGGGCCCGATGCCAGCACGGTGCCGATCCGGCGCGTGAAGTCGAAGCTGCGCCGCGTGGTCATCGTCCAGCCCGCCGCGGCGGCCGGCGCGGCCTCGACCAGCGCAGCGTCGAGCGCGCCGCTGTCGCCGCCCAGCGCCGCGGCGATCGCGCCGAGCCTTGCGGCGCGGGGGTCGGTCTGCCCGTCGGGCGCAAGACTGCTCGCCAGGCTGATCTGCGCCGATGTCAGCGTCCCGGTCTTGTCGGTGCACAGGATCGTCATCGCGCCGAGATCGTGGATCGCGGCGAGGCGCTTCACGATCACCTTGCGCCGGGCCATGCGCAACGCGCCGCGCGACAGCGTCACGGTGGTGATCATCGGCAGCAATTCGGGGGTCAGCCCGACCGCGAGCGCCACCGCGAACAGCAGCGACTGGATGATCGGGCGGCCGTAGAACAGGTTGACGACGAGCACGACCAGGACGAGCGCCATGGTCAGCCGCGCGGTGAACAGGCCGTAGGCGCGCAGGTCGCGCTGGAACGGCGACAAGCCGATCGCCTCATTGAGCGCAGCCGCGGCGGTGCCGAACAGCGTCGCCGCGCCGGTGCCGACGACGAGCGCGGTCGCCTCTCCGGTCTGCGCCACCGCGCCGCGAAACAGCGCGTTGCTGGCTTCGGCCGCGGTCCGCTCGGCGACCGTCCCCGGGCGCTTCTCGACCGGATAGGGTTCGCCGGTCAGCGCCGCCTCGTTGGCGGTGAAGCCGCTCGCATCGATCACCAGCGCATCGGCGGCGATGATGTCGCCGGCGCGGACGCGCAGGATGTCGCCGGGGACGACGGCCTCGACGCCGATGTCGACATATCGTCCATCGCGCAGGACGGTGGCCTTGAGCGCGACCGAGCGGCGAAGAATCTCGGCGGCATGGACCGCACGGCCTTCCTGCACCGTGTCGAGACCGATCGACACGGCGAGGATCGCCACGATGATCGATCCGCCGACCGCATCGCCGGTCGCTGCCGAGACGAGGCCGGCGGCGAGCAGGATCAGCGAGAGCGGCTCGACAAGCCGCTTGAGGATCGCCCGGATCGCACCGTGGCGGGCGTTCGCGGCATCCGCGTTGGGGCCATAGCGACGCAGCCGCGCATCGGCCTCCGCCTGCGCCAGCCCGCCACGCCCGCAGCCCAGCGCGGCGAGTTGCGTGTCCAGCGCCAGCGTCCAGAAGGGGGGCGCCGTCTCGACGGTGGTGGTGGATGCGGTGATCAACGCCCGGCCGCCCTAGCTCGTCGCGAACGCCGGGCGATCGATGTCGTGCAATGCGCGAAACGCCTTGAGCAGCACATGCGGGTCGAACGCTCCCTTGTACACCGGTGGCGGCGTGCGACGGAGGCCGAGCAGCGTATAGACCGCGGTCTGCGCCGAACGGACCGAATATTCGACGGTGAAGACGGTGTCGTCGGGCAGCTCGCAGAATTGGCCGATGAAGCCGAAGTTGCGCGCGCCCGCCGGAACGACCGCGGGACGATCGCCATGCCGGCGGGGCAGGAACTGGCTGGTAATGAATGGCATCAGGCACGGGATGCAGGTCGCATCGCGCAGGATATGGCCGACCCGGTCGTCCGGCCTCCCGCCATCCGCCGTCCCGTCCTGCGCGTGCAGGCGAAGGTGGCCGAGGATCTCGGTCAATATCTCCTGCCCGGTGCAGGCCGACATCGGCTTGGGCACGAAGTCGCCGGGCTGGTCGATCGCGAGGCCGTAGCCCCAGAACACGCTGACGCCCTCGGGCTGGCCGATGAAATGCGGTTGGTGCGGAATGACGATCGACGCCAGCCAGCGCGAGTGAGGGAAGGTGATCAGCCCGCCCTCGCCCGGGACGTTGCCGGTTGCGTCGCGGACGATGTCGAGCAGTTCGCTGTCGGCCAGCGTGACGGTGAACGACAGCCATTTCGACTGCTCGACATGATCGCAGAACGCCGAGGGATTGCCGAATGCCGGGCGGCCGGCCGCGATCGCCTCCCACAAGGCCCATGCGCCGCCCGCGCGCTCGCCGAGCAGCCTGGGCGCGCTATGCATCGCGCCCAGGCTGGCACCCTCGGTCATCGAACCGAGCGTGACGAGAACAACATCGTCCGCATCGACCAAGATCCGTCCGGGGCTGCCGTCGCGCTCATAGTCGATCCCGACGACGGCGCGCTCGTCGCCATCCTCGTCGAACCCTAGGTCGGTGACACGCGTGCCGGTTTCGAAACGGACACCGCGCGCCAGCAGCCACTTATGCAGCGGGCGGACCATCGAATCATATTGATTATAGACCGTCCGCATGATGCCTTCGAGCCGGTTGAACCCCGCGACCATGTGCGAGAACCGAAGCAGGTAGCGCTTGAACTCGACCGCGCTATGCCAGGGCTGGAAGGCGAAGGTCGTGCACCACATCAGCCAGAAGCCGGTGCGGAAGAACGCCGCATCGAAATGATCGGCGATCGTCGTTTGGCCGAGCAGCCGTTCGGGCTCGAGCGCCAGCCGTTCGATCGTCATGATGTGCGTCTCGTGCAGCCCGAATTCGGGCGCGGTGATCCGGCGGCCATGATCGAACAGGCGCGACTTGGACGATGTTCTGATCGTCTCGTTCCAGTCGAATATCTCCTGCGTCACCGTCGTGCGATCATCGAGCGTCGGGATCGAGGCGAACAGATCGAAGGTGCACAGATATTTGCTCTCGAGCATCCGCCCGCCGCGCAGCACATAGCCGGTGTCGGGATTGCCCGCGCCATCGAGCGCGCCGCCGATCGCGGCGCTCTCCTCGAGGATCATGATGTCGGACCCACGCTTGTCGCCGTCGCGGATCATGAACACGGCCGCGGCGAGCGAGGCGATCCCGGCACCGACGAGATAGACCTTGCCCTCGTCGCGCGGCCACGCCGGTTGCGGGTCGAGGGACGGATCGATGCGGCGCTCGGTGTCGGCCATGAGAGGGTCTCCTCGCGCGCGGACGCTCGGCGTGGCGCGCCTGCGGCGGTTCGGTCTCTGGCGCCCAATAAGACGGCACCGCGACACCCGACAGCATCGGGAATTACCTAAGGCCGCGCCGCGCGGCCGCTGATAGGCTGGCATCCCGCAACGCGCGGACCTCGGGCGGCGGACCCGCGCCATCAACGCTGCCGCGGCGACCGCGCCGTGCGGCGACCCGCCGCAGGGATCCTGCGCGACCCGACGATCGCTCGCACCGCCGTGCGCTTGGGCGCAATTGGGCGCGAAAATCCGCAGAATCGCGCGGTCTTCGCACTTTGCTAACCACTACCGGTTAACCAATATCGGATGAAAGCGAGCAAATGCACCCGCTAGGCGCTCGATCCGCGGCGAAATCGCGCTCGTTCCGGATATGGATTCTGGCGCTGGCGGCGTGTCTCGCGATCCTCGCCGGGCTGTTCACGATCCTGAGCCCGCTCGAGGACGTGATGAAGATCGCGCGCAATCGGCTGCTCCAGCATCCGGCAAGCGGGCAGATCGTGCTCGTCGCGGTCGACGATCGCAGCCTCGCGCAGCTCGGGCTGCAGACATGGCCGCGCAGCTACAGCGCGCAGCTCATCGCCAAGCTCCGCCGCGCCGGCGCGCGTCGCGTCATCTTGGATGCGGACACGTCTCGCCCCGAATCGGCCGTCGGCGACCGGGCGCTCCAGGCGGAACTGATCGCTGCACGGCCGCGGGTCTGGCTCACGGCACGGTCCTTCTTCGACGAAATCTCGTCAAGCCGCTTCGATCGCCTGCCGATGCCCCGCTTCGCCGCCCATGCCAACATCGCGAACGATAATACGGTGGTCGAGCGCAACACGGTCTGGGAGCAATTCTACGCGTTCCGCCTCGGCGGACGGATCGTGCCGTCGGTCGCGAGCATATTGGGCGATCGGACGGGCCGCGCCGGCTCGACCTTCGATGTCAACTATGCGGTCGATCCGAGATCGGTCCTGGTGATCAGCGCCGCGGACATCATCCAGGGGGGATGGCGGGGCGCCGATGTGCGCCATCGCGACGTCGTGATCGGCGACACATCGAGCGGCGCACGGCGATTCACCGCGCCGGGATATGGCTTCCTGCCGGCGATCATGTTCCAGATCCTCGGTGCCGAGACGCTCAAGCAGCGCTTGCCCGCCGATATCGGATGGCTGCTTCCGCTCTGCGCAACCCTGGCTGCGGCAGCCGGTTTTCTCTTCATATCCCGGCGTTTCGTTGCGCGGGCCACGCTGTCGGCGGCGCTTCTCGCGCTGGTATGCGGCCCGCTCGTCCTCGAATGGGCCAGGATATCGGGCGACTATATGCCGTCGTTCCTGGCGCTGTTCGTCGTCATCGCCGCGCACGCGATCGACAAGACCAAGACCGCACTGCGCACGCGCGGGACGGTCAACGTGATTTCCGGCATGAAGAATTTCAATGCCTTGCGGCAGGACGTCTCCCCGAAGTCGAAGTCGGTGCTCGCGGCGCGGATCCTCAACTATCCCGAGATCAGCTCCGCTCTGCCGGCGCCGGCGCAGCGCGAGCTCGTCGAGCAGATCGAACGGCGGCTGTTGTTCGCGGCGGCACGGTCCGAGGTGTTCCAGGGCGACGAAGGCATCTTCGCGTGGGTCTCGGACTGCAATGGCCAGGATGCGCTATCCGAACAGATCGAGGCGCTGCACGCGCTGTTCCGCAGTCCCGTCGTCGTCGCCGGACGGCTGATCGACCTTGCCGTGTCGTTCGGCGTCGACGTCGATGCGACACGTCCGATCCTGCAGCGGGCGTCGAGCGCGCTCGTCGCCGCGGACGAAGCCGCGCGACAGGGCAGGCGCTGGCTGACCTACGACCCCTCGGTGCTCGAGGATGCGGACTGGCGAATGTCCGTGCTCGCACGGCTCGACCAGGCGATCGACGCCGGCGAGATCTGGGTGGCGTATCAGCCCAAGCTGGATCTCTCGGAGGATCGGATCGTGGGCGCCGAGGCGCTGGCGCGCTGGACGCACCCCGAACGCGGCGAGATCAGCCCGGCCCAGTTCATTCCCGCCGCCGAGAAGGGCGATCGGATCGAGAAGCTCACCGCCTTCGTCCTCGAGGACGCGATCCGCGCGGCGGCGGCGATCAACCGGGATTGGGTGTTCTTCGAGATCGCGGTCAACATATCGGCGCGGCTGCTGACCGACCACACGATCGTCGAGCTCGTCGCGCGCCTGCTCGAACAATATCGCCTGCCACCGCAATGCCTGATTCTGGAGGTCACCGAGACGGCGGCGATCGACGATCAAGACAAGTCGCTGGAAACGCTGCACCGCCTCTTCGAACTCGGCGTATCGCTGTCGATCGACGATTATGGAACCGGGTTTTCGACGCTCGAATATCTTCGCAAGATCCCGGCCAAGGAAATCAAGATCGACCGCAGCTTCGTCAGTCTGCTCGACAAGTCGCTGAGTGACCGGATCATGGTCAATTCGACGGTGCAACTGGCCCACTCTCTTGGACGAAAGGTCGTCGCCGAAGGCGTCGAGACGGCTGAAGTTCTTCAGGAGCTGTCCCGCATGGGGTGCGATCTCGCCCAAGGATATCATATCGGGCGGCCTGTCCCGCTGGACACTTTGCTCAGCCTGTCGACCTTCCAGAAGGCGTCGCGCGCGGCATAGTTAAGCTATTGTTAACTACGTTTGCTGCTGATAAGTCTCGGTCAGATGGGCATGGGCGCCCGTCGTTGACACGGGGTGCAGTATGACCAACGGGAAATCGGATTCGCATCGGCCGCTCGGCACGCAGACCCAGTTCGATTTTTGGGGCTGGCTGTTGGGCGGCAAGCAGATTCAGTAGGTTCTTGTCCGCCCAGATGGCCGCCTGCGCCTCGCGCGGTCGGCCGTCTGGGGGGAATGAGCACGATCCGACATCGATCGAACTACGACTTAGGGGAGGCCCGCTCGGCCTTCCGGATTAGCATCTTCGCTGGACGCCGCCCGCCGGCATGACCGGCATCTGGCGGATTCGCCAGACATGGTGGCGAGACCCCGGCGGTTGCCGCCTGGCTCGCCCATCCAGCCGACGCGGCTCATGCCGCCCGCTCATACCATCCGCGGCTGCGCTTCACGATGCCGACGACCGAGAGCATGACCGGCACCTCGACGAGCACGCCGACGACCGTAGCGAGCGCTGCACCCGACCGGAGGCCGAACAGCGAAATCGCGGCGGCGACCGCCAGCTCGAAGAAGTTGGAGGCGCCGATCAGCGCGGCGGGTGCGGCGACGCACCACGCGACGCCAAGCCGGCGCGAGAGCAGATAGGCGATGCCGGCGTTGAGATAGACCTGGATCAGGATCGGCACGGCGATCAGCGCGATGACCAGCGGCTGGCGGACGATCTGCACGCCCTGGAAACCGAAGAGCAGGATCAGCGTCGCGAGCAGCGCCGTCAGCGACACCGGTCCGAGCGCGGCGACCAGCCGTTCGAGCGCGGCTTCGCCCCCCGATGCCATGACCGCCCGGCGGACGAGCTGCGCCACCACTACGGGCACGACGATGTACAGGCCGACCGACGTGAGCAGCGTCGCCCAGGGGACCGTGACCGAGGCGACGCCGAGAAGCAGCGCGACCAGCGGCGCGAACAGGAACAGCATCAGCACGTCGTTCAGCGCGACCTGGCTCAGCGTATAGGTCGGATCGCCGTCGCACAGGCTCGACCAGACGAACACCATCGCGGTGCAGGGTGCCGCCGCGAGCAGGATCAGGCCGGCGATGTAGGAGGGGGCCTGGCCTGCGGGCAGCAACGGCGCGAACAGATGGCCGAGGAAGACGCTGCCGAGCAGCGCCATCGAGAAGGGTTTGACGGCCCAGTTGACGACGAGCGTCACGCCGACGCCGCGCCAATGCTGCCGTGCCGATCCCACGGCGCCGAAGTCGATCCTGAGCAGCATCGGAACGATCATCAGCCAGATCAGCGCCGCGACGACGAGATTGACCCGCGCGATCTCGGCCGAGGCGATCAGCGCGAAGGCGCCGGGTGCGGCTTGGCCGAGCGCGATGCCGACGACGATACATAGCGCGACCCACAGCGTCAGCCAGCGTTCGAACAGGCGCATAGCGGGCCTGGCCGCTACGCCATCGGCGATCGTCGCCATCAGCGCACCCGCTCGCCGGCCGCATCGACGACCCGTTCGCCATCTTCCTTGACGAAGGCGCCGCGCTGCGCGTCGGGGAGGATGTCGAGCACCGCCTCGGACGGACGGCAGAGCAGCACGCCGAGCGGAGTCACCACCAGCGGCCGGTTGATCAGAGGCGGGTGGGCGATCATCGCGTCGATCAGCGCCGCGTCGGAGAGCGTTTCGTCACCAAGACCCAGCTGGACATAGGGCGTGCCCTTCTCGCGCAGCAGCGCGCGCGGCGTCAGGCCGGCCGCGCCGATCATCTCGACGAGCAGCGCGCGCGACGGTGGGGTCTTGAGATAGTCGACGACATGCGGCTCGACGCCGGCGTTGCGGATCAGCGCCAGCGTGTTGCGCGACGTTTCGCAGGCGGGATTGTGGTAGATGACGACGATCGTCATGCGCGTCCCTTCAGCAGCTGGTGAGATCGGCGAGCAGCGGCTCGCACAGTTCGGCGCGGCCCTGGCAGCAATCCCTGGCAAGGAAGGTGATCAGCATGCGCAGCATGTCGATGTCGGCGCGCTGGATCTGCCGGCGCCCGTGGCGCTCGGCGATCACCAGCCCGGCTTTGGCGAGCACCGCGAGATGCGTCGAGAAGGTGCTTTGGGTGAGGCCGCTCGCTTCGACCAGCGCACCCGTCGGCAACCCCTCGGGCGCGTGGCGGACGAGCTGGCGGAAGGCGTTGAGCCGGGTGGGGTGCGCCAGTGCCGCCAACGCGGCGAGGGCCGAGACCTGATCCATAGATCGGGATTATCCGATCATCGGTCGATGCGCAAGACCGATCGGCTTATCCCGATGCAAAGGCGTCCGTGTCGCGCGACCGGTGCGCCCGCGCCGCGTCAGCCCGCCTCGAGGTCGCGCAGATCGGCGCCGCGCGTTTCGCGCCCGAAGACCGCGACCAGCAGCATTGAGGCGGCCGCCGGGACCATGATCGCGCCCGCGACGATGCCCATCGACGGGACGCTTCCCGATATGCTCAGCGCCTGGGCGAGCAATCCGCCGCCCTTGGTGCAGGCGGCGATCCAGCCGGTCGCGCGTGCGCGTATGCCGAGCGGAACGCTCTCGGCGGCGTAGGGAAGCAGGATCGCGATGATGCCGTTGGTCCCGACGATCAACAGCGCCACCGGCCAGACCGGACTGCCGCCGCGCGTCGCCTCGAGCCTGAGCACGAGCGCCAGGCCGGCCAGCGTCACGCCGATCATCGTGACGAGCGCCCATTTGCTGCTCCACCGGCTGTAGAGCAGCGCGGCGATCAGCACGGTCGGGCAGGCGATCAGCGCCGACTCGGCGAGCAGCCGGCTGGACACGCCGATCGAATAGCCCTTCGCCACGAGATCGGCGGGCAGCCAGAGCAGCAGCCCGAAATTGACGAGGCCCCAGGCGAGCGCGCAGACGCTGAGCGCGGCGATCTTGGCGACGAGGCGCGCTCCGGTCAGCGCGCCATAGCCCGGTGCGGTCGGCGGGGTACGCCGCGGCGGGCTTGCCTCGGCGCGCGATCCGAACAGGCGCATTACGCGCTCCGCCTCATGGACGCGGCCGCGCGCCAGCAGGAATTTGGCGGATTCGGGAATGAGACCGCCGAGCAGGATGAGCGTCAGCCCGGTCGGCAGGTTGATCAGCCAGAGCACGCGCCACCCGAAGACGGGCTGCAACAGCGCCGAGGCGCCGCTCGCTGCGAAATAGCCGCCGACCGCGCCCAGCCCGCCGACCAGCACGAGCGCCCATCCCCGATGGCGGTTGGGCATCATCTCGGCGAGCAGCGCGTAGGTGACGGGCAGCATGCCCCCTGCCGCAAGACCCATGATGAAGCACATGGCGATATTCCAGGCGAGGCTCGGCATGGCGCCGCAGATCGATGTTCCCACAAACATCACCGCCGACAGCAGGATCGACGCCTTGCGCCCGTAGATGTCCGCGATCACCCCCCACAGGAAGGACCCGGTTACCGTGCCGAGCAAGGCGAAGAACGGGACGAGGCTGACGGTCGCCTTCGGCACGCCATATTCGTCGACCATTCCGACCACCGCGAAACCGAGCGATGCCGGCTTCATGACGTCGATGACGAGCGCGACCACCAGCACGGTCATCAGCCGCCAATGCTGCCAGCCCAGTGGCGCATCCTCGGGCGCCATCATCACGATCGCGGCAGCGGCCTGGCGCTGCGCCGCGACGTTGCGCGGCAGAAGCCCGTAGCCGGCGATCGCGACCCCGACGATGATCAGCGCCATGCCCGCGATCATCTCGCCACCCATGGGCATACCGGCGAGCCGGTAATGCATCGCGCGCGCCATCAGAAATGCCGGGACGTGGGCCAGCACGCCGAGCGTGACGGCACAGCATCCGAGCGTGAAGGCCCAGACCGCCTGGCGATCGGAAAGGACGTTGGATCGGGCAGCAGCAGCGATGGTCATCGCCTCGCTCTATCCCAAAGTGCGCGGCGCTCAAACGGTCAGCCGCGCAGGAACCCGAAGCGGGCGATCGGGCCAGCGTGCGCTGCGGCAATCGACGACAGGCTGATCAATGTACCGGATTGGCCGCCTCGATCGTCGCGCGCACTCAGCATCCGAACTGTCGTCTCGTCTTCGAGGAACAGCCCGACGACCGGCCCCGCGCCGTATCGGTAGGAGCCGGCATAAGCATGCGGAAGGGATGGCATTGTGGCGAAATGGAGCGTCTTCGCGCTGATCGCGCTGGGTCTGGCCGCGATGCCCTTCGATTCAGCGATCGCCCAGGACCCGCTATGGAGCAGTCTCGCGCGCGGCAGCGACCAATCCGAATATGACGTCCTCCACCCGCTTATCCAGTCGGTCCTGATCGGCGATCCGGTCGGCGCAAAGCGCGCCTGGCATTCCGCCAGCGGCGTCGACGGTTTCGTTGAGCTCGTCAGTCGCGGCGATCGGTCCGGCGCTGCCGTGGTCGCGATCACGACCGTGCACCATGGCCACGAACGGCTGCTCGACACCTTCCGATACCGCAGACAGGCGGACGGGCATTGGCGCCTGATCGGCTGATCCGAGCGTGGCCTTGGCGAAATGCGCCCGCCATCGGATCGTGCTGCGGGATCAATGCGACATGAGCAGCGGGACCGGGGATTGCGTGATCGCCAGGTGGCTGGTGCCGCCGCTCACCGCCTCGCCAAGCCGCGATCGGCTATACGCTCCCATGATCAAGAGGTCGGCGCCGACCTTGTCGCAATAGTGCAGGATCGTAGTCCCGGCATGGCGCGCGCCGGGGGCGAGGCGGACCGGGTGGGCGTCGACATCGTGCCGGGCGAGGTGCGCGAGACAAGCCGCGGCGTCCGGCGCATCGCTGCCCTCGGCACCGATTGAGACGACGTCGACCGTCGCTGCGTCCTTCATGAAGCCGATGCCATGATCCATCGCGCGCTTCGCCTGCCTCGCGCCGTTCCAGGCGAATACGACGCGCCGAGGACGCCAAGAGCGTTCGCCGTGGCGTGGTCAGGCGCCTGGCGCGGTGATCGTCGGCCGGCGGCCCGGTCCAGCTTGGCGCGCGCCGCTAGTCGGCAGGGGCATCAACCAAATCTTTGACGTGACGTCAGGTTCAGCAAGACAGGAGCGATCGGTTCAGGCACAAGTCTCATGGGGAATGCGGTGGACCCGAAAGGCGTCGCCGAGGAACGGGAGGCAGGGGCTCTATGGTTCACGTAAGGATCGGGCCATCGTGGAGACGGGCGGGGCGATCGTAGATGCAACGGGCAAAGCTCAAAAATGTCGAGATGCTGCGAGGCATAGCGGCGACACTTGTCGTCTTCTATCATGCCGACAAATATTATTATGGGGTGCCGTCGCTCTGGCCGACCAAGATACTCGGGGGTCTGTTTGCGTTCGGCTATGCCGGGGTCGAGTTCTTCTTCGTTCTGTCGGGTTTCATAATCGCCACCGTTCACGCCGCCGATGGCGGGCGCCCGGCCATCATCCCGTCCTTCATTCGCAAGCGATTTGTCCGCATCTATCCGTTTTACTGGTGCTGCCTTGCCGTCACCGTCCTGGGAATGGTCGCCGTCCCCGGGGTTGCGTCGCGCATCGACGCTGCAGCGTTGGTCGGATCGTTCGCCCTTGCGGGAATCGAGCCCTTGCGATCGGTGCTTTTCGTGGCCTGGACGCTGTTTTATGAGGTGGTCTTCTACGCGATCTTCTGCCTGTATCTCTGGAACCGCAGGGCCGGGCTGATCATGATACCGTTGTGGGCGATCGCCGGGCTGGTCCTTCGCGACTATAACCATCACGAATTCTATCTATTGTCTCCGCTGAACACCCTGTTCCTTGTTGGAATAGGGTGCGCCGCTGCGCTCAAGCGCTGGACCATCCCGATGCCGATCGTCCTGGCCGTGCTCGGCTCGACGCTCTTTCTATTCGCGGGCGCCTATGATGCGCTCGTCGATCATCTGTCGACGACAAAGGCGGTCGCGCTTTTCGGGCCGGCAAGCGCCATAGCGCTTATGGGTTTCGTCGAGATGGAGCGTTCGGGCATCGCACAGGTGCGTGGGTTGCCAGTCGTCATCGGACAGGCGTCCTATTCGATCTACCTGACGCACATGTTCATCGTCACGTTGATCTCGAAGGCGTGCCGCCAGTTTCATCTTTCCGACGTCCTGCCCGGCGAGCTTGCCTTCATCGTGTTCGCAACGGTCGCCGTTGCCGCCGGCATCGGTATCCACTTTGCCGTCGAAAAGCCGGTCATGCGGTGGACGGGACGTGGATTGGCCCGGGCGCGCGATTGGCGGTCGAGCATGGCCTCCTCGCGCGCCACGCAGTAACCGACGCCGGGTCGGATGATCCGGTGCACCGCCGACGCGCGACGAAGGTAGGGATGAAGCGTGGCGCTAAGCTTGGAGCGCCTCGAACGCCGGCGCGAGCTCGACAGCCTCGTCCAGCACCCAACCATCCGGGGCGCCCATAGCGTATCTTGCCAACCAGGCTACTCGCGTGTCTGATAGCGACGAACGGGCGAAGTCTCGGCGCGAGAGGATTAACCGAGGATCGCCCCATGCGCATGAACGAGCGTGTTGCAAGAGCCCTGTGTCTGATCGCACCCCGCATCGCGATCAGCGGCGCGACGATAGCGTGGGACAATCTGTCGGTGGAGGCCCGATCCGAATATCGCGTCGCCGCGCAGCGCGTGATCGCGGCGATGCGAGATCCCACCGACGAAATGCTCGCCGACGGCAATCGGCGCGACATGCCGCACGACGCGGCCAATATATGGGAGCGGATGATATTCCGCGCGTTGCACGAGGATTATGAATGAGCGCACACTCGCGCATGTGGCGGCTATGACCGGCGATCTGCACGAAGTCTTCGGCTATCTCGAGGACGGACCGCATCAGCTCGCGGAAGAGATGACGCTCGGCGATGCGCTGACCATGATGATCAGCTGGGATCCGGCCCGTCGTGCGCGTGCGGCGTTTTCGGGCGGGCCGTTCGACATCGTCGGCTTCGCGGGGAAGTCGATATTGTCGGGCGCCGATCTGATCGCGCTCATGGAGCGCGGACCGCCGCATTACGGTGCCGGATGAGTGTCCCCGCGCTGGTTTGCCGCTGTCGCATGTGAATCGGCCGTGCCGCGCTTCGGCGTACCGATCAGCATCCGCGCCACGTCCGGCGCGAGACGCTCGGTCAACTTCGTCGCGCCCGTACTGGTCATATGGGCATAGTCGGAATACCATTCCGGATGACCGGCCACGAAGCTGCCGTCGACCACCGGCCCGTAATTTTGATAAAAGCGAAGCTCCTGCACCGTTCTCGGTCCCGTAAAATATGGCAGGAAGAGAAACATGATCCGGACATGCTCGCGCCGCGCTAGCTCGGCGATCCTGGCGGTCCAGACATATTCGTCGCCAAACTCGATCGCCGCCATCTCGCGCGGAAGAAGGGGGGGCGTTGTCCCCGCCTCGAGCTTGTGCACGCCGCGTTCAAGTTCGGACATCGCAGCGGCCTTGGTACCGTTCTTTATCGTCCCATCGGGGAGCACGATGTCGCCGGTGCTCTGATATGATTGTCCCCAATAGCGCGCCGGATCGAATTGCGTCCGCAGGCCATAGGCTTGCGGGAATATCCGCGCGGCGGTGAGCTTCATCTGCCGGTAGGGCAGATAGGCGAGGTTCGACAGATAGTTGACGTTGCCGGGATAGGCCGGGTCCGCGACGAGCGCACGGGGAGCGATATATTTGAACGCCGAGTGACCGACGCGGCTCGGCTTTTCGGCGACGCTCAGGATCAGAAGTGCCGGGTGCTTGGTCTTGAGCAACTCTTCGAACACGGCATAATTGATGTCGCGGCCGGCTTCCGGCAACGAGAAATTGACGACATTGGCGCGGATCCCGCGCGCGCCGAGCAGATCCTGCATGTAGGGCGCATTGAAATCGGCACCGATGCGCGACGAGCCGATCGCGACGACATCGATCGGCCTCGGGTCGAAGTGAATGCGCTCGTAGATCCAGCGCGACTTCCGGTGGATGGTCCCATCCAGCAGCTGAAAGCGCTGATACGGATCGTCGGGGAGCAGAGCGGCCGCAAATGCGCACAAAAGCGCGGTTGCCAAGATCAGCAGCGTGATACGGGTCGAATGCAAACCACTTTTCATTGCTCGACCTCTAGAAGTTGAAGTAGAGGAAGACGGCCTGGCCGCGCTGCACGAACATCACGCCGATGAAGAGCGTAACACCGGCGAATACGATTCCGAGAAAATTAGGCCGCCAGGTCCAGTGCAAAGGTGCGCGGGCCGTGTCCTTCCAGTCGCGCCAATTATAGGCGGGATCGAACCGCCCCATGATCTGCTGCGTGTTCGGCATCAGGAAGATGACCGCCGCGCCGGGCAATATGGTCAGCCACAGCCAGAAGCTGATATTGGGGACATCCGCGCTGTTGATCCACCCCTGGGTGCCTGCCATGCCCTTCCAGATCGTTAGCGCGTCCGAAACCGTATGCGCGCGGAACATCACCTCGGCGACGATCACTACGAAGAGCGTCAACAGGTGAAAAAATAGTATTTCAGCGCGCTGCGGCTCAGGTACCGGCTTCTTCAACTTGCGCAGCGCGCGTCTGCGTCGATTACGCCGTCCGCGCCACAATTCGTTGGTCGTCACATAGACTGCGTGCATCAGTCCCCAGACGATGAAGGTCCAGCCGGCTCCGTGCCAGAAGCCCGAAATCAGGAAAGTGGTGACGGTCGGGGCCACGACCCCGGCGAGCGTGCTCGCCGTCATCCCATAGTCCCTGCGCGCCGCGAGGCGGGTGAGCGGAAGCGCGATCGGCTGGAAGACATAGGCAGTCAGGAAACGCTGCAGCGTCATGTGCCAACGCCGCCAGAATTCGATGATGCTGCCGGCGCGCAGCGGCGAGTGAAAGTTGAGCGGAAGCTTGATCCCGAGCATTCGGGCAAGGCCGATCGCCATGTCGGAATAGCCGGAGAAGTCGAAATATAGCTGAAGCATATAGGTAAGCGCTGCCGCCCACGCGGCGACGAAGCCCATTGCGCCGACCTTTGTCGCCTCCGCATAGAGTGGATTGACCTGCAGCGCGAAGGTGTCGGCGATGACCGCCTTCTTGAACAGGCCGATCGAGAACATCACGAGCCCGATCATCATGTTGCGGGGGATCCAGCGGGCGAAGGGCCGCCCTTGGATCTGTGGCACCATCTCCTTGTAGTGAACGATCGGGCCGGAGATCAGCTGAGGAAAGAAAGACGCGAACAGCGCAAAGTCGAGAAGCGACATCGGCTTGGCGTCACCCTGTGCCGAATCGACGAGATAGGCGATCTTCTGGAAGGTGAAGAACGAGATTGCCAAGGGCAGTATGACCTTGGGCAGGTCGAAACCGCCAAATAGAATATGCAGATTGTCGGCGAAGAAGTTCGCATATTTGAACCAGCCCAGCAGGCTCACGTCGACAACGAGGCCGAAGATCAGCCACCACTTGACCTTGCCGCCATGGTCCGACGCGTAGGCGCGCTGGATCTGCGCACCGACGAAATAATTGAACAGGATCGATCCGATCAGAAGCGGCAGATATATCGGCCGCCACCAGGCATAGAATCCCAGCGACAGGAGCGTGAGGACAAGCTTTGCCGCAACACGGGACCACCGGCCGGCGCCATAGGTGAGCAGCAGCGCAAGCGGCAGGAAGCCGAATATGAACGGGAACGAACTGAAAAGCATTGCCGGCGCTCCCCTCGGCGTCGCGATCGCCGCCTGCGGCTCGTCAGCCGCAGGCGATCACCAACAAGATCAGGCGTTCCCGCCGCCCGTTTTGGCGTCGATGACGGCGACCAGGTCACCGACATTCTTCAAGCCTTCCACCTCGGCATTCTTGAACTTGATCCCGAAATGACGCTCGAGGGCCACGATAAGACGGATGTGGCTCAGGCTGTCCCATTCCTCGATGTCGGCCGCGGAGGTGTCGGGACCGATAGCGACGTCGTCATCGATGTCGAAGATGTCGACCATCGTCTCCTTGATCGCCTCAAGCGTAGATTCGGGCATCATGATCTCCAAGGGATACTGGCGAATATTGGAACGGCAGCGCTTTCTCGACATAGTCGGCCAGATCGAGCGCCCAAGTCGATTCGCCGTCGGCTTCGAGCGAGATCCGCTGGAAGCCGAGTTTCTCGAAATGATCGGCGACCATGCCGTTCTTTGCGGACGGAATATAGCGTCCGATCAATCGGCTGATCCCCGCCTGCCGTGCCGCGGCGACCACCGCCTGCAACGTCGCCTCTTCGACGCGACGGCCAAGCACGCGGCAGCTCATCAACCAGCTGTCGCAGACCCAGCTGCGCTCGTCGCCCGCACGGAAGATGACCACCGCGATCATGCCATTGTCGCCGAAGCGGTCGGTAAGACGGATCTGCAGCGTGAAGACCGACGGGTCGGTCTCGAGCGCAGCCACTTCAGCGGCGGTATAGCGCCGCGTTGTCAGATTGAACTGGTTGCTCTTGTTGATCAGTTGCGCAATGCGCTCGCGGCCCAGCGCGTCGAACGGGCGCATCGCGCACACCATGTCGAGCGACTGCAGATACTCATCAAGACTGCCGAGCTTCTGCGCGGCCTCGGTCCGCACGGCATTGGCACGATACTGGTCGGCGCGCGCGGCGTCGTCGGCAGTCATCGCCACCGCCTCGAACCAGCCCGAATGGGCTATGGCAAGCGGATAGGTTGCGGGATCGTCGCCGACCTCGGGCACGGCGACTTCCGGGAGCATCTGGCGGACGCGCGCACGTTCGGCCGGATTGTCGTCAAGGAAGAGCAGCGCGTCGGTACTAATGCCGAGCGTTTGCGCGATCAGCGCGAGGTTGCTGGCCTTGTCGTCCCAATTGGCGACGAAGACCGCGATATCGTCGCGCCTGAGCGCCATTTCCTCATGCTGTTCGAACGGCAGAAGCGCATTTGCCTCGTCGTTCTTCGAGCAGACTGCGAGCACGATGCCGCGCCGCTTGAGCTCGAGCGCGTAATGCTGGACCGCGAGAAACGCCTCGCCTTCGCCTGACCCTTCGCCGATCCGGATTCCGCCGAGCCCGTCGTCGCCGATCACGCCCCCCCAGCATGTGTTGTCGAGGTCGAGCACGAGACATTTGCGCGCCTTGCCGCGGATGGCGCCGAGCAGACGCGCGACATGATCGGCGTAGAGCGGCGTCAGATCGAGCGCGAAGGGCAGCTTGGCCATGTACCATTGCGAGCGATCGGTCCAAACCGACTTCCCGACCAAACCTGCGATCCGGTCAACGTCGAGCACCGCGCCGTTCAGCGCGGCGGCGATGCCGTCGATGCGCTGGTTGAGCTCGCGCAGCATCGCAAACCGCGAACCGCCTGCGCGCCGGTCGAAATGGCCGGACCAGGGATCGGCGGGCTCGACGACGTTCTGAATGATGACCATCGCACCGAGCCGGGCGACGATCCCCTCCGCGAGCCAGCGGATCTGCTGCGCGGCGGCGTCGACAAGCTGCGTCTGGGATTCGATCTCCGAGCGATTGAGCGCCAGCATTTCGGGATCGAGGCTCAGCAAAACGACGTCCGGCGCGAACCGTTGAAGCCCGGTTTGCTCGCCGTAAATCTCTTGCGCGGTCTGGCCGTATTCGCCGACATAGACATCCGCCAACAGCCCGTGGCGCGGTGCCGCCGCCTGTATCGCCGGAACGATGTAGCTGGTTGTAGAACTGCTTACGATCGCAAGCTTGACCGGGCTGAGCGGCGCGGGGGTCAACGTGCCCGCCTTGGCGTTGATCAGCTTGGCAAGTTTGAGCGAACTGTCGAGATCAAGCGCATAGCTCGCAAACCCACGCAACGCGTCGCCGGTCAAGCCCTCCGCGGCCTTGGCCTGCTTGATCGCACGATCGAAATCGATCGGCTTCGCGCGAAGCCAAGGCAGCCGTGCGACGTCGTAGGTCAAACCGCCCCCCCAAGGCTCGGCATCAGGTCGACATCGGCGATGTGCCGGCCTGACCTGAAGCAAGATATCCTTGCTGCGACGCCGCAAAATGTCCAGCCGATCGTCACGGTTTGTCGACGAGTGGCGTCACCACGTCCAATGTCATCCGGGCGACGCGCCGCGCGCCTTCCTCGTTGAAATGGCAGTGGTCGTGCCGAAACCGATCGCCGAGGACATCGGTGTTCGGCCCGGCGACGATACGCGGATCGGATGCGACCGCGGCGGTTTCCGCCGCGATCACGCTTGCCGTACTCGCCTGGCGCTTGGCCCCCGTACAGATCGACGCACGATAAAGGACCAGCTTGGCGTCCGGCTTGAGCGGGAAGGTGGTGAGCACGGTATGCAGCGCCCGCTCGATCGTCGGCTGCAATTCCGCCTGGCTTGGCTTGAACCATGCGTCTGTTTCGCCCTGGTGCCAGAGCACGACGTCGGGTGGCCCGACGATCCTCGCGGCGTCGATGACCCGGTCGCGCAATTGCCGCATATACGGCGAGTGCGGATCGGTCCAATCGCTGAACTGCGAGCCCCCGATGGCGCCGCTGATCATCACGACCGGGCGTCCGCTTTGCTCGGCGAGCATCGGCGCAAAACGGCTCCACACGCTGCCGAAGGTTCCGTTGGAGCCCAGCATTGGATCGCGAAGCGCGTAGCACCGGCCTTTGAAGAACATGAATACCGGTGCCGCCGGATTGGCATCGAGCGGCGTCGATATCGCGTTGGCGGCATTAGATTGTCCGGCGGTCGCGATCACGATGGCGTTGCGCGGGCAGGGGAGCGCGATGTTCGAGCCGATATCCTGATTGATCTGTGCCCATTGCTTGTCCTGGCCGGTGATCGCGCGCAGGTCGCCCCTCAGCTTGATCCACGTGCCTGCGGGCACGTCACCGTCGGGATCGGCGCCGAGGCCATAGATCGTTCCGGCGGCGAACGCCGCGATGGCCACCAGGACGACCACGACGAGCAGGACGATGCGACGATGTGAAAAACTCACAGCGCGATGCTCAGGATGGGGCGCATAGGATCGAATCCCGATGATGGTCTGTGGCGTCGCATTTTTGCAAGAGA
Source organism: uncultured Sphingomonadaceae bacterium (assembly GCA_903871605.1). GTDB lineage: Bacteria > Pseudomonadota > Alphaproteobacteria > Sphingomonadales > Sphingomonadaceae > Solisphingomonas. The sequence goes on from CAIQHF010000014.1 coordinate 38,124, forward strand.
CCCGTCCGATACCAACAAGAAACGCGACGCTGCCCGAAACCGGAGCCGCGGATTGACGCCTAGCCGGACGATGCGACGGTGCGGATGCTTCGGCGAGCGTTCATCGGTCGTCGAACCGTCACCGCCCACGCACATGCGAGACCCATCATCATCGATGGTACCCGGCGTCATGCGCCGACCAAACACGTAGGCCCGCCGCATGGCGGCTTAGAACAAGCCGACGCCATCGATCGAGAATTGCGGGTCATGGCCCCCCATCGGCGGCACCAGCGAGAGCGAAAGTTGCTGGAACGCACAATCGCTGTCGGGAACCGTGAAGGTGTAATAGATGCTGACCATCCCGGCCTTGGACGTATCATACGATGGCTGGCCAAGGATGTTGGTCCGTTTGACGACGCACTCGAGCGACCAAGCGAGGCTGCTTGCGTCTCCCTTTCCGACATGTTTGGCGACGACGCGCAGGCGATGCGCACCGCTCGGCAGGTGGACGAGCTGCGTGATCACCTTGCGCGCCATCATTCCAGGCGGCGTGACGAGCACGCCACCTTCTCCGTCAGGCGCATAGCCGATCGTCGCACTGGCGCTGCCTCCCCTCACCGTCCATTCGAACGGTATCCCGTCCTCGTTCGCGGCGGCGACGCGCGCGGCCTGGATGAAGCGGCCGTCATAGACCAATGGCGCGCTGCCGGGCGTGGTGAGACGCCATAAGCGGTAGGCGCGATCGAAATCGTTCGATCGGATCAACGTACCGATCAACGTCGCCATTTCCGAGCGTGTCGGGGGCGCGGCCGAGCGGTGCAGATCGTCGACGATGGCTTCGATACCGGTCGCCTCGTCCTTGCCCAATGCATCGGCCGAGAATATGCCGGGCCGCCACTTCGGCTGCCCGAGCAGCGTCGTCACGACGGGTTTGCGCGCGACGGGGTCGGCGGCCGTCAGCCGTAGCACCGAGAATACCCGGCCCGCTTCCTCTTCCTCCCGGAGCAGCGCATCCGCGCGCTGAACGGCAAGGCCGTATTCATGCGCCTGCAGGAATGCGTCGATAAGCCAAAGATTGGTCGGCACGTCCCGCCAGCCGAGCCGGCTAGCAAGCAGCATGATCGGCACGACGCCGCGATCGTCAGGGTTGGCGGCTTCCTTCGACAGGCCCAGGACGCGAAGCGCCGAGATATTGACCAGCGAGCGGTCCAGCGAACGCCTGGCGAGACGCTCGGCCTCGTCATAGCGTCGCGCCTCGAACGCCTGTTCGGCCGCGTCGGCATTGGCCAAGGCGCCCCACGGCATGATCGAGACCGCCGTGGCCGGATCGAGCGGGTCTTCGAAATAGGATGCGTTGACCACAATCACCAAGGCCGCGAGGACAATGCCCGCCAGGACGACGAGCAGCCGGCGCGCGGGCATGGCGGCGGACTTTCTCACCTAGCTCGCCTGCTTGTTGCCGCTTCCGTAGCTGTAGCTATAGCTGTAGCCATAGCCGTAGCCATAACCATAGCCGGTCGCGTCGGCATCGAATTTGGTAAGGAGTACGCCCAGCACGGGGGCATGGCTGGACGCGAGACGCCTGAGCGCCAGCTTGGCCGCACCGCGGTGCCCCACGTTGGAGTCGACCACGAAGACGACGCCCTCGGCCATCGAGGCGAGCTGAAGCGAATCGGCGAAGCCCATGACCGGGGGGCAGTCGACGACGAGCACGTCGTAGCTCGCCAGTGCGGTCTGGAAGAAGCGCTTGAGCGCGAAATTGCTCAACAGGTCGGTCGGGTTGGGCGGCAGCGGCCCCGACGAGAGGAAGTCGAGATTGTCGACGTCGAGCTTCTGCACGACATCGGCGAGCGGGTTCTGGTTCGTCAGCTGGCTGACGAAGCCGCCATTGTTCTTGAGCTGGAGCTGGCGGTTGAGCGACGGCAGACGAAGGTCGCCATCGACCAGAAGCACGCGCTTGCCGATCCGCGCGAGGTTCTGCGCCGTTGCCAGCGCGGACGTGCTCTTGCCTTCCGATGGTCGGCTGCTGGTGAAGGTGATCACCCGCGGCAGGCCTTCGGGGGTCGAGAATTCGAGCGCCGTGCGGAGCGAATAATAGGCCTCCGCGAGCGACGACCGCGGATCCTTGATCTCCTCCATCGGCGACAGCTCGCTTTTGCTGATCGGGATCGTGCCCAGCACGGGCACGCCGAGCTTCCGGGTGACATCGTCCGGGGTGCGGAGCGCGTCGTCGAGCAATTCGCGGCCGGCGACGAACAATGCGGCGAGGACGATACCGAGAAGCAGAGCCACCGAGAAGTTGATGAACGGCTTGGGGCGGATCGGCGTGTGCGAGATGACCGCGGGATCGATCAGCGAGAGGTTGTTGGTCTCGACACCGGCCGATACGGTCAGTTCCTTATAGCGCTGCAGCAGCGCGTTGTAGAGACTGCGGTTCGTGTTTGCGTCGCGCTGAAGGATGTTGAGTTCGATTTCCTTCTGTTGATCGCCGAGTGCGTCGCCGCGGAGTCCGGTGACGGATGCCTTGAGCGCCTGCTCCTGTGCAACGTCGGACCGGTAGCTCTCCTCGAAGGAATTCCTGATGTTGGTGGCGGCACGCGAAAGCTCGCCGTCGATCTGGGCAATCTGCGCAGAAAGCTGCTGGATAACGGGGTGATCCGCCTTGTAGCGCTGCTTCTGTTCCTGCAGGCTGGCCCGAAGATCGGCCCGTTTCTGGTACATGGACTGGACCGCGCTGTTCGCGAGCACTTCGGGGATGTCCATCAGGGGCATCTTCTGGGCGGCTTCCCAGCGTTGCTGTGCGCGAATGCGCTCCGCCTGTGCGTCGCCATAGGCGTTGTTGAGCTGCACCAGCGTGCTCGTCGAAAGCGTGCCGGTCGCCGGATCGCCCGAGCCATCGGCGCCGCCACCACTGGCGGGTCCGACCGCGATCAGACCCGCCGACTGCGCGTAGGCGATCGCCTTGCGCTGCGACGCCTCGAGCGCCCGCTGCGTGGCGTTCAATTGCTGAAGGATGAACGTCCGCGCATATTCGGTGCCGGCGGATTTGCGCGACAGATTCTGGTCCATATAAGCGGCGGCATAGCCGTCGGCGACCGCCGCCGAGAGCGCTGCACTGGGCGAATCGAAATTGAGCGTGGCCGCGCGCGAATTGCCGGGCAGATCGATGCTCATATTCTTGCGGAGCAGGCCGATCACGACATTCTGCATGACCGGATCTTGTGGGCTCGCATTGGCCGACGAGAGCGGCTTTCCGCCCATCCGTGTGATGAAGTTGTTGTTGTACAGGTTCAACCGCTGCGCGACCTGGCCCGCCAGCGTGCGACTTGTCAGAATCGCTTTCTGCGTCTCAAGGAAGCGGGTCGAATCCGCGATCGGCGTCGCCGCATCGACCGACTGCGTGTTGACGACATTGTCGGAGGTCTGCTCGATCTGCACGACCGATGAGCCGCGATAGATGCGTGTCGACAGCAGCGTCACCGCTATCCCGACGAGCACGCACATCGCGATGATGCCGACGATCGGAATCATGTTCCGTCGGATCATCGCCATAATCAGCGGGATGTTGAGACTGAAACCCGGAGAGGTTGTCTCACCATAGGGTTCCGCGTTGTCGGCGGCCCCGACATTGGCGCGCGGGCCTTCCCAGATCTCGGCGCTATCGGGGTCGTAGGAGCTAATCTCGGTCATATCCCCACCTGACACAAACTAGGCGACGCTCGAAAGAGTCATGCCATTCAAAAGCGCGTGAAGATCCCGATGACGGGCGCGGCGAGAAGGAAGTCGCGCCATGCCGCCTTGATGTTCGAGTATCCCAGCACGACGGTGTCGTTTGGCTGCAGAACCGGATCGACCGCCTCGCCGCGCCGGATCGAGGTCACATTGAAAACGGCGCCCATTCTTTGGTCGCCGACCACCCGGAATACGACGACCTGACTGAGCTTTGCGGTTCGCGTCGGACCCTTGGCGAGAGCCAGTGCCTCCAACAGCGTCGTCTGCCCCTGGCGCAGGTCGTAAACTCCCGGATCGACCACCGTTCCTTCGACCACGACCTTCGGCAAGGATGGCGTGGTGACGTTGACGGCGACCTTGGGCGAGACGAGGAACCGCCCGCCCAACCGCCGCGAAATCTCCGAGGCCAATTGCTCGCCCGTCTTGTCTGCGGCGTCGATCTGACCGACCAGCGGCAGCGACACATAGCCACCGCTATCCACCAACAGAGCAGGGACCGACAGATCGGGCTCCTGGAACACATTGACGCTGATGATGTCGCCGCGTGCAATGCGATAAGGCGAAGTGCTGGCCGCAACGGTCGCACTCGGCTTGAACGTCGCTTCGCCATCGGGAAGGTCGACCGGAGTTTGACATCCCGAAACGACGACGCAACTCAACAGCACGAGCAGTTTTTTCATTCGGCCCCCACATCGGCAGCTGAGGATGATTGGGTGACCCCACCGCCTCTTCGCACCGGCAGCATTCTCATAGCATGAAAGACACCGGGCGCAATCGCCATATGCCACCGAGGCTTTAGTTATCGGCGGCGTCGCGTCTCGGCGGTTCGCTCGATGTGTCTTGCATAATCGCGGTTTTTCTGCGCCGCTGCGACATGATCTGCGGCTGCGTCGCCGAGATCGCCCGCCCGATGAACAGGCCCAGAACGGTCTCCAAGGCGAGCGTGCGCAGGGGGTAATCGGTCAGGGAATGGAGCGCGAACAGCAGGATCGCATAAAGCGCGGCCTCCATCATCGTGCGCTCGGCCGAGCGGTCTGCAAGCTGTCGCCGGCCCCTGGCGATCTTGGCAAGATATACGATCGTAGCGATCAGCAGCAACGGGCCGAAAATGCCTGTTTCGACCGCGAGCTGCATGAAGTCGTTGTGCGCATCATTGACGTAGAGCGGCCCGACGATCGACAGCTGTTCGATCGACCTAAACACCGGATCGAAGGATCCAAGCCCTGTGCCGATCGGGAAGAACACGCCGATCGCGTAGATGACGTCCGGCCAGAAGTGGGCACGTGCGTCGTCGCTCGCCTGGTATCGGTGCAGCAGCAGTTGGAAGCCCGATGTGAAGTATAGTGCGGCGAGTGCGACGACGATCACTGCGACCACCGTGATCACGACCGGCGGTTTCACGCGCACGCGGTAGCGCAGGCGAAAGAACCACGGAATCGTCAGCACCACGGCGATGACGGCGACCGCGGACGCGGTACGCGATGCGGTGGCCAGCGTCCCGAGCAGGCAGACGCCCATCATGGCGAGCAACAGCACGCGCTCGACCGAAACCGTGCCGCGAACGCGTCCTTTCGCGCCGGCGGCGAGCGCGGCCGCTGCCAGGAAGGCGACGTCGAGAAACGCGCCCTGGTGATTGCGATTGGCGAAAAAGCCCGTGGCGAGGCCCTGCTGCGAGGTTATGTAGAGATAGGCGGTCCCGGTCGGGCCCATCGCAACCTGCATCGAGCTCAATGCCACGCTCGCCCCCGCAACGGCGATCATCAGCAGAAGAAGATGCCGGGTCTCGGCCATGGTGAGACGCAGCGCGGCAAGCATCATCGCTGCCGCGGGAATGAGCGCCAACGCGCTGCGCAGCGTCATGTCGGGGTCGAGCGAGATCGGCCGATATGCCGCGGACGTGCCGAGCAGCTCCGACGCGTCCTTGCTGAAACCCCGCCCCGGCAGATTCTGCCACACCGAGGGCGGCAACGGAATGAGCTGGATGAGCGGCAGCAATATGGTGAGCAGCAGAAGCAGCAGGCCCCACCTGGCAGGCCGGCCGACCGATGCCCATTCGAGCCGCCACAGCTCGGAGGTCAACACGATGACGCCGGTTAGCTCGACGACGAGTTCGGTCGCTGGAAACCCCGACCCGCCGCCACCCAGCAACAGCGCAACGGCGAGCAACGCACCCGGCCCGGCCATTGAGCGATAATAGAGCGCCTCTGACGGCTTTCTGCCGAGACCGCGCGAGCGGCCATAGCGCGCAGACGAGGAGGGGTGGCTTGAAGATCTCGAGCGGTGCCGCGACATTATGTGGGAGTAGCCAGACGCTTTGTTCTTGGCGAGGCGTTTTTTACGCGCGCGCGCTGCGTGCTCCTGCCATGGTTGCGATTGCGCCGGACGCGGGGGCGGAGCTACTGGCCTGGCCGCACGTATTGGGGGTCGAGACGTCTATGGGCCTTTTCAAGTCGCTGGTGGACCGGGCCCGGCTCGTGCCGCTGCTCAGAAAACAGCACGACAGCGCCGAGCTGCGTGCGCATTTTGCGGCGCGGCACGATATTGTCGTCGGGCTCTATTCCTACGGCTGCTTCGATCGCTGGCGGATGCCCGGGCCCTTGCGAATCGGCCGCTACTGTTCGTTCGCCAAGACCGTCCGCGTCGTCGATGCCAATCACCCGGTCGAGGCGCTGACCACGCACCCCGCGCTCTACGAGCGCCAGTTCGGCGTGATCGACGAGGATATCATCCATGCCGCGCCGCTCATCATCGAGGACGATGTCTGGGTCGGCCACAATGTCGTCATCCTGCCCGGCTGCAAACGGATCGGGCGCGGCGCGGTGATCGGCGCGGGATCGATCGTCACCCGCGACGTCGAACGCTACGAGATCTTAGCCGGCGTCCCGGCGCGGCACCTGCGGCAACGCTTTGCGCCCGAGCTCGCCGCGGCGATCGAGGCGAGCCACTGGTGGGAGATGGACAGCGCCGCGTTGCGCGCGCTCGTCGCCGCGCACCATGACACCGTCTATAGCCCGACCCCCGAGACGATCGCGGCGGCGTTTCCGCGGCGATTCGAACGGGCAGGGGCGGGCGTCTGACGGTCAGTCCCGCGCGCCCGCGGGCAGCGCCATGCCGAACGGATTGTCGCCGAAACGGACCTGGATGTCGTCGAAATCCAGCACGCGCTCGCTGATTCCGGGGTCGCCGCCATGATGGCCCCACCGCGGCACATAGACCCCGGCCTTGAGATAGGGGCCGATAAGGTCGCGATGCGCGTTGGGACCGCGATCGTTGACGATCATGGCATTGCCGAGCCACGCGACGACGCTGCCCTTGCCGCTCACCGACCAATGGACGCGAAACGTCCAGCGTTGCCAATGGCCCTTGACCAGCGGCGCCGTGCCGATCGTGCTGATGCCCTCCGTGTTGCCGAATGCGGTCGGGGTCGAGACGATCCGGGTGTCCCAGGATTTGTGCACCACCCAGTTTCTGCCCGCTATGTCGAGCTCGAGCGGCGGATATTTGCCCGGTTCGAACAGAAAAAAGTCCTTCGAGCCGTGCCACTGCATCGCGATCACCGGGGTGGCGCTGTCCTGCCAGTCCGCGGGCACGTAGATGTTCGATCGGTACCAGACCGTCCATCCGACGGGCGTCGGCCGCATCCGCAATTCGCTGCGGAAATTGCCCTTGACGCGGCTGTCGGTCGGCCGAATGCGGAAGCCGCGCGCGGTGCCTGCATCGCCATCGAGGCCGACCGTGGTGAACGTCGATCCGGCGCAGCAGGCCTGGATGGCATAATCCGCGCGCTTGCCGAACAGCGCCGCCTCCGATCGCACGAATCGTTCGCCGGGCTCGAATGTCAGGTCGACGGGCGCGCCGTAGCGCATCGACACGAAGTCCGTCACCAGCAGGTGCGTGGCGAGTACCAGCCCGCCCAGTGCGAGCGCCAGCCATCCTATCACGCGCCTGAGCATCACCTGCAGCGTCCCCCCATACCCGCCCTGCCGCACAGCATCGGCGGTGCCGTGCGGCAAAACACATCTACTTTTGCGTTGCAAGGTGGGGCTCGACTGGTAAACCCCGGCTCGGGGCATGATCGCGTCGGTGGGATGCGGGATGCGCGGGGGGCGATCGTCGATCATGGTTGATGGGATGGGTCTGCCCGGCGTCGACATGTCTCCGGTCGCCTGATCCGAGACCAGCATGCTCTTCTTCACGTGGCCCTTCGCTGCCTTTTTCGCGATCTTCTACCCGATCTATCTGATCAGCAGGCGCCGCGTCGTATCGCGGAATCTGGTGCTGATCGTCGCCAGCTATTTCTTCTACGGCTGGTGGAACATCCATTTCCTGGCGCTGCTCGCCTTCACCACGGGGCTCGATTACCTGACCGCGCTCGGCGCCGCGGGGCGGCGGCCGCACCGTGGGCAACTGGCCAAAAGCTGCGGCTTCCTGGCGCTCGTCTCGGCGATCGGCTTCGCGCTCAACCACGGCCGCGAGGCCGAACTTCTGCTGTTGCCGCCGCTGGCCGCCTGCCTTCTCTATACAGCCGCGGTGATGCTGCTCGGGCTGATCACGGACGATGCGCGACGGGCGCGATCGTGGATGCAGCTTTCGATCGTCGTCAATCTCGCAGTCTTGGCATTCTTCAAATATTTCAACTTCTTCGGGACGTCGCTCGATCAGGCCTTCTCGTCGATCGGGCTGCCGCTCGGCTTCGTCGCACTGCACATCATCCTGCCGCTGGGAATCTCCTTCCACACCTTCCAGTCGATCGGCCGGACGATCGACACCTATCGCGGCAAGCTCGAGCCATCGACGGGCTTCATCGAGTTCGCCGCCTTCCTCTCCTATTTCCCGCAGATCCTCGCCGGCCCGATCGAACGCGCCGGGCATATGCTCCCGCAATTCCGTTCGATCGCGCCGATCTACCGGAGTGAGGTGAAGGCGGGGGCCATGCTGTTCCTGTGGGGGCTCAACAAGAAGATCGTCGTGGCGGACAATCTCGCCGCGATCGCCAACCCGATCTTCGCGCACCCCGGCCGCGCCACCTCGGGCGAGCTCGCCGTCGCGCTGCTCTCATTCACCTTCCAGATCTATTGCGACTTTTCGGGCTATACCGACATGGCGCGCGGGCTCGCCAAGATCATGGGGTTCGATCTCAGGCTCAATTTCAACCTGCCCTATTTCGCGCGGACGCCGTCGGAATTCTGGCGACGCTGGCACATAAGCCTCTCCGAATGGCTGCGCGACTATCTCTATATCAGCCTCGGCGGCAATCGCGGCACGACCGCGATGGTGTGCCGCAACCTGATGCTGACGATGCTGCTCGGTGGGCTGTGGCACGGCGCGGCGTGGACCTTCGTAATGTGGGGTTTCCTCCACGGCGCGATCCAGATCGTCTACCGGCTGCTTGGCATCGACGAACGGCTCAAGCGCGCCGACGACGGCAGCCTTGCGGGCACCGCGACCAACCTGCTGGCCTGGGCGCTGTTCATGCCGCTGGTGTGCATCACCTGGGCCTATTTCCGCGCCGACTCGATGGCGCAGGCGGATCAGATGCTGCTTGGCATCGCCCGCTTCCACGCGATGACGACGGGCGCCTGGTCGTCCTGGGCCTTCTACGCGCTGCCGCTGTTCCTGATCGAGTGCGGCTTCCGCTTCGCGCCGCTGCGCGACGCCTATCTCCGCGCGCCGTTCATCGTCCACTACACCGCGGTGATCGCCTTGCTCTATTCGGTGATTGTGCTGACCTCGGCGACGGGGCAGGCATTCATCTACTTCAATTTCTAGGGACGCCATGCCGCTGGCCACGCTCATCCTGCGCAAGATCGCGATCGGGCTGCTGCTGCTGCTGTGGACGCTCCTGTTCGGCGAGATCTTCCTGCGGCTGATCGATCCGCAGGCGCTGATGCCGCGCTACGTCACCGGGACGCCCTATGGCATTCGCGGCAATGTGCCGGGCGCGGTCTATCATCACTATACGCCCGACGTGACCGTCGAATATCGCATCAACCGCCAGGGCATGCGCGACGATCGCAGCTTCGCCGAGGCCAAGCCCGCAGGCACGTGCCGGATCGCGATGCTCGGCGATTCCTACTTCGTCGGCTATGAGCTCGATCTGCGCGATACGCTTGCGCACCGGATCGAGGCGCAGCTGCGCGCCGACGGGCACAAGGTCGAGGTGCTCAACTTCGGCGTGTCGGGCTTCGGCACCGCGGAGAATCTGATCGCCTATCAGTCGATCGCGCGGCGCTTCCATCCCGATCTGGTGCTGATGCAGTGGCAGGTGACCGACTATGACGACAATGTGCGATCGGCGCTTTACAGGCTCGATCACGGGCGTCTCGAGCGCGCCAACGCGGCGTTCCTGCCGGGGGTCGCGACGCAGGACTGGCTGATGCGATCGGCGCTCTACCGGCTGGTCGCCGATCACAGCCATCTCTACAATTTCGCGCGCGAGCAGGTCGGCTGGCGCAGCAAGCAGCTGCTCGGCTTCCTGCGCAAGCGTGCGACGGGGCCGGCCGAGAACGAGGTCGATCAGGACACCTATGCGATCAACCAGGCCGAGGTCGATCTGGCGGCCGCGCTGCTCCGCGAGGCGCAGAGCGAGCTCCGGCGCGACGGCGCGGAGATGCTGGTGGTCGATATCCCCAACCGGACGCCGGACCGCGTGTTCAGCTCGTCCTACGACCTGATGCCGGCGGCGCTCAAGCAGACGCTGCCGCCGGTCGACGCGCTGCCGGCGTTCCGCGACGCGGCGCGCGCGCCCGGCGCGCGGCTGTTCTTCCCGCACGGCGCGCGGCACCTGACTCCGCTCGGCGCGGGGCTGCTCGCCGACGAGACGGTGCGGCGGATCGAGGCATCGGGTGATCTGGGGCGGTGTGGATGACGTGCGATGATGATCGATCAGGCGGGGCTTATGTGAACGAGGGAAACGGTCCAATGAAAACCACCGATATGCGTTTTCGTCGGGCCGACCCCTCCCGGCCCCGCCGAACCGATCCGTTCGCGAACAACTTCAATCTATTGAGACTGCTTGCCGCCACGCTTGTCATCGTCTCGCACGCCTACAATCTTGGCAGCGCCACTCAGCCGCTGGATCCGCTCGAGCGGCTTTTGGGATCGAATCGATCATTGGGGTGGGCCGGCGTCGGCATCTTCTTCACGATGAGCGGATATCTCATCGAGGGGTCCATATCGCGATCGGCGAGCCTTGCGAGTTTCGCCATCGGTCGATTTCTCAGAATATTTCCCGGCCTGGTCGTATGCATCCTGCTGTCGACGGCTATTCTCGGCTTGTTCGTTTCGACGATGCCATTTTCAGAGTTCATCTCAAACCGACAGACGATCAGGTTCTTGCTGGGAAATATGACTCTCTTGTCGGTGAACTATCAATTGCCAAGCGTGTTCTCCCAAAATCCCGCATCGTCTGCGGTAAATGGTTCGCTTTGGACCATGCCGTTCGAGATATCCTGCTACATCGTGCTGGGTATCGCCTGGGGTGTCGGCCTAATGAAAGATCGGCGGCGAACGGCGATTTCGCTGTCTGCACTGTTCGTCGCCATCATAGGTTTCACGGTTGTTGCGCCACGGCTTGGAGATTCGGCGTCAATCGCCAGATTTGGTGTGATGAGCCGTCTTGCAATGTGCTTTCTGGTAGGAGTGGCGTGCTCCGCGGCAAAAGACGTTGTCAGAATCCGTCTCTATCACGTTCTCGGTGTCGTTGTGGCAGGGTTGGGAGCGGTAGTGCTAGACAAGACGCTGATCGACTTGGCGCTGTCGGTCGTGTTCGGAATTCTGACATTATGGGTCGCGTTCGTACGCCATCCGTTTCTCAAGCTGGTTGAGCGAATGCCGGATTATTCCTATGGAATATATATCTATGGCTTTACCGTACAGCAGCTTATCCTTTCTCAATATCCACAGCTTCCGACTGGAATTCATGTTTTCGTCGCGTTCCTGCTCGTTTTGATCCCGGCAGGCCTCTCGTGGCACCTGATCGAAAAACCCGCGCTTCGGCTCAAGCCGAAAAGATCGCTCAGCACGTCCGCGCCGAACGTCAACCCGCTCGCCTGAGCGGTCGTGGTTTCCTCACCGTCGTCGTCGCGGGTTCGGCATCCTGCGCAACGAACCGGCGCCGTGCGTGCGTCGGCGGACCCCACGAAATGGCTTTCGGCATGATGGTTGATCGCCTAGGGTGCATCGGATTTCTTGGAGCGAATGCGTGAACCAGCTCGGACCAACTCTTCGTGCGGGTCAAACGGCGTCCGCATTCGCAGCGCGCACCTCGAGAAGCAGCCACACGTCGCCGCTCATTTTGAGTTTTCTCATCGCGATTTGCCTTCCGCCGACGATTGCGACCTATGCTGGCCCGCTGCTGATTACGCCATATCGCCTCTACATGATCGTCCTGCTGCCCTATCTGCTCTTCAGACTATTCGCCGATCGAACATTGAGAGCGGGGCCGGCCGACCTGCTGGTCATGTTCTACGGCGGTTGGACGGCGTTCTGCCTGCTGCGAAACCTTCCAACGGCAGGCGTTCAGCGCGCGGGCCAGACATTGCTTGAGACCGTCGGCGCCTATCTGCTCGCGCGCGTTGCTATTCGTTCGATGGCGGACCTGTTTTACCTTGTTAAGCTTCTATTTGCGATAAGCATGATCGCGTTCGCCCTATGTATTCCGGAGGCTATTACGTACAAGAAATTTGTGCTTGACTGGACTTCGGACATCACTGGCATGCCCTACGTCACATATTTCGCCGGTACCGACATTCGTATGGGATTGCGGCGCCCCCAGGCGTTTTTTGCTAGCCCGATTCTCTATGGGCTGTTCTGCGCAAGCGCGATTTCGCTGATTTGGTACGCAACCAGGTCAACGACGATCCGCTTGGTCAAGACAGCTTTGCTGGCAGCGGCCGCCTTTCTAGCACTGTCATCGGGCCCGCTACTGGCCGTCAACGTCCAGATTCTCATGATAATCGGAGAACGCCTGACTAGGAACGTCAAGCAGAGATCCGCTATCGCGATATTGATAACGGTGATCTTGACGGTCCTGCTGGATCTTACGACCAATTCCGGGGTGACTGGGATCATCGTGAATCATTTGACGTTTAATTCCGACTCGGCGTTCAACAGGATTCTCATTTGGCAGTGGGGCACGTACAATATCATGCTCCATCCGTTTCTTGGTCTCGACCCGGATAATTGGATCAGGCCATCTTATATGAAGCCGTCCTGCGACGATTTTTGGATTGCAATTACGATGACGGGTGGCCTGCCTTGTCTGGCATTCCTGGTCGGGAGCATGGGTATCTGGCTTTGGAAAATCGGACATCTGAGCGTTAGCAATCTGCCAAAATATTACGCAGACTTTCGCAGAGGATGGCTTTTTTCGTTTCTGGCTTTTGCGTTTACAGGATTTTCCGTTTTCTTTTTTGGGGCGCTGCAGCCGTTCTTTTTCTTCACTTTAGGAAGCGCGGGAGCGCTGGTGGTGGTGTATGAGCGCGAAGCGGCCAAGGCAGGGCCGGCGGTTTCGCGAAGGTCCGTTAAACCCAATTCGCCAGGCAGGCTGTATCAGGTCCGCCCAGTCACGAACCTCTAGACGTCATGGTCAATCTGGGCGTGGGTGATCTGCATGAACTTTAATCGGCCATTGCACGGGTTGCGCGGAGTCGCGTCGCTCATGGTGTTCTTTGCGCATGTCACATTCGGTTATTTTCATCACTTCTATGACGGAAATGCCAGTTTGGCAAAGTTCGCTCGATACTTTGCCAACTTTGGAACCTTTGGGGTCGAGCTCTTTTTTGTAATCAGTGGTTTCGTCATAATTCCGAGTTGCATTAAATATAGCCCTCGTGAATTCGCCGGCCGGCGATTCTGGCGTCTCTATCCGCTGTTCGCGATGTTCACGATATTCTATTTTATCATGAATCACTTTCTTCCGCAGGATCCGGGAAGGGAGCATCTATCCTTTTTGCTCTCGAACCTCATGTTCATGGATCTGTTTTTGGGCACGACCCCGCTTACTCCGAATGCCTGGTCGATCACCTTCGAAATATGGTATTATGCGGCGTCCTATCTCCTGATTTATGCACTTATACGCCGCGCAGATCGGTTCAATCCCATTGTCGCGGTGCTCGGCATAGCCTTCGCGTGCTTTATGATCGCAGCATATGACATTACCGCCTATTTTGTCGGCGGCGCGTTTCTCTACTATATAAATCGGACTTTCCTGAAAGGCGAGTTCACTTTCGCCAACAAGACCATTGTGACGGCCTTTGCCCTAATGGCGGTCGGAGTGTTGGCGACCATATGGAACATCGTTCCGCCCAAAACCTATTTCGAGGTGCCCGGGCTTCAGTTGATCAGTTTTCTGTCCCTGGTTGCGACGTTGCTCCTTGTCTTGTTGCTGATGCACGAGGATAACCTGTTTTCGCGCTTGCTGGTCAGCAAGACGTTGCGCTTCTTCGGCACGATCAGCTATTCGCTCTACCTGACGCACCCCTATACCTACATCCTCGTGCGGCAGATCGGCTACAAGCTGAGGCTCGGCTCGCATCCTTGGGAAGCGACGCTGCCGCTCTACCTTCTCGCAAACGTCTGTCTCGCGGTCGGCGTCGCCTGGATCGTCCACAAGATCGTCGAGGTCGGGCCGTATCGCCTGATCTATGACAGCCGCATCTATCGGCAGCCCGATACGCAGATGAGCTGAACGGTCCGGTAACCGAGCGCGTGCCGGATGCGCCGGCACGGTGTCGCGGCCGCTACCCGATGCGGGATCACCCTGCGCGGAGCAGCCGGAGGCTTTCGACGAAGCGGAAGTAGCGCAGGCGGAACAGGATCGCCGAGGCGTCGATCCGCGAACCCACGCCGCCGATGCGATCGGATCGCCAGACCTGGACGAGGTGGGGAAGGGGCGAGGCGAGCACCGCGAGGGCGCGGAGCAGCCACCGCGTGCGGGCGAAGCGGCGGCGGGCGTTGAGCAAATAGGTTTCGCGCGTCGTTCGCCGCCATTTGCGAACCAGATCGGGCCACGTCGCACGCGCCGGATGCTCGACCTTCACGTCCGCGCCATAGACCAGCGAAAGGCCCATTTCCCGGGCACGGAAGCACCAGTCCATATCCTCGGCGACGACCGCGCTGAACCCGCCGACCCGATCGAAATCGGCCCGGCGCGCAAACATGTTGGCGGTGACCGCGAAATGCTGCCGCTCGACATAATCGCGCGTCCGGAACGCGAAGACCATCTCGAAGGCCTCGACCGCATTGGGCGCGCCCGGCGTGGCGCAGAACACGCTCACCGCGCCGCCGACGATGTCGCCGCGTGCAAGCGCCGCGACGCCGCGTTCGAGCCAGTCCTGCGCCGGCACGCAATCGGAGTCGATGAAGGCGAGCAACTCGCCGTGCGACGCGGCGACGGCGGCGTTGCGCGCGGCGCCGGCGCCTTGCTCGGGTGCGGGGACGACATGGGCGCGATCACCCGCACAGTCGCGAACCGCATCGATGCCGCACCGCGAATTATTGTCGGCGACGATCACTTCATAATCGCCGGGCCGGAGCGTCTGCCGCTCGAGCAGCGCCAGGCAGCGGCCGAGATTGGCAAGGTCGTCATAATGCGGGATGATGATCGAGACGACAGGCAACATATGTCCTCACAGGCGGATGGGCATCGCGCGGCGGCGCTCGGCGAACCCTGCCATCGACCTGCAACCCGGACGATTCATGCGGCCTTTTATTCGCATCCGCAATATGCCAATGCTGGCGGCATCGTCGGCCCATGGGGAAAGCGGCCCGATCGGTCGTCATGGGCGTTGCGCGTAGGATCTACTGGGCTGGACGGCGGGTGGCCTGGCGCCTCCCGCGTGGATCGAGAGGTTGAATGACGGCCGCATCCGACGAGCTTCACATTGGTCTGTTGTGGCACAGTTTCCGTTCCGAAAATCTGGGCGTCGGTGCGCTTACCGTGGCCAACATCAACCTCATCGCCGGCGCCGTCGCGAAAACCGGGCGTCGGCCCGTCTTTCACGTGCTCGGCGTGCAGGGCAATGTCGATTACAGCGCCGAGACGGCGTTCCGCAACGATTTCACCAACATCGGCTTCAAAGCGCTACTCAATCCGCGCTCGTCGCTGCACCGGACGATGCGGCGCTGCGCGGTCTTCTTCGATATCGGCGCGGGCGACAGCTTCTCCGACATTTATGGATGGAAGCGGTTCAGCCTCGTGCTCGCGTCCAAATTCGCGGCGGTGCATAGTGGCGGACCGCTGATCTTCAGCCCGCAGACGATCGGCCCGTTCGCGAGCCGGCGCGCGCGCTTGCTGGCCGCGCGGGCGGTGCGATTGGCGGAGCGCATCTTCGCCCGGGACGCGCAGTCTCTGGCGGTGCTGGCCGAACTGGGCGTCGCCGAACGATCCGAACTGACCACCGATGTCGCCTTCGCGCTTCCCTATGCACGAAGCGAAGCCGAACGCGATGCGGGAGAGCGGATCAGGATCGGGCTGAACGTCTCCGCTCTGCTGTTCCGACGCGACATCGCCGCCGACGACAAGATCAAGCTCGCGCTGGACTATCCTTCGCTGATCGAGCGCATCCTGACGCAGCTATCGCGCGATCCGCGGGTCGAACTGCACCTCGTCCCCCACGTCCTTGCCGAACACACCGAATATGAAGACGACTATGCGCTCGCGTTGACGCTGCAGCGCGCTCATCCGGCGCTGATCGTGGCGCCGCGGTTTGCGGGGCCGTCCGCCGCCAAGACTTATATCGCAGCGCTCGACTTCTTTATCGGTAGCCGGATGCATGCGACGATCGCCGCCATCTCGTCCGGAACAGCGGTGCTGCCGCTGGGCTATAGCCGCAAGTTCACCGGCCTGTTCGGATCGTTGCACTATAACTGGACCGCCGACCTCACCGCGCTCAGCGAAGATGCCGTGATGGCAAAGCTCGATGCGGCGATGGCCGACTTGGCGCAGGTCACGGCGGACGCGCTCGCAGCGACGGAGCGCGCGCAGCAGAAACTGTCGGTCTATACCGCGTATCTCGACAGGCTGATCGCGACCCTGTCCACAAACGATGCGTGATATCGAATCGATCAAGACCGCTGGTCTCTGCCTGGGATGCGGCCTTTGCGCCGGCGTCGGCGACGAACGCGACTCCGCGATCGTCATGCAGGACACCCCCGCCGGTTACCGCCGCCCGCTTGCACGCCGTGCCGTGCCTGCTGCACAGGCCTCGCTGATCGACGCGCTGTGTCCCGGGGTAAATATCGTGCACCGCGATCAGGAGGATGAAGCGCCCTATCATCCGTCATGGGGCCCCGTGCTCGAATCGCGTGAGGGCTGGTCAACCGACGATGCGTTGCGTCGCCAGGCGTCTTCAGGCGGCGCGCTGTCGTCGGTGTTGGTCCATCTGCTTGAGACGGGTGCGGTCGATTATGTCCTGCAGACGGGTGTTTCGGACGCATCGCCCTTGCGTAATGCGGTGGCGGTCAGCCGCGGCGCCCATGACGTTTTTGTGCGCGCGGGATCTCGCTATGCGCCGAGTTCGCCGCTCGAGGATATTGCCAGCCGGCTCGCCGCCCCCGGACGCTTCGCCTTCGTTGGCAAGCCCTGCGACGTCGCGGGGCTGCGCGCGCTGGCGCGACATGATCCACGCGTGGCGGAGAAGGTTCCTTACATGCTCGCGTTCATGTGCGCGGGGGTCCCCAGCTATCGCGGCACCGACGCCGTCCTGAAGGCGATGGGGATCGACGAACCGGCGGCCGTCGTCGCATTCCGGTATCGCGGAGATGGCTGGCCCGGCTATGCGACGGCGACGCTAGCAGACGGCACCACGCGCACGATGGATTATAACAACAGCTGGGGCGGCATTCTCAATCGTCACCTCCAGTTCCGGTGCAAAATCTGCCCGGACGGCAGCGGTGAGTTTGCAGACATCACCTTCGCCGATGGCTGGATCTGCGACGAGCGCGGATACCCTCTGTTCGAGGAGCAGGACGGCCGGAGTCTCGTCCTGACGCGGACGCGCAAGGGCGAGGCGCTGCTGCGCGATGCGATCGACGCCGGACACATCGCGGTGAGGCCGACGTCCATCGATTCGATCCGGCAGATGCAGCCCTTCCAGACCCGGCGGAAAGGCTTCGTCCTGTCACGATTGGCGGCGATGCTCGCTGTCGGCCGGATGCCGCCGCGCTTCCGCAATCTTCGTCTCTTTCGCATGATGTGGACGTTGGGGCTGCGCGAGAATCTACGCAGCTATGTGGGTGCGCAGCGTCGGCTGCTCGCCAAGAGGCGGCAGGATTGACGATGCGCGCCGAGGTCGTGATCGTAGGATACCGAAACGCGGACGAGATCCGGGCCTGCCTGCTAGCGCTCGGCCAGTCGACCTTTGCGAATGCCGGTATCCACATCTGCGAGAATGGCGGCGACGCCGCCTATGCGGCGCTGCTGGAGAGCTTGGGCGCCATCGCGCAGCCCCCGACCGAAGCGGAGCCGTTCGCGCGAACGACGGCGCGGCATCGCACGGTGCTGATCAACGGGGACAGGCAGGTGTGGCTGCATCGAGCCGCCGAAAATCTCGGCTATGCGGGCGCGATCAATGTTTGCCTTGGAGCGATCGCCGCAGACGCAGCTTACGATTTTGTGTGGATATTGAACCCCGACACCGTGCCCGAGCCGGACGCGCTGTCGGCACTCGCCGCGCACCAGCAGGCCGGCGGGTACGGCATAGTTGGCAGCCGACTGGTGCTTCAGGGGAAGGGGCGAATCCAGCTGTACGGCGCGCGCTGGCGACCGTGGATTGCACGCGGCTTCAACATCGGGCTGGGCGCCCCAGCGGACGCTGTGCCCGACGTCGCGGCGATCGAGGCGTCGATGGATTATGTCGCGGGTGCCGCGATGTTTGTACCGCGCGCGTTCATCGAGGCGGTCGGCGGGTTCGACGAGCGCTATTTCCTCTATTATGAGGAAACCGACTGGTGTTTTCGCCGAGGCACATTCCGGTTGGGCTACGCGCATGACGCGGTCGTCCACCATGCCCACGGCAGCACGATTGGATCGAGCGTCGTAAAAAGGATGCGCTCGCCGCTGTCCGTCTATCTCGACGAGCGCAACAAGCTTCTCTTCACGCGGCGTTACTGGCGCTGGCACTACCCGGTCGTCGTGGTGACGACGCTGTTGCTCCTCGGCCAGTATCTCAAGGCGGGGGCCTACCGCAATTTCGCGGTCGCGCTCTCCGGCTGGTTCGCGGGCATACGCGGCGAGACGGGGCTGCCGAGGCGTTTCCGCCCGTCGCCCTGATCGGTCAGGCCTGCTTGAGACGCAAGACCGGTCGCACGCGCCCGGTCAGGATGTTAAGGCCGAGCAGCCGGGACACGAAATAGACGCTGACCAGGTTGCGCAGGATCATGATCGAGGTGATGCAGCCCGCGAGGCCCATCAGTCCGCCGAATTTCGTCGCTAGCGGGGCAAGCATGAGCATCAGCCCGGTTCCCCCGAGCGAGACGATCAGATTGACCCGCTCGTTGCCGCTCATCGCCAGCGTCATGCCCGACGGCCCGATCAGCGTGTTGATCAACTGCCCGACAACGAGCACGCGCACGATCGGCGTGCAGGCGATGAACTGCGGACCGATGTAGGACAGGAGTTGCGAGGGGAAGACCAGCAATATCACGGCGATGGGGGCGGCACACAGCGCCGACACGCGGATCGCGGATCGGGTCAGCCGGCCGGTCCAAGCAAGGTCGCCGGCATGGAACGACGCGCTGATCCTCGGCGGGTAGATGCTGTAGAGCGAAATCGAGATCACTTGCATCAGGCCGGCGGCCTGCACCGCGACACGATAGAGGCCGGCGCCCGTGGCGTTGAGATAGGCGGCGGCGGTAGCCAATGTGTACCAGTCGACCGCGCTGAACGACATATAGACGCCCCACAACGGTATCGAGCTGTTGAGCATCTTCTTCATCGGCACGGCGAGCGTCTCGCCCTTCGAGCCGCAGTAGCGCAGGCAAGCAACGATGCCCGCCACGGTCGCGACGACGCTGATGATCGCGGTGACCCAGAGTGCCGCGCCGGGCGTCCTGAGGAAGCCGAGCAACATCGCCACGGCGACGACGCCGGGGATGACCATTACTTCGAGCGTCTGGCCTAGGATGAAGGCATGTTGTGAGCGCAATATGGCTCCGAATAGTCGCGTTCCGCCGCGACCGACGAGCATCACGACCAGCACGCCGATGGCGCTTTGCGGCACGGCATGACCGAACATCGGCTTCCAGAGCAGGTCGCCGCCGAACCAGAGAACGACGGCAATCGCGATCATCAGCAGCAGCGCCAACCCGGACACTTTTACGAACGTTTCCGTAGCGATCGGTATTTTCCGTCCGACCGCCGCGGTGAAGTGGCGCACGACACCCACGTCGATGCCAGCAAGGCCCACTGTGGCAAGAAACAAGGCTGTCTGCGTGACGAGAGCATATTGGCCGTTGGCGGCCGGCCCCAGCCGATGGCCGATAAAATAGGTGATCACGAAGCCGGCAAGCAGCGAGCTTCCCCGTAGCCCAAGCGCCACGATAGAAGGAATGTGGGGACGGAGCCGGCTGATCATCCCAGCGGCTATGTGGGGACGGCTCGATCCTGGCAAGTTTCAATTCTGTGGGCGGTCGCTTTGCGCGCGGAAGTTGGTCGCATCTGGGCGGCGCACATCCGTTTCGGCGAAGATCCACACAACGACACGCCGCCTCCCAAGTGCCCGCCGCGCCCAATTGACGAGGTGTCCGACCTGCCCTAGGCACTTGGCCTTCGGGGGAATCGTCGCGTGGATATCCGCATTGTTCATGATCAGCGGTGCGCGCGTCCGGAGGGTTGGTGACTGCCGTGGGATCGCTGGTACTGCGGCCTGGCGCGTTTCGTCTGCTCCTCGCGGGACTCGTCGTCCTTAGTCACATAAGCAATTTGCAGGTCGGCCGGTTGGGCGTCGCGCTATTTTTCCTGCTGAGCGGATTCTGGATTTCAGATCTCTGGAATCGGCAGGCTCGGTTCGGAAACCTGCTATTCTTCATAAATCGCTTCCTGCGAATATGGCCACTCTACATTCTTGTTGTTCTGGCATCGGCGTGGCTGCATCGGCGTGCGCTACACCTGCCCAGTTTTACTATCTTCGGCGTCGCTTCGATGAACGCGGACAAACCTATTGGCGTTGAGTGGTCACTCGATATCGAGGCGCAATTCTACGTCTTGCTGCCGGCTATAATGACGTTGGGGCTGTCGGCCTGGTTGGTCGTGCCCGCGACGATCATGGGCTGGGCCGCGGTCTATTTTGCCGGAATTCATAACGTACTGATGTATATTCCCGCATTTGCCGCCGGGATGATGCTCTATCGATATCGCGATCGCCCGATTCCAATCGCGGCGGGCTTCTCTGTTCTGGCATTCTTATGCTTTTCGGCTGTCGCTTTTGCGATTCCGGCGACGCGGGGCATGTTGATTAACAGCATGCCCGATGTCGTGAACGAGGATGTCTTCGCGATGGCATGGGGCGCGTTGCTAGTGCCTTACATCGGCCATTCGTTGCGCAGGAAATCCAGCGTATTCGACCGCCACCTCGGCAACCTCTCCTTTCCGCTCTATCTCGTCCACGAGCCTATCATTCAGGCTCTGATGCCGCACGGGATCGTCATGAAGATCGGCCTGCTCGCAATCATCTCAGCAGTTGCGATCGCCTTCTATATTGCGATCGACATCCCGATCGAGCGTATCCGCCACGCATTGCTAAAGCGGCTGGAGGCGCGCCAGATGGCGGCATTCGCGGGCGCGGATGAGATTGCCTAACACTCGCCCGGCTGCCCATTGCCCTAGCGCTGTTTGCAATGGAGGGTCGAGCGAACAGGGCGGTTTCGTTAACCGGCTCGCTCAATTCTCGCGAAGCGCTTCGGCAATATCCTCCCTGCGGATCAGAACCATGTCGCGCGGATTATGCGGTGGCGC
The DNA here is from genome assembly GCA_903871605.1 of uncultured Sphingomonadaceae bacterium. Classification (GTDB taxonomy): domain Bacteria; phylum Pseudomonadota; class Alphaproteobacteria; order Sphingomonadales; family Sphingomonadaceae; genus Solisphingomonas. The sequence continues at coordinate 59,791 of CAIQHF010000014.1, forward strand.
AAAGTCGACGAAGCGAGCCAACACGGCGTTTTGCGGCAATGAGAACGGCGGCTTGAAGAGGTCGAGTTGGCGAAAATCGCCCGTAACCACATTGCGATTGACGAATGATCCACCGGTATGCGTTGTCACGAGAATATATTTGATCTGTGAGTTTGCAAAATTTCTCAATGATTTCAGAATTTTTGCATAGGAAAGGTGGAAAAGCACGTCGCGGCACAGCCAAAGGTCGGCATCCGGGAAAGGATCATCGACAATATCGAAGACGCGGAACGAGGCCCTATTACCAGCATAATTGGCCGCGGCCATCTCGACGACGGCCGGCACGACATCGCCACCGATATAATCGATATCGACTTTATCGAGGATCTGCCGCATCCAATGGAGATCTCCGCACGGCGCATCAAACATCGTCTTGATGCCAAATTGCTCGATCAGTTTTGGCAGTTCCTCCCGGATATGCTCGGTCTGAGCAAGGCTGGACCCGACGCCACTGACGCTCTCCCGGTCTCCCCAATAACGGCTGCTATATATGTGCTCAAACACCTTGCGGTGGTCATAGGCGCCGAAGCGCACCGCTCGAGCGGCTCGCCGGATCACCGACCTCACAGAAACCATTGCGCCCCTCCGTCCAGCCCCATTCCAGTAGGCAGTCGGCAGCCGCGGCGTCAAGCTGAGGATGGCGTTTCGCGCTTCAATCTCCGGCCGGCAAAGCGAAAAGTGGCGCCGCCGTCCAATCACGGTTACAGTCACGTCAGCCTCTGGCTATGACGTGATAACCGCCGCGGTTCAGACGCGGGTGGCCACAAAGTCCGAATTGCGTTTCTGTCGACGATTTCACCTCCCATTCCCGGGCCGGGACGCCAGCGACGTGCAAGTTTGCTTGGCGCCGACGACGAAGAAAGACCGCATGCCGAAAACGCTTCAGTTAGACTTCATGTTGGGTCTTCCCCTCGATAGAAAGGGCCCCACCTACACGGCGGCCTCGCTCGCTTCAGCGATGGATCGTTCTGACTGCGTGACGCACATATACACGCCGCTGGACCGATGGCCGGCACCGGCGCTTGCCGTCCCGATCACGTCGGGCGCACCGGTAAGCGATCAGCTCTTGAGCCACGTCCCGTATCGCGTCACGGCGCCATTGACCGTGCGCCTGGCCGAGCGATCGATCCTAGCAGCCGCGCCGACGACTCCGGCGCGGCAGCAGATCGTGTACATGTGGGGCGAAGTCTCGCTGCGGCTTGCGACCAAGCTGGCCGCACGCGGGACCGTTGTGGTGCGCGAGAAGATCAATTGCGGCAAGCAAGCGTCGAAGCGTATTCTCGACGAGGCATATGGTCGTCTCGGCGTCGCGGCTGGCCATTCGATTACCGATTCGCTGATCGCGAAAGAGCATGAGGAACTGCATCTTGCGGACGCGGTCTTCTGCCCCAATCAGATGGTTGCGGAAAGCCTCCGCGAAATCGGGCTGCCGAGCGAGAAGCTCATCGCGACGAGCTATGGTTGGGAGCCGGAACGGTTCATCGGAGATGACAGGGCGCTCGGGCCGATCGAGGGGACAACGTTCCTGTTCGTGGGCTTTCTGTGCGTAAGAAAAGGCGCGCACATTCTTCTGGACGCTTGGCAAAAGGCAGGAGTTAACGGTCGCCTGATCATTGCCGGCAAGATCGAACCGCTCATCGCCGAGCGATACGCTCATGTGCTCGATCAGACGAATGTGAACTATATACCCTTCACGCCCAATGTGGGGGCACTTTACCGGGCTGCCGACTGGTTCATCTTCCCATCGCTGGAGGAGGGAGGGCCCCAGGTTACCTATGAAGCGGGTGGCTGCGGAGTTCCCGGACTGGTTTCCCGAATGGGCGGTGGTGCCTTCACGCGCGAGGGCGTGGACGGGACGATCATCGACTCCGACGACTGCGATGTCTGGGCAGCAGCGATTGCGTCTGCTGCGAGCACGCCGGAACTGCGTCGCGCTTATGGCGAAAACGCCCGGCGGCGTGCGGAGCAATTCACCTGGGCCGCAGTCGGAGCCCAGCGGCGCGAGGCGCTGATCGAGCGTTATGCGATGCCGTGACGCTTGGTCATTCACTTGCCGGCGGATAGGCCCCTCATCAGATCTGGACGACGTCCCGCATCGGCGTGACCGGCCGCTCGGGAAACAGCGCTTGCGCCGTCTTGTCGGAGGGCAGGCCGAAATGCTCGGCGACCGCACCTGAGATGAGCGCGTGAAGATCGCCCGTTGGGCGCAGGTCGCGCGCTTCATACAGTTGCGCGGGCTTCAGGCCCGGCCAATCCGCGATCACGCGTCCGCCCTTCACGGTGCCGCCGAACAGCATCGCGACCGTGCCCGTGCCATGATCGGTGCCGCCCGTGCCGTTGATCGCGACGGTGCGACCGAATTCGGTGGCGACGATCACTAGCGTGTCGCCCCATGCATCACCCAAATTGGTCTGCAAGCCACCGACGAGCATATCCAGCTGTGACAGTTGATTGCGCAGGCGCGTGATCTGCGCGCTGTGCGTATCCCAGCCCTGCGTCTCGATCATCGCGATACGGGGGCCGTCCGGCTCGCGCAGGAAGCCCGCCGTGAGCTGGGCGAGCCGTTCGGGCGCGGTGCCGCCGCCCGCATTCTTGGCCTGGATGTCGAGCGCGAGGCGACGCGTGTCGATCGCCTCGGACCAGAGGGCATGGAACAGCGGATCACCGGCATATAGAGCGCTCACGCTCGCCATCAGCTTCTCGTTGCTCCGCCCCACGGCCGACGGCTGGAACGAGGCGACCGGGATCGGGCCGCTAAGCGCGAGCGGCACGCCGGCGGTCAGCGCGATCGCGCGCGGGTTCTGTTGCAGCGCCATCAGTCGGTTGAGCCATCCGGAATTCAGGTCGAACGGCCGTTCGCCACCGCTTTCGAGGACATTCTGGCCGTCGAAGTGCGAGCGGTCGCGGTAGGGCGATGCGATGGCATGGACCAGCAGCGCCTGCTTCTGCGTGTAGAGCTTGGCAATGTTGGTCAGCGCAGGATGCAGTCCGAAGGTCGCGTCGAGCTTTTGTACGCCCTCGATCTCGGCGAGCACACCGCGCGCCGACGCGAAATCGGGATCACCGACCGCGGGGACTGCCTGGAGGCCGTCCATCGCCCCCCGCTGGATGATGAAGATCAGCCGTCGATTGCCCGGCGGACGCGCCAGCAGCAGTGAGGGGGCGGCGAGAAAAAGCGCACCGGCGGCGAGCCCGGCGCCCGCCAATTGCCTGCGAGTCAGGATCATCGCGTCATCTCCGCTGGAATTCGGGTGCGACGAGCAGCAGCGCGAGTTGCTGTTGCGGAGACGCGGCAGTCTTGAGCACGTTGACGGTGTCGCGACGCAATGTGCCGGGCAGCAGCGCTGCGATGGTTGATTCGTCCATCGCGGCAGGCGACGCGGCCTTCGAAGCGATCTGGTTCGCTATATCGAACCGCCGCATCAACTCGTCGGACGCCGCCCAGGTCTGCTGCGTGTCCGCCCACCCCGCGGGCGAGCCAGACTGCCAGACGGGTTGCCCCAAATGCTGGAGTATCTGCGCCGACATGGCGAGCGTGGTGGGGTCCGGATTGATGGCGCGCCACGTCGATATCGTCCAGTCCCAGGGCGATTTGAACTTACCCGCGGGGGCTGCCCAGCTCTCGGGCGCGGCGATCAGGGCGCGATAGACCGTCTTCAGATCGCCACCGCTCGTCTGAAACGCCGCAGCGAGCCTGTTCACGAGCGCCGGCGACGGCGTATCGGTGACGAAATGCACGGCAAGCTTCGTCGCGATATGGCGCGCGGTCTCGGGGCGCAGCGCGACGTCGGCCAGCACCGCCTGACCCTGTTCGGCCTGACCGTCTGCGTATCGACGACCCAATATGGTTCGTTCGCCCGGTTCGTGGATGTCGGCGTCGTAAACGGGTTCGCCATAGACGCCGGGAAGCTGTCCGCCCGCACCGGTGCCAACGATCGTGCGGCCGGTCAGCGCCCGCGCGAACTCGGCGACGTCCGCCTGGGTATAGCCGGAGCGAACCCCGAGCGTATGAAGTTCGAGAATTTCGCGCGCGAGATTCTCGTTGATACCGATCGCGCGCCGCGCGAAGCGCTTTCCCGAGGGGCTGTTCGGACCGACCGAGACCGACTGGTCGAGATAGCTCAGCATCGCCGGATGCCCCTCGACCGCGACCAGCAGGTCGCTGAACCGGCCCATGATATTGGGGCGGATCGCCTCGAATTCGAACGGGCCCGCGGTTGCCAGCAGATCGCCCTTGTTGGTCGATACGGCAAAGTGGTTGGACCAGAAATGGACCAGACGCTCGGCAAATGGCGTGTCGCTCTGCACCGCCGCCGCAATCCGTGCGGCGACCTGGTCGTTCATCATCTGCCGGATGCTGACGTTCATCGCGCGCGCATCGGCCATCGCCTGCGGGCTCGCATCGCTTCTCGCGGCACGCTGGGCGTCGCGAATGCTCTTTATCTCGGCCGTGGCCTGGCGATAACTTGGAGCGGCGGCGATCGCCGGCGGCCGAACGTCGAAACGGTCAAGCTGCGCCGAAAGCCATTCCTGTGGATCCGAGACGGCAGGATCCTGCGGCCGAGCGCCGAGGCCGAACCGGTTGAGCGCTATGCTCTGCATGTACGCCGTGCTGATCGCCATGCATTTTGGGTAGGGCGTTTGATCATGAAGCTCAAATTAAAGCGGGTTCACGCGCCTCGACTCGCCTAATTCTCCGCTCATCCTGCCGCGGCCGATTGTGCGAGGCAGAAACAATGCTAATCGATCGGAACCGCGTCGGCTTCACCATCAAAGAAGGAATAACCTTGGTCATGGGAGGTCGCGCGAAGCCCCGGCGTGTGCTCATCATCGTCGAAAATCTCCCGGTGCCGTTCGATCGTCGCGTCTGGATGGAGGCGACGACCCTCCAGCAGGCGGGCTATCACGTTTCGATCATCTGCCCGGTCGGCAAGGGGTTCGAGGCGCGTCGGGAGACGCTCGACGGCATCCACATCTACCGCCATCCGCTTCCGCGCGAGGGCAATGGCCTGTTCGGCTACATCGCCGAATATGGCGCGGCGCTGTTCTGGGAACTTTGGCTGGCCCTGCGGATCGCATTCACGCGCGGCTTCGACGTCATCCACGCCTGCAATCCGCCCGACCTCATCTTCCTCGTCGCCGCCGTCTTCCGCCTGTTCGGAAAGAAATTCCTGTTCGATCATCACGATCTCTGTCCCGAATTGTTCGAGACCAAGTTCGGCAATCGAGGGCCGCAATATAAGGCGATGGTGCTTGCCGAGCGCCTGACGTTCGGGCTCGCCTCGGTGTCGATCGCGACCAACGAGAGCTACCGGCAGATCGCGATCGAGCGCGGTCACATGCCGCCCGATCGGGTCTTCGTCGTGCGGTCCGGTCCCAATCTCGACAAGGTCAAGCCCGGGCCCGCCGTGCCCGCGCTCAAGCAGGGCAAGCCGCTGCTGGTCGGCTATGTCGGCGTGATCGGTCGACAGGAAGGGCTCGATTTGCTCGTCGAGGCGGCGGCCTGGCTACGCGCGCAGGGCAGGGCGGCCCTCCATTATGGAATCGTCGGCGGCGGCCCGGAGTTGGAGGCGATCAAGGCCTATGCGAGCGCGCAAGGCGTCGCGGACCTTTTCACCTTCACGGGGCGCGCGCCCGATGCGCTGCTGATGGACATGCTCAACACCGCCGACATCTGCGTCAATCCGGATCGCGTCGATGCGATGAACGACCTCTCCACGATGAACAAGATCATGGAATATATGGCGTTGGGCAAGCCGATCGTGCAGTTCGAGGTCAAGGAAGGGCGGTTCTCCGCCGGGGACTCGTCGCTCTATGCCAAGCCCAACGACCCGGTCGACTTCGCGCGCAAGATCGCCGAGCTCGCCGATGATCCGGCCAAGCGCGCCGAGATGGGCGCTTTCGGATTCCGGCGGGTCCACGATCATCTCGGCTGGGAGCATGAGCGGCCCAAGTTGCTCGCCGCCTATGATGCGGTCTTCTCCTAGATTCCCGCCGGCAAGGCGGTGACGTCGCTCTTATCCCGCGGGCAAGTGGCGGCCCTATCGGTCTTGCTCTGCCTTTTCGTGGCGGAGGCGCTTCTGGTCTCGGGCCCGGTCGGCCGGATATTGGCGATACGAAGCCTGCATATGCTTCGTGGAGGCGGCGATGTCATGCCACTGGCCGCGCCCTTCGACGTGACGGCACGGCGATCGCTCGTGGCGGTTCGTGATCTGCACTTCGGCCAATGCCGGACACCGCCCGTACCCGAGCGTGACTCGCAGCCGATCCCGCGCTTCTACGTCGACGACAAGCAATCGGTCAGGGACCCGGAGAAATGGGCGGAAGGGGCAAGGCTGGTCCGTCCGTTACGCGTCTTCGGCAACGAGCTTGCGACGATGACATCCGACGATCTGGCGGACCGCGTGCCCGACCAGACGCGCCGCGACTGCATGATGCGCTATCTCGAGAGCTGGTCGCAGGCCGGGGCGCAGACCGGCAGGATGAACTACATGACGTCGAGCAATCGGGCCTGGTTCGTGATCATCGATGCGGCCACCGCACTGATCGCGCTCAAGCAGGATCGAGCGATCATGCCGGAACGCGCGGCGCCGATCGAACATTGGCTCGCGGCGCTGGCCTGGTCCGTGTTGAAGACCGATGACCAGCTGATGCGGCGGATCAAGCGCACCCCGCGCTATCCCAACAACCATATCTATTGGGCCGGCGCCGCGGCAGTCGCGGCGGCGGTGGCGGCGCAGGATCCCGCTCTGTTTCTGCGGGGTGTCACCGCGGGGAGGCTTGGTCTGATGCAGGTCGACCGCGACGGTCTTCTGTCGGGCGAGTTATGGCGTGGTCAGCGCAGTTATGGCTATACCTTATGGGGCGCCGGCCCATTGGTGCTGATCATTCGCTTCGCCAAGGCCAACGGTATCGACCTCACGCCGCTCAACGATCATGCCTTGGCGCGCTTCGGCGATGCGATCGTGCGCGCACCCCACACGCCCGCCTTGTTCGAGGCGCGCGCAGGTGCAACGCAGCTGGGCATGAGAGAATGGCCGCGCCAAGCGGGTGATGTGCAATTTGCCGATGTGTTTCTCGGGCTCGACGAGAACGCCGCGATCGAGCGAGCGGTCGCGCCATATCGTCCGATCTTCAGTCAAATGCTCGGCGGCAACCTGACCGCTCTCTATGCGCCGCCCGCGATAGCGCGGAGCGCGGCGCTCCATCCATCCGCGACGCCGCTCCCCCAGCCACCGCTATAATGCACGCCGCAGAGCGAGGCTGGTCAAGGCAGGCTGTTGATCGCCGCGATGCGAACGCCGGCGAGCCCCAGCGTGGCGGCGTCGCCCCGCGCGTCGACCACGAGATCGAAATCGGCCTCTTGCAACTGCTCGGGCGTGCGGAGCAACAGGCTGGTCATTTCGGGCAGGTGCGCGAAGGAATAGCCCAGATTCTGGCCGGTCAGCGCCGATGGCTCGAGCTGCGGATCCCAGATTTTGAGATCGTAGCCGCCCTGGAGCAGCCGCCGCGCCAGATCGACATAGGGGCTCTCACGCAGATCGTCGCTGTTCGCCTTGAAGGCGAGGCCGTTAAGCAGGATCTTGGCAGCCGGCGCCACGCCGTCGGTCGCGCGTTCGTAGAGATAGCGCTTGTGCGCGTCGTTGCTGCGCATGATCGCATCGAGCACGAAGGTTTCGGCGCCGACCTCGTTCGACAAATAGGTCAGCGCGCGCACGTCCTTGGGCAGGCAGGAACCGCCGAATGCGCCGCCGGGGCGCAGATAATAAGGCGAAATGTTGAGCTTGGTGTCCGAGATGAAGATCTCATGCACGGTCTTTGCGCTGACGCCCTCGCGGCCACAGATACGGCCGATCTCGTTGGCGAAGGCGACCTTGAGCGCGTGGAAGCTGTTGTCGACGAACTTGGTGATTTCGGCCTCGCGATAGCCGACATAGAATCGCGGCGCCTCGATCGCGCCGTACAATTCATCGACGGTGGCAGAGGGTTTGCCGTCGACCGTTCCCACCACGATCTTTGGTGGCGCGTAATAATCCTTGAGCGCGGTCGATTCGCGCAGGAATTCGGGATTATAGACCAGCTCGACCGTGTTCGACATGTCGCCGAGAAAGCCCTTGAAGATCGGCGCGATCAGCTTGTCGATCGATCCGGGACGCATCGTCGAGCGATACATCACGGTCAGCGGGCGCTCGCGCGCGGGGAGTGCTGTGGCGGCGATCGCGATCTGGCGCGAGACCTCGGCGATATAGCCCATATTGTGCGACCCATCGACCGCGCTCGGCGTGCCGACGCAGACGATCGCGAGCGTGCAATCTGCGAGGCGGTCGCCGATCTCCTGGAATGCCTCGAGCCGGCCCTGCGCGACGCCCTGCGCGAGCAGCGCCTCAAGCCCCGGCTCGTAGATCGGGCTCTTTCCCTCGTTGATCATGCGGACCTTGCTGTCGCTGACGTCGATGCCGATCACGTGATGGCCGTCGTTGATCAGGCACGCAGCCGATGTGAGGCCGACATAGCCGACGCCGAAAATTGCAACCTTCAAGCGATTATCCCCCGCTGGATCGTCCGTTCGCACGGACGCTGAAACTATGCCGCAGTTGCGAACGGCGCCAGCGGAATCGATCCGCCATGGCCGATCCGTCCGAACGGGATCGTGCCGATCGCGCGTGCGTCAGTGTGGCGCCTTCCGGATCCCGTCGAACAGGCCAAGGTTCGGTACCAGTGGCGCACCCGATGCCTGTTTGGCATCGATCTCGCTCGCGGTCGCTTGCGCGAGCCTGGCGCGCCTGGTCCATCCGGGGTGGCTGGGGCTTGCGAGAATGCCCAGGCCGTGATCCCGGCCGAAGCGCCGCCAGAAATCCGCCGCTTTGTGATAGTCGTAGCCGGCGCGGGCCATCAGATAGAGATCGGTATAGTCCGCCTCGATTTCGGATTCCCTCGTCCCGACCGCACCTGCCTCGATCCGCCCCTTGCGCAGCCCGGCCGCGGGATGATCGTGATGGACATTATGCGCGGTTTCGTGCCCGAGCACGACCGCGAGCTCGTCGTCGTCCCTCGCGTAGCGGACCATATCGATCGTGATCGTGGCGGCGACGCCGTCCGCGTAGGAGTCGAACCCCGGCGCCAGGGAAAGGTCGGTGCGCGAGGCGCAGCCGATGGCCGGCACCAGCGCGAGGTCGAGCGTCTTGCCGCCGCGGTTGACCGAGACGATCGTCCTGCCCCTGGCCATAGCGGCATCCATCGCGGCCGAAAACGCGTCGATCCGCGCCGTGCTCGCGGGTTGCTGCGCGATCGCGCGCGCAGGCTCGACGACGGGCCTCGCGTCGATCGCGGTGATGGCGTCGCCAGCGAGGACGCCCGCGCGTGCGGCGGGGCCGTCGGGAACCACCAGCATCACGGTATAGCCCGAATCCATCTTGAAGAAGCGGATCGCGGCGGAACGCATGTCGGGCTTATATTCGGTCGGATCCTGAACGACCCAGCCGGCCTCGGGTTGTAGCGTGTCGCACAGGCCGCGATTGGCGGTCGTCAGGCGATAGCCCACCGAGGCCACCCGCGCCTGTTGGTGCAGCAGTTCGGCAAAGCCCTGATCCCACTCGCCCGGGTTCGCGCCGGCGGCGTATGTGGGTGACGCCAGGGCGGTGATCAGAGCGGCGGTGATGGTCGGTCTGCGCAAACGAACCCGATCAATTGGGGCGCCCGAAGGCCAGGCGACGACAATCATGACGCGCGCGCCATGATGTGCAAGCGCAGTGCGCACACAAAATTACGGCGAGGCAACTTGCGTTGCCCCGCCGCCAATCTGCCGATTCGGTTGCTAGCGATTAATTGCCGCCGGGGCTGCTCGCATTGTGGTGGCTGTTGTGAACGCCGGCGTAGATGCCAGCACCGGCAGCGGCGCCGGCGAGAACGGCGAGCGCGACCGTGCCGGGCGCGACGTCGCTGACGTGACGGCCCTTGCCCTTGGTGACGCGCGTGCCGGTCGGAAGGGACCGAAGCACCGAGAAGCTGGTGTTCGACGCGCGCACCGGGCTCGCCTGCACGGCGGTTGCAGTCAGCGAGACGGCGAGCAATGCCATCGTAGCAATTCCGAACTTCATCATGGTGTCCTCCTTTACCGAACCTGAATCGGGTAATGCTGCGATGCCACAGCGCCCCGCTTCCGTCAACCATCCGATCGGCGGCGCTTCCGACCGATTATGGTGTGCCACTGTAATATCGCCGAAAATCAATTACTTCGTGGTTAATGGGCCACAGCGCTCGCCGGCGGCCCAAGATCCGAGTCCATAGGCAGACTATGCGTTTATTGCGTAGGAAGGATCGACTCGCCTTGTCGTTGCTTCGCTTTGACATCGTGTCAACGCCGCGGTGCGGCTACTTGTCTCGATTAGGGAGATTCTTCGTGACGCGCTGATTTGCTGTGCTGCAAGATTAGCGGTACGAAGACTCGGCGGTCGGCCATCTTGGGGGGCGACGTGAACGTTTTGGGGAACAACGTGAACGTTATCGCGGATCGGGCTGTCTGGGGAGATGCGTCGGCATCGCCGACCATGCCCCAGATCCCGCCGCGGCGGGATCGCCTGCGGCTCGGCCTTCAATTCTCGTTGATCGCGATCGACATGGTCGGGCTGGCGACCGGCGACCTGCTCGCTCACTTTGTCTGGCTCGGCCCCGGCGCCTGGCCCCATGCGCTGGACAGCATAGCGGCGTTCCTGCCGCTCTATCTGCTCGCCGGCATCTACAGCGGCGCTTTCTCGTCCAGCGTCCTGTCCGATGCGCGGCGCAGCATGGTGCGCGGCTTCCGGACCGTGGTGCTGACCTGTCTCGGGGTGGTGCTCGTCGGCTTCTTCCTCAAGGCCGGCGACCAGATCTCCCGCGTCGCGCTGCTGATGAGCGGCGTGTTCGGCGCTACTCTGGTGGTGACGATGCGCCCGATCTTCTATTATTGGGCGAAGCGCTGCTACGGCACGCTGCTCTATAGCGAAGTGTTGCTGCTCGACGATTGTCGCTGCGACGCCCCTCGCGGCGTGTTCGTGCTCGATGCGGCGAAGGTGGGATTGCGTTGCGATCTGCGCGATCCGCACATGCTCGATCGGATCGGGCGGCTACTCGCACCTGCCGACCGGGTCATCGTCGCATGCGCGGTCGAGCGGCGTCGCGACTGGGCGATGATGCTCAAGGGCGCCAACATCCGCGCCGAGATCATGAGTGGCGAACTGACGCCGCTGGGCCCGCTGGGCACGGGTCGCTTCGACGGCGGCTCGACCGTGATCGTCGCCGCCGGCTCGCTCGACATCCGCCAGGGCATGATGAAGCGCGCGCTCGATTTCGGGCTGGCGCTGGTCGCGCTGATCATGCTCTCGCCGCTGCTGGTCGCGGTCGCCGTCGCGATCCGGCTCGACAGCTCGGGTCCGGTCTTCTTCGAACAGCGCCGCGTCGGGCGTGGCAACCGCCAGTTCGGCATGTTCAAATTCCGCAGCATGCGAACCGAGAATTGCGACCAGCACGGCGGACGCTCGACGATGCGCGACGACGATCGGATTACGCGCGTCGGCCGCTTCATCCGCTCGACCAGCATCGACGAGCTGCCGCAACTGCTGAACATCCTCAAGGGCGACATGAGCTTCGTCGGGCCCCGGCCGCATGCGCTGGGCTCGCTGGCGGGCGAACTGCTGTTCTGGGAGGTGGACGAGCGCTATTGGCATCGCCACGCCTGCAAACCCGGATTGACCGGGCTCGCGCAGGTGAGGGGGTTTCGCGGCGCGACGCATTCGCAATCGGATCTCGTCAACCGCCTCCAGGCCGATCTCGAATATCTGGCAGGGTGGACGATCTGGCGCGACGTCTCGATCCTGCTCGCGACCGTCCGCGTGGTGGTGCACCGCAACGCCTATTGAGCGCCCGCGGTCACCCCGCGCTCAGGTCTGCAGGAAGCGTTGCTCCTCGCCTTCGAGGCAGAGCGCGGTCAGCCGCCCGGTCGCATAGGCGCCGGTATCGATGCCGATGCGGTTGGGCAGCCAGTCGACCTCGGTCGCGATCGAATGGCCGTGGACGACGATCGCGCCGTGATGGCGCGAGCTTTCGAGAAACTCCTCGCGGATCCAGAAGCTATCGCCCTTGTCCTGCCGGTCGAGCGGCACGCCGGGACGAACGCCGGCATGGACGAAGAAATAATCGCCGATCGTCATGCTCTGGCGCAGTCCCATCAGCCAGCGGACGACGCGGACGGGGATCGCGTCGTGCGCCGCCTCCAGGATCTCCGAGATCGTGCCGTCCGCGATCATCTGCGGATCGACGCCCCAGCTTTCCAGCGCCTCGCGCCCGCCGACCTTGAGCCAAAGCGGCAGCTGCGCGCGATCGCCGTCGAGGACGTGGAGCATGATCTCCTCGTGATTGCCCATCAGCGTCGTCTGGCGCGCCCATTCGGGCGGATTCATCGCCCGCTCGACCACGCCGCGCGAATCGGGGCCGCGATCGACGAGGTCGCCGAGCAGGACCAGATCGACCGCCGCGGGCGGGCGGGCGCGATGATCCGCCTCGATCATCCCCAGCAGCCTGTCGAACAGATCGAGCCGGCCGTGAACGTCGCCGATCGCGTAGACGCGGCGCCCCTCCGGCACGCTGGGGGCGGGGCGCTTGGTCTTGAGGAGGCGTTTAAGCACGATGCATCATCTGAAAGCCACGATCGGGCAACCTTCGTCCAAGCGCGCAGATGCAGCAAGGCCTAACTGGGCCGGATCGCCGCACGGCCCGGTGCTCGCCACCCGCCCGCGCATCACCCCCGTGCATCGCGGGGCGGGGCGTGATCCGAGCGAGACCGTCGGCGCGACGCGATCTCGGTCGGGAGTTCGCACCGCCATTTTCTGAACCACAGCGCCGCACCCGCTATCACCGCGAGCATCGCCGGTTCGGCGAGCAGCCCGAGCCGCAGGCCGCCAACATTGAGGCGCAATGCCGCGTCGATCGCGTGCGCGGAGACCGCGCGGACGCCGAGCAGCAGCAGCAGGCCGATCCCGCCGGCCGCGGCGAGGCGGATTGCGGGGTGGCGCCGGCGGAGCAGCCAGTCGCTGCCCCCCACCAGGACGATCCCGACGAACAGGCCGCCAAGCACGAAGCGCGCCTGGATGTCGTGACGCGTGGCGTACATATCATGCTGTATCAGATCGCTCCGCAGCGAACTGTCGATCAGATATTCGATGTTGGCGGCACGGTAGATCGCCGCGAGCACCAGCAGGACGGCGAGGGTGATCCAGAGGCGGTTGTCACGCTTCCAGTCGCGCGCGAACTGGCGATGCTCGCGCACCGGGTTGTCCTGACCGGCGCGCATCGCGACCAGCGTCACCGCCGCGGTGCAGAGATAGAAGGCCGCCGCGATCAGCAGCAGAATCTCCGAGGGCGGTTGCTGGGTGGCGACTTGCGGGGCGGACATGCCGGATCTCCTGACGGACGTGCGTAGCTATCGAAAGCCCATCGCGTTTCCAAGCGGGTTCGGCGCCGCCCTCGCGTGTCTGGCCGACCGCCACGCCGGGCGTGCCGTACCTAGGGCCTCGTCGGCGCGACGACCTGACGCTGCGGCTTGACGCCGGCCGGGCGATGCGCGGGCGCTCGCGCGGCGCCCGCCACGCCGGTGTCGGTCGGCTTGGCCGCGGCCGGCGACTTGGCCGCGGTCTTCGCGGAGGCGGGGTCCGGCGGAGGAGATTTGATCCCCCTGAGTTCGTCCACCTCGCTCTGGAGCGCGACGATCGCCGCATGCTGGTCGTCGAGCTGCTGTTGCATCGCCTCGACCTGCTTGCCCTGCTGGCTGGCCTTCAACGTCTCGACGTCCGCCTGCAGCTGGGACAGCTGGCCGGCGCTCATGTCGTTCATCGATGCCGCGACGATGTCCTGCGCCTGCCGCGCGCCCGCCTGCTTGGCGGCGGCCTGCTCCTGCAGCAGCAACTCGTCGCCATTGTCAGACGAATCATTATGGCCGCATCCGGCGATGGCGATGGCAAGGCTCAGCGCAGCGAAAGGGGCCTTTCGGATCATCCTGCGGGAATAGCCAAGCTTCGCCGATATGGCCATGCCCGTCGCGGTGATTGGCGCGACCCCGCCGCGGGTTCGAAGCGCGGCGCGACCGGCGCGGCAAGCCGGCAGGTCGTTTCGGGCCTGAGAGCATTCCGCTCCGCAGTCCGGCCGCGCGCGATCGGCCGTCGCATTTTGCAAGCAACTCTTTGGTGCGTCATCGCTTTCTAACCGTGCACCCATTCGGGATTCAGGAGCGTAAGATGGCAAAGACAATCGGCAAGGATGAGGGTGCAACCGCGCAGGCGCGCTCCTTCGAGACGGTCATCGGCTCTGGCGGCGAGACGCACCAGATCGCGGGCGCCGACGGTGAGGTGCTGACCACGCAGCAGGGCGTTCCCGTCGCCGACGACCAGAATCATCTCAAGGTTGGCGAACGCGGGCCCGCGCTGCTCGAGGATTTCCACTTCCGCGAAAAGATCTTCCACTTCGACCACGAGCGCATTCCCGAGCGCGTCGTCCATGCGCGCGGCTTCGGCGTCCACGGCAGCTTCACGCTGACCGAATCGCTCGGCGATGTCACCACCGCCAAGATTCTGACCGAAGTCGGCGAGAAGACGCCGATGTTCGTCCGCTTCTCGACCGTTGCGGGAAACAAGGGCTCGGCCGATCTGGCGCGCGACGTGCGCGGCTTTGCGATGAAATTCTACACCAAGGAAGGCAATTGGGATCTGGTCGGCAACAATATCCCGGTGTTCTTCATCCAGGACGCGATCAAGTTCCCCGACCTCATCCATGCCGCGAAGCAGGAGCCCGATCGCGGCTTCCCGCAGGCGCAGACCGCGCATGACAATTTCTGGGACTTCATCTCGCTGACGCCCGAATCGATGCACATGGTGATGTGGATCATGTCCGATCGCACCATCCCGCGCTCGCTCCGCATGATCGAGGGCTTCGGCGTCCACACCTTCCGGCTGATCGACGCGAAGGGCAAGGGCACTTACGTCAAGTTCATCTGGAAGCCCAAGCTCGGTCTGCAGTCGGTGCTGTGGAACGAGGCGGTCAAGATCAACGGCGCCGACCCCGACTTCCACCGCCGCGACCTCTGGGACGCGATCACGATGGGAACGCCGCCTGAATGGGAATTGGGCGTCCAGCTGTTCGACGACGATTTTGCCGACGCGTTCGACTTCGACGTTCTCGATGCGACCAAGCTGATCCCCGAGGAGCAGATACCCGTGCGGATCATCGGCACGTTCGTGCTCGACCGCGTGGTCGACAATTTCTTCGCCGAGACAGAACAGGTCGCCTTCTGCACGCAGAACGTCGTGCCCGGTATCGGCTTTACCAACGATCCGCTGCTCCAGGGTCGCAACTTCTCCTATCTCGACACCCAGCTCAAGCGGCTCGGCAGCCCCAATTTCACGCATATCCCGATCAACGCGCCGCATGCGCCCGTCGCCAACTTCCAGCAGGATGGCCATATGGCGATGCGCAACCCAAAGGGTCGGGCGAATTACGAGCCCAATAGCTGGGACGGACCGCGCGAGAGCCCGACGACCGGCTACAAGCATTTCGCCGCCGAGGAGACGGGCCGCAAGGCACAGGTGCGCTCGCCCAGCTTCGCCGATCATTACAGCCAGGCGCGGCAGTTCTTCATCAGCCAGACCGACATCGAGCAGAAGCACATCGGCGACGCGCTGGTGTTCGAGCTCTCCAAGGTCGAGCGCGTCGACATCCGCGAAGCGATCGTCGGACATCTGCGCAATATCGACGGCAAGCTCGCGCAGACGGTCGCGGCCGGGCTCGGCCTCAAGGCGTTGCCCAAGGCCGCGAAGGCGGCGGTCCAGACGCGTACCGATCTGCCCGCCTCGGACGCGCTCAGCATCGCCAAGCAGGCGAAGCACAGCTTCGAGGGCCGCAAGCTCGGCATCCTCGTCAGCGACGGCGCCGATGCGGCGATCGTCACCGCGCTGATCGATGCGGTGGGCAAGGCGAAGGCGGTGTACGAGGTCATCACGCCCAAGGTCGCCGGCGCCACGCTCGACGACGGCACGCTGCTCGAGGCCAAGCAGAAGATCGATGGCGGTCCGTCGATCCTCTATGATGCCGTGGCGCTCGTCCTCTCCGCCGACGGGGCCGCGATGCTGTCGAAGGACAAGACCGCCAAGGATTTCGTCGCGGACGCGTTCGGGCACAGCAAGTTCATCGGCTATACCGCCGATGCGCTGCCGCTGATCGACCGGGCCGGGATCGCGAAGGAGGATATGGACGAGGGGCTGATCGCGCTCGGCGGCAAGCCGGACGTCGCGCGGTTCCTCAAGGCGTGCGGCGAGGCGCGGCTATGGGCGCGCGAGCTCTCGACCGATCTCGATGCGGCGGCATTCCTCGCGCCAGCGGACGCCTGAGCGGCGCATTTTCCCACCGGCGCCGGAGCCAAATCGCTCCGGCACCGTTACAACCCCACCCGACGTCGGCCGTTGCCGTACGCCGAATAGGAGACATGCCTTGGCCAAGAAGCCTGCACCGAAGCCGATCAGCGAAGCGCAGCCGCAATACAAGGTCGAGTATCGCGAGATCCAGCCCTATGGGACGCTCAAGAAGCTTCCGCTCGCGCTGGAGGACAATGCGCGCACCAAGAGCGTCGCGACCCTCAACCAGGTGCTCGCCGACACGATGACGCTGCGCGACATGTACAAGAAGCATCATTGGCAGATGTCGGGCGCGACCTTCTACCAGCTCCATCTGCTGCTCGACACGCATTACGAGGCGCAGGCGGCGCTCGTCGACATGATAGCCGAGCGGATCATGGCGCTCGGCGGGATCAGCATCGCGATGGCACCCGATGTCGCAGAGATGACCCGAATCCCCCGGCCCCCCAAGGGGCGCGAGGACGTCCCGACGCAGCTCGCGCGTCTGCTCGAGGCGCACGAGATCATCCTGCGCGAGGCCCATGAAGGCGCCGACGAGGCCGATGAATCGGGCGATGACGGCACCAACGATCTGCTCGTCAGCAACGTCATCCGCACCAACGAACCGCAAGTCTGGTTCATCGCCGAGCATCTTGCCGAAACCGCGCTGGTGCGCTCGGACGCGTGAGCTGTGAGGCCGTCGCGGCATGATCCGCGGCGGCCGTTCGGCGTTCAGGCGGCGCTGTCGATGCCGAGGTCGCCGAGCTTGCGGTAGAGCGTCGATCGGCCGATCCCGAGCCGGCGCGCGACCTCGCTCATCCGGCCGCGATAATGGTCGATCGCCAACCGGATCACGTCGGCCTCGATCTCGTCGAGCGGGCGGAGATGGCCGTCGGGGGTGTAGATCGCCACGGCCGACGGCGCGAGCGCTCCGCGCCGACCGACGTCGGGCCGCGTCGTGCGACGCCTCGAGAAGCTCTCGTGCGCGATCTGCGGGAAATCCGCGGTCGTCAGCGCCGCCGCGTCGCACAGCACCGCGGAGCGGAACAGCGCATTCTGGAGCTGGCGGATATTGCCCGGCCAGTCATATCCGCCAAGCAGCGTCAGCGCGTCGTCGGTGATGCTGAGCTCGCGCAGGCCCGGCTGGAGCGCGATCCGATCGAGCAGATGGCGCGCCAGCGCGGGCAGATCCTCGGCGCGGTCGCGCAGCGCGGGCACCGCGACGTGCACGCCGGCGAGCCGGTAGAGCAGGTCTTCGCGGAAGCGGCCTGCGGCGACCTCCTCGGCGAGCGAGACGCGGCTCGTGGCGATCACGCGCACATCGACGTCGCGGCAGCCGCGCGCACCGAGCGGCCAGATCCGGTTGCTGTCGATCGCGGCGAGCAGCCGCGCCTGCGTGTCGAGCGGAAGCGCCGCGACATCGTCGAGGAACAGCGTCCCGCCATCGGCTTCGACGAAACGGCCCGGGTTGCGTTCGAAGGCGCCCGCAAACGCGCCGCGTTCATGGCCGAACAGGTCCGAATCGACGACGTTGGCGGGAACCGCGCCACAGTCGACGACGATCAGCGGGCGTTGGGCGCGCGGGCTTGCCGCATGGATCGCCTCGGCGATCATCTCCTTGCCGGTGCCGCGTTCGCCCTCGATCAGCACGGGGACACGCGCATGCGCCGCCCGCGAGGCGGTGGCGATCGCAGCGCGGAACGCAGGTGCTGCGCCGACGATTTCGTCGAAGGACAGCGGCTGCCAGAGCTTCTCCGCCATCGGGCGGAGCTCGCCCTCGATCGAGTCGCGGTTGGCAGCGGCGTCGAGCGCGGCGAGCAGGCGATCGGGCGCGAGCGGCTTGACCAGATAGTCGGTCGCGCCGGCGCGCATCGCTTCGATCGCGACCGCGAGGCCATCGAGCGTGGTCAGCACGTGCACGGCCTTGTCGGGATGCGCCGCGCGCAACGCGGCGACGAGCGTCGGCGTATCGTCGGCCTGGTCGATCAGGATGACCTCGATCGTCCGCGCATGCGGCGCGGCAAGCGACGCGATCGCGGCATCGCCCGAATCCGCGACTACGGTGCGCCAGCCGGCACGGGCGGCAATCGCGGAAACGAGCCTTCGCTGGCCGGCATCGTCGTTGATCAGCAACAGGCTTCGGATCGTTTCGCGCGGCATCCAAGTCCCCCGGAGTTGTCCATCTGCTAGTCGACGCGGGTAAAGACGGGATTAAGCCTGCGCCCGTTTCGCCGAACGATTGCGCTTGCTCCGACCGACAAGCCGGTTAGACATCGCGGCGAGCAACGTGAAGAGGGTCCGATGGCCGAGCATACCCCGATGGAAACCAAGGCGCACGAACAGACCTATGAGAGCTTCATCAAGGTCTTCACCTACGGTGCCGTCGCCTGCTTCGTCATCGCGGCGATCGTCGTCTATCTGATCGCGTCCTGAGCGCGATCGGGTGAAGATCGCTGTCCTGAAGGAAACGGCGCCGGGTGAGCGCCGTGTGGCGGCGACGCCCGAGACGGTCAAGAAGTTCGTCGCGCTGGGCGCCCGGATCGCGGTCGAGGCCGGAGCGGGCGACACCGCCTCGATCGCCGATGCCGCCTATGCCGAGGCCGGTGCCACGATCGGCGACCGGACCGCGACCGTTGCCGGGGCCGATCTGCTGCTCGGCGTGCAGGGGCCGGAGCCGTCGTCGATCGCGGGCGCCGCGCCCGGTACGTGGCTCGTCGCCGCGCTCAATCCGTTCGGCGCGCGCGAGCGGATCGACGCCTATGCCGGCGCCGGGCTGGAAGCACTGGCGATGGAGCTGATGCCGCGGATCACGCGGGCGCAGTCGATGGACATATTGTCGTCGCAGTCCAATCTGTCGGGCTACAAGGCGGTGCTCGACGCGGCGGGCGAATATGGCCGCGCCTTTCCGATGATGATGACCGCGGCGGGCACGATCAGCGCCGCGCGCGTGTTCGTGATGGGGGTCGGCGTCGCGGGCCTCCAGGCGATCGCGACCGCGCGCAGGCTGGGTGCGCAGGTTTCCGCGACCGACGTGCGCTCAGCGACCAAGGAGCAGATCCTGTCGCTCGGCGCCAAGCCGATCTTCGTCGAGGACGTCGCGGGCATCGAGGGCGAGGGATCGGGCGGCTATGCGACCGAAATGTCGCCCGAATATCAAAAGGCGCAGGCCGAACTCGTCTCCGCGCACATCGCCAAGCAGGACATCGTGATCACCACCGCGCTGATCCCGGGCCGGCCCGCGCCGCGGCTGGTCTCCGACGCGCAGGTCGCGACGATGCGCGCCGGATCGGTGATCGTCGATCTCGCGGTCGAAGCCGGTGGCAACGTCGAAGGCGCTGTCGCGGGCGAAGTGGTCGAACGCCACGGCGTCAGGATCGTCGGGCATCGCAACGTCCCGAGCCGGCTGGCAGCGGACGCCTCCGCGCTGTTTGCCCGCAACCTCTACAATTTCCTCTCGGCCTTCTGGGACAAGGATAGCGGGCGCCCCGTGCTCGACGCCGAAATCGGCGATGCGATCCGGCTCACGCGCGAGGGCAGGGTCGTCCATCCGAGGTTGCTTGCATGATTGCGCTGTTGCTCGCCACGCTTCTCGTCTCGGGCCAGCCGCATGGCCCGATCGTCCACGCGACCGACGTCAAGTCGGACGCATCCGACGACCTCACCGAGAAATTCGCGCAGGCGCTGCGCAAGGCCTTGCCGTCGGCCAAGCATATGCGGCCTGAGACCGGCGACGACGCGGACGACCTGTTCCTCACGATCCTGTTCCCGGTCGAGCCCGACGGCAAGCGCTTCGGCTATGCGGTCGATCTGCTCAAGGCCGAGCAATTCGTCGCGCCCGCGCGGCTCGCCTCCTTTACCGGCAATTGCCGCATGTCGGCGATCGATGCCTGTGCGCGCGATGTCGTTTCCAAGGCGGACAAGAAAGCGGAGGACTGAGCGGCCATGGACTTCATCTCGATCCTGTCGGTCTTCGTGCTGGCGTGCTGCGTTGGCTATTATGTCGTGTGGTCGGTGACGCCCGCGCTGCATACGCCGCTGATGGCGGTGACCAACGCGATCTCGAGCGTCATCGTCGTCGGTGCGCTGATCGCGGGGGCGGCGGAAGGCTCGCCCATCGCCAAATGGCTGGGGCTGGGCGCGGTCGTGCTGGCGAGCGTCAACATCTTCGGCGGCTTCGCGGTCACCGAGCGAATGCTGGCGATGTACAAGAAGAAGGAGCGGCCGGCCGCGAAGTAGCCGGTCCCCGGCGAAAGCCGGGGTCCAGGCCGCCGCGGGAAGCTGGGCCCCGGCGTGCGCCGGGGAACCGAAGGGGAAGAGTTGATGCACGAAGCGGTGGCGATGAACCCCTGGGCGGCGCTGGCCTATCTGGTTGCGGGGGTGTGCTTCATCCTCGCGCTGCGCGGGCTGTCGAGCCCGGCGAGCAGCCGTCGCGGTAACCGGCTCGGCATGGCGGGCATGGCGCTCGCGGTCGGCACCACGCTGGTGACGCATTCGTTCGCGAGTTTGCCCGAGATACTCGTCGCGATGGCGATCGGCGCCGCGATCGGCATCGTCACCGCGCGGCGCATCAAGATGACCGACATGCCGCAGCTCGTCGCGGCGTTCCACAGCCTCGTCGGTCTCGCGGCGGTGCTGGTCGCGGTCGCCGCCTTCGCCAATCCGGGCGCGTTCGGCATTCTCGACGCCGCGACCGGCCATATCCACCAGGTCAGCCGGATCGAGATGGGACTGGGCATCGCGATCGGCGCGATCACCTTCTCGGGGAGCGTGATCGCCTTCCTCAAGCTCAACGGCAATATGAGCGGCAAGCCGATCCTGCTGCCCGCGCGCCACATCATCAACCTCGGCACGCTGGCGGCGATCCTGCTGCTGATCGCCTATTTCGTCACCGACGACCGGACCGCGGTGTTCGTCGCGATCACTGCGCTGAGCTTCGCGATCGGCTTCCTGCTGATCGTCCCGATCGGCGGCGCGGACATGCCCGTCGTGGTTTCGATGCTCAACTCTTATTCGGGCTGGGCGGCGGCGGCGATGGGGTTCACGCTGCACAACAGCGCGATGATCATCACCGGCGCGCTGGTGGGCTCGTCGGGCGCGATCCTCAGCTACATCATGTGCAAGGCGATGAACCGCAGCTTCGTCAGCGTGATCGCGGGCGGCTTCGGCACCGAGTCCGGCCCGGCGGGCGGCGCCGCGGCGATCGATCGCCCGTGGAAGCGCGGCTCGGCCGAGGACGCCGCGTTCCTCATGCAGCAGGCCGAGCAGGTGATCATCGTGCCCGGCTACGGCATGGCCGTCGCGCAGGCGCAGCACGCGCTGCGCGAGATGGGCGACCTGCTCAAGAAGCACGGCGTGCGTGTCAAATATGCGATCCACCCCGTCGCGGGGCGGATGCCCGGGCATATGAACGTGCTGCTCGCCGAGGCCAACGTCCCCTATGACGACGTCTATGAGCTCGAGGACATCAACGGCGAGTTCGCGCAGACCGACGTCGCCTTCGTGATCGGCGCCAACGACGTCACCAATCCCGCCGCCAAGACCGACAAGTCGTCGCCGATCTACGGCATGCCCGTGCTCGAGGTGTGGAAGGCCAAGACCGTGCTGTTCATCAAGCGCTCGATGGGCGGGGTCGGCTATGCCGGCGTCGACAACGAGGTCTTCTATATGGACAATACGATGATGCTGCTCGCCGACGCCAAGAAGATGGTCGAGGAGATCGTCAAGGCGATGGGCTGAGGGCCACCTGCGTCGTCCCGCCCGCTCGTCATCCCCGCGAAGGCTGGGATCTCGGCGAAATCCCGCGAGGTCCGCGCCAAGCTCGAGCCGATCCGGATTGGCGTCCACGATCCGTCGTAGCGTCCCGTCGCGCTTCCGCGCCTTGAGCGCTTTCGCGCGCGTTTGCATCCTCGGCGCATGAGGCGAGCGTCGCGCGTGCCGCCTGAGATGCCAGGCTTCGCCGGCATGACGAGATTGGGGTGTGTGCCGGGCTTAGAAAATCAACGTCGCCCAATAGAATAGCGCGCCCACCGCCGCGGCCGCCGGGATCGTCACCACCCACGCGACGACGATGCTCGACGCCACGTTCCAGCGCACCGCCGACAGCCGCCGCGAGGCGCCGACGCCGACGATCGCGCCGGTGATCGTGTGCGTCGTCGAGACCGGGATGCCGAAATAGGTCGCCATGAACAGCGTGATCGCGCCGCCCGTCTCGGCGGCGAAGCCCTGTGGCGGGGTGAGGCGGGTGATCTTCGAGCCCATGGTGTGGACGATCTTCCAGCCGCCCGCGAGCGTGCCGAGACCCATCGCCGCCTGGCAGGCGAGCACCACCCACAAGGGCACATGGAAGGTCGGCCCGAGCAGGCCCTGCGAATAGAGCAGCACCGCGATGATCCCCATCGTCTTCTGCGCGTCGTTGCCGCCGTGGCCCAGCGAGTAAAGCGAGGCGGAGACGAGCTGGAGCTTGCGGAAGCGGCGGTCGACCTGGTTGGGGGTCGAGCGGATCGACGACCAGGCGACCGCGAGCACCAATACCAACGCCAGCACGAGCCCGAGCGCGGGCGACAGCACGATCGCCAGCGCGGTCTTGATCACCCCGCTCCACACCACCGCCGAGACGCCGGCCTTCGCTGTCCCCGCACCGATCAGCCCGCCGACGAGCGCATGGCTCGACGAGGACGGGATCGCCATGAACCAGGTGATGAGGTTCCAGATGATCGCGCCCATCAGCGCGCCAAAGATCACGCGCGCGTCGATCACGCTGCTGCCGACGATCCCGGTGCCGATCGTGGTAGCGACGTGCGTGCCGAAGAAAAGGAAGGCGATGAAGTTGAAGAACGCCGCCCAGGCGACCGCCTGATGCGGCTTGAGCACGCGCGTCGAGACGACGGTGGCGATCGAGTTGGCGGCGTCATGGAGCCCGTTGAGCAGATCGAAAGCGAGTGCGACCGCGATCAGCGCGACGAGCAGCGGGAAAGCGAGGTGGGTCATGCGAGGCGGTGACTTGCAAATGCGTCCGTTCTCCCGCGAACGCGGGAGCCCGGCTTTACCACGCGCAGCGCTTGTGTCCCTGGGCTCCTGCCTGCGCGGGAGCACAAGCGTTCGTCACGCATGGTCGATCACCAGTCCCTGGATCTCGTTGGCGACGTCCTCGAAGCGATCGACCACCTTCTCGAGATGCGCATAGATCTCCTGACCGACAACGAAGTCCATCGGCCGCTCCTTGCTGTCGCGGAACAGCGCCTTGAGGCCCTGGTCGTGGATCTCGTCGGCATGGCCTTCGAGCGCGATCAGCCGGCCGGTCAGCGTATGCAACCGCCCCGCGTTGGTCGAGAGTGCGCGCAGCAGCGGGATCGCCTCCTCGGTGACGCGCGCCGCCTCGACGATGATCCCGGACATGTCGCGCATCTCGGCGGCGAACGCGCGCACCTCGAACAAGGCGACGGCCTTGGCGGTCTGGTTCATCTGGTCGATCGCGTCGTCCATCACGCCGATCAGCCCGGTGATCGCCGAGCGATCGAACGGGGTGACGAAGGTGCGTCGGACATCCTGCAGCACGTCGCGCGCGATATCGTCGGCATTCTGCTCCTGGATCACGATCTCGCGGATGTGCGCCTCGATATCGGGGCCGCCCTGCATCAGCTTGGCGAGCGCATCCGCACCCGCGACGAGCGTGCTGCTATGCGCTTCGAACAGATCGAAGAAGCGCGTCTGCTTGGGCATCAGCGACTGGAACCAGCGTAGCACAGGGATATTCCTTCCGATCTTCTCGCCGAATGTGACGATGCGGTCGAGCAGGCCCGGCGCAGCGGCGGGCTCGCGAAACCGCGCGATGATGGTCTTGAGCTCGGGCTCGTCGACCGCGGCGGCGGCGTTGGCGAGCGTGAACCAGGCGGTGGTGCGCTCGTCCTGCTCGGGCCATTCCTCGGCCTGGCCGGTCACCGCGAAGGGGAACACGTCGACCGCGATCGTCTTGACGAGCCCCGTCTTGCGACGCTTGGCGTAGCTATAGCTTCCGATCTGCGTCGGACAGGCGATGCCCTCGGCGCCGGCCTCCTCGAACGCCTCCTGCGCGGCCGCCTCGTGCGCGCGCAGGCCCTTGATCGGATTGCCCTTGGGGATCACCCAGCGCTGCGTCTCGCGGCTGGTGATCAGCATCACGCGCAGCTGGCCATCGGGCTCGGTGCGGTAGGGCAGGGCGGCAACCTGGCGGATCTTCGGTCTCCGTTACATATTTGTTACCGCTCAACAGCAAGCGCGACGGTCATGCAAGCCTGCAACGCTTGGACCGCGCGATCGATCGTTCTATCATCGTGCGACACGCCGGCTCGACCGGCGACACGAGGAGCAAGCGATGGCGACGGCGGCAATGGAGCGGAGCGTGCGCGACGAAGTCTCGGCCGAGGAATGGGCGGTGCGCGTCGATCTCGCCGCCGCCTATCGGCTGGTCGCGCTTTATGGCTGGGACGATCTGATCTTCACGCACCTGTCCGCGCGCGTGCCGGGGCCGGAGCATCATTTCCTGATCAATCCCTATCATCTGATGTTCGAGGAGATGACCGCCTCCGCGCTGGTCAAGATCGATCATGACGGGCGGCCCGTCGGCCGCCCCGCGATGGTCAACGCCGCGGGGTTCGTGATCCACTCGGCGATCCACATGGCGCGCGACGACGCCAGGGCGGTGCTTCACCTCCACACGCCGCACGGCCAGGCCGTCTCGGCGATGGATTTTGGCCTGCTGCCGCACACGCAGACCGCGATGATCGCGTCGGGCGAGCTTGCCTATCACGATTATGAGGGCATCGCGACCGAGCTCGAGGAGCGCGAGCGGCTGGTCGCCGATCTCGGCGACAAGAGCGTGATGATCCTGCGCAACCATGGCACGCTGACCGTCGGCGAGAC
Organism: uncultured Sphingomonadaceae bacterium; assembly: GCA_903871605.1. Taxonomy (GTDB): domain Bacteria; phylum Pseudomonadota; class Alphaproteobacteria; order Sphingomonadales; family Sphingomonadaceae; genus Solisphingomonas. The sequence continues at coordinate 85,140 of CAIQHF010000014.1, forward strand.
GATCGGCCACGCCTTCCTGCGCATGTATTTCCTCGAGCGTGCCTGTCAGGCGCAGGTCCACATGCTGGCGGCGGGGCGCGAGCATCTCAACAACCCGCCGCAGGGGACGCCCGCGAAGGTCGCGGTCCAGGCGGACGCCCGGACGACGCGGATGGGCGCCGACATGCTCGCCTGGCCCGCGCTGCTGCGCAAGCTCGATCGGATCGATCCCTCCTTTCGGGAGTAGAGGTCTCCGAACAGGAGACTGCATATGAAGACGCTGGTGGCATTCGATCTCGACGGCACGCTCGCCGAGAGCAAGCAGGCGATCGACGACGAGATGGCGACGCTGCTGGCGCGCTTGAGCGGCGTCGCCAAGGTCTGCGTGATCTCGGGCGGCGACTGGCCGCAGTTCGAGACTCAGGTCGTCGGCCGGCTGCCCGGCGACGCGACGCTCGAGAATTTCTTCATCATGCCGACCACCGGCACCAAGCTTTACCGATATGAGGACGGCGCGTGGAAGCCGATCTTCGCCGAGATCTTCACCGACGAGGAGCGGACGCACATCCTCGCTGCGCTCGACAAGGCGGTGGCGGCAGCGGGCCTGCACGACGACAAGATCTGGGGCGAGCAGATCGAGGACCGCGGCAGCCAGATCACCTTCTCCGGGCTTGGCCAGGAGGCGCCGCTCGACGCCAAGAAGGCATGGGATCCCGATCGTTCGAAGCGCGAGACGATGCAGAAGGCGGCACAGAAGGAATTGCCCGATCTTTCGGTCAACATCGGCGGATCGACCTCGATCGACATCACGCGCAAAGGCGTCGACAAGGCCTATGGCATCGCCAAGCTCACCCAATATTCGGGGATCGCGCCATCGGACATGATCTTCATGGGCGATGCCACCTATCCCGGCGGCAACGACTTCCCCGTTCCCGACAAGGCCAAGGTCGACACGATCGCGGTGGCGACGATCGCCGAGACCAAGCGCGCGATCGAGGCGATCGTGCTCTGCCTGGGGTAGGGGGCTGTCGCGATCGAGCCCGCTCCCCGGCGAAAGCCCGGGACCAGCCCCGCATTTCGTGACAGGCATTGTCCTCTGACAGCGTGGTGGGGCCTGGACCCCGGCCTCCGCCGGGGAACCGCTAGCATCCGCCGGCAAGAGCGGGCAGGACACGCCCCATAATGGTAGGGAGTGGCGTGATGCGGAAATCGTGGTGGTTGCTCTCGGTCGTGCTGGCGGCATCCTCCGCGCGGGCCGCAGGCTATGATCCCCGCTCCGCCTTCGCCCCGCTGACGCTCCCCGGCCCGATCAACACGGTGCGCTCGGGCAGCGGCAGGCCGGGCCCCGCCTATTGGCAGAACCGCGCCGACTATCAGATCCATGCGACGCTCGATCCCGCGACGCACAGCCTGAGCGGCGAGGAGACGATCGCCTATACCAATGCCAGCCCCGATCCGCTCGACGTGCTGTGGCTCCAGCTCGACCAGAATATGTATCGCCCCTATTCGCGCAGCCACGCCGCCGACGGCGCCTCGCCGCGGCGCGGGGACGGCACCACCGACGGCTATGCGATCGACGGCGTCGAGATCGAGCAGGGCGGCAAGCGCTTCGCGGTGCGGACGGTCGAAAGCGACACGCGGCTGCAGATCGCGCTGCCCACCCCGCTTGCGGCCAATGGCGGCAAGCTGACGATCCACCTGCGCTACCGCTTCACCATCCCCGGCGCGTTCGGCGGACGGATGGCGTGGGGGCCGGTCAAGGGCGGGGCGATCTACGATCTCGCGCAATGGTATCCGCGCATGGCGGTCTATGACGACGTCCGCGGTTGGGATCCGCTTCCCTATCTGGCGCAGGAATTCTACCTCGAATATGGCGATTTCGACTATTGGGTGACCGTGCCCGCCGACATGATCGTCGCCGGATCGGGTGAGTTGCAGAACCCGCAGGAGGTGCTCAGCGGCACCCAGCGCGAGCGGCTGGCCAAGGCGGCGGCGAGCGACGAGACGGTGAGGATCGTCGCGCCTTCCGAGATCGGTGCCGCCAAGCCCGCGGGTCACCGCACGTGGCACTACCATATGGACCACACCCGCGACGTCGCTCTCTCGGCCTCGGATGCCTTTGCCTGGGATGCCGCGCGCATCAACCTGCCCGGTGGCAAGACGTCGCTTGCGATGTCCTATTATCCCGCCGAGGCAGCAGGGCCGCAGGCCTGGGATCGCTCAACGCAATACGTCAAGGACACGGTCGAGAATATGTCCCGGCGCTGGTACCCCTATCAATGGCCTGCCGCGATCAACATCTCGGGACCGGCGTCCGGCATGGAATATCCCGGCATCGTGTTCGACGGCATCGACGACAAGGGCAAGCCGCTCTTCTGGATCACCGCGCACGAGATCGGGCACAGCTGGTTCCCGATGATCGTCGGCTTCGACGAGCGCCGCGACGCGTGGATGGACGAGGGCTTCAACACCTTCATCGACACGTTCGAGAGCGACGATTTCAACCGCGGCGAGTTCGGCCCCAAGCGCGACAGCGAGTTCGCGCCGGGGGGCGGCAATCCGGTCGACGAGATAGTGCCGATCCTCGCCGACCCTCAGGCGCCGCCGATCGTCTCGCGCGCCGACACGATCACCGAAACATACCGCCACCCGGTCACCTATTTCAAATCGGCGCTGGGCCTCATGCTGTTGCGGAACGAGATCCTCGGACCGGACCGGTTCGATCCCGCCTTCCGCCGCTTCATCGCGACCTGGGCATATAAGCATCCCAAGCCGTCCGACTTCTTCCGCTTCATGGAGAGCGAGAGCGGCGAGGATCTGAGCTGGTGGTGGCGCGGCTGGTATCTGACCAATGCGACCTATGACGTCGCGGTGACCAAGATCGCGCTCGCGAAGGACGGCCGCACGCTGGTGACGGTGGAGAACCGTGATCCGCTGGTGATGCCCGCGACGCTGCGGGTGAGCTACGCCGATGGCGGCCATGACGACATCCGCCTGCCCGCCGAGGCGTGGATCCGTCAGGCGAGCACCGACGTACCGGTCGCGGCGGGCAAGCATGTGGTGAGCGCGGAGGTCGATCCGGATCACCGGCTTCCCGATAGGGATCGGAGCAACAACCGGATGGTGGCGAACGAGAGGTAGCAACGGAGACGAGCGGCCAAGGCCGCCCCCCTCTCGCTTTCTGCGCCGCACGCGCTACATGCGCCGCCATGAGCATCGTCGACGCCCACCCCTCGGCCAGCCGCCGCACCTTCGCCATCATCTCGCACCCCGACGCCGGCAAGACCACGCTGACCGAGAAGCTGCTGCTCGCCGGCGGTGCGATCCACCTGGCGGGCGAGGTGCGCGCGCGCGGCAACAACCGCCGTGCGCGATCGGACTGGATGAAGATCGAGCAGCAGCGCGGCATTTCGGTCACCTCGAGCGTGATGACCTTCGAGCGCCCCGGCCCGAACGGCGAGACGCTGACCTTCAACCTGCTCGATACGCCCGGCCATGAGGATTTCTCCGAGGACACCTATCGCACGCTGACCGCGGTCGACTCGGCGATCATGGTGATCGACGCGGCGCGCGGCATCGAGGCGCAGACGCGCAAGCTGTTCGAGGTCTGCCGGCTGCGCTCGGTGCCGATCGTCACCTTCGTCAACAAGGTCGACAGGGAAGGGCTCGATCCGTTCGCGCTGCTCGACGAGGTGGCCGACAAGCTGGCGCTCGACGTGACGCCGATGAACTGGCCGATCGGCATGGGCGGCCTTTATGAAGGGCTCTTCGATCTGCGTCGCAACATATTGTCTCGACCGGAAAAGCCCGACGAGCAGCTGGCCGGGCTCGACGATCCGCGCCTCGACACGCTGGTGTCGGCGGAGGGTGCGCAGCGGCTGCGCGAAGAGGCCGAACTGGCGCTGGGCGGCTATGGCGGCTTCGATCTCGACGCCTATCGTCATGGCGACCAGACGCCGGTCTTCTTCGGCTCGGCCCTGCGCGAATATGGCGTCGACGCGCTGATCGGCGCGATCGGCGAGCATGCGCCGCCGCCGCGCACGCAGCCCGCCAAGCCACGTGCGGTGACGCCCGACGATCCCGCGGTGTCGGGCTTCGTCTTCAAGGTGCAGGCCAATATGAACCCGCAGCACCGCGATCGCATAGCCTTTCTCAGGATTTGCTCGGGCAAGTTCAGGCGCGGCATGAAGCTCAAGCAGGTCCAGACCGGAAAGGTGATCGCGATCAACTCGCCGATCTTCTTTTTCGCGCAGGAGCGCGAGCTCGCCGACAGCGCGTTGCCCGGCGACATCATCGGCATCCCCAACCACGGCGTGCTGCGCGTCGGCGACACGCTGACCGAGGGCGAGGCGATCACCTTCACGGGCATCCCCAATTTCGCGCCCGAAATCCTTCGCCGCGTGCGGCTTCTCGATCCGACCAAGACCAAGCAGCTGCGCACCGCGCTGGTCGACATGGCCGAGGAGGGGGTGACGCAGCTGTTCAAGCCGCTGGTCGGCTCTCAGTGGATCGTCGGCGTGGTCGGGCAGCTGCAGCTCGAGGTGCTGATCTCGCGGCTGTCGGCGGAATATAATGTTGCGGCCGAATTCGAGCCCTCGCCATTCGAGACCGCGCGCTGGATCTCCGCCGACGACCCCGCGACGCTCAAGAGCTTCGCCGAGGGGCGCGGTGGCGCGATGGCCGAGGACCGCGACGGCGCGCCCGTCTTTCTCGCGCGCGACGCGTGGGAGGTGAATTACGTCGCCGAGCGCTCGCCCGAGGTGCGCTTCTCGGCGATCAAGGAACGCGCGTCGGGCTGAGCAACCGGACCGCTGATCGCGCGCCGCCGTCGCCACGGCTGCGGCGCGTTGCCGATAGCCGCGGCGCGTCGATCGGCCTAAAGAGGCCTCATCGATGGGCGTATGTGGTCGGACAGAGGGGGCTATGCGGCAGTCGGACGTCATTGATCGTATCCGTGAAATCATTCTGGAGGCGAGCGTTGATGCGTCCCCGGAAAATTATGAACTGTGTCACCGGTTCGTCACGCGTTCGGACCCCGCCGTCGTCGCCGCCTTCGATCGCGCGATGGCGGTCAGGTCGCCGATCGACGCCGCGACCTTCCAGCAGATACGCGACACAGCGCCGCCGCCGCGCGGCCAGATCGATGTCGCAGGCCATATGGTGCAGCTCGACGCGCAATTGGGGCGGATTCTCGGTGCGACGTCGGAGGCGATCAGCGACGCCTCGAGCTACTCGCATTCGCTCAACGCCGGCGCGGATCATTTGCGCGGCCTCGATCCGGGGTCCGATGCCGCCGAGCTCCTCGCCGACCTGCTGGTGCGCACCATCGCCATGGCGGAGCGCACCGCGGCGCTCGAGTCCAACCTTCAAGCGGCCGGATCGGAGCTGACGTCGCTCAAGGACGATCTGTCGCGCGCCAAGCTGGAGAGCGGCAGCGACGCGCTGACGTCGCTTTCCAATCGTCGCGCGTTCGACAGCCGCCTCGCCGACGCGGTCGCGGTCGCGGTCGCGACGCGCAGCCCGCTGTCGCTGGCCTTTTGCGATGTCGACCGGTTCAAGACCTTCAACGACAGCTGGGGCCACAAGCTCGGCGACCAGGTGCTTCGCTTCGTCGGATCGCAGATGGTCGCGATATTTGGCGACGCCGGCCTCCCGGCGCGGTTCGGTGGCGACGAGTTCGTCGTTCTGCTGCCCAACCACGGGTCGGCCGATGCGCTGGAGATCGTTCGCCGCTTCTGCGAGGTGGTGAGCGGTCGCGTGCTGCGGACGCGGTCCGATGGTCGCGAGATCGGGACGATCACGCTGTCGGCTGGGGTCGCAACGTTGCGGCGCGGCGAGACGCCCACCGATTTCGTCGAACGCGCCGATGCCGCGATGTACGCCGCGAAGCAGGCGGGGCGGAACCGGATCGTCTCCTCCGTCTGACCGCGAGCATCCGGGGCGCCGATCCGGGCTCGGCGCCGGCGGCGCACTTTCCCGGACCGCAAAAGGGCGGCCCCGGCATCCCGGGACCGCCCTTTCGGCAACATATCGTTCGGGACGCTTAGCGCTTCGAGAACTGGAAGCTGCGGCGCGCCTTGGCCTTGCCGTACTTCTTGCGCTCGACCGCGCGGCTGTCGCGGGTGAGGAAGCCTGCCGCCTTGACCGGCGCACGCAGCACCGGCTCGAAGCGGGTCAGCGCCTGCGAGATGCCGTGCTTGACCGCGCCGGCCTGGCCCGAAAGCCCGCCGCCGGTGACGGTGCACACGACGTCATACTGGCCCTCGCGCTCGGCGACGCCGAACGGCTGGTTGATGACGAGGCGCAGCGTCGGGCGTGCGAAATAGATCTCCTGATCACGGCCGTTGACCGTGATCTTGCCCGAGCCGGGCTTGAGCCAGACGCGGGCGACCGCGTCCTTGCGGCGGCCGGTGGCATAGGCGCGGCCCTGCGCGTCGATGATCTTCTCGCGCAGCGGCATCGTCGAGACGACGGGCGCGGGCGCGGCGGCGACGGGCTCGCCGTCGGCGTCATAGCTCGGCGCCGCGGGCGCGGCCGGAGCGGGAGCCGCCGCTGCGCCGGTCAGCGCGGCGAGATCGGAAAGGGACTGGCGATCGTCGGACATCAGGCGCCCACCTTGTTCTTGCGGTTCATGCCCGCGACATCGAGAGTTTCGGGGTTCTGCGCGACATGGTCGTGCTCGGCGCCCTTGAAGACGCGCAGGTTGCGCATCTGCGCCCGGCCCAGCGGACCGCGCGGGATCATCCGCTCGACGGCCTTCTCGAGCACGCGCTCGGGGAAACGGCCCTCGAGGATCTTCGCGGGCGTGGTTTCCTTGATACCGCCGGCATAGCCGGTGTGCTTGTAATAGACCTTGTCGGTGGTCTTCTTGCCGGTGAACTTCACCTTCTCGGCATTGATGATGATGACATTGTCACCACAATCGATGTGCGGGGTGTAGCTCGGCTTGTGCTTGCCGCGCAGGATGTTGGCGACGATCGAGGCGAGACGCCCGACCACCAGACCATCGGCATCGATCAGATGCCATTTCTTCTCTACCGTGAACGGCGTCGCCGACTTGGTGGTCTTCATGAGCGCCTTCATGGCGTCGTTCTCCGTGATCGCGTGAAACGCAGCGCGCCGCCCATCGCTGGACGGCGCTACAGACGGGCCTAATGACGATGAGGGGCACGCAAGTCAAGCAAAACGGGGGTTTTAGCGTAGGGTATCTGAATACCGTAAGAAAACGATCAGGGAATGAGCAGCTCTTCCTGTTCGGATACGGGGCGCTCGCCGCCGGGTGCGGCGGGGTCGGCGCAGGTCGTGCGCTGGCTCGCCGCGAGCAGCAGGCCGCTCGATGCGGAGAGCGTGATGCCCCCCGTCTCGTGGATCCGCAGCCGCTCGATCGCCGCCGCCTGCTGCTCGATCCTGGCGCGGGTGGCCGGATCGGCCTTCGCAGCGTTCGCGCGCAGCGTCGCGGCGAGCCCATCAGCAGCCGCGGCGCTGGTCGCGAGATCGCGGCGATAGTGGCGCGCGCCGTCGCTGTCGGGATCGCGCCGGATCGTACCGCTGCTGGGCAGCGCCGTGCCGAGCGGGGTCTCGACGGGTTCGGCGAGCGGTGCGCTGTCGCCGACGCCGAGATCGGGGACGGCGAGCCCGAGCAGCGCCACGGCGGGCGCCTTCATCATCGCGTCGCGCGCGGCGGGGGGCAGCGTCGCAAGACCCCGTGCGGTGCGCTCGATCAGCGCCCGCTGATCGAGCGTGTCGGTTGCCGGACGCGCATCGGCGGCCGCCTGGATCGCCGCGACGAGCTGTGCCCAGGTCGCGTCGGCATCGATCAGGTCGCCGGGATCGCCCGTCGGCGACAGGTGCAGCCGGACCGGAACGCCGATGAAGGGGCGCATCGCGGCGTCGAACACCGCCCGGGCGGGTGCGGGCGCCTGCGCATCGGCGGAGAGCGCACGGATCGTCATGATGTAGCCGGCACCGTCGCGGGCATAGCGCACCTCTTCGGTCATGGTGAAGCGGAGGTCGCCACCGTCGTCGCCGATGCGGTGCTCGGTATGGCGGTAGCGAAGCGGCTGGTCGATCGGCGGCGCGAAGCGGAGCGGGTCTCCGGCTCCCGCGAGCAACGCGATCGCCAGAGCCGCGATCATGCGGCGGGCGCTGTCTCTCGTCGGCCGATCGCGTGGCCACCCCATATCAGCGCGCCGAGCAGCAGCGTGCCCGTCGCCTGGTGCGCGACCGCGATCGGGATCGCGACGCCGCTGATCAACGTCGCGATGCCGAGCAGGATCTGCACCGCGACCGTGGCCGCGATGGCGATCGCCGGCCCGCGCGCGCCGGCCTTGGCGGCGACGTGCGCGACCATGAGCACCGCGACGCACGCGACCCACGCCCACCAGCGGTGGAGAAACTGCACGACGATCGGATTATAGACGAGATTGTGCAGCGTCGTCGCGGCGCCGTCCCAGCCGCCGGCGGGGAACCACGCGTCGCCCATTTCGGGCCAGCTGGCGAACGCATAGCCCGCGCGCAGCCCCGCGGTGAACGCGCCGAGCATCAGCTGGAGCGCGAGGATCAGCATCGCCACCACGGCCAGCCCCGTCAGCCGCGCCACCTTTGCATGGGGATCGCGGGCGAGAGAGAACAGGTCCAGCGCGGTCCAGATCAGCGTGCCGTAGATGAGCAGCGCGGTAAGCAGGTGCGTGGCGAGGCGGATGTGGCTGACCTCGGTGCGAAACTGCAGCCCCGAATAGACCATCCACCAGCCGACCAGCCCCTGCAGGCCGCCCAACGCGAAGATCAGCACCGTGCGCCAGCCAAAGCCCGCCGGGATCGCGCGGCGCCACCAGAAGACGAGCAGCACGACGGCGAGAACGGTGCCGATCCCGCGCGCGATCAGCCGGTGCAGGAACTCCCAGAAATAGATATGCTGGAAGCCCGCGAGCGTCATCCCGGTATTGAATGCGCGATATTGCGGGATCGCCTTGTAGGCGTCGAATGCCGCCTGCCACTGCGCATGGTCGAGCGGCGGGATCGCACCGAGGATCGGATCCCATTCGACGATCGACAGCCCGGATTCGGTCAGCCGCGTGATCCCGCCGACGATCACGATCGCCAGCACCATCGCCGCCACAACGAGCAGCCAGGCGGCGAAGGCGCGCGGCGCGGGGCGAGCGGCGGCGGGGCGGCCGGGAAGGCGGAAGGGAGCGGGGGCAGTCGAGACGATGTCGGACATGCCGGTGCCTTACTATAGGGGCGAGACATTCTCAATTCGCGGGGTCGACGCGCCAGCCCGATCCATCGGCGCGGTTCGCCGGCCCGATCCACCGGGGCGGCCCCGCCCGAATTCGTGCGGCGATCATCGCGGACGAAGAAAAGAATGAAATGAGATATTGTATCATCGGATCGAAGCTGCCACTTAGCCGCGCATGGCGAGCCTTCATCCCGACATCATCCCTCCGGCCGACGAGGAGGTCCGGATCGGCCGTCTCGACCGGATGGCAATCGGGCTGTCGAGCCTGTGCCTCGTCCATTGCATCGCGACGGTGATGCTCACCGCGGTGCTGGCGTCGGCAGGCGCGGCGCTCGCCAATCCGGCGTGGCACGAGATCGGATTTACGGTCGCGATGCTGATCGGGGCGGTCGCGCTCGGACGCGGCTATGCGGCGCACCGCGATCGCGCGCCGCTGCTGATCGGCGGGGCGGGGCTCGCGCTGATGGGGGTCGGGCTGCTGCGCGCCGAGGGACTGCCCGAGATCGCGGCGACGATGGCGGGCGTCGTGCTGCTCGCGCTGGCGCATCGCCGCAACGCGCATGTCGGCCACGTCCATGCGCATCGCCGCGGCCTTGCCCGTGGCGCGCCTCACGCCTAGTTTGGCGGCATGACGGTTTCCCAGGCTGCGGTCGCACGCACGCACGATCATGCGCATCATCATGGTGCCGCGCTTGCCGCTGCGGCGCGGGCGGCGCTCGAGGAGCGCGGCGAGCAATGGACCGCGCTGCGTGCCTCGGTGTTCGACGTGCTGCGGCTCGACCGGCCCGCGTCCGCCTATGACGTCACCGAACTTCTGTCCGCCGCGCAGGGGCGCCGCGTCGCCGCGAACAGCGTCTATCGCATTCTCGACCTGTTCGTCGCCTCGAACCTCGCGCAGCGGATCGAGAGCGCGAACGCCTATATCGCCAATCCGCATCCCGGCTGCCGGCATGATTGCATGTTCCTCGTCTGCGACCGATGCGGCCGCGCGACGCATGTCGACAATGACGCGGTCACCGAGCAGGTCCGCGCGGCGGCGCTTCGCGCCGGCTTCGCGCCCGAGCATCCGGTGATCGAAGTCCATGGTCTCTGCGCGGAGTGCAGCGCGGCCACAGTGGCGTGATTCCTCGCAATTAAGCTTTGTTCACGGTTCGACAGGACGTGTCGCTTGGCGTAAGCGGTGCGGTCCAAGGAGAGGTCTTAGTGTCCGAACGTCCCACTACTCCGCTGCTCGACAAAATTGATATTCCAGCGGATCTGCGTCGCCTCAAACCCGAGCAGCTCCCCCAATTGGCGAGCGAGCTTCGCGCCGAGATGATTTCCGCGGTGTCGGTCACCGGCGGCCATCTGGGTGCCGGGCTCGGCGTCGTCGAGCTGACCACCGCGATCCACTATGTGTTCGACACGCCGCGCGACCGCCTGATCTGGGATGTCGGCCACCAGGCCTATCCGCACAAGATCCTGACCGGCCGCCGCGACCGCATCCGCACGCTGCGCCAGGGCGGCGGCCTGTCCGGCTTCACGCAGCGCGCCGAGAGCGAATATGATCCGTTCGGCGCGGCGCATTCGTCGACCTCAATCTCCGCGGCGATCGGCTTTGCGGTCGCCAACAAGCTCGCCAAGAAGCCCGGCAAGGCGATCGCGGTGATTGGCGACGGCGCGATGTCGGCGGGCATGGCCTATGAGGCGATGAACAACGCCGAGGCGGCGGGCAACCGGCTGGTCGTGATCCTCAACGACAACGACATGTCGATCGCGCCGCCGGTCGGCGGCCTGTCCGCCTATCTCGCGCGGATGGTATCGAGCGGGCCGTTCCTGGGGCTTCGCGACATCGCCAAGCGGCTCGCCAAGAAACTGCCGCGCCCGCTGGCGGACGCCGCGCGCAAGACCGACGAATATGCCCGCGGCATGACGATGGGCGGCACGCTGTTCGAGGAACTCGGCTTCTATTATGTCGGGCCGATCGACGGCCATAATCTCGATCATCTGATCCCGATCCTCGAGAATGTCCGCGACGCGGCGCAGGGCCCGATCCTCGTCCATGTCGTGACCAAGAAGGGCCATGGCTATGCGCCCGCCGAGGCGGCGGCGGACAAATATCACGGCGTCCAGAAGTTCGACGTCGTCACCGGCGTTCAGGCCAAGGCCGAGCCGGGGCCGCCGAGCTATACCGGCGTGTTCGCCAACGCGCTGCTCGCCGAGGCCGAGCGCGACCCGACGATCGTCGCGATCACCGCGGCGATGCCCACCGGCACCGGGCTCGACAAGTTCCAGAAGGCGTTTCCCGACCGGCTGTTCGACGTCGGCATCGCCGAGCAGCATGCGGTGACCTTCGCCGCGGGTCTCGCCGCGCAGGGGCAGCGGCCGTTCTGCGCGATCTACTCGACCTTCCTGCAGCGCGCCTACGACCAGGTCGTCCACGACGTCGCGATCCAGAACCTGCCGGTGCGATTCGCGATCGACCGCGCCGGGCTGGTCGGTGCCGACGGCTCGACGCATGCGGGCTCGTTCGACGTCACCTATCTCGCGACGCTGCCCAATATGGTGGTGATGGCGGCGGCCGACGAGGCCGAGCTGGTCCACATGGTCCACACCGCCGCGCTCCACGACGACGGCCCGATCGCGCTGCGTTATCCGCGCGGCAACGGCACCGGCGTGGCGCTGCCCGCGACGCCCGAGAAGCTCGAGATCGGGAAGGGCCGCATCGTCCGCGAGGGCAAGAAGGTCGCGATCCTGTCGCTGGGCACGCGGCTCGAGGAGGCGCTCAAGGCGGCCGACAAGCTCGAGGCGCAGGGCCTGTCGACGACGGTCGCCGATCTGCGCTTCGCCAAGCCGCTCGACGAGGCTCTGATCCGCAAGCTGTGCGCGAGCCACGAGGTGGTAGTCACGGTCGAGGAGGGCGCGGTCGGCGGGCTCGGCGCGCATGTGCTGACGCTGGCGTCGGACGAGGGGTTGCTCGATGCGGGGCTCAAGATCCGGACGCTCCGCCTGCCCGACGTCTTCCAGGCGCACGACAAGCCCGAGAAGCAATATGCAGAGGCTGGCCTCGATGCCGACGGCATCGTCGCGACGGTCAAGAAGGCGCTGCGGCACAATTCGGTGGGCGTGGTCGGCGAGGCGCGGGCGTAAGCGCGCCGGAGGGTCGCTCGATCACGTCTGCCGCCATACCGGGCTTGGCTCCGATATCCTTGGCTTCGTGTGGCGACGCTTGCGGCTCTGGTTGCCGGATCGGGACCGGCGGCGTCGGACGGTTGTCGCTGTCTTCAGCCGCCGCGCGAGCCGGACATGCGAAAGCCGCCGGGGCGCGGGCCGCGGCGGCTTGGGCAGGTCGGGGCGGTGACGTCCGTCCGCGCGGCGTCCCTCAATGGATGAGGATGGTGCCGATCGCGAGCGTCTGGGCGCCGACCACCATCGCGAGCATGGCGACGGTTTCGAGAATGCGCATGGGTCGTTCCTTGTTGAGCCGCCTGCTCGGCATGCGAGTGGGTTGTTTCCCCGCGGCGAAACGACAGATATGCGTGACGAAACAATGTTTCAAGTGACAGACATGAAACCACGATTGCGCGAGCTGCAACCGTGGTCGGGAACGGTGATATGAAGGTGCGCGCCGATCAATTGCTCGCGGATCGTGGCCTTGCCGAGAGCCGCACCCGCGCGCAGGCGCTGATCCTCGCGGGCCTCGTCTATTCCGGCGATCGCAAGATCGACAAGGCGGGGCAGGCGCTCGCCGACGACGCGCCGCTCAGCGTCAAAGGGCGCGACCATCCCTGGGTGTCGCGCGGCGGGCTCAAGCTCGATCACGCGCTGACGCATTTCGGCTGGGACGTGACCGATCTGACCGCGATCGACGTGGGGTCGTCGACCGGCGGGTTCACCGACGTCCTGCTCACGCGCGGCGCGGCCAAGGTCTATGCGGTCGACGTCGGCCACGGCCAGCTCGCCTGGAAGCTGCGCGAGGATGCGCGCGTTGTCGTGCTCGAGCGAACCAACGCGCGGCATCTCACGATCGATCTCGTCTCCGATCCGATCGACCTGATCGTCTGCGACGCGAGCTTCATCGCGCTCGCCAAGGTGCTTCCGGCAGCACTCGGTCTCGCGCGGCCCGGCGCGCGGCTCGCGGCGCTGATCAAGCCGCAGTTCGAGGCCGGTCGCGACGAGGTCGGCAAGGGGGGCGTGGTGCGCGATCCGGCCGTGCACCGCGCCGTATGCGACGATGTCGTGGCGTGGCTGGAGGCGAGCAGCTGGCGCGTCGAGGGAGTCGTGCCCAGCCCGATCAGGGGACCCGAAGGCAATATCGAGTTCCTGGTCACCGCAATGAAACAGATCGCGGACACGAGCGGTTGACGCGGCGCAGCAAGTCGATACCTCGTGCGCGTCGATCATCCCGGGCAATGGGGTAGAATATGAGCCAGTTAGCGTCGCCGGGCCAGTTGCGGATGTCCTTCGCCCGCGTCGCGCTGGTGACCGTACCGCTGGTGCTGTTGCTCGGCATCATTTCGGGGGCGGTCGCCGGGTCGGGGTCTTCCAACCCGTGGTTCGCAAGGCTCGTCAAGCCCGCGGCGATGCCGCCCGAATGGCTTTTCCCGGTCGCCTGGACGCTGCTCTACATCCTGATCGGGCTGGCGCTGGCGATGATCATCGGCGCGCGCGGGGCGAGCGGGCGCTGGATCGGCATCACGCTGTTCGTCGCGCAGTTCGCGCTCAACCTCGCCTGGTCGCCGGTGTTCTTTGCGGGTCATGCGATCGGCGCCGCCTTCGCGATCATCCTGCTGATGATCGTGCTGACCGTCGCGACGATCCTCGCCTTCGCGCGCATCCGCCGGCGCGCCGCGGCGCTGATGCTGCCCTATCTGGCGTGGATCTGTTTCGCCGCGTGGCTCACCCATGCGATCGAGACGCTCAATCCGACGGCGGCGACGCTTGCGCCCGCGCCGTCGAGCACCCAAGTGCAGCTCTGACTTCAACCGGAGACGAGCATGCAATCCGAGAACCGCTTTTTCGACGACCTCGTCAAGCTGATGAACGGCGTCGCCGGCACCGTCGCGGGCGCGGGGCGCGAGGCCGAGAGCCAGATGCGCGAGAAGATGAAGGGCGTGTTCGGCGGCATGGATTTCGTCAGCCGCGAGGAGTTCGACGCGGTCAAGGCGATGGCCGCCGCCGCGCGCGACGAGGCGGATGCGCTCAAGGCGCGGCTCGATGCGCTCGAAGGCAGGCTGCACGAGACCGGCGCGCCGACGTCGTACACGCCGCCGTCCGAGGCCTGACGGTTCTCCACAGCTTTCGCGCCCCGCACGCTTGCGCCGAGCCTGCGCGCCCGCCACGGCTTGGCGCGCAGCGATCGCTGCGCTAGGGGCGGGACGATGACACTCGACGATCTCGAGGATGCGCGCGGCGATGCGACGCCGCCGATCGACATGCTGGAAAGCTATTTCCAGGCGCATGGCTGGGCGTGCGAGCGGCTCGGCGAGGACGAGGTCACCGCGACCGTGCAGGGCAGCTGGACGCAATATGAGCTGCGCGGCGTGTGGCGCCCCGAGGACCGCGTGCTGCAATTCCTCGCGCTCCCCGACATCCGCGTCCCCGCCGACAAGCGGCAGGCGGTGTACGAGACGATCGGGCTGATCAACGAGCAGCTGTGGCTCGGCCATTTCGAGCTGTGGGCGGCATCGGGTCTTGCGCTCTACCGCAACGCCTCGCTGATCGAGGGCGACGGCGAGAGCGTGCTCAGCCTCGATCAGGCCGAGACGCTGATCGAGACCGCGATCGACGAATGCGACCGTTTCTATCCGGTGTTCCAGTTCGTGCTGTGGGGCGACAAGACCCCGGCCGACGCGATCGCCTCCGCGCTGATCGAGACGCGGGGCGAGGCATGACCGCGAGCGCCGAGCGCGTCGCGGGCGGCGGGCCGATCTGGCTCGCGGGCGCGGGCAATATGGGCAGCGCGATGCTGCGCGGCTGGCTGGCGCAGGGGATCGCGCCCGAGCGCATCACCGTGATACGGCCGTCGGGCGCGGCGGTCGCCGAGGGTGTCGCGGTGTTCACGGCGCCGCCGCCCGACGGCGAGATGCCCGCCGTGCTGGTGCTCGCGATGAAGCCGCAGAAACTCGACGAGGCGGTGCCGCTGCTCGTGCCGCTGGTGGGCGAGGGGACGCTGATCGTCTCGGTGCTCGCGGGCGTCGAGATCGCCTCGCTCGCGCGGCGCTTCCCGACGCACCGCGCGATCGTGCGCGTCATGCCCACCACGCCGGTCGCGATCGGCAAGGGGGTGCTGCTGCTCCACGCCGCCGACGCCGATGCGGCGACGCGCGGCGAGACCGAGGCGCTCGTCCGCCCGCTCGGCGCGATCGAGTGGATCGAGGACGAGACGCTGTTCGGTGCGGCCAGCGCACTGTCGGGCTGCGGCCCCGCCTTCCTGTTCCGCTTCGTCGACGCGATGGCGAAGGCTGGCGAGGCGGTCGGCCTGCCGCAGGATCAGGCGGCGCGGCTCGCGCTCGCAACCGTCGAGGGCGCGGCGCTGCTCGCCGCCGGATCGGACGAGAGCCCCGCGCGCCTCGCCGACC
>CAIQHF010000015.1 GCA_903871605.1 uncultured Sphingomonadaceae bacterium
GCCGTGGCCTGCTTCAACGCTCCGGCCTTCGCCGGAGCACGGTAATGCGGCAAATCAGAACGGCAGCTTGAACCCCGGCGGTAGCGGCAGGCCCGCGGTCATCTTGCTCATCTCCTCGCCGCTGACCGCGTCAGCCTTGGCGCGCGCATCGTTGAACGCCGCGGCGATCAGATCCTCGAGCATCTGCTTTTCGGAAAGCTCCATCAGGCTGTCGTCGATCGCGACTCCGGTGACGCGCCCCTTGGCGGTCGCCTTGACCGTGACCAGCCCGCCGCCCGCGACGCCCTCGACCTCGACATGGTCGAGCGTCGCCTGCGCCTTGCTCAGCTGATCCTGCACATTCTGCGCAGCCTTCATCAATTCATTGAGGTCCATCGTCTTATCCTTGGTTTTCGAGAAGTTCGGCGCCCGGGAACGCCGCCAATGCCGCCGCGACGACCGGGCTCTCGACGACCGCGCGGCGCGCGTCCTCGATGACCGCGAGTTCCTGCCGACGCAGCGTCGGTTCGCCCGGCCCATCGGCGATCGAGACCTTCCAGCCGATCGCGAACACGTCGTTCAAGGCCTTGGCGATATTGCCGTCTATCGGTCGCTCGGGATGCAGCACCAGTTCGGGCGGCGCGTAGCGGACGAGGCTGGCATGATCGTGCAGTTGCTGCGCGAGATGCGCGTGGCGCCGCTCGATGCCCTCGATCAGCGCCGCGAAGCTGTCGGGCACGGCGACGGCCGCCGCAGCGGCGGGTGCGGCGGGCGATATGGGCGATGCGGACGGCGCGCCCGCATCGACCGGCATCGGCTCGCCCGACTGGAGCCGCCGCAGCAGCTCCGCCGGATCGGGCAATTGGCTCGCATGGACGACGCGGAGCAAGCCCATCTCGGCCGCCTCCATCGGCATCGCGCTGGTCTCGATCTCGGACAGCCCCTTGAGCAGCAGCTGCCACAGCCGGTGCAGCGTGGCGTGGCCGAGCCGATCCGCCCATTCGCCGAGCGCCTCGCGCTCCTCGGCGGACTGCGCGGGATCGGGCGCACCGCCCGCCTTGGCGCGCGTGACGCCGTGCACCGCCTCGAGCAGCCCGCGGAACAGCGCCGCAGGCTCGACGCCGAGCGCATGCTGCTCGGCGAGCGCCGCCAGCACCGCGGGCGCGTCGCCCGAGAGCAGCAGCGCGAACAGCCGCCGCACCGCGCCACGATCGGACAGGCCCAGCATCTCGCGGACCTGCACCGCGGTCACCCCGGTCGAATCGGCGCCGGCATGCGCGATCGCCTGGTCGAGAATCGAGAGCCCGTCTCGCGCCGACCCTTCCGCCGCGCGCGCGACCAGCGCCAGCGCCTCGGGCTCGGCCGAAACCTGCTCGGCCTCGACGACATGCGCGAAATGCCCCGCCAGCAGCTCGGCCGAGATCCGCCTGAGATCGAAGCGCTGGCAGCGCGACAGCACCGTCACCGGCACCTTGTTGACCTCGGTCGTCGCGAACAGGAATTTGACGTGCGCGGGCGGCTCTTCGAGCGTCTTGAGCAGCGCGTTGAACGCGTTCTTCGACAGCATGTGGACTTCGTCGATGATGTAGATCTTGTAGCGCGCCGAGACCGCGGCGTAGCGCACCGCCTCGATGATCTCGCGCACGTCGTCGACGCCGGTGTGGCTTGCGGCGTCCATCTCGATCACGTCGATATGGCGCCCTTCCGCGATCGCGACGCACGGTTCGCAGACGCCGCAGGGATCGATCGTCGGACCGCCCTGCCCGTCCGGCCCGATGCAGTTGAGCGCCTTGGCGATCAGCCGCGCGGTCGAGGTCTTGCCGACCCCGCGCACCCCGGTCATCAGGAAGGCATGCGCCAGCCGCCCGCGCCGGATCGCATTGCCCAGCGTCTGCACCATCGCGTCCTGCCCGATCAGCTCGTCGAAGCGCTGCGGCCGGTATTTGCGCGCGAGCACGCGGTAAGGTGTGGGGGATTCGGTCATCGGGGACAGACTAGCCGGAAAGCGACCGCGGTGGGAGCCGGAACGACCCGGCGAAAAATCGTTGTGGCTGCTTCCTTCCGGATCTGACCAAGTTGGCGACGACTCCGTCCGCCCGACTCCCGCGGCGCATATGGTCGAACGCTGCGGTGTTGGCAAGATCAGCGGCGGTGGCGGAAGGCCTCGCGGCAGCGGTGCAGGACGCGGACGATCATAACGCGATCGGCAAACGCGCCGATGATCCGGCCCGCCGCCGTGTCAACGCCCGGTCATATCGCGCGCCGCGCCCGGCATGCGGACGGTGAGCGTGTCGAGCGTCCCGTCGAGCCAGATCTGGCAGGCGAGCCGCGAGGTGCGGGAGACATGCGCGGCGAGATCGAGCAGGTCTTCCTCATTGTCGGAGGCGGGCGGGAGCCTGACGAAATCCTCCGCCGCGACGACGACATGGCAGGTCGAGCAGGCCATCTGCCCCTCGCACGTCCCCTCGAGCGGCTGTCCTGCGGCCTGCGCGACATCGAGCAGCCGCGATCCGGCGGGCGCATCGACCTCGGCCGAGACCGCGCCTGCGGCGTCCAGAAAGCGAATATGCGTCATGCCGCCCAGCTGGCCTGCCGCTCGGCCGCCGCACGGATCGCGGCGACCGCCTCGCCGATCTCGTCCGCGGTCGTGTAGCGGCCGAAACCGAGCCGGATCGCGCTGCGCGCCTGGCGCTCGTCGAGCCCGATCGCGCGCAGCACGTGGCTCGGCCGCCCCGATCCGCTGGCGCAGGCCGAACCCGCCGATAAGGCGATGTCGCGCAGATCCGTCATCAGGCGCGCAACGTCGAGCCCGTCGCGGCGGACATTGAGATTGCCATGCCAACGCCGCGTCGCCGAGCCGTTGAGCCACCACCCCTCGCCCAGCCCCGCCAAGGCGTCGCGCCACAGCGTCTCGACATGCGCGGCATCGTCCGCGATCCGATCGAACGCCAGCGCGGCCGCCGCGCCGAACCCCGCGCACAAGGCAGGCGCGAGCGTCCCCGAGCGAAGCCCACCCTCCTGGCCGCCGCCGTGCATCAGCGGCGCAGGCGCGACGCCATCGCGCAGCCACAGCGCGCCGATCCCCTTGGGGCCGTGGATCTTGTGCGCCGAGATCGCGATCATGTCGCACGCCTCGACCGGAAGCGGTATGCGCCCGAACCCCTGCACCCCGTCGCACAGCATCACCGCGCCCGCCGCGTGCGCCATCGCGCCGAGCTCGGCGACAGGCTGGATCGTGCCGATCTCGTTGTTGACCAGCATCGCGGCGACCAGCGCGGTGCGGTCGTCGATCGCGGCGCGCGCGGCGTCGAGATCGACGATGCCGTCGCGCCCGACCGGCAGCAGCACGACGTCATGCCCGCGCCCCGCCAGCCAGCCGACGGTATCGAGCACCGCGGCATGTTCGATCGCGGTGACGACGATCCGCGGGCGCGCCTGGCCGGCGATCTCGGCGATGCCCTTGATCGCCCAGTTGAGCGCCTCGGTCGCGCCGCTGGTGAACAGCAGCCGCCCGCCCGGCCCGAACGGCGCCGCGATCACCTCGCGCGACAGCTCGACCGCGGCCTTCGCCTCGCGACCCAGCCGATGTGGCGAATGCGGATTGCCGAACGCCTGCTCGAGCAGGGGCAGCATCGCGGCGCGGGCCTCGGGAGCGAGCGGCGTCGTCGCCTGATAATCGAGATAGATCGGTCGCTTCATGCCGCGCGGGCTGTAGCGTCGCGTGCGATCGCACGCCACTGCTCGCAGAAGCCGTCGATCTCCCCGCCGCTGGTCGTGCGGCCGAAGCTCACGCGGATCGTCTCGGCCGCCGTCCGCGCATCGATCCCCATCGCGGCGAGCACATGGCTGGGCTTGAGGCTCCCCGACGAGCAGGCGCTGCCGGCGGACACCGCGAACCCCGCCATGTCGAAGCGGATCAGCTGCGCCGCCGCCGCCATTCCCGGCATCCGGTATGAAGCGATCGTCGCCAGCCGCGGCGCGTCGCGCGCGACGATCGCGCCGCCCGCCGCCTCGATGGCGGCATCGCACCGCGCGCGCAGATCGGCGATCCGGTCGATCCAGCCCGATCCCTCGTCGAGCGCCGCCGCCATCGCCGCGACGCCGGGCAGATTCTCGGTGCCGCCGCGATAGCCCTGCTCCTGCCCGCCGCCCGCCTCGAGCGTCGCCAGATCGCGCACCAGCAGCGCGCCGACGCCCACCGGGCCACCGAATTTATGCGCCGAGAAAGCGATGAAATCGGCGTCGGGCAGATCGATCTTCCCGACCGCCTGCGTCGCATCGCACAGCCACAGCCCGCGGGCTGATCGCACCGTCTCCGCGATCGTCTCGAACGGCTGGATCACGCCGGTCTCGCTATTGACCGCCTGCACCGCGACGAGCGGCGCTTCGCCCGCCCGCTCGATCGCCAGCGCGAGCCCGTCCGCACTCACCCGCCCGTCGGCGCCGACCGGCAGCGGCACCGCCCCCTCGCCGACCCGGCGCAGCGCATCATGCTCGACCGCCGAGACGATTCGCCGCCCCGCCTTGGCGCCGCGCATCACCGTCGCGATCCCCTCGCTGGCGCCGCTGGTGAACAGGATCGCACCACGCCAGCCGGTCGCCGCGGCGATCCGCCGGCGCGACTCCTCGAGCGCCGCGCGCGCCGCGCGCCCCTCGCCATGCGGCGACGAGGGGTTCGCCCAGACATCGCACGCGGCGAGCATCGCGGCGCGCGCGACCGGGCGCAGCGGGGTCGTCGCGGCATGATCGAGATAGACGCGCGGGGGCATTGGCGACGCAAAGCTCCTGTCGCCTGCGCACGATGATTGCACCACAGGCCCGGCTTTCTATATAGGGCGCCAATCGCGCGGCTGAAACCGGCCGTTTTTCTTTGCTCGTCCGCAGCAGGTGCAATGCCAGAAGTCATCTTTCCCGGCCCCGAGGGCCGCCTCGAAGGTCGTTTCAACCCCGGCCCGCGCCCGCGCGCGCCCGTGGCGCTGATCCTCCACCCGCATCCGCAGGCCGGCGGCACGATGAACAACCGCATCGTCCAGAGCCTGTACCAGACCTTCGTCCGGCGCGGATTCGCGACGCTGCGCTTCAATTTCCGCGGCGTCGGCAAATCGCAGGGCCTGTTCGACAACGGCATCGGCGAGCTCAGCGACGCGGCCTCGGCGCTCGACTGGGTCCAGTCGATCCACCCCGAGGCGACGCAGACCTGGATCGCGGGCTTCTCCTTCGGCGCGTGGATCGGGATGCAGCTGCTGATGCGCCGGCCCGAGGTGCGCGGCTTCATCTCGATCGCGCCGCCGGCGAGCATGTACGACTTCAGCTTCCTGGCGCCGTGCCCGTCCTCGGGCATCATCATCCAGGGCGACGCCGACGAGGTCGCGACCCCGCCCGCGACGCAGAAGCTGGTCGACAAGCTGCGCACGCAGAAGCACATCACCATCCATCACGACACCATCCCGGGGGCGAACCATTTCTTCGCCAACGAGCTGG
Source organism: uncultured Sphingomonadaceae bacterium (assembly GCA_903871605.1). Lineage (GTDB taxonomy): Bacteria > Pseudomonadota > Alphaproteobacteria > Sphingomonadales > Sphingomonadaceae > Solisphingomonas. The sequence continues at coordinate 5,461 of CAIQHF010000015.1, forward strand.
ATCCGCTGATGAAATCGGTCGACGGCTATCTGGACATGCGGCTGAGGTAACGCCGATAGCCGTTCCCCGGCGAAGGCCGGGGCCCAAGCCCCACATATCCGTCAGAACGCGGCGGTCACCGGAGATTACGGGCTGGGCCCCGGCTTTCGCCGGGGAACATGCTGTGTCACGGCCACGCCCAGATCAGCACATTGGCGACCAGCACCACCGCCACACCGAGCATCAGCCACCCCCGCTGACGATCCTGCCCCTTGATCACCATCCGCCCGCCCGCGATCGCCAGCGCGAAGGCGGCGAGCATCGCGAGGCTGAGCGCGAACTCGGCGAAGCCGCTGCCCGCGGTCATGCCGTCAGCGTCCGGAAGGTCGCCGGATCGACATTGCCGCCCGAGACGAGCAGCACCGTCCCCGCCAGCGACACCTTGCCGGCAAGCGCGGCCGCCAGCGCGACGGCACCGCCGGGCTCGATGACCAGCTTGAGAGTCTCGAACGCGAAGCGCATCGCCGCGACAATCTCCGCCTCGGTCACCGCGACACCCGTGGCGCCGCGACCGTGCAGGATACCGAAGGTCAGGTCCGCAACCCGTAGCGTCTGCAACGCGTCGCAGGCGGTCGCGGGCGGGTTAACGCCCACCAGCACGATCGCGCCCTGTCGCAGCGATTCGCCCATATCGTCCCAGCCCTCGGGTTCGACGACGACGATCGCCGCATCAGGGGCGGCCAGCGCGATTCCCGACGACAGCCCCCCGCCGCCGCAGCACACTGCGATCCGCTCGACGTCGCGACCCGTGGCGGCACGATATTGGTCGACGATCTCGAGACCCGCCGTCCCCTGCCCCTCGACGATCCAGGGATCGTCGAAGCTCGGCACCAGCACCGCACCGCGTTTTTGCGCGATATCGCCCGCAATCGCCTCGCGGCTTTCGGTCGCGCGATCGTAGAAGACGATCTCCGCGCCCGACGCGCGCGTCCCCGCGACCTTGGCGGCGGGCGCATCGCGCGGCATCACGATCACCGCCGGCATCCCCAGCCGCTCGGCCGCCCACGCCACGCCCTGTGCGTGATTGCCCGACGAGAAGGCGACGACGCCCGCCGCCCGATGGGCCTCCGGTATCGACGACAGCCGCCACCAGGCGCCGCGCAGCTTGAAGCTGCCGGTGCGCTGCAGGCATTCGGCCTTGATAAACACCGCTTCGCCCCGGATTCGGGTCTCGATCAGAGGCGTGACGACCCCCACGTGCGCCAGAGCGTTGGCCGCGTCGCGAATGCCGGAAGGCGTCGGCAACCGATTGCTTAACGAGCGCGTTGATTCGAGGTCAAAAATGGCGGTTCTCCGCGGGTTTGGACAAGCCTTTACAGGGGGGGTCCGCTGGTCCTATATCGCCCCACTCGCTGCCCCATGGGACTTCCAACCGCAAGGCAGCTCTTGTTGAAACTACCCCTGGAGGTCCCTTGAATTGCACAAGCATCATCGCGCGCTGGGGGTAGCCCCCAACAAGGCCGTTTCCGTCCTTGAGATCGCCAAGGCGCGTCCGGTACAACCGGTCACGCTCATCCGCCCGCACGCTGCGCGGCGCGCTGCCCGCTTCTTTTCGGAGAAGTTTCCGGGTCGCTCGCTCTATGCCGTGAAGGCGAACCCCTCGCCAGCGCTCCTCGAGACGCTGTGGGAGGGTGGCATCACGCATTACGACGTCGCCTCGATCGCCGAGGTGCGTCTGGTCGCGCGCACGCTGCCAGACGCCGTGCTCTGCTTCATGCATCCCGTGAAGGCCGAAGAGGCCATTCGCGAGGCGTATGTCACGCACGGCGTCCGCACCTTCTCGCTCGACAGCCAGGAAGAGCTCGACAAGATCGTCCGCGCCACCGACGGCGCCGCCGATCTGACGCTCTGCGTCCGCCTGCGCGTGTCGTCCGATCACTCCAAGCTCAGCCTCGCCTCGAAGTTCGGCGTCGATCTGGCCGACGCCGCGCCGCTGTTGATGGCCGCGCGCCAGGTCGCCGATGCGCTCGGCATCTGCTTCCACGTCGGCTCGCAGGCGATGAGCCCGCAGGCCTATTCGGACGCGATGGCGCGCGTGCGCGCGGCGATCGTCTCGGCGGCGGTGACCGTCGACGTGATCGACGTCGGTGGGGGATTCCCCTCCTCCTATCCGGGGATGGAGCCGCCGCCGCTCGAGCGCTATTTCCGCACGATCCACGAGGCGTTCGAGAGCCTGCCGGTGTCCTACTCCGCCGAGCTGTGGTGCGAGCCCGGCCGTGCGCTGTCGGCGGAATATGCCTCGCTGCTCGTGCGCGTCGAGCGTCGTCGCGGCGACGAGCTCTACATCAACGACGGCGCATACGGTGCGCTGTTCGACGCCGCGCACATCGGCTGGCGCTTCCCCGTCAGCCTGCTGCGCGAGCCCGACAGCCATGCCCGCTCGATCGGCTTCAGCTTCTACGGTCCCACCTGCGACGACATGGACCGGATGGCCGGCCCGTTCGAGCTGCCCGCCGACACGGCAGTGGGCGACTTCATCGAGATCGGCATGCTGGGCGCCTATGGCTGTGCGATGCGCACCGCCTTCAACGGCTTCACCAGCGACGAGACGGTGGAGGTCGAGGACGAGCCGATGACCAGCCTCTATGTCGAGCAGGCCGAGCCTGCGCATGTGGCCGGGCGCGTCATCAAGCTGTAAGAGACCGGCACCTACTCCCTACCGTTCCCCCGCGCAGGCGGGGGCCCAGAGCCGCAATCGCTGCGCGTGAA
>CAIQHF010000016.1 GCA_903871605.1 uncultured Sphingomonadaceae bacterium
AGCATGAATTCGCCGCCGGTAACCGCGTCGATGGTGTCATCTTCGGCCGCGTGAAGGGCGGCTTCACCGTCGATCTCAATGGCGCTGTCGCCTTCCTGCCCGGTTCGCAGGTCGACATCCGCCCGGTCCGCGACGTCACCCCGCTGATGGACATCCCGCAGCCCTTCCAGATCCTCAAGATGGATCGCCGCCGCGGCAACATCGTCGTGTCGCGCCGCGCCATCCTCGAAGAGACCCGCGCTGAGCAGCGCACCGGCCTGATCCAGAGCCTCGCCGAAGGCCAGGTGATCGAGGGTATCGTCAAGAACATCACCGATTACGGCGCGTTCGTCGATCTCGGCGGGATCGACGGCCTGCTCCATGTCACCGACATGAGCTACAAGCGCGTCAACCACCCCTCGGAGGTCATCGCGATCGGCGACACCGTCAAGGTGCAGATCATCCGCATCAACCGCGAGACGCAGCGCATCAGCCTCGGCATGAAGCAGCTCGAGAGCGATCCGTGGGAAGGCGCGTCGGCCAAATATCCGATCAACGGCAAGTTCACCGGCCGCGTCACCAACATCACCGAATATGGTGCCTTCGTCGAGCTCGAGCCGGGCATCGAGGGTCTCGTCCACGTCTCCGAGATGAGCTGGACCAAGAAGAACGTCCACCCGGGCAAGATCGTCTCGACGTCGCAGGAAGTCGACGTGGTCATCCTCGAGGTCGACGAGGAGAAGCGTCGCATCTCGCTGGGCCTCAAGCAGGCGCAGCAGAATCCGTGGGAGGCCTTCGCCGACAAGCACCCGGTCGGCTCGACCGTCGACGGCGAAGTCAAGAACGCGACCGAGTTCGGCCTGTTCATCGGGCTCGACGGCGATGTCGACGGCATGGTCCACATGTCCGACATCTCGTGGGGGATGACCGGCGAGGAAGCGCTTGCGCTGCACCACAAGGGTGAGACCGTCCAGGCGGTCGTGCTCGACATCGACGCCGAGAAGGAGCGCATCTCGCTCGGCATCAAGCAGCTCGAGCGTGGCGGCGTGTCGTCGGCGCCGGCTGGCGAAGGCAGCGGCGGCGCGGGCGGCGGCAGCGGCGTCAACAAGGGCCAGACCGTCACCGTCACCGTGCTGTCGGTGGGCGATGCCGGCCTCGACGTGCAGGTCGGCGACGATGGCGCGACCGGCTTCATCCGCCGCGGCGATCTTGGCCGCGACCGCGACGAGCAGCGCGCCGAGCGCTTCCAGGTCGGCCAGAAGTTCGACGCGATGGTCACCGGCTTCGACCGGTCCAAGAAGCCGACCTTCTCGATCAAGGCGCTCCAGCTGTCCGAAGAGAAGCAGGCCGTCGCGCAATATGGCTCGTCCGACTCGGGTGCGTCGCTCGGCGACATCCTCGGCGAGGCGCTCAAGGCCCGTCAGAACGACCAGTAAGCGTCGGCAGGTGCAGGCTCTTTAGGCCTGCTGCCAATACCGAAATTGGCCCCTTCCGCGCCTCGGCCGGGAGGGGCTTTTTTCATATCCGCGTGGTGGGACATAAGACCATCGAGAGGCGTGACATTGATCCAGTTTTATGGGATGGTGCGATCTTAGTTAACGAAGGCGCGCAGGTGACCAGGCAGTGATCCGTTCCGAACTGGTGCAGCGGGTTGCCGATGCCAACCCCGATCTACCTGCAAAGGATGTCGAGCGGCTGGTGGCAACCATCTTCGAAGCGATCAGCGCGCAGCTTGCGGCCGGCGGCCGGGTCGAGCTCCGAGGCTTCGGTGCCTTCTCGACCCGCGCGCGCGACGCGCGCACCGGCCGCAACCCGCGCACCGGTGAGCCCGTCGACGTCTCCGCCAAGCGCGTCCCCTATTTCAAGCCAGGCAAGGAAATGCGCGAGCGCCTCAACGTCTGAGTCGCGCGCGACGCGGGCTTGACCGGGCGCGGCGCTGCGGGTTTACCGGGCCTCGCGCGGGCGTGGCGGAACCGGTAGACGCTGGCGACTTAAAATCGCCTTCCCTTGGAGTGCGGGTTCGAGTCCCGCCGCCCGCACCACGGCCGCGGCCGCATCGCCCGCGACGCAGCGCGCGGGCCGGGCGACCTCAGTCCCGCCTGATCGCCAGGCCCTCGACGGCCCATGCAGTCTTCGACTTGCACTCGATATTGGGCAGCAACGACCCGACGCGCGGCCCCTCGACGTTGGTCAGATCGATGCAATATTCGTCGGTCGCGGCGCGATAGGTGACCTTGGCATCGAGCGGGTGGGCACCGGCGGCGGCGGCCGGCGTAAGAGCGCCAAGCATCGCGACGAGCGAGATGCCGGCGGCGAGGGCGTGATGGACAAGCTTCATGACGGGGCTCCCCGAAGATCGTTTCGGCGACCGCCGATGCGATCGCGAAGCCGCCACTGCATTAGCCGTGCCATACACCTGCGCACCCCGGTTCAAGCCGGTTTCGGGCTGATGATGCCGAACTGCCCCGCATTTGCTCCGCCCGATTTCTGGTAAGCGCCGCCAAGCTTAGGCGAATTTTCCCGTAGGTCGTCGGTTGGCGCTGCCCGCGCGGCTGCGCTAGAGCGCGACCACCCCCCTCGCGATCAGGACCTCATCATGCCGCTCTCGATGCACCAGGCCTCCGTCCCCCTGTTCGTCCGCCAATTGGGCGTTCTGTCGACCTTGCTCACCAAGGGCGAGGCGTTCGCCGAGGGCGGCGCGATCGCCGCGTCCGCGTTGATCGACGCCCGGCTCGCACCCGACATGCATCCCTTGTCGCGTCAGGTGCAGATCGCCAGCGATGCCGCAAAGGGGGCGTGCGCGCGGCTCGCCGATGTCGAGGTGCCGAGCTTTGCCGACACCGAATCGAGCTTCGCGCAATTGCGCGACCGCGTCGCGAAAACGATCGGCTTCGTGGAAGGCATTGCCGCCGAGCGCTTCGACGGCAGCGAGACGCGCATCATCACGCTGAAGGCGGGCGCCAGCGAATTCAGGTTTGCGGGGCAGGCGTTCCTGCTCCACTTCGCGCTGCCGAACTTCTTCTTCCACGTCACCACTGCTTACGCGATCCTGCGCCACAACGGGGTTCCGCTCGGCAAGCTCGACTATCTCGGCGGCATCTAGCCCGCGCGATCAGCCTTCGAGCAGCTGACCCACGACGTCGGACTGCAGCTTGCCGGCGAATTCGCAGCCGATCGCGGTGCCGTCATACCAGACGACGCGCGCCATGAACGGGCCATAGCCGCCGACCTTGAGCCACACCACGCTTTCGGGCGCGAGTGGCTCGTCGACGACCATCCGGAATCCCGAACGCGACAGATCGGTGACGACGCCCGGCAGGCTATCCGAACCGACCGGCTCGACCTCCCCGTCGCGATGCGCGAACCGGCGCGTGTCGCGACGGGTTTCGCCGTCGCGACGCACCTCGATCTCGGCTTGCATGGCAACACTCTCCCCGTTTCGACACGGAAGACTAGGATATGAACGTAAAAGAGCGGTGAAGTCGAGGTGTCTGCCCGCTTGCGCGCGCGTGGCGGCGGCCTAGGCTGGCGCCCGATGGCGATATATCGTGCCTTGCCGACCGCGTTGATCGTGCTGCTCGCACTTGCCGGCTGCCGCAAGGCGCATGATGCGGGCCCGATCGATGTCAGCGTCATCGGCGCCTCGATCGGCGCGATGCCGACCACGCCTGACGGCGACACGACCGATGCGCCCGCCGCCGCGCTGATCGCCGCGACCGGCCAGGGCCTCGTCCGCTTCGACGCCGCCGGGCAGGTCGTGCCCGGGCTGGCGGAGCGCTGGACGGTCGCGGGCGGAGGGCGCAGCCTGCTGTTCCGTCTCCCCGATCTCCCGCCCCCCGGCAGGGCGCCGATCGACGCGGGCGCGGTCGCACGCCGGCTGCGCGCGGCGATCGCCCCCGCCAGCCGCAATCCGCTCAAGCCGCTGCTCGGTGCGATCGACGAGATCACCGCGGTGACGCCGCAGGTGATCGACGTCGAACTGCGCGCGCCGCGGCCCAATATGCTGCAGCTCTTCGCGCAGCCCGCGCTGGCGATGGGCGATGCGCGCACCGGCCCCTTCTCGATCGCTGCCATGCGCGGCGGCGTCGCGACGCTGCGCCCGCTTCCCGATCCGGATGCGGATCCCGACGACGGCGAGACGGCGCGCGCGCCCGAGATCCGGTTGCGCGGCGAGCCGGCGGCGCATGCGGTGGCACGCTTCGCCGCGGGCCGCGCGGCGTTGGTGCTTGGCGGCGGTTTCGCCGATCTCGCGGTTGCGCGCGCCGCGGCACTACCGCGCGATGCGCTGCACCTTGATCCGGTACGCGGATTGTTCGGCTTCGCCTTCGTCGATAATGGCACCGGCGGCGCCACCGCCGACCCGGACGTGCGCCGCGCGCTCGCCATGGCGGTCGATCGCGATCGGATCGCGATGCTGTTCGGCGTGCCCGGCTGGACGCCCTCGCCCACGATCGTCGCGCCGGCGACCCCCGAGGTGGCGACTCCCACCATACCCGCCTGGGCGGCGATGCCGCTCGACGCGCGCCGCGGCGTGGCGGCGCAGATCGTGGCGCGCGGACCGACCCCGCCGACGGTGCGCGTCGCGATGCCGGCAGGACCCGGTGCACGCATGTTGTTCGCGCTGGTCGCCGACGATTGGCGCCGGATCGGCGTCAGCGCGGTCGCGGTCGGGCCCGCCGACACGGCCGAATTGCGGCTCGTCGACTTGGTCGCACCCGCCGACGTCGCCAGCTTCTACCTGCGCGCCTTCGGCTGCGAACAGCATGTGCCGTGCACCGCGGTCTCGGACCAGTTGCTGATCGCCGCGCGCTACGCACCGACGCTCGCCGAGCGATCGGTGCTGCTCACCCAGGCCGACGCGCTGATCGCGCAGACGACCCCGTTCATCGCGCTCGGGCCGCCGATCCGCTGGTCGCTCGTCGCGCCCGATCTTGATCTCTACCGCGATTCGCCGCGCGGTCTGCATCCGCTGAATGAACTTCACGGCCCCCTCAAGCGCTGAGCGCGATGAAGGAGCGCATCGTCATGCCGATAACCGACCGTCTCGACCAGCTTGCCGACCGGGTACCCGGCATGGGCCGCGATCCCGCCTCGGTGCGCCGGCGGATCGAGCATGCCGAGCATCTGCTCGAGGGGCTGTTCGTCGTGCCCGTGATCAACCGCCGGATCGGGCTCGACGTGATCCTCGACGCGCTGCCGGTGGCGGGCGACGCGATCGCGGCGGCGATGGGCGGCTGGATCATCTGGGAAGCGCGCAACCTCGGCATGTCGAAATGGCAGATGGCGCGGATGGCGGGCAATGTCGGCGTCGACTTCCTTCTCGGGCTGATCCCCGTGGTCGGCGCGATCCCGGACTTCTTCTTCCGCTCGAACACGATGAACCTAAAGATGATCAAGCGCCATCTCGAGCGCCACCATCCCGCGCTCGCGACGATCGAGGGCGACGCGGTCCATCGCTAGCGTGTCGCGCACGATTCCGCGCGCGCGAGGCGGCGAACGGCGAGCGATCTCATTCGCGCCTCTGTCCCCGCGCGGGCGCCCAGCGCGTCAGCCCTCGCCCTTCACCTCGACACCCGCATAAACGATATACTCCCCCGCGGTGCGGCGCCGATGGGCCGCTTCAGGGCGCCGACACCTTGACCCGGTCGCCCGGTTGCGCGCCGCCCTGCCCCGCCGGGCAGCTGCGCGGTCGCCGGTCGAGCCCGAGACAGAGCCACACCTCCTCGAGCCAGCCCGACTTGTTGAGGTCGAGCCGCATCATGTCGGCGCGCATCCCCGGATTGGCGGCGGCGAAGGCGGTCTCGAAATCGGCGACGGTCAGCCCGCGACGATGCGACAGCGTCGCCATGTCGGGTGCATGGACACCATCAAACAGCCGGTCCTCGAGCGCGAAATAGCGCGCCGGATCGTCGGTCATACAGCTGCCGTGCTTCGCCCATTCATGCTGGAGCAGCTGCGGCGCGGGGGTATCGCGGCTGCCGGCAGCGATCTGCGCGTCGGTCAGCAACCCGACCGGATGGCAATATTGCGGCCAGCGATCGGGGCCTTCGCCATCGGGCCACAGCCCGTGGAGCGTGAAGCCATGCGCGCGCGGGCCGCTGCATTCGGGATCGGCGCCGTCGCGCGGATGGCGCTGGCTGGCATAGCAATGCTCGGGCGTCCAGATCAGCGACAGCGTATAGCCCGTCGTCGGCACCCGACGCGCCGGCTGCTCGGCACTGGGCAGCTCGGCATGCGGGCGCGCCGTCTGCGCCATCGCCATCGAGGGCGCAAACAGCGCCGCGCACAGCATCCATATCCACCGCATCGCACGCTCCTCGAATCGGAACATAGGACGAACATATCACGGCGCCGCCGCGATGCAACCGATCTCAGGCGATTGCGAGATCGAGCCCGATGTCGGCGGCGGGCGCCGACTGGGTGAGCCGCCCGACCGAGATATAGGTAATTCCGGTCTCGGCGATCGCGCGGATCGTGTCGAGCCGCACGCCGCCCGAGGCCTCGGTCGGAACGCGACCGCCGACCAGCGTCACCGCGCCGCGCAGCGTCGAGGCCTCCATATTGTCGAGCAGCAGGTGGGTCGCGCCGGCTGCCAGCGCGGGCTCGATCTGGTCGATGCGGTCGACCTCGACGATGATCCGTTCGATCCCCGCGCGCCGGGCCCTCGCCACCGCCTCGCCGACGCCGCCGGCGACCGCGACGTGATTGTCCTTGATCATCGCCGCGTCCCACAGCCCCATGCGGTGGTTGGTGGCGCCGCCCATGCGCGTCGCGTATTTCTCGAGCAGGCGGAGCCCCGGGATGGTCTTGCGCGTGTCGAGCAGGGTCGCGCCGGTGCCGGCGATCGCATCGACATAGGCGCGCGTCAGCGTCGCGATTCCGGAGAGGTGCTGGAGCGTGTTGAGCGCCGATCGCTCCGCGGTCAGCATCGCGCGCGCGGCGCCGTCGATGCGCATCAGCGTCGTGCCGCGGCCGACCTTGTCGCCGTCCTCGACCAGCGCCTCGACCGTTGCGTGCGGATCGAGCCGGCGGAAGAAGGCCGCGGCGATCGGAAGCCCGGCGACCGCGATGGCGTCGCGGCTGACCAGTGCGCCGTGGAACCGCGCCTCGGCGGGGATGACCGCAGCGGAGGTGATGTCGCCGATCTCGCCGAGATCCTCGGCGAGCGTCGACGTGAGGAAGGCGTCGAGATCGAAGCCGGGAAGGTCGAAGGTCATGGTCGTACTTTATCCCCGTTCGTCCCGAGCGAAGTCGAGGGACATGCTGCAAACGCTGAGCTTTGGTGCCTCGACTTCGCTCGGCACCAACGGCTGATGGTAGGGTTCAGCCCCGCCGCCCGACATCCCCCTGCCCCACGGTCCGCCCCGCCATTTCGAGCATCCGGTCGAGCGGCTTCTTGGCCGCGAGGCGCGTCGCCTCGTCGAGCTCGATCCGCGGCTCCATGTCGCGCAGCGCGACATACAGCTTCTCCATCGTGTTCATCGCCATGTACGGGCACATGTTGCAGTTGCAGTTGCCGTCCGCGCCCGGCGCACCGATGAAGCGCTTGTGCGGCGCCGCCTTCTCCATCTGGTGGATGATGTGCGGTTCGGTCGCGACGATGATCGTCTGCGCCGGGCTCTTGAGCGCGAAATCGAGGATCGCGCGCGTCGAGCCCACCTCGTCGGCATGATCGAGGATGAACGCCGGGCATTCGGGGTGCGCCGCCACCGGCGCATCCGGATATTGCGCCTTGAGCTTGAGCAACTCGGTCTCGGAGAAGGCCTCGTGGACGATGCACGCGCCGGGCCACAACAGCATGTCCCGCCCGGTCTTGCGATTGAACCAGGCGCCGAGATTCTTGTCGGGCGCGAAGATGATCTTCTGGTCCATCGGCAGCTGCGCCAGGATCTTCTCGGCGCTCGACGAGGTGACGATGATGTCCGAATGCGCCTTCACCGCCGCCGAGCAGTTGATGTAGGTCAGCGCGATGTGATCGGGATGCGCCGCGCGGAACTTGGCAAACTGCTCGGGCGGGCAGCTATCCTCCAGCGAACAGCCGGCATCCATGTCGGGCAGGATCACGGTCTTTTGCGGACTGAGGATCTTGGCGACCTCGGCCATGAAGCGCACGCCGCAGAAGGCGATTACGTCGGCGTCGGTCGCCGCCGCCTTGGCCGAGAGATCGAGGCTGTCGCCGACGAAGTCGGCAATGTCCTGGATATCGGGGGTCTGGTAATAATGCGCGAGGATCACGGCGTTGCGCTGCTTGCGCAGCCGATCGATCTCGGTCTTGAGGTCGAGACCCTTCAAGCTCTGGACGGGGGCGTTCATGCGGTCGTCTCCTGTTGCCGCGCACATAAGCGCGCGCGCGTCAGTGCGAAAGCCCGAAGACCTGCGAGAGCGAGCGCGAGCGGTCCATCGGCACATAGGGAGCCGGTGCCGGAAAGCTGGGTTCGTCGGCGAAACGCACGCGGACCTGCGGATCGAGCCCCGCTGCCCTGAGCGGCAGCGCGAAATTCTGCGCGACCGCCTGTCGCGCCGCCTGCCGCGCGATTCCCATCGGCACCGCCTCGCGCGCCTGGCGAACCAGCTCGACCTCGGCCGCCTTGCGGTTCGAGGCGTCGAGCGCCTCGCGGCTGTCGGTCAGGTGAAGCAGCAGCCCGCCGCCATCATAGGCGCGCATCCGCGACGGATCGACCTCGGGGCCTTCGAGCAGCAACGGGGGCAGAACGACGTCAAGCGTGTGGCTGTCGCCGTGCCAGCGCACCGCGTCGGGCCTGAGCTGCGCGAGATCGACCTCGTAGCGGACGCGGCCCGGCATGATCAGCGTGCGCTGCGCCGAAAGACCGAAGCGCTGCTGGCTGGAGGTCACCACCGCGACATAGGTCGCGACCAAGGCGGTCAAGCGGCTCTCGGCCTGCAGCCCCTGCAGGCTGGCGGTGGCGATCGTCTCGGGCGAGGCTGGCGACCAGAGCCGATCGAGCGCGCGGTAGCCGAGGAGCGCGACGCCGCCGGCGATCAGCAGGAACGCCAGCACGATCCCGAGCAGCACCTTGAGCACGGTCTTCATGCCGCGCGGTTCGCCGGCAAACGCCGGGGAACGGGAAGGCTCATGCCGCGAGGCTCCACAGCTCGCCCGCCTCCGCGATCCGCCCGCGCGCGCGGAGATCGATCAGATGCGCGAGCACGCTCGCACCCGCCGCCTGCGTCAGCCGCGGATCGAGCCCGACATACATCGCCGCGACCATGTCGGGGACCGAGCGCGGCGCTTCGTCGAGCAGCCGCAGGATCTGGTTCTCGCGCTGGCGCCGGTGCCCGATCATGCCGCGCACCAGCCGCTGCGGGCGGGTGACGGGATCGCCATGCGCCGGGAAATAGATCGCGTCGTCGCGCGCGAGCAGCTTCTCGAGACTGACGAGATAGGCGCCCATGTCGCCGTCGGGTGGCACCACCACGCTCGTCGACCAGCCCATGACATGATCGCCGCTGAACAGCGCCCCCGCCTCGGGCAACGCGAAGCAGAGATGGTTGGAGGTGTGGCCGGGCGTCGCGATCGCCTCGAGCGTCCAGCCGGGCCCCGAGACGATATCGCCCTCGACCATGACCCGATCGGGTGCGTAGCTGTGATCGAAGCCCGCCTCGAGCCCGCTGCCGTCGCGCGCGGCGATCGGCGCGCAGCCGACGACGGGCGCGCCGGTTGCGGCCGCGAGCGGCGCGGCCGCGGGGCTATGATCGCGGTGCGTATGCGTGCAGACGATCGCGACGATCCGCTCGCCCTCGGTCGCGGCGAGGATCGCGGCGACATGCTCGGCGATGTCGGGGCCGGGATCGATCACCGCGACGGCACCATGCCCGACGATGTGCGTCTGCGTGCCCGTATAGGTGAAGGGCGAGGGGTTGGGCGCCAGCACGCGGCGGACGAGCGGGTGGACGGGCTCGGCACTCATGACGGTCGGCTCGCGCCGATGTCGGATTTTCTGACAGTCGGGATCGGGGTCCCGCGCGCGTTAACCACCGGAAGCCGCGCCCGAGCCCGTGCCGCCCGATCTGGCACGCGCCCTGCATGGATATCTGCGTTCCACGTCCCCGCGAACACCGGCGGGCCAGCGCGATCCCACGCGCGGCCCGCCACCCCGCTGCCCGAAGCGGCCGCGCGCAGGATCAGGCAGCCTTCGCCGTGACGCCGGCCTTCTGCATCAGCTCGGCCAGCTCGCCCGTTTCGTACATCTCCATCATGATGTCCGATCCGCCGACGAACTCGCCCTTGACGTAGAGTTGAGGGATCGTCGGCCAATCCGAATATTGCTTGATGCCCTGGCGGATGCCCTGGTCCTGGAGCACGTCGACCGAACCATATTCGACCCCGAGATGATCGAGGATGGCGATCGCGCGGCTCGAGAAGCCGCATTGCGGGAAGAGCGGCGAGCCCTTCATGAACAGCAGCACGTCGTGGGCATTCACGGTTTCGGCGATACGCGCCTGAACGTCGTCGGTCATCGTCTTCTCTCCGTTAGGGCGCCGAAGTGGTGAGCTGGAGCGCGTGGAGCACGCCTCCCATGCGACCACCCAGCGCTTCATAGACTTGCTGGTGCTGACGCACCCGCGATACCCCCCGGAAACTCTCGGCGACGACGCGTGCGGCATAATGGTCGCCGTCGCCCGCCAGATCGGTGATCTCGACCTCTGCATCGGGGATTCCCGAGCGGATCAGCGCCACGATGTCCTCGGCCGCCATCGCCATGTCAGACGGACCCGAGCAGCTGGCGCTTCGCCTCGACCAGCTTCTCGTCCATCTGATGGCGGATGTCGGACTCGTCGATCTCGACCTGCGCCGAGAGAAGGTCGCCGTGGAGCTTGCGCACGACATCCTCGTCGCCCGCTTCCTCGAACTCGGCCTGGACGACCGAGCGCGCATAGGCTTCCGACTCCTCGGGCGTCAGCTTCATCAGCTCCGCCGCCCACATGCCGAGCAGGCGGTTGCGTCGCGCGGTGACCCGGAAGGCCATTTCTTCCTCGTGCGCGAACTTGTTTTCGAACGCCTGCTCGCGATCGTCGAAGGTGGTCATAGGCCCGGTTCCGTCCCCTGTCGTTTCGCTGAACGAGATAGGGGCGCTGCGCCCCGCACGCAACGGGCGCGCGGGGTGTCGATTATTCTTACAGCGCCGGTTGGTAGTGCGCGGTCACCTTGCTCGCGACCTGATCGGCCGTCACCCCCGGCGCGAGCTCGATCAGCGCAAACGGGCTGTCGTGATCGTCGCGGCTGAACACGCAATATTCGGTGATGATCATGTCGACGACATTCTTGCCCGTCAGCGGCAGCGTGCATTGGGGGATGAACTTGGGGCTGCCGTCCTTGGCGGCGAGGTCCATCACGACGATGATCTTCTTGACGCCGGCGACCAGATCCATCGCGCCGCCCATGCCCTTGACCATCTTGCCGGGGATCATCCAATTGGCGATGTCGCCGCCCTCGGACACTTCCATCGCGCCGAGCACCGCCAGATCGATATGCCCGCCGCGGATCATCGCGAAGCTGTCCGCGGACGAGAAGAAGCTCGACGAGGGCAGTTCGGAGACGGTCTGCTTGCCCGCATTGATCAGATCGGGATCCTCCTCGCCTTCGTACGGGAAAGGCCCGATGCCGAGCATGCCGTTCTCGGACTGCAGCGTCACCTCGACCCCCGCCGGGATATGGTTGGCGACCAGCGTCGGGATGCCGATGCCGAGATTGACGTAGAAGCCGTCCTTGAGCTCGCGGGCGGCGCGTGCCGCCATTTCGTCGCGCGTCCAAAGCATCAGGCGGCCTCCCTCTGGCGCACGGTGCGGAATTCGATCTGCTTGTCGTAGGGCGCGCCCAGGATCAGCCGGTTGACGTAGATGCCCGGCAGATGGATCGCGTCGGGATCGAGCGCGCCCACCGGCACGATCTCCTCGACCTCGGCGATGCAGACCTTGCCCGCGGTCGCCGCCGGCGCGTTGAAGTTGCGCGCGGTCTTGCGGAAGATGAGATTGCCCGCCTCGTCCGCCTTCCAGCCCTTGATGATCGCGAGATCGGCGCGGATGCCGCGTTCGAGGATATAGTCCTCGCCGTCGAAACGCTTCACCTCCTTGCCCTCGGCGATCAGCGTGCCGACGCCGGTCTTCGTATAGAAGCCGGGAATGCCCGCGCCGCCCGCGCGCAGCCGCTCGGCGAGCGTCCCCTGCGGGGTGAACTCGACCTCGAGCTCGCCGCTCAGATATTGCCGCTCGAATTCCTTGTTCTCGCCGACATAGGAGGCGATCATCTTCCTGACCTGCCGCGTGCGCAGCAGCTTGCCGATCCCCTGCCCGTCGATCCCGGCATTGTTCGAGGCGAAGGTGAGCTCCCTGGTGCCTGCCGCCTGGATCGCGTCGAGCAGGCGCTCGGGCACGCCACACAGCCCGAAGCCGCCGCTGGCGATCGTCATGCCGTCGAACAGAACGCCCGCAAGCGCCGCCGCCGCATCCGCATAGATCTTGTTCGCCAT
>CAIQHF010000017.1 GCA_903871605.1 uncultured Sphingomonadaceae bacterium
CCAGACGTTCCACACCGGCATCCTGCAGGCGACGCGCAACGCGCCGCTGATTTCGCTGTCGAGTTCGATCGAGGCGGCGGTCGGCTGGACGACGATCTTCAAGCAGCGCAAGCGCAAACTGCCGCGCGACCCGCTGCCCGATCACCGCATCCTGTTCACCGCGATCGCCGATGCCAATCCCGACGCGGCGCGCGTGGCGATGACCGAACTGGTACGGCTCGCGCTCGAGGATACCGCGATGTCGCTCCGGGGGTGACCGGGACGCTGTTCCCTCCGCCTGCAATTCGGCTTGGCGCCGATCGATATTCAAGCGCACCGTGCTCCTGCGCAGGCAGGAGCCCAGGGTTGCAAGCGCTGCGGCTCTTCACCTGGGCTCCTGCCTACGCAGGAGCACATGCTGTTGCACACGAGCCGACCGTTTCAGCCCAGCCGGTACAACCCCGCACCATGCGGCGGCAGCGTCTGCGTGAAGCGCCCGGTGGCGGCGCCGAGATCGGTCCGCGCCCACAGATCCCGCACCTTCGCCGCGCCGGTCAGCCCGAGATGGCGCAGCTCGACGCCCACCGATCGCTCATCGTCGTGCATGTTAAACAGCGCGAGATAGCGGCCGCTTCCCTCCGCTTCGGCGGTCCACACCCTGATGCCGTCCTCGAGGAACAGCGGGCGGTTGCCCGTGCTTGTCTGGTTGACCGCGATGACCTCGGGGTTGGTGAGCAGCGCCAGCGTCGGCGCGTCGAGATGGCGCAGGTCGCCGCCCATGATCAGCGGCGAGCGTGCGATCGACCAGAGCGTCATCAATGTGCGCTGTTCGGCGGGCGTGAAGCGCGTGTCGCGCTGGCCGAGCGCGAGCCGGCCGAGCGGGAGCATGTCGGCGTCGGGCCACGAACCTGGGCCCGCATAGGGGTGCCAATTTTCGAGACGCACGAACTGCGCCTCGAGCAGCCGCCACTCATCCCAGAAATCGTCGCTGATCCGCCACATCTGCGCGTGCCGCCGGACGTCGGCGGCGCGTGACACCGGCGTCTCGCCTGGCGACAGGCTGAGGATGATCGGCCGGCCGCATCTCGCAATCGCCTCGCTGGCCGCGGCGATCTCGGGCGCGTGCGCGTCATAGGGGCGCGACATGTCGTCCATCTTGACGAAGTCGACGCCCCATTCGGCGAACTGCGCGAAGACGCCGTCATAATAGGCCTGCGCGCCAGGCTTGCGCATGTCGACGCCGTACATATCGACGTTCCACGAACAGATACTGCGCGTGTCGGCGATGTCCTGCGCACGGTAGGACGTGCCGAGGATCGGCAGGTTGCGCCGTACCGCGTCGCGCGGGATGCCACGCATCCGGTGGATGCCGAAACTGAGGCCCATCGCATGGATTTGCCGGGCGAGGGTGGCGAACCCCTTGCCGCCCGCGCTCGACGGAAAGCGCGCCGGATCGGGCTGGAAGCGCCCATATCCGTCCATCACCGGCTTGATGTCGTCGTTGTAGGTATAGCCGGTGGCGTGCGGATCATACCATTGGTGGTCGACCGTGAAGAGCGAATAGCCCGCCGGCAGCAGCCGGTCGCGCTGGATCCGCGCGGTCTCGAGCGCCTGCGCCTCGGTGATCGTGGTAGCGAAGCTGTTCCAGCTGTTCCAGCCCATCGGCGGCCGCGGGGCGAGCGGGGCGGGGCCGTGCCCCGGCGCGCGTTGCCCCGTCGCCGCGCCGGCGGCGACGGGCGCGAGACCGGCGGCGAGCAGCAGCCCACGCCGCGTCCGGTCGACCTTTTCCGTCATCGCCCGGCCACCCTCAATGATTGTCGCGGGGCAGTCCCATTGTCTGGGCGATGCGCTGGTATTTCTCGGCGCCTTCGAGGATCGCGCCGGTGTTGAGCTGGCCGACCACCGCGCGCTGCATCTCCTGCCACGGCGTCTGCGAGGCGGGATATTGGAAGCCGCCGTCGGCGATCAGCTTGGCGCGGCGCTCGGCGAGTTCGTCGGCGGGGATCAGCACGTCGGCGGTGCCGCGGTTGAGGTCGATGCGCACGCGGTCGCCGGTCCTGAGCAGCGCGAGGCCGCCGTTCGCCGCCGCCTCGGGCGAGGCGTTGAGAATCGAGGGCGAGCCGCTGGTGCCCGACTGGCGGCCGTCGCCGATGCACGGCAGCGCGTGAATGCCCTCGCGGATGAGGTAAGCGGGCGGGCGCATGTTGACGACCTCGGCGGCGCCCGGATAGCCGATCGGCCCCGCGCCGCGCATGAACATCAGCGTCGCCGAGGTGATGCCGAGCGCCGGGTCGTCGATCCGGTGATGATAATCCTCGGGGCCGTCGAACACGATCGCCGGGCCCTCGAACGCCTCGGGGTCGTCGGGGTTGGAGAGATAGCGGTCGCGGAATTCGGGCGAGATCACGCTGGTCTTCATGATCGCGGCGTCGAACAGATTGCCCTTGAGCACGATGAAGCCGGCATCCTCGACCAAAGGCTGCGCGAAGGGCCGGATCACCTTCTCGTCCTCGATGTCGACGCCGCGGTTGTTGTCGCCGATCGTGCGGCCGTTGGCGGTGATCGCGCCCTCGTGGATCAGCCCCTGCTGCATCAGCTGGCTGATCACCGCGGGAACGCCGCCGGCATGGTAGAAATCCTCGCCGAGATAGTCGCCCGCGGGCTGCAGATTGACCAGCAGCGGCACCTTGTGGCCGTGCGCCTGCCAGTCGTCGAGCGTAAGGTCGACGTCCAGATGGCGCGCGATCGCTGCCAGATGGATCGGCGCGTTGGTCGAGCCGCCGATCGCCGAATTGACCACGATCGCGTTGAGGAAGGCGTCGCGCGTCATGATGTCGGAGGGTTTGAGATCCTCCGCGACCATGCCGACGATGCGCTTGCCGGTGTGATAGGCGATCTCCTGGCGGTCGCGATAGGGCGCGGGGATCGCGGCCGATCCGGGCAGCTGCATGCCCAGCGCTTCCGCCAGGCTGTTCATCGTCGTCGCGGTGCCCATCGTGTTGCAATAGCCGGTCGAGGGCGCCGAGGAGGCGACGAGCTTGATGAAGCCCTCGTCGTCGATCTCGCCCGCCGCGAGCATCTGCCGGCCCTTCCACACGATCGTGCCCGAGCCGGTGCGCTCGCCCTTGTGCCAGCCGTTGAGCATCGGCCCCACCGACAGCGCGATCGCGGGGATGTTGACCGTCGCCGCCGCCATCAGGCAGGCGGGCGTCGTCTTGTCGCAGCCGATCGTCAGCACGACACCGTCGAGCGGATAGCCGTACAGCACCTCGACCAGCGCCATATAGGCGAGGTTGCGGTCGAGCCCCGCGGTCGGGCGCTTGCCGGTCTCCTGTATGGGATGGACCGGAAATTCGAGCGCGATCCCGCCCGCCTCGCGAATGCCCTCGCGCAGCCGCTCGGCGAGGACGAGATGGTGGCGGTTGCACGGGCTCAGGTCCGAGCCGGTCTGCGCGATGCCGATGATCGGCTTGCCCGAGCGCAGCTCCTCGAGGCTCAGCCCGAAGTTCAGATAGCGCTCGAGATAGAGCGACGTCATGTCGATATTGTCGGGATTGTCGAACCAGGCGCGCGAACGGAGGCGGGCGGGGGGCGTCGTATCGGTCATTCTATCTGGTTCCGGACGAAGATGGGGATGTCGGCGAACGGCGTGTCGATCGATCGCGATGATCGCGCTGGATCGCAGACCCGGCGATCGACCGTGCGCGCGGGCAGGGCTGCCGCACTATCATCGATCGCGCCTCCCGCCCGCGCGTCCTGTTGACGCGCCTAGGTGCCCTATATACTCAGACAAAAAAGCCGAGGGCAAGCCCGAGCATGGTGTTCGAGGCGAGGACGAGGAAAAGACCGATGGCGGGCCCCGCTCCCACGACCAGCATGACGCCGATCGCCGGCACCGGCGGCGCATCCTACCGACCCGCGCTGACGCTGCTTGCCAGCCTGTTCTTCATGTGGGGGTTCATCACCGTCATCAACAACACGCTTCTGCCGCATCTGCGCAGCGTGTTCGAGCTGAGCTACCGCCAGACGACGCTGCTCGAATCGGTGTGGTTCATCGCCTATTTCTTCGCCTCGATCCCCTCGGCCAAGCTGATCGAGCGGATCGGCTACAAGAGGTCGATGGTGGTCGGGCTGCTGATCATGGCGGCGGGCGCGCTGCTGATGATCCCGGCGGCGCGCATCCCCTCCTACGGCGTGGTGATGGTCGCGCTGTTCGTCATCGCCAGCGGGATCACGCTGCTCCAGGTCGCGGCGAACCCCTATGTCGCGGTGATCGGGCCGGCGGAATCGGCGCCCGCCAGGCTCAATCTCGTCCAGGCGTTCAACTCGATGGGGACGACGCTCGCGCCGCTGTTCGGCGGATACCTGATCCTCGGCCGCTCGGCCTCGGGCACCGCGGTCGGCGGCGCCGACACGCTGACGCTGGCGCAGCGCCTCGCCGATGCGCGCTCGGTGCAGCTGCCCTATCTGATCGTCGCGGTGGTGCTGGCGATCCTGGCGATCGTGATCGCGCGCTTCCCGCTGCCGAGCTTCGGGGGCGCCGCGCGCAAGGAGGCCGCCGCCGAGCGCCGCAACCGCTCGCTGTGGAAGCACCGCAACCTGGTGTTCGGCATCCCTGCGATCTTCATCTATCTGATCGCCGAGATCGGCGTCTCCAACCTGTTCATCAACTTCGTGTCGCAGCCGCAGATCGGCAATCTCAGCCACGAGACGGCCTCGCATTATCTGTTCCTGCTGTGGGGCGGGATGATGGTCGGGCGCTTCGTCGGCAGCTATGTGATGCGCGCGATGTCCGCCGAGCGCGTGCTCGCGCTCGCCAGCATCGGCGCGTTCGTGGTGATGCTGATCGCGACCTTCGCCAGCGGCCCGGTCGCGATGTGGGCGCTGATCTCGGTCGGGCTGTTCCACTCGATCATGTTCCCGACGATCTTCACGCTCGGCATCCGCGGGCTCGGGCCGCTCACCGAGGAGGGATCGGGGCTGCTCGTCATGGCGATCGCGGGCGGCGCGCTCGTCTTCGTCCAGGGCTGGCTCGCCGACAGCTACGGGCTGCAATGGAGCTTCCTGCTCACCGCCGCGTGCGAACTCTATACGCTCTTCTACGCCCTATGGGGCAGCCGCGCCTCCAACACCGTCCAGCA